>CACJRI010000005.1 GCA_902595715.1 uncultured SAR86 cluster bacterium
ATCGTCACGCCAGATGTTCTTGTTCCGCGTCCAGAAACTGAAACATTGGTAGATGCTATTCTCAATGAAAATCTACAAGGTAAAACTCTTCTCGAGCTTGGAACAGGGTCTGGAGCGATTTCTATATCCATCGCTCAAGAAAATAAAGATTGTTTTATCTTAGCAACAGATATTTCTATTAAAAGTATCTTGGTGGCAAAACAAAATGCAGAGAAGTTTTGCTGTGAAAACATAATTTTTTTAAATCATGACTGGAATAATGAATGGCTTTTTCCTCAGGTTGATTATCTTATTTCTAATCCTCCTTATGTAGATAAAGAGGCAACTACCGGAAAAGAAGAAGGGATCTGGCATGAACCAGAAAAAGCTTTATTTTCAAAAGATAAAGGTCTATGTGATTTAAAAATAATTTTATCTAAAGGAAAAAATTTTTTAAATGAAAATGGTAAAGTTTATTTAGAACATGCTCCTGATCAATACGAAGAATTAAATAAATTTGCCGTGGAAAATGGATATCTTAATTTTTCGAATTTAAATGATTTAAATGGAGATAAAAGAGTTTCGGTTTATCAATGTTAAAAGAAGAATTATTAAGATATAGCAGACATATTATGTTGCCTGAAATAGACATTGAAGGGCAGGAAAAAATTAATGATATGTCGTTGGCATTTATTGGCATGGGCGGCTTAGGATGCTCTGCCTCTCTTTATTCAGCTTTATCTGGATTTGGTCAAATCAAAATAATAGACTTCGACTTTGTAGAAGCTTCAAACTTACAAAGGCAGATTCTTTTTGATGAAAATGACTTATCAAAAAATAAAGCCACTACCTCAGTAAAAAAATTATCTCAATTAAATCCTTTTGTTGAGCTAATAGGATTAGAGGAAAAAGTTGATTCTGCAAACATCGAACATCTTCTGAAGGATTCAGAAATAATTCTTGATTGCTCTGATAACTTCGAAACAAGAAAAATTGTAAATAGATATTGCGTAGAACATAACAAAATTCTTATTTCTGGATCTTCTATTGCTTGGAATGGACAATTAGGTTGCTTTGATTTAAGAGATACTATGAATTCCTGCTATGAGTGTTTATTTGAAGATCTCGAGAACGAAGATTTATCTTGCAGAGAGTCTGCGATTGCTTCTCCATTAGTTGGAGCCATAGGCTCTTTAATGGCAATTGAAGCGATAAAAGCCACTATAGAAAAAAATTTTGAATCATATTTTATGATTTTTGATTCGTTGAAAGGAATTTTTAAAAGAGTTGATATTCATAAAAATCCAGAATGTAGGATCTGTAGAATCTAAATCATGTTTAAAGGCTATATAGAAGGTTATTACTCTAGGAGGTTACCAATTGATGCTTTTAAAGACTTAAAAACACCAATTTCTCATTACTTTTATGGGCCAAAGGAAGATATTTATTTACGTCATCGATGGAAGGAACTTGATAAAAATCTTAAGAGAAGAATTCTTCCAAAAAAAATCAAGCAAGTTTATTGCATTTCTCCTTCTTCAGAATTTTGTGAAGACATTGAAAAAAATTTAAAGCTTTTGAAAAGAAAATTATCTCATGCTCTTGAGATGGCTGGCTTTGATGAAATAGCAATTTTCTTCGATGACATTGATATAACTAATTTTGGTCAGGAAGCGGCCGACAAAGATTTGGGAAAAAAACATGCAGAAGTTTTAAATGAAGTTTCTATGCACTTTCCAAAACAAAAAAATATGTGGTTTTGTCCGTCAATTTATAATTTATCTTTATCAAAGGGGATATTTGATGAAGGATATCTAGGAGGGCTAAAAGAAAATTTAAATAAGCGCGTAGTTATTTTTTGGACAGGTGATACTGTTATCAGTGAAAGGATCAATAATTCATCTCTAAAGTCTATTCAAGACTTTTTTAAAAATCCTATAGCCATTTGGGATAATTTTTATGCAAATGATTATTGCCCAAGTAGATTGTTTCTAGGTCCCTTAAAAGGAAGATCATTAAACAAATCAATAGTTGGACACTTTCTTAACGGAACTGGTTTAAAAGAAACAGACAAATTTTTATTAAATTATCTATTTAACCCAAAGCAGAAAGTTCCATATTTACCAAAAGAATTAAAACCAATCTTCTCTGATCCATTTAAGACGTTAAACGAAAAGGAATTACAGCGCGCTTTAAATATTAGTAAAAAATCAATTCGATTTATTTTTGAAAACCCTCTTGATGAAATTTTATTGGAATGGAAACCATTTTTAATGTCTTCTTTAAATGATATAAAACTTTTTCATTTAGAATCAAAAAAAGAGGTTGAAGGATTTCTTGAGCGAAGATATTCTCCTTTATTCGTAAAGGGTTTAACAAAAAAAAGGTGAGATTATGTTAGGGAATATGATGAATGAACAACTTCTAATTTCAGGAGTTTTAGAACATGCTATAAAAAATAACGCCAATACAGAAATAGTAAGCAACACTGTAGAAGGAGGCATACACAGATATACCATTAAAGACTCTGCGAAAAGATCAAAGAAATTGGCCAATGCTTTGCTTAATTTAAATATTAAAGAGGGGGATATAATTGCCACAATGGCAGTAAACAGTTATCGCCATTTAGAACTTTATTTTGGTATTTCTGGATTAGGAGCTGTTCTTCATACTCTTAATCCAAGATTGTTTCCAGATGACATTAAATACATAGTTAATCATGCTGAAGATAAATATATCTTCGTTGACGCGCCTTTCTTACCAATCATAGAAAATGTCATTTCTGACCTTAAAACAGTTAAAGGAATTGTGGTACTTACTGATAAGGAGCACATGCCATCTTCATCGATTAAAAATCTCATCTGTTATGAAGATCTTATTGCTGATGAATCTGAAGATATAGTTTGGCCTGAGTTTGATGAGAATACAGCATCATCATTGTGTTATACATCCGGCACAACTGGAAATCCTAAGGGAGTTCTTTATTCTCACAGATCTACAGTTTTGCATGCTTGGTATGCTACCGCAGGTAATGCAATGAATTTAACTTCTGAAACTGTTTTGCTTCCTGTAGTGCCAATGTTTCATGTTAACGCGTGGGGAATTCCATATGCCTCATTTATGTACGGTGCCAAAATGGTTTTTCCAGGCCCCTTTACTGATGGTGAATCAATTTGTAATTTAATTACTTCTGAAAAAGTAAATCAGCTTATGGGAGTTCCTACGGTATGGCTTGACTTACTGAATTACACTGAAAAGAACAAAATCAAACTTGATTCTGTAAATAGTGTTTTGGTCGGTGGTTCTGCTGCTCCAAAAGCTATGATTAAAGCCTTTCAAGAGAAACATGATTGTTTTTTACTTCATGGTTGGGGTATGACAGAAATGAGTCCGCTTGGGACACTTAATTCCTACACTCCAGAGATGGATGGCATGGATCTGGAAGAAAGATATGAAATTCAAACAAGCCAAGGTAGAGCAGTTTACGGTTGTTCAATGAAAATAATAAATGATGAAGGTAAGGTTCTTCCTAATGATGGAAAAACGTTTGGGAGACTTATGGTCAAAGGCCCTGCAATTATTGAACGTTATTTTAAGTCTAATGAGACTGCTCTGGAAGATGGATGGTTTGATACAGGAGACGTTGCAACGATAGATACTCATGGTTATATGAGAATAGTTGATAGAAGTAAAGATGTTATAAAATCTGGAGGAGAGTGGATTAGCTCTATTGATCTAGAAAACACGGCAGTTGGACATCCGGGAGTAGCAGAGGCATGCGTTGTTGGCGTTGCTCATGCCAAATGGGATGAAAGACCTTTGTTGTTTATTGTTAAAAATAACTTGGAAGATTGCGATAAAGATTCAGTATTGGATTACCTTTCTGATAAAGTAGCTAAGTGGTGGCTTCCTGATGACGTTATCTTTCTAGATGAGCTTCCTCACGGAGCAACAGGGAAACTTCTCAAGACAGGTTTGCGAGAAGACTACAAAAATCATTTAATGAAATAAAAAAAGGAGAAAACAATGGCTGGATTAGTACCTGCAGACACTTTAAAAGATTACATTGGTAAAGATATGGGGGCTTCAGATTGGTTAAAAGTCGATCAAGATAGAATAAATCAATTTGCTGATGCAACGAATGACCATCAATTCATTCATATCGATTCAGAAAAAGCTACGCCACTTTTTGGCTCAACAATAGCTCATGGATTCTTATCCCTCTCATTGATGGCTGGGTTGCCAGCTCCTCAAGTTGCTCCTGAGGGCATGACCATGGTTTTTAATTATGGACTTGATAAGGTTCGATTTTTAACTCCTGTAAATGTGGGTTCAAAAGTAAGGACTAAATCAACACTTTTATCTGTTGATGATAAAGGTGACGGAAGATATCTTTTGAAATACGAAGTTGTAATGGAGATAGAAGGGCAAGAAAAACCCGCTTATGTAGCCGAGTCTTTATCCATGTTCATTACTTAGATAATTTATCCTTTAAAAGTTTATTCACAATTTGTGGGCTTGCACTTCCCGAAGTTTTTTTCATTACTTGCCCAACAAAAAAGCCTTGCAATCTATCTTTGCCTGATTTTAGCTGTTCAAATTGTTTCTGATTTTCAGAAATTACCTCATCTAGGATTTTTTCTATTTCACCGTCATTAGAAATTTGTTCTAAACCTTCTTTCTGAATGAGCTCTTGTATTTCTCCTCCTTCACTCCATACAATCTCAAGAAGTTTTTTCGCAGAAGGGCCAGATATTTTTTGGTCTTCAATATTTTGAATTATCTCTGCAATGTGCTTTGGATCTACTCTAGACTCAGAAATCTTTGTGTCATTTTTATTAAGCAGCGCAAATAAGTCTCCAGTTATCCAATTAACAGCATTTTTAGGAGAAACTTCATAAGACAATACTTCTTCAAAAAAGGATGCAGTTTCTTTATTTATTGTCACAAGTTCAGCATTTTCATCTGATAGTTTGTAAGAGCTTCTGAACCTTTCTTTCATAATTTCTGGCAATTCAGGAAGATTTTTTCTTACATCGTTAATTTGATCTTTTGAGATTTTTATTGGAATTAAATCCGGTTCTGGGAAGTAGCGGTAGTCATTGGCTTCTTCTTTTGAACGCATGGATCGCGTAAGATTTTTCTTAGAATCATACAATCTAGTTTCTTGAATAATTTCTTCTCCCTTTTCAAGCTCTTTAATTTGTCTATCTATTTCAAAAATAATTGCTTTTTCAACAAATTTGAAAGAATTTATATTTTTTAATTCAGTTCTAGTGCCTAGTTCTTGATCATCGGGCCTTTTAACAGATACGTTAGCGTCGCATCTCATAGATCCTTGTGACATGTCGCCATCTGAGATTCCCAAGAAAGTAACAATGCTGTGTATTTTTTTTAAATACTCAACTGCTTCCTCAGCAGAACTTAGATCAGGCTCAGAGACTATTTCTAATAAGCAAGTTCCAGCTCTATTTAAATCTATTGCGGAGTTATTGCTGTATAAGTCATGGATTGATTTTCCTGCATCTTCTTCAAGATGAGCTCTAGTAACGCCAATAATTTTTGATTCATCACCAACTTTTATTTCAACACTTCCTTTGCCGACTATAGGATCATCTAACTGACTTATTTGATAACCCTTAGGCAAGTCGGGATAAAAGTAATTCTTTCTTGCAAAAATTACTTTTTCAGATATTTCGGCATTTATTGCGCAACCAAACTTTAATGCATGAGAAATAGCTTCCTTATTTAATACCGGCAATACACCAGGAAGCCCTAAGTCAATTTCACTAGCCTGAGTATTTGGTTCAGCACCAAAAACTATTGGTGAAGAGGAAAAAAGTTTTGTTTTAGTTGCAAGTTGTACATGAACTTCTAGTCCAATAACAGGTTGCCAATTATTTAAACTCATGGAAATTCGTTAATTTTTGAAATTTGTTTGCAAGGTTAAGAATTCTTCCTTCCTCAAGATAGTTTCCAATAAGTTGAAGGCCAATTGGCATTTCGTCAGCCGTACCTGATGGAATTGATAAGGCTGGTAAACCTGCTAAGTTTGCAGGAATTGTATAAATATCTTGTTCATACATTTCTACAGGATCGCTTATTGAGCCGAGTTCAAAAGAAGAGTTAGAGCAAGTAGGCATTGCTATCGAAGAAACTTTTTTAAAAGCTTCATCAAAATCACTCTTTATTAAATTTCTTATTTTTAAAGCCTTATTATAAAAGGCATCATAGTAACCTGCTGAAAGACAAAACGTTCCAATAAAAATTCTATTTTTTACTTCTCTGCCAAATCCTTCTGTTCTTGAATTCACATAAAGATCTTCTAAAGAAGATACGCTCTCGCTTCTATGGCCAAATCTAATTCCATCATATCTTGCTAAATTTGCTGAACACTCTGCAGGGGCTATTACATAGTAAGCAGGCAAGGAGTACTCAATATGAGGTAGATTAATTTCTTCAATTTTTGCTCCATCTTTTTCAAGAATAGAAATGGCATTCTTGAAAGAATCCCGCACCTGATCATTTTTAATATTCTCAATTAGTTCTTTAGGAATTCCAATTATATGTTCTTGATCTGCATCGACTTCCTGTTGTAAATCTTTTACTTCTTCATTCAAAGATGTCGAGTCTTTTTGATCAAATCCAGACATATATTTGAGAGCTATAGCCGCATCCTTAGCATTTTTTGCAATTATTCCTGCTTGATCAAGGCTAGACGCGAAAGCAATCATTCCCCATCTGGAAACTCTTCCATAAGTAGGTTTTATACCTGTTACTCCACAGAAAGAAGCCGGCTGTCTTATGGAGCCTCCTGTATCGGTTGCAGTTGCAAATGAGCAAAGATTGGCTCTAACAGCAGCTGCGGATCCTCCAGAAGAACCTCCCGGAGAAAGTTTTTCGTTAATAGGGTTTAAAACATTTCCGTAAAAGCTTGTTTCGTTAGAAGATCCCATAGCAAATTCATCCATATTTGTTTTTCCCAAGGTAACTGCTCCTGCAGCATCCAATTTAGAGAAAACCTCTGAAGAATAAGGAGAAATGAAGTTGGATAACATTCTAGAACCACAAGTTGTTTTTTTATCTTTAATACAAAAAATATCTTTGTGAGCAATTGGAATCCCTTCTAGAGGCCTAGCTTTGTTTTTTGCAATATTTTCATCTGCTATTAGGGCTTTTTCTTCTGACTCTTCTTCAAAGACTGAAATGAAGCAATTTAGAGATTTTTTTTTCTTAATTTCATTTAAATATGCTCCTGTAATTTCTTTAGATGAGAAAGATTTATCAGTAAGCCCAAGTATTTGATCTGTTAAAGAAAGATTTATTAATTCACTCATAATTATTCAATTACTTTAGGGGTTAGATAAAAACCAGAGTCTTTTTCCTTAGAAAGTTCTTGAAGTTTCTCTCTTTCAATATCTTTCTTTTCTATGTCTTCTCTCAAAGTCTGAGTATTTTCTATGGGATGTGTTAATGGATTTATTTTTGAAGTATCTACCTCATCCATTTTGTTAACCATTGTCAAAATAGATTCTAGATCTTCTACCAAAGAGTCAGATGTCTCTTTGTCTATTTTGATCTTACTCAATAAAGAGATGTTTTTAAGGTCTTGTTCAGTAATTTTCATTATAATGACTCAAAGAGAGGAAGATTTTATATCAACTTAAAATCAACTACTATTCGAATTATTTAAAAAGTTACAAAATTATGGTTCTAAAAGCTCTTAAAGGCATCTACTCAACAGATTTATCAATTGACTTGGGTACTGCTAATACACTCATTTTTGCCAAAGGAAAGGGAATTGTTCTAAATGAACCATCCGTAGTGGCTATAAAAAAATCCGAGGGTCATAGATCAGTGGTTGCGGTAGGCTCTGAAGCAAAAAGAATGCTTGGAAGAGTTCCTGGAAACATCGAAGCAATTCGACCACTTAAAGATGGAGTTATTGCAGATTTTCAAGTAACAGAAAAAATGCTTCAACATTTTATTCAGGTCGTTCATGGAGAAAATTTCTTTAAACCAAGTCCAAGAATATTGATTTGCGTTCCTTGCCAATCGACACAAGTAGAAAGAAGAGCAATAAGAGAATCAGCCCTTCAAGCAGGTGCTAGAGAAGTCAGGCTTATAGAAGAGCCTATGGCAGCAGCAATTGGTGCTGGATTGCCGGTTGAAGAGGCATCAGGTTCAATGGTAGTAGATATTGGTGGAGGTACAACTGAAATAGCAATTCTTGCACTTAATGGTGTCGTTTTTTCAAGCTCTTTGAAAACGGGAGGTGATAGATTCAATGAAGCTATTGTGTCTTATATTAGAAGAAAATACGGAGTTTTGGTTGGTGAATCAACTGCTGAAAGAATAAAAGAAACTGTGGGTTGTGCAACTCCTGAAAGTGAAGATAAATCAATGGAAATCAGAGGAAGAAATTTAGCTGAAGGTGTTCCGAACACAATTAATTTTTCAAGCTTAGAAGCTTATGAAGCCATATCGGGACCTCTATCTTCAATTCTTCAATCTATAAGAAATGCCTTAGAACAATCTCCTCCAGAACTAAGCGCAGATATTTCTGAAAGAGGAATAGTTTTAACAGGAGGAGGCGCCTTGCTTACAGACTTAGATATAATGATATCTGAGCAAACTGGAATTCCAGTAATTGTCGCTGATGATCCTTTGACTTGTGTAGTAAAAGGCGGAGGAATTGCCCTAGATATAATTGATAAATTTGATGTAGATCTTTTATCTACAGAGTAATTTCATGTTCGGCGGTGAACACAAGCAAACCGATATCGCGCAAACAGCTATATTCACCACTGGGTCAATGCGCGCGAGTCGTTTCTATCCAGCAATCATTTTCACTTTTCTTATAATGTATGGAGATTATTCGTTTGATTTAAGCAGTAAAATTAGATTCGTTTCGTCATATCTTTTTACTCCTTTTACACAAATTGAATACCTAGCTAAAGATAGTTTTAATTCCTTTGATTCTTATTTTTCATCTCAAAAAAAGCTTTCTGAAGAAATTAACACATTGAGAAATCAGATAAGAGATCTAGAAAATCAAAATCTTGCTCTCAAAAATATAAAAGCTTCTCTAAATGAGCTTGAGGAGCTTTTTGATCTAAGTAAGAGTTTTCAAGAAAGAGAAATATTTTTAGGTAAAATTACAGACTACAAAAAATTTCCTAAAGAACTTGTTTTAGTTGAAACCAGAACAAACAAAATTTCAAAAGATATGATTGCTTTTAATGTTTTCGGACTAATTGGAGTAATAGACGAGCTACTTAATAACTCAATAAAAATAACACCTCTACACGATGCATCAATAAAAGTTCCGGCAAAGAACTCTAGGACTTTAGAAAATATAATTATAGTTGGAACGGGTAAGCCTAAAATATTTCAAATTGAAGAATTTAAAAAAAATGGAGATATTAAAAGAGGTGACGAAATCATTTCGTCTGGATTGGGAGGCAGGTTTCCGGAAGGTTTCTTACTCGGAAAGGTGACCGAGATCAAAGAAAATGATCAATCAAACTTTTTGCTAATTACAGTTGAAAATACTTTTGACTTTAGTTTTGGCTCTACTATTTTATTTACTAAGCCATGAATAGTCTTGATGATAAAAAACCTTCTATTTTTAATTTTTATTTTTTCGTAGGAATTACTTTAATTATCTCCTCAATAGTTGAAGTTTTATTGAATGACTTTCTTTTATCCAGGTTAAGTTTGCCCCTAACTTTGATGACCTTAATTTATTGGAATGTAGCAACGCCGAGAAGTATAGGTTTCTTTTGGACCATGCTTTCTGGTTTCATTTTAGATATCTTTTTAGGATATCTCTTAGGAATTCATGTTGTAATATTTCTTTTAGCATCTTACTTTTCACAAAGATATTTTCATAGGTTTAGAGCTTTGTTTAGGTTGCAACAATCTTTGATTGTGGCAATTATTGTTTTTATTTATCAAATTTATTTCATTTTAATTTCCAATAATTTTAGCTTATCTATAATTTTTGAATTATTAATCTTAACAATCATCTCAAGCCTTTCTTGGCCAATTATTTATGGAGTTTTGAGATATTTGAGGATAAAGCTTACTTATGGACAGTAAAAACTTTGCCTAAGTCATATCACCAAGATAGACTTTTTTAACTAATGCATTTTGCACGATTTCATTAGGAGTCCCTTGAGCAATAACTTGTCCCGCATTAATGACGTAAATGAAATCACAAATATCAAGAGTAGCATTTACGTTGTGATCACTTATCAGAACTCCAATCCCTTTTTCTTTAAGATCCTCAATCAAAGTCTTAATTTCGCTTATTACGAGAGGGTCAATTCCTGCAAAAGGTTCATCAAGTAATATAAGTTTTGGGCTTAATGCAATTGCTCTTGCAATCTCAACTCTTCTTCTCTGACCTCCAGATAAAGAATTACATTTTTGAGTTTTGATACTCATCAGATCAAATTCTTCAGAAATTTGAGACAGTTTATTTTCAATTTCTCTCTTATCATATTTTTTTGCTTCTAGTGCAGCCTTAATATTCTCTTCAACGGTAAGTTCTCTGAATACAGATGGTTCTTGAGGAAGGTAAATTACTCCTAATTCTGATCTTTGTTCAAAACTCAGGTTATTTACTATTTTTGAGTCATAAAGCACATCTCCCATAGAAGGCTTGCTCAAACCAGCCAGAATAGAGAACAAAGAGGTCTTGCCTGCTCCATTTGGCCCTAGCAAGCCAAATACTTTATCTGAGGTTATACAGATATCTATGCTCTCAAGTATATTTATTTTATTTGAAACTTTTCTAAGTTTTTTTGCTTCAATACGCATTAAAGTTAATTATTTTTAATATTTAGTTTTGATGGAAAAATTAATTCTCCATTTGATTTTAACTTCACCAAAGACGTCTCTGTAACTAACCCTTCATTATCTTTTAAATAAATAGGACTGCCTTTAAAAACCATCTCATCTTCATTCAAAATAATTTCTTTTACAGAGATTTCATATTCATCTACAAAAATGATCAATTCATTAGATGATAAGTTTTTTTTGTTAAGGTCAATGTCAATGTTGCCAGCCTTTCCTGAAATAATTTTTTCATTTGCTTTGCCAGAAATTTCTGTTTCAGTTTCAAGTTGTACTAAATTTTTATCGTAAGCAATTGTTCCCTTACTTGAAATTATTTTTAAAAAGGTATTTTTTCCGGAAATATCTATTTTTGGTTGATAAACATAAAGCTTTTTTTCTTCTTTCAAAGAATTAACCATTGAAGATTTTACTTTTAAAATAAAATCACTATCTTTAAAGCCTAGATTAATGGAAATATTTTTTGCTTCAAAAACTATTTCATTATTTTGTTTTATTAATTCAGAAGATGAAGAGTTTAAAAAAAATGAAGATAAAAATAAGACAGAGCCAATGAGAAAAAATAAAGCAACTAAATATACAAAAATGCTTTTTGGCATCAAATTATTTTTGCTGAAAGAATTTCATGCATCCTGATTAAACCTATTATTTTTTTATTGGAATTCTTTACGATTAATGAATAGATTTTTTGATCTTCCATTATCCTCGAAACATCAAGGACAAAATCGACATCGTTAACAAATTTAAAATTTTTAGTCATGACTTTTTTTATGGGAGTTGAAGTAAGATCTACATGATTGTTTATCATTCTTCTTAAATCTCCATCTGTAAAAATACCTTTTACAAGACCCTTGATTTTTATTAGACCTAATCCAAACCCCTTTTTTGAGATTTTTTCCATTGCATCAATTATAGAAATATTTCCATCTATGAAAGGCAAATCTTTTTCTTTGATCATAATCTCTTTAACCTTAATAAAACTTTTTCCAAGACTTCCTCCAGGATGATTTGCACCAAAGTCAGATCTTTTTAAACCTTCATAGTTTGTTATGGCTATAGAAATAGCATCTCCAATCATCATCATGGCAGTAGTACTGGAAGTTGGGGCAAGATTCAGCATATCTGCCTCTTTTTCTAAATTTAAAGATATGTGCGCTAGAGATGACAATGCAATTGTGGAGTTTTTATTTCCAGTAATAGAACAAATATTTACTTTTTTTTGCTTTAGGTTTGGAAGAAGGTCTACTAACTCTTCCGTCTCACCTGAGTACGAAAAAATAATTAGAGAATCTTTTTTAGTTATTGCTCCAAGATCTCCATGACTAGCCTCGGCGGCATTTATATAAAAAGATGGCTTTCCTAGACTAGAAAGCGTGGCTGATATCTTTTCAGATACCTTACCTGACTTTCCTATACCCAAAAAAATTAAATTTCCTTTTGTTTTAAATAAAAAGTTGCAAACTTGATTAAATTCATTTTTGGAAATTCCCGAAGAAACTTTTTGAAGAGCTTCAATTTCATTTGAAATGACTTTTTTACCAATTTCAAAAAAATTAATTTTTTTTGGTTTTTTCATCTGTGATTAATTATCCTGTAGTAGACTAGGCTCTTTAGTTTCGATTATAAATGAAAAACTACTTTTTCTTATTTTTTATCATTATTTTTTCTTCTAACACTTTCTTAGATACCGAGGTAGAAGAGTTTGTTAATGCTCAACATAATGAAATTTTTAATTTTCTTAACAATAATCAGGATTTATTTGATTCAGATAAAGAGAAGTTTCTTAATGAGTTTGAGGTTAGGTTTTCAAGACTAATTCCCCCAGAAGAAATTTCAAAAAGAGTAATGGGCAAGAGGTTATTTACAGAAGCTACTAAAAAACAAATCTTTAAATTTAATGAGAAGTTTAAAAGTACTCTTATAGACTCTTATTCAGGCGCATTAAGTAGTGTAGAAGCAGCAAATATATCAATAGAATCCCACTTTCATCCCAATGAACGAATGGATTTAGCGGTTGTCCAATTAAATACTGACTTTTCAGGTAGAAAATTTAAATTAATTTATAAGATGAAAAAAATTCAGATTGAAGACACAAAGGACTGGCGAGTAGTTGGTATAGTCTTAGATGGTATAGACATTGTTTCACTTTATAGAAAGCAATTTGCATCCCTTGTTAAACAAAATAATGATAATTTGGATCTTGCAATAGATTCCTGGAGTATTGAAGAAGATTCTATAAACTTAGAAAACTAATGGATAAACTTATTATTGAGGGAGGCCATTCTCTTAACGGAAGCTTGAAAGCCTCTGGTGCAAAAAATTCAGCTCTTCCAATCCTAGCTTCTTCTCTTTTGTTAGAAGGCAAATTAACTTTAAGTAATATCCCACACTTAAAAGACGTAACTACTATGATTGAGGTTTTAGGATCAATGGGGGCAAACATAACACTTGATGAGGATATGAATCTTGAGATAGATACCTCAAATCTTAAAAATCAAATAGCAAGATATGAGCTTGTAAAAACAATGAGGGCCTCTGTTTTAGTGCTTGGACCTCTCTTAGCAAAATTTGGACAAGCTGAAGTTGCTTTGCCTGGAGGATGCGCTATAGGAAGCAGACCTGTAAATCTTCATCTTGATTGTATGAAAAAATTAGGAGCAGAGGTGGTTACTGAAGGAGGATATATAAAGGCAAAAGCAGAAAATGGCCTAAAAGGGGCTGAAATTCTATTTGATACCATTAGCGTGACAGGAACAGAAAATGCCATTATGGCTGCTGTCTTAGCAGAAGGAGAGACCGTAATTAAAAATGCTGCAAGAGAACCTGAAGTTGGAGATCTTATTGACTGCTTGATTAGCATGGGAGCAAAGATTAAAGGAAAAGGAACAAAAGAATTAATGGTATTTGGCGTGAAAGAACTAAAACAAACTTCCTATGAAGTTATGCCAGACAGAATAGAAACTGCTACCTATTTAACAGCTGTAGCTATGACTGGAGGTGAAGTATCAATAAAAAATTCTATGCCAGAAACTCTAGACAGTGTTCTTAAAAAGCTAACTGAAGCGGGAGCAAAAATAGATATTAATGAAAATACCATTAATTTAAAGATGGATAAAAATCTTAAACCGGTGGATATATCAACTGCACCATATCCTCTTTTTCCAACAGATATGCAGGCACAATTCATTTCATTAAATACCATCGCAGAAGGACAATCGTCCGTCGTGGAAACTATTTTTGAAAACAGATTTATGCATGTTCAAGAGTTAATTAGAATGGGAGGAGATATTTCTCTGGCAGGAAACACTGCAATAATAAATGGGAAAAAAAATTCCCTACACTCAGCACCAGTTATGGCAACAGACCTTAGAGCGTCAGCAAGTTTAGTTTTAGCTGGATTGGTGGCGAAAGGAGAAACTAAAATTGATCGCATTTATCATATTGATAGGGGTTATGAAAGAATTGAAGAAAAATTGAACTCTCTTGGAGCAAATATAGAGCGGGTGACAGGATAGGATAATGTTAATAGTTTTGCCTAAAGGAAGACTGCTAAAAGAAATTAAAAATCTTTTAGGGCAGGTTGGTATATCTTTTAAAGATTCATCAAGAAAATTAGTTATGGATACCTCCGTTAAAGATATCAAAGTAGCAATCCTCAGATCTTGGGATATTCCTAAGTTTGTAAACAAAGGTATTGCAGATATAGGCTTTGTTGGGAAGGATGTTCTTAATGAGATTGAAGATGAAGAAAATTTTTATGAGTCTTTAGATATGGGATTAGGTAAGTGCCGTCTTTCTTTAGCTGCATATAAGGAAGTGACTAATTCAAACAAACCAATAGTGGCAACTAAATATCCATTATCTGCAAAAGCTTTCTTTGCTTCAAAAATGCAAAATGTAGAAATAATTCAATTAAAAGGTGCAATAGAAATTGCTCCAATACTTGGGCTTTCAGATTACATCGTCGATCTTGTACAAACAGGAAATACGCTAAAAGATAATGGATTGTCTGAATTAGAGGTGATTCAAGATATTTCAACTAGGTTAATTATTAATAAATCCTCTTTCAAAACAAATAATTCAAAAATACAAAGATTAATTCTCTCTATAAAAGATGCTCTAAATGAAAACTTTAAAAATTAAAAAAGTATCTTTTACTTCAGCTAAAAAATACTTATTGCAAAGTAAAATTACGAATCAAACTGCTCATGTCAGGAAAGCTGTTGAAAAAATAATATTTAATGTAAAAAAAAATGGAGATAAAGCTTTAATAAAGATTTCTAATAAAATTGATAAGACAGAATTTAAATCAGTTTCCGAAGCTTCTTTCAGTAAGTCTGATTTAGAAAAAAATTATGAAAAGTTAGACAATGCAATAAAGAAAAACTTAAATTTCATTAAGAAAAGAATCATAAATTTTCATAAAAGAATAAAGATACGTGATTTAAAAGCCAAGGATGTGATTTTTAATTTATTAGGTCATATTCATAGGCCCATAGAAAGGATTGGGCTTTATGCGCCCGGAGGCAAAGCTGTTTATCCATCTTCTATTTTAATGACTGCATTACTTGCGAGAGTGGCAGGTTCTAAAGAGATTAACCTTTTTTTTCCAAGTTCTTCCGAGAAAGCAAAAACATTAATGTTGGGGACTGCTCATTTAGCAGGAATAACTAATGCTTATAATTTCGGCGGAGCTCATGCAATAGCCGCAATGGCTTATGGGACAGAGACAATACCAAAGTCAGATAAAATCTTTGGCCCCGGAAATAAATATGTTGCAGAAGCGAAAAGACAGGTATTTGGTGATGTTGGCATAGATTCTTTTGCTGGACCTTCTGAGGTATTAATTATTTCCGATAAGAAAAAAGGATTTGAAGAATTAGCGGCTGATTTAATTGCGCAAGCTGAGCATGGAGAAGACTCCAAGTGTATTTTTATTCAAATTGGAGGAGAGGGTTTAGAAGCTTTATTTAATGAACTTAATCGACAAGTGACTGAGGCTCCAAGAGGCAAAACAATAAAAATAGCTTTAGAAAAAAACTCAATGTTTATTCAGGTTAAAAATTTAGAAGAAGCAATTGAAATTAATAATCTTGTGGGACCAGAACACTTACAAATTATCTGCAAAAATTTTAAAGAGCCTTTATTAAAAAGGTTCATTGCCGGAGCCATTTTTATTGGAGAAAATAATACTGCTGTCTTGGGAGATTATGCTGCAGGACCTAGTCACGTTATTCCAACAAATTCTGCTGCTAGATTTAGTTCGCCTGTCAGCATTGAAGACTTTTTAGTGAGAAGCTCCGTAACAGAGATTAGATCTATTAAGAATAAGGCAAAATATAATGAGCTGCTTGATAATTCAATATTTTTAGCAGAGCTTGAAGGTTTGCATGGGCATGCTAATGCTCTGAAGCTAAGGCGCAAATAGATGCTACCTATCTACAATTGAATTGTAGACTTCAATCACTGTATCAACAGGAATAGCAAAATTTAAACCTTGATTTCCTCCAGAAGTTGATTTTATAACATTTACCACACCTAACAATCTTCCTTTATCATCAATTAATGCGCCGCCAGAGTTTCCTGGATTTATTGATGCATCAGTTTGGATAAAATTTCCTTTTTTGTCTTGGAAAGTTCTATTTATGGCACTAACAATGCCCTTGCTAAATGATTGTCCCAATCCTTGAGGATTTCCAATTGCAATTACAGGCTCTCCAACTTTAACCTGATCAATGTTTTTCCTTATTTTAAAAGGTTTTAGATCAATCGAATCAACAATTCCTAAAACTGCAATATCTGCCTCTAAATCAAATCCTAAAACTTGTGTCTGTAATGTTTTGCCTAAATAATTTTCTACTATCAATTCTTGGTTTTGACTAACAGCATCACTAATGACATGGAAGTTCGTGACTATAAGACCTTTTTCAATAACAACTCCTGACCCATTTGGGAAAAAGCCGGTTTTTATAACTCGTCTATAACTATTAAAGCCAAATTCATTAGATTGTTCTTGCCATGCTTTCCATTTTTTTATTGTCCAGATGTTTACTACGGAAGGGGAAGTTCTTTCAAGTACATTTGAAATATCATGATAAATTGGGATATAGATATCTGTTTTGCCATAAAAACTAGAAAAAATTAAAGCAGAGAGGGCGCCTAAAACAACCCATAAAGATATTACAAAATAACTTTTTTTGATCATTGGTAATAGCAATTATAACCTCTCTGAGTTATCATTCTCGCCTTTCAAAACTTAATTATGGAAACTAAAAGCTATAAGCGTGTTGATGTCGATAAAAAATGGCATCTTGTTGATGCAGAGGACAAAATTTTAGGCAGATTGGCTGTCAAAATAGCCTCTATTCTCTCGGGAAAAAATAAAGCACATTACTCTCCGAATGCAGACTTAGGTGACTTTGTAATTGTCATTAACGCCGAGAAGGTTAAAGTGACTGGTAATAAATTTTCTCAAAAAAACTATTATCACCATACTGGATATCCTGGGGGACTTAAGACAAAATCCTTTGAAAAGATGCAAGAAGATTCTCCTGAAAAAATAATCGAAAAGGCTGTTAAAGGAATGCTGCCTAAAAATAAACTTGCTAATCAAATAATTAAAAAGTTAAAAGTTTATTCAGGTTCAATTCATCCTCATATTGGCCAGCAACCCAAAGAATTATCTATTTAATATCATGTCAGATGTAATATACGCAACAGGAAGACGAAAAAGCGCAACCGCTAGAGTTTACCTTTATGAAGGCTCTGGAAACATATTAATAAATGATCTACCTTTAGAAGAATACTTTGGGAGAGAAGTAGCTAAAATACTGGTTAAACAGCCTTTGAAACTTTTAAATTGTGATCAAAAATTTGATTTAAAAATTAAAGTTTCTGGCGGGGGTTCCTTTGGTCAAGCCGGCGCAATAAGACACGGTATATCAAGAGCGCTGGAGAAAAAGGATAGTGATTTTAGAGGAGCATTAAAAACCGCAGGTTATTTAACACGAGATTCAAGAAAAGTGGAAAGAAAAAAAGTTGGATTAAGAAAAGCAAGAAAAGCTCCTCAATTCAGTAAAAGATAAAATATGCAACCCAAAAGTCCTCCTAATCCTGGTAGAAGGAAATTTCTTACATATACAACTTCATTCCTCGGAATTATCGGAGCATTTTTTACTGCAATACCTTTTGTGAGTGCTTTCAAACCTAGCGCTAAAGCCGAGGCAGCTGGTGCACCCGTTAAAGTTGATGTTTCAAAATTACTCCCTGGAGAAATGATGACCGTTGAATGGAGGGGAAGACCAGTTTTCGTAGTAAATATTCCAGAAGAAAATACAAATTTCATAACAAAAAACTTAGAGCGGCTAGCTGATCCTGATATGGAAGATCCCTCACAGCCGGAATATGCAAAAAATGAAATAAGATCAAGAAAAAAAGGAATTGCAGTCTTGACTGGAGTTTGCACTCATTTGGGTTGTGCTCCTAAATATTATCCAGAAGCAAAGCCAGAAGACTTTGATTCAAATTGGCAGGGAGGATTTTTTTGTCCTTGCCATGGTTCAAAGTTTGATTTAGTTGGAAGAGTCTATGCAAATGTTCCCGCCCCTACAAATTTAGTTGTGCCTCCACATTTTTTTGAAAAAGATAACTTATTGGTTATCGGTTCAGACGGAGTTAGTTAATGAGCGAAAATACTATCGGAAAAAAAAGCCTTAATTGGGTCGATAAGAGATTTCCTGTAATAGATCTTTTTGAAAGGCATCTTTCTAAATATTACTCACCATCTAATATAAATATTTGGTATTTATTTGGCTTTCTTTTATTAATCGTGCTGGTAATGCAGATTCTTACTGGTTTGTGGTTAATGATGAATTATACCAATACAGCAGAAGGTGCATTTTCTTCAATTGAATACATTATGCGAGATGTCGATTATGGTTGGCTTATCAGATACATGCATGCTGGCGGCGCATCAGCATTTTTTGCATTAATTTATCTGCATATGTTTAGAGGCATGATGTACGGTTCATACCAGAAGCCAAGAGAATTAATTTGGGTTGGTGGATGGTTTGTTTATGTTCTTCTATGCGCAGAAGGCTTTACAGGGTATGTTCTTCCTTGGGGACAGATGTCATTTTGGGCAGCTCAAGTGATTATATCTTTGGTAGGTTCTATTCCTTTCTTTGGAGAAGACCTTGCTATCTGGATCAGAGGTGATTATATAGTCTCAGGAATTACCTTATCGAGGCTTTTTGCATTTCACGTAGTTTTATTACCTATTTTAATTATTGCTGTTGTTTTCTTTCATATTTTAGCTCTCCATGAAATTGGCTCTAATAATCCGGATGGTATCGATGTAAAAAAACATACAGATCAGGATGGCGTTCCACTTGACGCTAAGCCTTTCTTTCCCTATGACATATCTCATGATTTCTATGCATTAGGAGTATTTTTATTAATTTTTTGTACAGTGATATTTTTCTTCCCAGAAGGGGGAGGATACATTATCGAGTACGTTAACTATGAGCCTGCTAATCCGCTTTCTACTCCAGCTCATATAGTCCCATCTTGGTATTACACTCCGTTTTACGCAATGCTTCGAGCAATAGATTTCCCTCTATTTGGATTAACTGCTAAATTTTTAGGTTTCGTTGTCATGGCAGCAGGTATTGCAATTTTCGCTGCTTTACCATGGTTAGATAGAAGTCCAGTTAAATCAATCAAATATAAAGGTATTTTTAGTAAAGTTTTTTTAGCTGGTTTTGTAATTAGTTTCTTTGTTTTGGCTTATCTTGGATCTGTCCCTCCTACTGAGACAAAGAATATGTTGGCTAAAGTTTTTACTTTTCTTTATTTCGCATATTTTCTCTTGATGCCTTTTTATACAAGATTTGAGAAATGCAAACCTGTCCCAGAGCGTGTAGGAGATGCAGCTTGAAAATCCTCTTTTATTTTACAATCTTATTCTCTTCTGCCTTTATTTTTTCTGCTGGAGAATATCGATGCGGGTCAATGGAGTGTGATTACTTCGAGGCAGATGTATCAGATAAAGCTTCTTTACAAAGAGGGCTATCTACTTACATGAATTATTGCTATGGCTGTCATTCCCTTAAATATTCTAGATACAAAAGGGTCGCCGAAGACCTACTTATTCCTTTGGAAATGTATGAGAACAACTTAATTTTTGATGGTTCAAAAATAGGAGAACTTATGGAGATAAGTTTAACTAAAGAAGATGCAATAAATTGGCTTGGGGCTTATCCACCCGATCTCACTTTAGAAGCCAGATTGAGAAGACCGGATTGGATATATACTTACTTAAGAAATTATTATCCTGATTCTTCTAGACCTTATGGAGTAAACAATAAAGTTTATCAAAATGTAAATATGCCTCATGTTTTAGAAGATATGCAAAACAATCTTTCCCAAAGCGAATATGATCAAGTTATTTATGATTTAACCAATTTTATGACATACGTGGCAGACCCTTCAGCTGAGCAACGCAAAAGAATTGGTATCTATGTATTACTTTTTTTGATTATTTTTACAGCTTTTGCTTATATGACATATCGAGAATTTAAAAAAGATTTAAAATAGCGTTATGAGTATTCTTAGCAATAGGTCAGCTATGGTTTTGTTCCATGATGATATTGGACATAGATCTCAAAAAGTTAGGATTGTAATTGCTGAAAAAGGAATATCTTGCAATTTAGAGGTGCTTACTAAAGATGATCTTCCTAAAGAAATTTTAGAGATAAATCCTGACGGACATTTACCCCTTTTGGTAGACAGAGAACTCTCTTTATATCACTCTGGCTTAATAGTTGAATATCTTGATGAAAGATTTCCTCATCCACCTCTTTTACCTGTTTATCCAGTTTCTAGAGCTCAATTTAGATTAATCCTTCAAAGAATTGAAAAAGACTGGGCGGAAAACTTAGATATTCTTGAAAATACAAAATCTTCTAAGCCACAAATTACAAAAGCAAGAAACGACCTTCAAAAAAATATTTCAAACTCTTTGGCTATGTTTGATAATAAAAAATTTTTCAGAAACGACGAGTTTTCAGTTTTAGATGCTGTAATCATTCCAATTCTTTTGAGACTTGATTATCATCAAATTAAAATTCCCAACAACAAAGCTTCAAAACCTCTTTTTGACTATATTGAAAGAATGCAGGACTTGCCTAGTGTTAAAGAGAGTTTTACTTCTTTAGAAATAGAATTACTCTAATTTTACTGAAGGCCAATTTTTTCTGGCTTAATAAAAATCCTATTTTCTTCTTTTGTATATTCACCCAATAGTCCATTAAACCTAGTATTGATACCTTTGCCAAAAAAAAGTAGCGAATCGAATCCTAGCGCGTAAAAAAGCTTTTCTTGAATTTGTTTTTTTGAAAACTCATCATCAAATAAAAAGTTATTGTTTAATAAAATAGGATGCTCTAAACCTTTTAAATTAGAATTAAATTCTTTTTTTGAAAATCTCCACAGATCAAGTTGACCAGGTAAGACATAAATCTCAGGATCGAAAATTAAGTTGAAATTAATTGCAGGGATAATTCTTTCAGCTGAAACTTCCTTTGTATCAATGATAATTTTATTTACATCTTTTCTGAATCTTGGAGTCTGATAAATTCTATTTTGAGTTATTCTCTCTAACTCTTTTTTTCGGTTTACACTTTTATTTATCTCAAACAGGTCTGAAATTTTACTTTCAATGTTCGATTTTTTTTCAATCAAAAAATAATTTTCTGCTTGTAATTCTCTATCTGTTAAAACCACGGATTCTTCTCGAAGAATCTCAGGATTCGAGCTGTAAAGATAGTCTGTATAGTCATAAAAAGGATCAATGAAATTTAAATTTAATTTAACTTTTTCTTTTAATCCGATAATAACCAAAATATTGTTGGTATTTTTTAAATTACATCTATTTAAAATGTTTATCAAATTGCTATTGAGGTAAATTAGTTTTTTTGTTTTTTTTGATATTTTTGAGCAGTTAAAAGATTTTTCTTTGGAAAGATCTACGAAATTAATTTCAGAATTTCTTTTTTGTCTTTCTCTCAAAATAAAGAAACCATTCTTTATTCCTTCCAAAAAGGCTTTCTGATAAGCATTTTTATCTTCGAAAAAAATAATGTCCATATTTGAGCTTAATCGAGATGAACTTAGAATGAGATCCTTACTTTTAAACTCTTCAATATCATCTCTTTGCGAGTATTCATTGCTAGATAAACTGCAGCAAGATAGGATGAAGACTAAGACAACATGTGAGATTATTTTTTTTAACATGACAGGAACATTATATTTAGTTGCAACACCAATTGGTAATCTAGAGGATATAACTTTAAGAGCAATTAGAATACTTAATGAGTCAAGCATTGTTCTTGCAGAAGATACAAGAAATTCAAAAAAACTTTTTGTAGCGCATAAAATTTCCAGTAAGTTGGTTTCTTATAACGACTATTCATCTCAAAAAAAAAATTCTTCAATAATAAAACAACTAAAAGATGGAAAAACCATTTCTTTGATCTCAGATGCTGGAACACCCTTAGTCTCAGATCCGGGTCATGAATTGGTTTCACAAGTCATTAGTGAGAAAATAAATGTTGAAAGTATTCCAGGCCCTTCCTCAGTAATTTCAGGGTTAATTACCTCTGGATTTAAGAATAATAAATTTATTTTTGAAGGCTTTTTACCAAAAAAATCAAGCGAGTTGAAATCATTGCTTTCAACATATAACTATGAAACAAAAACAATTATTTTTTTTGAATCTCCTTACAGAATAAAAAAAACCTTAAAAGTTATGAGAGATATTTTTGGCAAAAATAGAAGAATTAGTATTGCCCGAGAAATGACTAAAATGCATGAAACAATTCTTAGAGGCACAATTGAAGAGATGAACCTTATAGCAGATGTGGATTTGAATATTTCAAGGGGAGAAATTGTTATTGTTTTGGATGGATCTGACAAGAAAAACGAGGAATTTGATAACAAATTGGATTATTTATATGCATCATTATCAAATGATCTTTCTTTAAAACAATTTTCAAAGATTTTTTCAAAAATTTCGAGACAAAGTGCAAAAGAAATTTACAACAAATATAAAGAATAAGTATAATTCCTGCGAGCTGACCGAGTAATCGCTGCATTGCAGAGGAAAGTCCGGGCTCCACAGGAAAAAGTGCCAGGTAACTCCTGGAGGTAAGTTTTAAACTTACCATGGAAAGTGCAACAGAAAATAAACCGCCTTAGGGTAAGGTTGAAAGGGTGAGGTAAGAGCTCACCGTGTTTTTTGGTAACGAAGAACAGCTAGGTAAACCCCACTTGGAGCAAGGCCAAATAGAGATTTTATAATGTGTTCCGCATTGAATCTGGGTAGGCCGCTAGAGATTCATGGTGACATGAGTTCGAGATGAATGATTACTTCAAACAGAACCCGGCTTATGAGTCAGCTCAATCCGCATTATCAGCCTTTATTTCAGTGTAAAAATCTGTTTTTAAGGGATTTTTATATATTTACAATCCTTTAAAAGTGTGTAAAAGTGTGCAAAAGTATACGTAAGTGTAACTTTTGGGACTATTTTATGGCTGGACTTTATGGGTTTAGCAGTCTTTCCTTAGACACAAAGGGGAGAATTGTTATACCTACAAGATACAAAGATTTGTTGAAGGAAATGGCTTCAGGGTCGATTATTATCACTCGAGACCCTCAATATCCATCACTCTTGATTTATCCAGGAGCATTGTGGAAGAAAATTTCCGATGCTTTTGAAAATCTCTCTGGCCTAAATCCAAAAATTAGATCTTTACAGTGGAATTTTCTTGGAAATGCTCATGCTATTGATTTTGAAGTCTCAGAAAGAATGACTCTTCTTATTCCTCAGCCCCTGAGAAATTACAGTCAAATTAAAGAAAAAACTAAAGTTGTTCTAATCGGTATGGGCCAAAAACTTGAACTATGGAGTGAAAAAAACTGGAAACTGAAAGAAGAAGGGAAAAATGTTAAAGGTGAAAGACTAGAAATTGAACTTCCTAGTGAAGTTCAGGAGATTCCATTTTGAATTATTCTCATGAACCAGTTTTATTGAAAGAGACTTTAACCAATCTCATTTATGATAAAAGCGGTTCATACCTTGACTGCACTTTTGGTTTAGGCGGGCACTCAAAAAAAATTCTAGAAAATCTTAATTCAGATGGCAGTCTTTATTCAATTGATAAAGATAAAGAGGTCAAACATTATGCAAATCTTATCAAGGATGAGAGATTTAATTTCCAAACATCAACTTTTTCAAACATCTCGAGCTTATTTTCAAAAAAAACTATGAATGGTGTTCTTTTTGACTTAGGAGTCTCGTCCCTTCAATTAGATAAGCCTGAAAGAGGTTTTAGCTTTATGCGAGAGGGAGAACTGGATATGAGATTTGATAATAGTTCTGGAATGTCTGCTAAAGAATGGATAAATACCGCATCAGAAAAAGAACTTGCAGACGTTTTTTATTTTCTTGGAGAGGAAAGAAAATCTAGACAGTATGCAAAAAAAATTATCCAAGCAAGGAAAGATACAAATATTTCTTCAACAAAAAATCTGGCAGAGCTTTTCAAACCAAAAGGTTTTCAAAAAAAACATCCAGCCACAAATATTTTTAGAGGCATAAGAATCTTAATTAATAATGAATTTGAGGAATTAAAGAAAGGCCTAATTTCAGCAATAAAAGTTCTAAAAGACAGGGGCATTTTAGCTGTCATAAGCTTCCATTCAGCTGAAGACAGAATAGTTAAAAACTTTTTCAAGAAAGATTACAAAATTTTTTTTGAGGGTATTAACTTGAAAAACGTAAATAAAATAAAACCATCGAAGGAAGAGAAATTAACTAATCCTCGATCTAGAAGTGCAATTTTAAGAATTGGGGAAATAGAATATGTCTCTTAAATACATATCATTTCTTTCTCTTTTGTTTATCTTAACTTTTGTTTTGTTAGTTTACTTACAGCTAGACTTTAATATAAAAAAAACAAATTCAGATATTTATAAACTGACAAAAGCATTTAATTATGAATTGGATGAGAATCTCTCCTTAAATAGCAGAATACAATTAAAAAAATCTCTAAAAGAAGCTTATGAGAATTCTTCGCAAAGCCTTTCCATGATCAGACCAGATGAGATATTGAATATTGAGGTTGCAAATTGAATATAAGGCTCGAGGTAAAAATATTTTTTCTTTTTTCATTAATCCTACTAAGTAGTTTTGCGTTAGCTTCTTCATTTGTCGGTATGAATTCAAAAGAAAAAGAGCAAAAAACAATACCTCATTTTCACTTAAATGGTTCTGAAGTCATTTCTCAAAATGGCAAGTCAATAGTGCTAGGAGAAAGTTACTCTTTATCTTTGGTTAATTTATCAATTGATGACAAAGAACCTTTGGGGCTGATCAATAATTATTACAAAATCCAAGAAGTTCTATTACAGAAGGATCTTTTAATTAAAGAAGTAGAATACAAGAAATTTGGTCAAATAAAAATTCAAACGACCAATAATAAATTTATCAAATTTCAAGATTTTCAACTTTCTGAGCAACTAATAATCTTGAAATTATTCTTTCAAAGTAAAGATTCACAAAATTTATTAAAAAACTTTAAAACCATAGATTTGCGACATAAAAATAAATTAGCAATTGGATATTATTAATGGCGAACAATAATAAAAGTAATTTAAGAGTTGGAATTGACATAGGAACTTCTAAAGTTGTTTGCATAATTGCAGAAAACACCTCTGACGGTATAAATGTCTTGGGTTTAGGTATTCAAAATTCATTGGGTCTTCGAGACGGCGTTATTGTAGATATTGAATCAACAGTAGCTGCTGTAAAAGAGGCAGTTTCTAAAGCTGAGCTTATGTCAGGCAAACAAGTTACTAAAGCTTACGTAGGAATTTCAGGAGGGAGTGTTAATGGCTTAAATTCTTCGGGAGCTGTGCCAATTAAAGATAGAAAGGTAAAAATGAGTGAGGTAGAAAAGGTTATGTCTACTGCTCAAGCTCAAAGAATTCCTGAAGGCTATGAGCTTCTGCATGCTTTACCAAGAGAATTCATTATAGATAATCAACCCGGAGTGAAAGCGCCATTAGGAATGGCTGGAGTAAGATTGGAAGCTCATGTTCATCTAGTTTCCTGTCTTAAAAATTCTTCTACAAATATTGGATCTTGCATGAACATGTGTGGAATAGATGTTCAAAAATATGTTTTAGAACAACTTGCATCAAGTCATTCAGTCCTTACTGATGATCAAAAGAAATTAGGTGTTTGTCTAATAGATATTGGAGGAGGAACTTCTGATGTAGCAATTTTTTCAGATGGTGCAATAAGCTTTACAGCAAATGTTCCAATTGCTGGCGAACACGTTACTAATGATATTGCAAGAGCGATTCAAACTTCAATACAAAACGCGGAAGATATAAAGAAGAAACATGGCTGTGCTTGGAGTGAATTAGCAGATTCTGATGAATCCATTACCACGCAATCAATTAATGGCAGAGAAAATAAAACTTTTTCAAGACACGGTCTTGCGACAGTTATTGAAGGAAGATATCAAGAAATTTTTCAAATTATTAAACAACGAATGGGAAATATAAACCTTGCTCAAGAAATACCTGCAGGAATTGTTTTGACTGGCGGCGCTTCAAGAATAGAAGGTATCTCTCAATTAGCCGAGGAAATATTTCAAGTTCCTGTCAGAGTTGGAAAGCCTCAAGGCTTAATAGGTTTGAGTGATATTTTAGCAAATCCAATATATTCCACTGCAGTTGGATTAATTTTATTTGCTCAAAGAAAGTTGGAAGAAGATTACATGGATTTTGCTATTTTGAACGAACGAAGCTTTATTAATAAAGCTTTTAGATGGATACAAAATACTTTTTAACTTTAATTTTAGGAGGAGTTATGAAATATAAGCTTGTAGATAATGGAAAGAGAAATCAGACCATAATAAAAGTTGTGGGCGTTGGCGGTTGTGGAGGTAACGCTATTGACCATATGGTGACCAATGGAGTGGATGGGGTAGAAACTATTTCTGCAAATACTGACTCTCAAGCACTTACTAAAAATAAGGCGGCTGAAAAAATAATCTTAGGAGAGATAACTAATCAAGGACAAGGTGCTGGAGGAAAACCAGATGTCGGTAGAGATACTGCTTTAGATGACTATGAAAGGTTAACGACAATGTTTGATGGAGCTGATATGGTTTTCATAGCTGCTGGAATGGGAGGAGGAACAGGAACAGGAGCTTCACCGATTGTAGCCAGGGCTGCAAAAGACGTTGGCGCATTAGCTGTAGCAATCGTAACGAAACCCTTATCTTTAGAGTTTAAGGATGATCTAGCTGAAACAGGTATTAAAGAATTAAGGTCTGAGGTGGACTCCCTGATCACCATTCCCAATCAAAAATTAAGCGAAGTATTTGGTGGGGATTGCACAATGCTCGAGGCTTTTGGTCATGCAAACGATGTTTTATTAGGCGCTGTAAGAGGAATAGCAGATATCATTACTCAAACAGGCTATATGAATGTGGACTTTAATGATGTTAGGACTGTTATGGCTGAACAAGGTGTTGCCATGATGGGAACTGGCATAGCAAGTGGGCCTAGCAGAGCTAAAGATGCTGCAGCTGAGGCAGTAGGCAGTCCACTTTTAGAAGATATAAATTTGCAAAACGCTAAAGGCGTTTTAGTAAACATTACAGGTCATGGGATTAAAATGGGCGAGATAGAAGATGTCCTCAGACAAGTTTCAGAATTTGCAGATGAAAAAGCTCAAATAATTCATGGAGCGGTTGAAGATAAAAGTATGGAGGGCGATATAAAAGTCACTATTATTGCTACAGGCTTAACAGATAGCTCTCAACAAAATGAGAGGACAACTGCATTTAAAGTTGCCAACGATCCCTATGGAAGGTTTCAAGAAGTACCTACTTTAGGTAAAGCTGAAAATGAAATGTCTAAATCAGAAACATCAAAAAAAAATAATTATCTAGACATACCGTCATTTGTGAGAAAACAGATAGATTGATTTGAATGCAAATGAGAATAATAAATACAGGGAACTAATTCTCTGGATAGTTATATTCTTCATTTTATTAGCTTTACCAACCAAGTTAGTTTTTTTTCAAAAAAACAACTTCAGTTTAGGAAAAGAATTTTCGCAAAAAGTCACAATTAGGCAATCTCCAATTACTTCAAAAAGAGGAGTAATTTTTGACAGAAACAACTTCATCTTGGCTGAAGATATTCCATCTTATGAGATTGGCATAACCCTGAAGGATTTTTCATTTGATCCACTTCATATAAATCTTTTATCAGCTAATTTAAATTTAGATATTGATAGGTTAAAAAAACGATTAGCTAGAAAGAAAACTAAATATTTAGTTCTTAATCAAAAAGTAGAAAAACAAAAAAAAGAATATATTAAGTCTTTAGAAATTCCTGGAATAGTCATAAGCAGAAGAACATTTAAAAGAAATTATCCTCAAGGAGAAATATTTTCTCAATTAATAGGACTTACTAATTATAAAAATGAGGGTATTAACGGAATCGAATTTGCTCTTGATGAAACTTTAAAAGCGGAAAATGGTTATCAAGAAAATATTTATTCTAGAAAATTAGGAGTAATCCAAAATACAATAAAAAAAGAGCCAATCAGCGGGTCAGCAGTTAACTTAACTGTTGACACTAAAATGCAATTTATCCTATTTGATAAGCTAAAAAAAGCTGTTGAATTTCATAATGCAGAATCTGCGTCAGGGATAATGATTGACTTGGATTCAAATGAAATTCTAGCAATGGCGAATTTTCCGTCGTTTGATCCGAATAACAGAAAAAAACTTAATAATATGGAATTATTGAAGAATAATTCAGCGATAGATTTATTCGAGCCAGGCTCTACTGTGAAACCCTTAGCTTTATCAGCTCTATTAAAAAATAATCCAGAGTTAATTGAGTTAGAAGTAAATACTTCTCCAGGATGGATAGAATTTGAAGGTTATAAAACCGAAGATGCTAGAAACTATGGAACATTATCTACAGAAGAAATAATTACTAAGTCTAGTAATGTCGGCATGGTAAAGCTATGTGCTGATTTTGATCCTAATCGAATTCTTCAAACTTATTATTCTCTTGGTTTGGGAAAGTATATGAATGAAATTTTTATCTCTACCCGAGAGGGCTATCTCCCGGAATATAAAAATTTATCGCTAAGAGAAAAAGTTTCACTTTGTTATGGATATGGTCTTCAAACTACCTTAGTTCAATTAACTTCAGCATATAGCGCTATTTTTTCAGAAGGAGTTTATCGACCACTTAAATTAATAAAAAACTCCTCTAAATTTGAAGAAGAAAGAATACTTAGCAAAGAAAATGCTAAACATATAAAAAACATATTATTCAAAGCAATAAAAAATGGCACCGGTTTTCGGGCAAAAGTTAACGATCATGATGTTTATGGTAAAACAGGTACCGCAAGAATCTTTAAGAATCAAAAGTATAATGATGATCTGCATAATGCCTTATTCATAGGAATGACGAAAATAGATGATAAAGAGTACTTGGTCGGACTATTTGTTAAAAATCCAAAGATTAATGGAGAAGGAGGAGGTGACGTCGCTGCTCCAATATTTTCGGAGTTTATTGAAACCATTCAAAAACTTTAATTATGCTTTCCTTAACAGAAAATCTTTCAATATTAGAAAGTATAAAAATCACTGGATTTACAGATAATTCTAATTTTGTAAAACCAAATTATGCTTTTATATCTTTTTCAAAAAATCCAAAGGAAGCTTTAAAGTATTCCGAAGATGCCATTGATAGAGGTGCCAGTATTGTCATTAGCCAAGTGAACCTTAATGAACAATTAAAAGATAAAAATTTATTTGACTTAAATTTAGTCAATCATAAAGATAAATATTTAGAGACTCTTTTTGCGAGATCTAAAAAAAGTATCAAAATCATTGGAATTACTGGTACAAACGGAAAATCTTCCACCGCATTTTTTCTTCACCAACTTTTATCTTTTAAGGATTCCAATGCAACTCTATTAACGAACATGCCAGAAGTTTCAAATCTTAAAAATACACAAATCACTCCCTTAACTACCCCAGATAATTTTTTACTTCATTATTTTCTAAAAAAATCTATTGATTTGAAGAGAAAATACTTCCTTATGGAAGTTTCCTCTCATGGCATAGATCAAAGAAGAATTTCTGGTATAGATTTTTTTGCTAAATCCCTCACAAGCTTTTCAAAAGATCATCTTGATTATCATAAAAATTTTAGTAGTTATAGAAATGCCAAGAAAAGCTTTTTCTCAACATCAGATGAAAACAACGTCGTTTCCATTGATAATGAATTAGGTAGAGAACTTCATTCTGAAAACAAATCAACTTTTACCGTTTCAGTTAATGACAAAACTGCAAATATATACTTAGAAAATAACTTAATAAAAACTCCTTGGGGTGATTTAAAAAATTATCTTCCTTTTAAAAGTAAATTTATGATTTCTAATTTTTTATGTGCTTTGGGTCTATATGGAAAGATATCCAATGGAATAAATTTTGAGGCAGAAATGCTTAAAAATATGAAAAACCTTCCTGGCAGGTTACAAAAAATTTCTTTATTTCAGGATAAAATTTGCTATGTAGACTATGCACACACCCCAGATGCACTGAAATCTGTTTTGGATTATTTGAGAAGTAGCTATAAAGGAAAAATCATAACTTTATTTGGATGTGGCGGGGAAAGAGATTCATCTAAAAGAGGGGATATGGGAAAAATCGCCCAAGAGAAATCGGATTTTCAAATAATTACAAACGATAATCCAAGAAATGAAGATCCAAAAAAAATAGTGACTCAAATTGTCAAAGATATGCATTTAAAAAACTTTGACATCATTTTTGACAGAAAAGAAGCTATCTCTGAGGGCTTAAAAAAACTTAAGAAATTGGAACAAGAATCAGTTTTGCTTATTGCTGGAAAGGGCCATGAGAACTTTCAAATTTTAAAAGGCAAGGAAATAGAATTTAACGATTTAACAATTTTAAACGAACTGAAGGATGTTATTTAAAAAAAATATAGAAAATCTTGCTGCCTTTGGAGGAGGAAGAATTTATTGTCAAAATATTGACTTCAAAAAAATAGTTTTTAATTCAAAAGAAATCAAAGAAGGGGATGTATTTATACCCCTTAAAGGACAAAATCATGATGCTCATAAATTTATTTCTGAAGCATTTGATCTTGGGGCAGCATGTGTTGTTTCTGAAAAAAAGATTGATGATAAAAATCATATTCTTGTTAAGGATACGAACACTTTTTTAGAAAATATCGCAAAAAAACAAAGAGAACTATTTGAGGGGCTGGTGGTAGGAATTACAGGAAGTAATGGCAAAACCACAACAAAAGAAACTCTAAGTAAATACTTCAAGGAAAAATTTATGCAAAATGATGTCTATAAAAGTCATGGAAATTTTAATAATTTTTATGGCCTTTGTTTTTCTCTTTTGGAATTAAGCCCGCATCATAAAGTGGGTTTTTTTGAAATTGGAACAAATAATCCTGGAGAAATTTCAAAATTGGCAAATATTTTGAAAATGAATTTAAGCATAATTACGAATATTGGAAATGCTCATTTAGAAGGCCTAAAAAATATCGATGGCGTGGCAAATGAAAAAAGTGATATTTTTGTTTTTACCAAGGACGAAGGATATTGTTTAGGGGACATTCCAAAAAAATATTTAAATCTAGTAAAAGATAAATCTTCTGGAAAAAAAAGTATTTTCATAAGCGACAATGATCCAAAAAAATTGATGAAAACTGCCATTGTAAAAATTAATGATCTGCTAGAGGTTGAGTATCTTCCTGAAGAAATAGATAGCTTCTTAGATAAAAAAATTGATGTTTCTGGCAGGTTTGAAATAAGAAAATCAAAGTCAAAAGCTCTGATCATTGATGATTCGTACAATGCAAATCCAGATTCCTTTTTATATGCTTTTAAAAAAATAAAAAATCTAGATCTTTCAAAAATTTCTTTTATTGAAAAAGGTTCAAAATATCAAAAAAAAATATGCGTTATGGGGCAAATGGGAGAACTTGGAGAAAAATCAGAAGACTTACATAAACATATCCTCAAAGAAGCATCTTTAATATTTGATGTTGTTTTAGCAATAGATTTCAAGGTAAATTTGAAAGAATCAAATATATCTTTCTTTAAAAGAGAAGAAATTGATTCTTATTTGAAGGAATATCTTGAAGAGGATGCTTTAATTTTCTTCAAAGGTTCACGTTCGGTTAAAATGGAAAACATCATCAAGAATCTTACTTAAAATGTTTTTACCAATACTTGAATATTTAGCGGACAGCTTTGGGCCTTTAAGGATCTTCAACTATTTCACTTTTAGAGCAATCCTTGCAACTTTAACCTCATTGGTTTTTATTCTTTTTTTTGGCAAGACTTTTATAAGATTCATAGCAAAACAAAAGTATGGTCAGATCATCAGAGACGAAGGCCCTCAAAGTCATTTAGAAAAAAAAGGAACTCCCACTATGGGAGGTTTATTAATTTTATTTTCTATTTTATTTTCATGCCTTTGTTGGGGAGATTTAAGTAATAAATATCTTTTAGTTTCAATGGCAGTAACCTTTTTATTTGGTGTTATTGGGTTAATTGATGACTATTTAAAACTGCGTTATTCAAATAGCAAAGGTCTAAGTGGCACAAGTAGGCTTTTATGGGAAATTTTAGTAGCTTTATCTGCAAGTTCATTGATTTACTATTTTGCTACCAGCGCAGAAGAAACTACTTTGTTTCTTCCTTTTTTCAAAGACTTTGCTCTGCAACTTGGGATTTGGTTCATTTTATTCAGCGCCTTGGTTCTTGTTGCAACTGCAAATGCTGTTAATTTAACTGATGGGCTAGATGGACTAGCAATTATGCCTTCTGTAATGGTGGCTGCAGGAATGGGAATAATTGCATACATTTCGGGTAATGCAATTCTCTCGGATTATCTTAATGTTCCCTATCTTTTTTATTCAACTGAAATAGTAATTTTTTGTGGGGCGCTAGTTGGAGCTGGTATAGGGTTTCTTTGGTTTAATACTTATCCAGCACAAATATTCATGGGCGATGTTGGATCTCTTTCTTTAGGTGCGGCATTAGGAATTATCGCAGTAAGTATAAGACAAGAGTTTATATTGATGTTGATGGGAGGGGTTTTTGTAATTGAAACCATGTCTGTAATTCTCCAAGTTGCTTCTTTCAAATTAACTGGTAAAAGAATATTTAAAATGGCTCCCTTACATCATCATTACGAGCTTTCAGGGCTAGCTGAACCAAAAATAATTGTCAGATTTTGGATCATTACCTTAATTCTGGTTCTTTTTGCTTTGGCTACCTTTAGACTAAGATAAAAATGAATTCATCCAAACCTGTTCTAATCCTTGGCAAAGGAATTACAGGAGAGTCATTTAGAGAATATTTTTCTAAAAAAAAACAACCATTCATTACTTACGATACGAGGGTAGGAAAGGATGATTTCAATTTAAAAAAAAATTTAAATTTTAATTTTATTGCCGAAGAAGAAATCGATTTTAACAACTTAAAATTTATAGCCTGCAGTCCAGGATTTGACTTAAATCACAACATAATCAAAACAGCAAAAGAAAAAAACATTGAAATTAAAAGTGATATAAATATTTTTTTAGAAGAAAACACATCAAAAAAAATATTAATTTCTGGGACCAATGGAAAATCAACAGTTTGTTCATGGTTAGAAAAATTATTTAATTACCAACATTTAGACACTCTTGCCATTGGAAACATCGGAAGACCAGTTTTGGAATTTGTAGAGGAAAAAAAAGATTTTTTTGTTTTAGAGGTCTCAAGCTTTCATTTGGATATAGCACCATTACCCAAATTCAAATTGTCAGTTTTGTTAAATATTACACCTGATCATATTGATAGACATGGAAGTTTCAATGAATATGCAAAAATAAAAAAGAAGATAATTGACAGTAGTGAAATTTCAATTGTGAACGAAAGTCTCAAAGAATTTATTCCTCAAGCTGATTATTTATTTAGCAATAAAGGGTCTGTAAAAGATAAAAACTTTAATGCAATCAAAGAAATTTGTTCCTGCTTAAATCTTAATTTTTTAGAAAAAGATATTTTGCATTGTTTTGCTCAGCTTCCTCACAGAATGGAACTTTTTCATCAGATAGATGGAAATATAACTTTCATAGATGATTCTAAAGCAACTAATGTAGCTTCATCATTAGAAGGCCTAAAAAGTGTAGATGAATCCAAGTCATTGATAGTGATTTGTGGAGGAAGATCAAAAGATCAGGATTTTAAAAGTTTCACTGATTATCTAAATAAACGTGCAAAGAAAATTTATTTTTTTGGCGAGAGTACGAAAAATTTAAAAAAACTTCTTGATTCGTCAAAATCTCAAGAAGTTTCAAACCTTGAAGAGGCAGTTCATTCGGCATTAAAAATTATTGAAAGTGATACCGTTATGATTCTTTCGCCTGCATGTTCTAGCTTAGATATGTTTGAAAGCTTTGAGGAAAGAGGAAAAAAATTTAAGGATTTAGTTTTGAATGCCAAAATTTAAAAATCAATCAACATTGCAAAGGATTTTTCTTGGTAAGCATGATCGCTCTCTTGGCTTTGCTGATATTGATATACCTATGCTGTTCATTTCAACTTTCTTATTATTTTTTGGTATTGTCATGGTCACTTCCGTATCTCTCCCTCTCACTTCGGGGTCGCTCAATATGACTTTGAGTCATATTCAAAAAATTTTCATTGCGTTTGTTTTTGCATTATTTGCTTTCAGAATGCCAATGAGCTTTTGGCAAAAAAACTCAATTTATTTCTTATTGTTCTCTTTACTTTTATTGATATTGGTTTTTGTTCCTTTCATAGGAAAAGAAGTTAACGGCGCATTTAGATGGATTCGAGTTTTGGGATTTTCTTTTCAACCTTCTGAATTGATGAAGTTTTCGCTTATCATTTATATATCCTCATATTGCATTAGAAAATATGATGAATTTAGAGAAGAATGGTTAGGCTTTTTTAAACCAGTTTTTTTGATTTCGCTTTCCATCTTGCTTATTTTGCTTGAGCCAGATTTAGGTTCATCGGCAGTGATATTTATCGTATCTTTTTCTATACTTTTTATTGCTGGAGCTCCATTAAAGCATCTTATATCAATTTTTATAGTTGGATTATTTACATTTATTGGCTTGATATTTACAGCGAGCTATAGAATTAAAAGAATTATGGGCTATTTAGATCCTTGGAATAACGAATTTGCTGAGCAGTTAAGAGCTTCTTTAAGCGCAATAAGTAATGGTCAATGGTTTGGAGTAGGCATCGGAAATAGTCAAATGAAAGAGGGATTTTTATCGGATGCTCAAACCGACTTTATTTTTGCGATTATCACAGAAGAATTAGGCATTGTTTTTAGTTTAGTTTTAATTTTAGCTTTCTCATACTTAGTCTTTAGATGTTTTATGATAGGAAGATATGCTCGTCAAAATGATTATACATTTGGTTGTTTAGTGTCATATGGAACGGGAGTATTAATAGCTCTGCATGTTTTTATAAATATTGGCGTTTCAACAGGATTGCTACCTACAAAAGGTATTACGTTACCTTTAATAAGTTTTGGAGGTTCTAACTTGATGCTCATGTTTGTTTTGATTGCCTTAGTTCAGAAAATAAAGATTGAAGCAAACTTTTCAAATAAAGTTTCTGTCTAAAAGAATATGTCAGATAAAAATAAAAAAATTATTATCTGTGCAGGGGGAACAGGGGGACATGTATTTCCTGCAAAAAAATTAAGCGAAATGCTTCTAAAAGAGGCTGTTGAAATAAGTTGGATTGGCTCCTCTAGAGGACCAGAAGAACAAATATGCAAAGATTTAGGTATAAAATTTTATCGGTATCCATTAAGTGGCTTTAGAGGCAAATCTTTATTTTTTAAAATCTTAAGCCTTATTTTTTTGATTTTCTCATTCTTGAGATTTTTCCTAGAATTTCAAATCTGGAATATTTTTTCCAAAAGAAATATCCTGGTTTGTTTTGGAGGGTATGTCTCTTTAGTAGGTTTGGCACACTTTTCTGGACCAATATATATTCAAGAACAAAATTCTATACCTGGTTCTTCAAATAGACTTTTAGCTAGGTATAAAAAAATAGATAAGATTTTTTGCGGTTTTCCAAAAACTCAAAATTTTTTTGATGAAAAAAAAGCAATATTCTCTGGTAATTTAATAAATCTTGATGCACGAAAAGTTGAGAAAAAGAAATCCTGCTCTGGTGAGTTAGATATCAAGATTATGGGTGGAAGTCTTGGCGCTAGATTGATTAACAAAACTGCACCCAAAGTTTTCAGCCAGTTATTACAAGATTTTCCTGATTTTAAATTTATTTTGTCGCATCAATGCGGCAAAGGAAACCTAGAAGAAACAAAATCGTATTACGATTCTTGTAAAAAAAATTTTGATTTAAAGCTCTTTGAATTTGTAGAAAGTATGGAAAGCTTTTATTCGAATGCGGATCTAATAATTTCAAGAGCAGGAGCTTTATCCGTATCTGAAATTTGTGAAACTCAAAATATTGCAATTTTCATTCCTTTGAAAAATTCAATTGATAATCATCAACATGAAAATGCTAAATTCCTGACAGAGAAAAACTCCGCATTTATTTGTGAAGAGGATCTTTTAGAAGAAAACTTAAAAAAAATATTATTTGAAATAGTTAAAAATCCTGAGATTCTTGAAAAGATGAAAAAAAACATATCTAGGATTTCTTTAACTGATAAAAAAAATATGATTATCAAAAAAATTCTTTCAAATGAATGACATAAAAAAAATACATTTAATTGGAATAGGTGGTGCCGGAATGAGTGGTATTGCTGAAATACTAATCAATTTAGATTATGAAATTTCTGGTTCAGATTTAGTTGATACTCCAATAACGCAGAGACTTGAGTCTCTTGGAGCTGAGATTTTTTATGCCCATGATGGCGCAAATGTAGCAGAAAAGGATTTGGTTGTTATTTCATCGGCTATTTCACATGAAAATTTGGAAGTATTTGAAGCTGAAAAATTAAAAATTCCAGTTATCAAAAGAGCTGAAATGCTGGCAAATTTAATGATGCTTAAAGAAAGTGTTGCAATAGCTGGCAGTCATGGCAAAACCACAATAACTTGTATTCTTGCTCATATTTTTAGCAGTAATGAGCTTGATCCTACATACATCATTGGTGGGAAGGTAGAATCTTTTGCATCAAATGCAAAGCTTGGCAAAGGCAAACATATTTTTACCGAAGCTGATGAAAGTGATGGCTCATTTTTGTTATTAAGACCCCATAAAGCAGTAATTGCGAATATAGATAACGATCATTTGGAGGCTTATGACGACAGTCTTGAAAAATTGAAAAATTCCTTTAAAGACTTTTGTCTGAAAACTCCCTTTCAGGGTCGAATATTTGCCAATGGTGATTCTCCTGAAGTAGTAGAAGTCATTGAAAACCTTCCTCGTAACGTATCTTTATTTGGTTTTTCTGCAAACAATGATTTTCAAATATTAAATTTCATGCAAGACAAAGATGGTTCTAGTTTTGTTTTATTTGATAAAGAAAAAAACAATAGAATGAGCTTTAAAACAAATATGCTGGGAAAGCATAATATTTTAAACGCAACAGCAGCTATCACTGTAGCTCTCGATGAAGGAATATCTTACGAAGGAATAAAGCAGGCTTTAGAAAAGTTCATTGTCATTGAAAGAAGGTTTCAACTTATATCAGAAAAAGTCTTTGAAAAAGACATAATTCTTATCGATGATTATGGACATCATCCAGAAGAGCTAAGCGTTTCAATAAATACAGTCAAAGAAGTTTGGCCCAACAGAAAACTATTGTTAGTTTTTCAGCCCCACAGGTATTCACGTACAAAAGCTTTGTTTGATGATTTTGTAAGGCTTTTGTCTTCTTGCGAAAACTTGATACTTTTGGAGATCTATCCAGCAAGTGAAAAACCGATTCCAAACTATGAAAGTGATGACCTTATTAGAGAGATACATAAGTTAAATCCATCGGCAAAATTGGTAAGAGGCATAGAGGAGGCATATGATGCAATGAAAGAAATTGCTGAGGATAATTTCATTTTTCTAACGCAAGGGGCTGGAAATACTTCGTTGCTAGCAAAAAAATTTAAAAATTAATGAATATAGAAAATTTAAGTATTGGTATTGTCTGTGGAGGTTTTTCAAATGAAAGAGAAATTTCTTTGAAAGGAGCTCAGTCAATTCATCAAACCTTGATTGCGAAAAACATAAATTCCAGACTCATTGATATCAGAGATAAAAACGAAATGCATGACAAAAAAATGTATGACGGTATTGATTTTGCTCTTGTAATGATTCATGGAAAAGGCGGAGAAGACGGAGAAGTGCAAGAGTTTTTATCTTCATTGAATATTAAGTTTTCAGGAAGTGACATTTTAGGTCTGAAAAATTCTTATGATAAAGTTATGACAAAACAAATTTGGCGTGAAAACAAAATAAATACCCCTCAATATGTGTCTGACATTTTTGACTGGTTTGATCTTCCTGACTTTTTAAAAAAAGCTCCAAAGCTGGTTATAAAACCTAGCAAGGAAGGTTCAAGTCTTGGAGTATCTATTATAAAAAATAATTTTGAAAATTTTTCAAAGGCCATTCAACATGTAAATAAGTATGAAGGCATCCCAATCATTGAAGAATTTATTCCTGGAAGAGAACTTACTATTTCAGTTTTAGGAGATTTAATCTGTGATCCAATAGAAATTGAAGCTCAAGAAGAGTTTTATAATTTTGAGGCAAAATACAATAGAACTGATACATCTTATAGCTTTCCTGTTTTTGCAGAAGACAAACTAGCTAAGCTTAAAAAGCTTTCAAAGAAAGCTTTTGACCTTTTAGGATGTGATAAATGGGGGAGAGTAGATTTAATTGAATATGAAGATAAATTTTACTTCATTGAGGTGAATACCGTTCCAGGAATGACAGAGACCAGTTTAGTACCTAAGTCAGCAGAAAAAGAAGGTTTAAATTTTTTTGAACTCATAAAAAAAATAATAATAGATTCTATTGATAATTGAGTTCTTTTGACTTAGACTTCGCGTGTTTTCTTGAGTCTTACTATAAAAGATTCATACCCATAAGGAGGCAAATTGAATCATTACGAAATAATTTATATTTTTAACCCTGACGAAAAAGAGTTGGGTAAATCTCTATTCGATAAAATATTAGAGACAACCAAATCCATAAAAGGTCAGATACATAGATCTGAAGAAATTGGCTCAAGAAGATTGGCATACCCAATAAAAGATTACTATCGAGGCGAGTACTTTTTGATCAACTTGGAATGTAATTCCTCTGAGCTAGCATCAATAACCGACCTTTTTAAATTCAATGAAAATATTTTAAGAACATCTGTTTTAAAGAAAAAACAAGCTGAAACTGGTAAATCGGCTCTTATGGAGCAAACCAAAGATTCTTTGTATGAAAAAGATTCAAAAGATGAAGGCCTTGTTAAAAAGGTTTCAAATGAAGCAAAAGAAGTTTTATCAAAAGCAGAAGAAGTAGTTGAGGACGCCATTGAAGAAGTCAAAGAAGCTGCTGAAAAAGTAGAAGAAGTAGTCGAAGATGTGGTTGAAGAAGTGGTTGAAAAAGCTGAAGAGATTGTTGAAGCTGCTGAAGAAGTAGTTGAGGACGCCATTGAAGAAGTCAAAGAAGCTGCTGAAAAAGTAGAAGAAGAAGTCGAAGATGTGGTTGAAGAAGTGGTTGAAAAAGCTGAAGAGATTGTTGAAGCTGCTGAAGAAGTAGTTGAGGACGCCATTGAAGAAGTCAAAGAAGCTGCTGAAAAAGTAGAAGAAGTAGTCGAAGAAGTAGTCGAAGAGGCCAAGGAAAAAGCAAAGGGAGTTTTTGCAAAAGTTAAGAACGTTTTTAAGGCAGATAAGAAAAAGTAAAAAAATATGAGAAGACAAAAAGATAACAAAAGAAGAAATCAGAATCAGGATAACTTTCTAAAGCCTAAAAGAGCTTGTCAATTCACCGCAGCAGGCGTTGATGAAATTGACTATAAAGATGTTGAGCTTTTAAAAAAATTCATAACAGAAACAGGAAAGATTATTCCAGCACGTATGACCGGTACTAGTGCAAAGTATCAACGTCAACTTACCAGAGCCATCAAGAGAGCAAGGCTTTTGGCATTATTACCTTTTACAGATAGTCATTAGAAACATGAAGTTAATTCTACAAGAAAGCATAACTGGATTAGGAAACCCAGGAGACTTGGTTCAAGTTAAATCTGGTTACGGTAGAAATTATCTTTTACCAACAGGTAAAGCTATTGTTGCTAATGAAGAAAATATGAAGGTTTACGAAGCCAAACAAGAAGAATTGAAACTTCAAGAAGAAAAAAGGCTAGAAAGAGCAAAAGAAATTTTCGATAAAATAAATGAATTTTCTGTTTCCCAAAATGTTGCAATTTCTGAGGAAGGCACAATGTATGGCTCAGTCGGTACAAAAGAAATTTCAGAACTTTTAGAGGCAAATGATTTTCAAATTGAAAGAAGCGCAGTCAGACTCCCTGAGGGTTCGCTCAAAGAAATTGGAAATTATGTAATTGATATTGAATTGCACCCTGAAGTCATCGCTAAAGTTAATCTCGAACTTAAACCCGAAGAATCTTAAAATCTAATTGTCTTCATTCTTTAGTAGTGGGAGAATATCAGCCCTGCTATGAGAAAAGAAAACGACTTACCATCATCTATTGAAGCTGAAAAAGCTGTTCTTGGAAGCATAATATTAGAACCAACGCTCTGGGACTCATTATCCGTAGAAGTTGATGAAAGTGACTTTATTGCCAATGAACATAAGTTAATTTTTCGGGGTATCAAAAAACTCATTGATCTTGGATCAGAGATTGACACAGTTACTTTAATTGAATCTCTTTCAAACGATAGCGATCTTTCATCTCTTTCTAATTTTGATCGAGTGAGTTATGTAAAAAATTTGGTATCTGAAACACCGGGTACAGCTAACTTTATTAATTACACAAACATCATCAAACAATCTTCTTCGCTCAGAAAATTAATATCGACTGCGGCTGATATCTCTTCTTTGGCCAAGGAAGCAGATACTTTTGAAAGCGAAAGTGCTTTAAGTGAGGCTGAAGATAAATTAATAAAACTCAGAGATTCAATTCAAAGAAGCTCCGGACCAATCCTAGCTAAAGATTTAATAAAACCGGTTTACGATAAGATAGACGAGACCATTAGATCTGATGGAGATTTGGTAGGAATAAGCACGGGCTTTAGAGATTTGGATAAGATCACGATGGGCTTACAACAAGGAGATTTATTCGTTATTGCAGGACGACCTAGCATGGGAAAAACTGCATTTGCACTTAGTATCGCAGGCCAATTAGTGAACGATGGCATACCATCTGTTCTCTTTAGTTTGGAAATGTCAGCAAGGTCCATTATGTATAGAATGATATCTCTGCTTGGAAAAATAGAATTAAAAAAATTATTCGAAGCAAAAAATCTCTCTGAAAATGATTTTAATGAGATAGAGAATACTCTTTCTTTACTAAGCAGATCTAAATTTTTTATTGATGACACATCTTCGCTATCTCCTTCAGAAATTCTTTCTCGATCAAGAAAGCTCAAAAGGGAAAACCCAGATTTAGGTCTGATCATCATCGATTATATGCAACTAATGCGAGCTGATACTAAAAATGATAACCGTGTTTCAGAAATGAGTGAGATTTCAAGATCTCTTAAAGCTCTGGCTAAAGAAATTGATGTCCCGGTAATTGCTTTATCACAATTAAATAGAGCGCCTGAAACTAGGACAGGAAAAAGACCTGTTCTTGCAGATTTAAAAGATTCTGGAGCGATTGAGCAAGATGCAGATATTGTAACTTTTGTTTTTCGTGCAGAAAAATACGAACAAGATCTTGAAAATAAAGGGCTTGCAATAATTGATGTAGCTAAACACAGAAATGGCCCTACAGATACTGTGAAATTACATTTTTCTGATAAATATACAAAATTTCAGGACCTTGCTCTAGATGATCCAGCCTTAAGAAATCCAGATTTTTCAGAAGAAGATTGAATTGAATCGTCCGACTTTTGTAGAAATCGATCTGAAGGCTTTGGATTTTAATCTTAAAAGTCTTAAGAGTTCTGTACACTCTGCAAAATTTTTTCCGGTTGTTAAAGCTGATGCATATGGACACGGCATAGATAAAATTACGGAACACATCCAAAACAAAGTTGATGGATTTTGTGTTGCAACGTCTGAAGAGGCCATAAATCTTCGTTCAAAATCAAAAAAACCTATTTTAGATTTGGAAGGGCCTTACGATTTAGCCGATATGAAGGCTCTTCTCAAAAACAATATAGAGTTTGTTATCCACTCCAGCAGGCAGCTTAATTTTTTAAAACAAATTAAGAAATTCAAAGAAAGTCATCCGATATGGCTTAAATTTGACTCAGGAATGAATAGACTCGGCTTTTCAATAGAAGATTCTTCAATAATTTTTGAGGAAGTTTCTAAAAAAACTAACCAAATAGTTTTGATGAGTCATTTTTATTCATTTAAAGGTAATGCAAAACAACTAAAGAAATTTAAGGATCTTGAGAAAAGATGCTCATCTGATGAAATATCTGTAAAGAAAAGCCTATGCAATTCTGGCGGCATGATTAATTATCCTGCTTCGCAGAAAGATATTGTAAGACCTGGAATAAGCATGTTTGGCAGTAGATCAAACTTAAAAGATAAAAACATTAAGCTTGAATCTGTAATGACATTGAAATCAAAGTTCATATCTTTAAAAGTAATTAAAAAAGGAGAAAAGGTTGGTTACGAAGGGACTTGGCAGGCTAAAAAGCGAACTAAAATAGGTATTTTGCCAGTAGGGTATGGTGATGGGTATCCAATAAACTTGAGCAATTGTGGGAAAGTATTGATTAAAGGAAAATTAGCGCCAGTAATTGGTAAAGTCTCAATGGACATGGTTGCAATTGATTTATCCAGTATAAGTAAAATTAGTTATAAGGATGAAGTTATTTTATGGGGTAAAGGCCATGAAGTAGACACAGTGGCTAAATATGCTAATAATAGTTCTTACACATTAATGACTGGAATAACAAATCGCGTAAAAAAGGTATACAAGTTATGAAAATTAAAGTTTTAAAAGAAACCCCAAGAAACATAAAGGAGTTTCCTGTTGAAAACGAATACAACCTTTCAAAGGAAGAAGTTACTGATATAGCTGAGATTTTTAGTACTCCTTTAACAGGTTCTTACAATTGGGACTATACGGTTCAAGATAATAGAATCAAAAGACTTTACGAACTTGGAAAAGATCTTAATTGGAATGCAGAAAAAGACATCGATTGGGACAGACCTTTACCTGAAAGAGGAGATACACCTCCTCCTATATTTTGGGACGATTACGAACCTTATCAAAAGCTCTCCACAGAAGATAAATTCACTTTTATGAGTCATAGGGGAGCTTGGTCTTTAAGCCAATTTTTGCATGGTGAACAAGGAGCTTTGCTAGTAGCATCGCAACTCGTGTCGTGTGCTCCAACTTTCAATGCAAAGCTTTATGCTGCATCTCAAACCTTTGATGAAGCAAGACATGTCGAAGCATTTAATAAATATATCCAATCTAGAGTTGGAATTATGTATCCCGTAGGAACAGGTCTTAAGTCATTACTTGATAAAATTTTGACTGACCCAAGATGGGACCTCAAATTCATTGGGATGCAAATAATCATAGAAGGACTTGCTCTTGCTGCTTTTAATCTTGCGAGACAAGGTACTTTTGATCCTGTTTTTAAAGATATGCTTTATCTAATCATTAGAGACGAGGCAAGACACGTGACTTTTGGAGTAAATTATTTAGAGGAGTTTGTAAAAACCCTTTCCGACGAAGAAAGAGAGGAAAGAGCTCAATTTGCTTATGAGGCTTGTGTTGTGATGAGAGGTAGATTGATGTCTTCAGAAGTATATGAACATTTTGGATGGGATGTAGAAGATGCCATTGCTTTTCAAAGTAAGTCTGATGTTACAAACAACTTCCAACACTTATTGTTTACAAGAGTCGTACCTAACTTAGCAAGAATTGGCTTATTAACTGACAAAGTCAAACCTTTGTATGACGAACTAGGTGTGTTGGATTATCAGGACTGGCCAACGGATGGAGAAATTGATTGGGCATCTCTTTCAAGGCCGCTGGATAAATCGGAAGAAGTAGAAGAAGGTCAGTTTATATCCATCTAATTTATCTCTGATAAAGTTTTTTAAATAGCTTAAGACTATTCTGATATACTTATAAACCATCTTGTATGAAAAAGATGGTTTCAAAAAATCCTAAATTCTTATTTGTAACTGGTGGAGTCGTCTCCTCTATCGGTAAAGGTATTCTTTCAGCTTCACTAGGCTCTCTTCTAGAGAGTAGAGGGTTAAAAGTTACAGTTATGAAGCTTGATCCATACATAAACCTTGATCCTGGCACAATGAGTCCTTTTCAACATGGCGAGGTTTTTGTTACAGAAGATGGTTCTGAAACCGATCTCGATCTTGGACATTATGAAAGATATTTGAACTCAAAAATGTCGCATAAAAATAATTTTACTGCAGGTCAAGTTTATGAAGATGTTCTTAAAAGAGAAAGAAAGGGAGAATTTTTAGGTTCAACCGTGCAAGTAATTCCTCATATCACAGATGAGATTAAAAAAAGAATTGCATATGGCGCAGGCAATAATGACATCGCAATTATAGAAATTGGCGGAACCGTTGGCGATATTGAGTCCCAACCTTTTTTAGAAGCAATTAGGCAAATGAAACTTGAGTTGGGATCTGAAAGGACACTATTTACACACTTAACTTTCGTTCCTTATTTAGCATCATCAGGAGAAACTAAAACAAAACCAACTCAACATTCCGTCAAAAGTTTGTTATCTCATGGTCTGCAAGCAGATATTTTAATTTGTCGATCTGAACAAAATCTTTCAAAAGCAGATTGTAGAAAAATTGCTTTGTTTACCAACGTAAATGAAGATTGTGTTTTTACATTACCTGATGTCCCATCAATATATGCAATCCCTGTAATGATGAATAAACAAGGCTTAGACCAGCAAATAGTAGAAAAACTAAAATTAAAGTGTTCTAAGCCAAAACTTAATGATTGGAAAAGGGTTACTAAACTTGAATCAGAGCAAAAAGGAGAGACTAAAATCGCAATGGTAGGTAAATATACTGAATTGGTAGATTCATATAAATCAGTAAATGAAGCTTTAATTCATGCGGGCATCCACAATAAGACAAACGTAAAAATTGAGCACATAGATTCTGAAAGATTCAATAAGGGAGTAGAAAATTTAGAAGCTGATGGTATTTTAATTCCAGGAGGATTTGGAAATAGAGGTGTCAAAGGAATGCTTAACGTAGCAAAGTTTGCTAGAGAAAATAACATCCCTTATTTTGGGATATGCTTAGGGATGCAAGTTGCGGTCATAGAATTTGCAAGAAATGTATTGAAATTGGATGCTGACAGTACTGAGTTTAAGAAGAACACTCGGCATCCAGTAATAGGATTGATTACAGAATGGCTTGATGAAGATGGACTTATTCAGTATCGGACGGAAGACTCTGACAAGGGGGGTACTATGCGCCTAGGAAGTCAAGTATGCCATTTAAAGAAAAATAGCAAGATGGCAAAGCTTTACAAAAAACTCAAAATTTTCGAACGCCACAGACATAGATATGAATTTAATGGCAATTATGAGGCGGCATTTAATAAAAATGGTATGACTATAGTTGGAAAATCTGAAAACGATACCTTGGTAGAAGCAATTGAAATTAAGAACCACAAATGGTTCATTGGTTGTCAGTTTCATCCTGAATTCACATCCGACCCAATAAATGCACATCCGCTTTTCAAAGGATTTATTAAAGCTGCTAAGTTAAACTCTAAGTAAAAAATGAGCGATTTAGTAAAAATAGCAAAAACAGAGATTTCAAATTCCAACAAACTTTGCGTCATCGCTGGTTTAAACGTTTTAGAAGACGATCAACTTACTTTCAAGGTTGCTGAAAGATTAAAAAAAATTACTGGAGCTCAGGGGAATTCATTCATTTTTAAAGCCTCTTTTGATAAAGCTAATCGCTCATCTGTAGACTCATATCGGGGACCGGGTCTTGAAAAAGGCTTAGAAATTTTTAGAGAATTAAAAAAAAGCGACTATCAACTTATTACCGACATTCATGAAATAAGCCAAGTCGAACAAATATCAGAGGTTGTTGATATTATCCAAATACCTGCTTTTTTATGCAGACAAACAGATCTAATCAAAGAAGCTTGCCAGTCTGGAAAGCCGTTAAACATAAAAAAAGGGCAATTTTTATCTCCTGATCAAATGAAGAATATCATTGAAAAATGCAGCAATTTTGGTAACGATCAAGTCATGCTTTGTGAAAGGGGCACTTCTTTTGGCTATGACAATTTAGTTGTAGACATGTTGGGCATGTCTAAATTAAAAACTTTCAAATGCCCAATTATTTTTGACGTTACTCACTCTCTTCAACTTCCCGGTCAAGGAAAAACTGCTGCAGGCGGTAGAGGAGATCAAGCTGAGGACTTAGCCAAAGCCGGAGTATCTTTGGGTATAGCTGGCCTATTCATAGAAGTCCACCCCAATCCTAAAGAGGCTCTTTGTGATGGTCCATCGGCAACGCCTTTAGATCAATTTGAAACCCTTTTGAGTAAAGTCAATGCTGTAGACGAGGCAGTGAAAGGTTTTTAAGAAAATGAAAGTCAAAGCAATTAAAGCGTTTGAAATCCTTGATTCCAGAGGAACTCCAACAATTGCGGCTTTGATAGAGGCAGACGATGATTTTAAAGAAATTGGTTTCGTTCCATCTGGTGCTTCTACCGGTTCCAGAGAAGCCATAGAAAAAAGAGATGGCGGTAATATTTTTAACGGTAAAGGAGTTGCGCAGGTAATTAAAAATGCAGAGGAGAATTTATTTCCAGAACTTATTGGTATGAAAATAGGCTCTCAAGTTGAATTCGATTCAAAACTAATAGAACTGGATGGGACGAAAAATAAAAAAAATTTTGGTGCAAATATTATCCTTTCTCTATCATTGGCTTACTGTAAGTTGTCAGCAAGTGCAGAAAAAAAGCCTTTATATGAGTATATTCATAATTACTTTAGGAAAAATTTTTTTTCAGAAGTAAAAATGAAGATGCCTCTTCCTATGATGAACATTCTAAACGGGGGAGCACATGCCAATAATCAGTTAGACTTTCAGGAGTTTATGATTCAGCCAGTTGGGTTCTCTTCCTTTAAAGAAGGTCTCATTTGCGGCGTGGAAGTATTTAATTTTTTAAAAAAAACATTGAATAAAAAAGGCTTTTCTACGGCAGTTGGGGATGAAGGTGGATTTGCTCCTGGAATAGATTCGGCTGAAGAAGCGCTTGATTTAATATCCAGTTCCATCCAAGAAGCAGGATATGAAGTTGATAAAGATGTAACCTTTGCACTGGATTGCGCCGCAACAGAATTGTTAAAAAATAAGGAATATGTTTTTTCAAATAAAGAAAAGTTATCGTCAGATGAATTAATTGAGTATCTTTCAAATTTAGCTAATAAATATCCTATTACTTCAGTTGAAGACGGGCTCGATGAAAACGATTGGGTTGGATGGGAGAGTCTCACTAAAAAACTTGGTAAGAAGACTCAGTTGGTTGGCGATGATTTATTTGTAACTAATAAAGATATTCTTCAAGAGGGCATAGACAAAAATATTGCTAACTCAGTCTTGGTAAAAATTAACCAAATTGGAACAATTTCTGAAACTTTTGAAACTATACGTTTGGCTTATCAACATAACTATAAGTGCGTAATTTCTCATCGTTCTGGTGAAACGGAAGATAATTTTATTGCCGATTTAGCTGTTGGTACCGGAGCTGGGCAAATAAAAACTGGCGCACCATCAAGGTCAGATAGAACTTCAAAATATAACAGATTGTTAATGATTGATGCTATGGAAGATTTAGAGTTTCTCGGTAGGCAGGAGTTAATTAATTGATAGACAAAATTAAAAATTATTTTTTTCCCAGTGTATTAGTGATACTTATTTTTTTGATTTTATTTTATATTATAGGAATCTTCTACGGGGAAAATAGCATTGGTCGGTTAGACAAAATGACACAAGAAAAAATTATCTTAGAAAATAAAATTGTTAAATTGAAGGAAGACAATAAAATTGCCAGAATGGAATTGGATAGTTTTACAAATGACCCTGAAGCTTTGGAAGGTTACGCCCGAAGTAAGTTAAATTTGATTAAAAAAGGGGAAGTTCTCATTGAACTAGTACCAAATGAGTGAATACGTCGCTTTAATTCCTGCTGCTGGGGTTGGTGCTAGAGCTCAACTTAAACTTGCTAAACAATTCAATTTAGTAGGAAAAAAAACCATTATTGAATTTGCCATTGACCCTTTTTTGAAAGATGAAAATTGTAAAACTATTTATGTAGTTGTCGCAGAAGATACTGATGCTTGGGAAGCTCTGTCTATTTCGCAACATAACAAAGTTAAGACTTGCATTGGTGCTTCTACTAGGATGCTATCTGTTTTGAATGGGCTGAAAGAAATCAAAGAGGATGAAGATAAATCAATATTAGTTGCCGTGCATGATGCTGCAAGACCTTGCTTGGACCTTAAAGATCTTTTGGGTCTAATGAGTAAAGCTCAGGATGAAATCAAAGAAGATGGGGAAGGTTGCTATCTTTCTTACCAACCAACAGAAAGCGTTAACTTGGTAAAAAATGAAAAAGTACAAAAATCCTTAGATCGAAATAACGTTTGGTTGTCAGCGACACCTCAAGTTTTTTGTTTGGAAGATCTATTGTCAGCTTTAACCAAAGCCAGTGATGATGAAAAAGTATTTACCGATGAAGTAAGCGCTATGCTGCATTATTTTAAAAAAGACATATCCATTTACCCCTGTAATAAAACAAATATTAAGGTGACTAAAAAAGAGGATTTGGAAACAGTAGAGCAATATTTAAAACTTGCTGGCAGAATTTAGTGAGCAATCTGAGAATTGGGCAGGGATTTGATGCTCATAAAATCATCAAAGGTTCTAAAGATTTCATCTTAGGCGGTATCGCAATCGACTCTGAGTATGAGGTCGTTGCTCATTCTGATGGGGATATCATCAGTCATGCAATCATCGATGCCCTCTTAGGTGCTTGTAAGATGGGTGACATCGGCAAATTGGCACCCTCCAATGAGGAAAACAAGGGCGTATCTAGTATTCATCTTTTGAAAAAAGTTGCCACAATGCTTTTAGAGGCAGGATATAAAATTGTAAATATTGACCTTACTTATGTTGGAGAAGAGCCTAGGCTTGAGAAATTCAAAAAAAAAATTGAAGAGAATTTAGCTAAAGAATTAAAAATGAATCCCAATGATATTTCTTGCAAAGCAACGACGACAGACGGTTTAGGTTATGAAGGCGCTCGAGAGGGCATCAGTACTCAAGCGATTGCTCTCGTTAAGAAGAACTAATTAATATGAAAATAATACTGACCAATGATGACGGATTTGACCATCCTGGTATCAAAGCTCTTTTTAAAGAATTGCATGACAAACACGATGTATTTCTTATAGGTCCAGATCAAAATCGAAGTGGATTTAGTAGCGCGATAACTTTTTTGACTCCCTTAAGACACAAAAAATATGCGGATAATATATTCAGTCTAAACGGTACACCCGTTGATTGTGTGAAAGTGGCAAGAAACATGCTGTGCCCCTTTGAACCGGAAATAGTCGTTTCTGGAATAAACCCAGGTCCAAATTTAGGCTCAGATGCCATTTTGTCTGGTACCGTTGGTGCTGCTTTAGATGGTAGGAATTTGAAGTATCCTTCAATTGCAGTGTCTGTAGCATCTTTTGAAATCAATGATTTTTCTTTTGCCGCAAAGTTTGTTGCCAAAGTTTTAGACAATCTAGAGAACTTGGACATAGAAGACTTTCAAATTTTAAACATCAATGTACCTGATCATAAAGAATTTCCTGATCCTAAAATTAAAATCACTAAAACTTTCCTCAATGAGGAAGAAGGTGAGAAGAATCTTGATGTGTCCGATCGAAAGAATTTGGAAGATGGATTCATTTCAATTTCCCCAATTAAGATAGACATGCATTCCAACTCTCAACAACAGGTAGTTGCAGACTGGGCAAAAAATTTATAGATCAATTGAATTTTGAATTTGCCAGAAAAGAATTAACCAAAGAACTATCTCAAAAGGGCATTAAAGATCCGAGAGTACTAGAAGCCGTTTACCAAATTCCGCGACATGAATTTGTCGATGCAACATTTACTTCTAGAGCGTACCAAGACATGTCCTTACCAATTGGTCATCAACAAACCATTTCACAACCTTTTGTTGTAGCAAAAATGACAGAACTTTTGATTCAAGGAAATGTCTTAGACCAAAAACCTTTAGGAGCGGTTTTGGAGATCGGCACTGGCTGTGGATACCAAACAGCAATACTTGCAAGATTTTGCAGAAAAGTATTTTCTTTAGAAAGAATCGAAGCCCTATCACTTCGGGCAGATAATAATTTAAAGAAAGTTGGTGTGAATAATTACCAGTTACGTTGGTCTGATGGTACTTTAGGCTGGCCAACCCCAAAAAAATTTGATGCCATCATTTGTACAGCTGCAATTTCACAAATTCCAAAAAAATTAAAAACTCAACTTGAGGTGCATGGCAAACTTATTTGCCCCGTTGGCGATGGGAAGAAACAACATTTACTACTTTTAGAAAAAAAATCTAAAGATGAATTTCATGAAACTATTTTAGATTCTGTGTTATTTGTTCCTATGCTTGAAGGAAAGGTTTCTGAATAGCTTTATTCAAGAATTAATACATCAATTTTATTTGTTTTTTTCTTCCACTCCTCGTGATCTGGCATGGGATCTTTTGCCTCAGTAATGTTCGGCCAAATCTTTGAATATTTTTCATTTATTTCAATAAATTCTATTTGATCAGCTGGAACTTCGTCTTCTGCATAAATGGCTTCAATGGGGCACTCAGGTTCACACAAACCGCAATCGATGCATTCGTCAGGATTGATGACTAAAGTATTTTCTCCTTCATAGAAACAATCTACAGGACATACTTCGACACAATCGGTGTGCTTACAATTGATGCATCCTTGGCCAACAATAAAAGTCATTAATCAATTATAATTTAAATTGATGATTTCTAATGACGAACTACAAGATTTAGCTATAAAGATAGGTCAGCTATTAACAGAAACAAAGAAAAGTGTTTCTACAGCCGAATCTTGTACAGGAGGTTGGATCGGAAAGGAATTTACAGGCATTCCAGGAAGTTCAAATTGGTTTGGTTTTGGGTTTATCACTTACTCGAATAAGGCAAAATTAAAAACTCTTGGCGTAAGCAAAGATTCTCTTAAAGAAGAGGGAGCCGTAAGTGAAAGAGTTGTAAAAGAAATGGCAGAAGGAGCTATAAAAAATAGTGGTTCAGATTTTTCAATTTCAATAAGTGGTATTGCAGGACCTAGTGGAGGAACGGATGACAAGCCGATTGGCACGGTATGCTTTGGAATAGGCTCTAAAACCGAAATAATTTGCTTCACCAAACTCTTCGAAGGAAGTCGCGATGAAGTCAGAAAACAGAGCGTAGCTTTTGCTTTAAAAGAATTATTAAAATGTTTGCAATAATTATTAATATATTGTTAAATACTGTATAAATATACAGTTTTATTATGCCTACAAAAAAATCAAAAAAAGACGATACATCGTCATCAGAAAAAGGAAAATCCCTAGAAACAGCCATCTCCCAGATTGAAACCCAATTTGGTCCCGGTACCATCATGAGGATGGGCGAAAGAGAGGTCCAGAGCATTCCAAGTATTTCTACAGGTTCATTAGGATTGGATTTGGCACTTGGCATAATGGGCTTGCCAAAAGGCAGAGTAGTGGAGATTTTTGGTCCCGAATCTTCAGGAAAAACAACTTTGACTTTGCAAGTTATAGCCGAGTGCCAGAAACAAGGAGGAACCGCAGCATTTATAGATGCAGAGCATGCTTTAGACCCAGTCTACGCAGAGAAAATTGGAGTAAAAATAGATGATTTGCTTCTTTCTCAGCCTGATACAGGTGAACAAGCTCTAGAAGTTGCCGACATAATGGTTAAATCTGGCGGAATAGATGTTTTAGTCATTGATTCTGTAGCCGCATTAGTACCCCGAGCCGAAATTGAAGGTGAAATGGGCGATCATCACGTTGGCCTTCAAGCTAGACTCATGTCACAAGCGCTTAGAAAAATAACAGGTAATATAAAAAAATCAAATACTCTTGTTATATTTATTAATCAAATTCGAATGAAAATTGGTGTAATGTTTGGCAGTCCTGAGACTACCTCTGGTGGTAATGCTTTGAAGTTTTATTCTTCAGTTAGATTAGATATCAGAAGAATCGGTACAGTTAAAGACGGTGACGAAGTTGCAGGAAATGAAACCAGGGTTAAGGTTGTTAAAAATAAAGTTTCACCTCCATTCAGACAGGCAGAATTTCAAATTCTCTACAACAAAGGAATTAACCGAGCTGGAGAAATTCTAGATATCGGAGTAGAGAGGAAAATCGTTGAAAAGGCAGGCGCTTGGTACGCTTACGATGGAGAAAAAATTGGTCAGGGCAAGATCAATGCTAGTCAGTGGTTAAAAGATAACCCCAATATAGCTAAGAAAATAGAAAAACAGATTACAGACTCAATCAAAGAGACCCAATAGGTCTTTTTCCGTTATTTCAGATTTTGTCTGATCTTCTCTTTTTATTATTTCGATTAAACCTTTTTCAATGTTTTTTTCGCTAATGACTATTTGATAGGGGTTACCCATTAAATTGGAATCAGAAAATTTATTACCTGGAGATGCATCTCTATCGTCATAAAAAACATCTACATTATTATTCATAAGGTAAGAGTAAATTTCACCAGCTTTGGTTTTGACTATCTTTGATTTCTTTTCGTTGATTGATATTAAGGAACAATCAAAAGCAGAAATATTTTTAGGAAAAACAATACCTTCATCATCATGATTTTGCTCTATAGCAGCTGCCACAATTCGAGAAACTCCAATTCCATAGCAGCCCATTTCTAAAATCTTCTGACTATTATCATGTTGGACACTAAGACCCATAGCTTTACTGTATTTATTACCTAGTTCGAATATATGACCTACTTCAATTCCCTTTTTAATTGAAAGTTTGCCGTATTCGCTATCAATATCAGAGAGATCTTTTTTTTCAATTTTTTTCTCAATTTCTTTCCTTAGAGAATCATCTAATAATTCAATGTTCGATGAAAAATCTTCATCGTTGAATACTAATGTATCCTCTCCAGAATCTGCTAGTACATGAAATTCTTCAGACATATTTCCACCAATCGCTCCTGAGTCAGCTTTTACAATCTTGTAATCAAAGCCAATTTCGTCAAATATCTTTTGATAACACTCTTTCATATCTTGATAGCTTTTACTCATCCCTTTTTCGTCAAGATCAAACGAATAAGCATCTTTCATTAAGAACTCTCTACCTCTCATTACCCCAAATCTAGGTCTAATTTCATCTCTAAATTTCGTTTGTATTTGATAAAAAGTTTTCGGCAGATCTTTATGACTTTGTAATTCTTGACGACATATGTCGGTAATGACTTCTTCATGCGTAGGTCCTAGATAAAATTCCCTTTCATTCCGATCCGAAAAACCTAATAGTTCTGGGCCCATTTGCTCTGACCTTTTTGTTTCGTCCCACAGAGATTTTGGTTGAACCATTGGCATTAAAACTTCTAAGCAACCATATTCATTCATATTTTTTCTAATGATTGATTCGACTTTATTTAAAATTCTTAAGCCAAGCGGCATCCACGAATAAATGCCAGAAGCCAATGGCTTTATCATATTGCTTCTGATCATAAGTTTGTGACTAATGAGTTCAGCGTCTTTTGGGGCTTCTTTTTGAGTTTTATAGTGAAATGAGGAAGCTTTCATTTAAAATATAAATTAATATTCGGCTTTAAAAATTAATAATACTAAAAAAAGATGCTTACAGTGAGGATTAATGCCTATTTATGAGTACCAATGCAGTAAATGCGACAAAATATTTGAAAGAATCGTTTCTGTAGCAGACTCTACAAAAACTGTTTTTTGTGATTGCTCTCCAAAAGCAAAGGCTAAAAAAATTATCTCAGCACCTTCCTTTCGTTTAGAAGGATCTGGTTGGTATGAGACTGACTTTAAGACAGGTAATAAAAAAAATCTTGTACAATCAGACGTAAATAGTAAAAAAACATCTAAGGAACCAAAAAAAACAGAAAATTCAAAACCTACTAAAAAAGATTAAAAAATCTTTCTCATTATGGAACGCACTCAAATAAAAAATATTTCTAATAAAGAAATTGATTCTTCATTTCTTATTTCTGGCTGGGTTGAAAAGGTTAGGGATCATGGCGGTGTCATATTTTTAGATGTCAGAGACGCATCTGGGTTGATACAAGTTGTTGTTGAGCCAGACGATAAAGAATTATTCAAAAAGTCGGAATCTATAAGAATGTCTTATGTTCTTGAAGTTACAGGAATTCTCAGAAAAAGACCTAAAGGCACAACTAATGATTCATTGGCATCTGGAGAACTTGAACTAGTTTCAAAAGAAATTGATATCCTTTCCAAAAGCAGACCTTTGCCCTTTCAGCTAGATGAACATGCGAAGGTCGGCGAAGAAGTTAGGCTCAAATACCGTTACTTGGATTTGCGAAGACCAGAAATGCAATCAAATCTAAAAATTAGATCTCAAGTAAATCACATCATCAGAAGCCATCTCATTGAAGATCAGTTTATTGAAATTGAAACTCCAATGATGGCTAGAGCTACTCCAGAAGGAGCTAGAGACTTTCTTGTCCCAAGCAGACTTTACAATCAAAAGTTTTATGCTCTCACTCAGTCTCCACAGCTTTTCAAACAAATGTTGATGATTGGTGGTTTTGAAAAATACTTTCAAATTGTTAGATGCTTTCGGGATGAGGATACCCGCAAAGATAGGCAGCCAGAGTTTACTCAATTGGATATCGAATTATCTTTTGTTAAAGAAGCAGATATTCTAAGTATCTCTGAAAGCCTTATCAAAAGAATATTTTTTGAAACTTTAGATACAGAATTTGACGATTTCCAAAGAATTAAATATCAAGAAGCAATAAAGGAATATGGCTCAGATAAACCTGATTTAAGAAACCCTTTAAAGCTTGTCGATGTAAAAGATATTTTTGAAAAGTCTTCATTTAAGGTTTTTGCAGATCCGGCCAAGAATGAAAAGGCAAGAATTGTTGCTCTTAAAATTGAACAAGAAATAAGCAGAAATAAAATAGATGAGTACACTAAATTTGTCGGTAATTTTGGAGCAAAAGGACTAGCCTATATAAAAGTAAATGATTCTGCAGATCTAGAAAATGGGCTTCAGTCTCCAATTCTTAAATTCCTTTCTAACGAAGAGATTTCTAGTTTAGCTGAAAGGCTTGAACTCAGTTCTGGAGACACAGTCTTTTTTGGCGCCGATCACAGAAATGTTGTAAACGATTCTATGGGCGCATTAAGAGAAAAATTAGGTGAAGATCTTAACTTAATAGATTTAGAGGCTTATAAATTTGTTTGGATAACAGACTTTCCTTTGTTTGAAGAGGATATTCAAGGAAACTTGTCTCCATCACATCATCCTTTTACAGCAACTCAAGGAGGTCTCCAAGCTCTTAAGAAAGATCCAGCAAATGCTTTTGCAAAGGCATATGATCTTATTTTAAACGGTAGTGAAATTGGAGGCGGTTCTTTGAGAATTAATAATTTTGATGAACAATTGGAAGTATTATCCATTTTAGGAATAGAAAAAAAAGAAGCGGATGAAAAATTTGGTTTCTTTTTAGAGGCTTTGTCCTATGGATGTCCTCCCCATGGCGGAATTGCTTTTGGATTAGATCGTTTGATCATGTTGCTTTGTAAACAAGAATCCATCAGAGATGTAATTGCTTTTCCAAAAACTCAATCCGCAACTTGCTTGCTTTCCGATGCTCCGAGTTTAATTGATCAAGATCAATTAGATATGTTATCTATAAAAATTCTTGAAGAGGATAAATAGTGGCAGGACATTCTAAGTGGGCCAACATAAAGCATCGCAAAGGTCGTCAAGATGAAAAAAGACAAAAAGTCTTTTCAAAACTAATTAGAGAGCTTACCGTTGCAGCAAAATTAGGAGGACCTGAACCTGCAGATAATCCAAGATTAAGACTGGCTCTGGATAAGGCTCTTGGAGCCAATATGCCAAAGGATACAATAGAAAGGGCTATAGCAAGAGGCTCTGGAGATCAGGAAGCGGAAAATTTAGAAGAAACTATTTATGAAGGCTATGGTCCCAACGGGGTTGCCATAATCGTTGAAACTTTAACGGACAATAAAAATAGAACAGTTGCTGAAGTAAGACATGCCTTTTCTAAATATGGGGGAAGTTTAGGTACCGATGGGTCTGTTGCATATCTATTTACAAAGGTTGGCCAAATAGTTGTTGCAAATACTGATGAGGAAAAGATATTTGATATCTCTGTATCCAATGGTGCAGATGAAGTTGAAAAGGGCGACGAAAATAATCTTATTATTTCAGTTGAAGCCGAAGAATTTCATAATCTTAAAAATGTTCTCGAAGAGAATGAAATAAAAATTAACCAATATGAGTTGATTATGAAAGCATCAAATAGCATTGAGCTTGATGATGAAGCCTCTGAAAAAGTCATCAATCTTCTTGAAAGTCTTGAAGATTTGGATGATGTGCAAAATGTTCATTCCAATGCCGAGTTTTCTGAAGGGAGCTTTGCTTGATGACGAATTCAAGGAATAAGGGAGCATCATTTGAAAGAGAAATTGCAAATGCTTTGAACGATTCTTTGGAATTAAAAAAACCATTAAAAAGAATATTGGAGCAAACTCGAGAAAAACATCTTCCCGATCTTATTCTTGGCAATTGGTATATTGAATGCAAGAGATATGGGCAAGGCGCAGAACCTCTTGAAGGCTGGTGGGATCAAGTGATTGCTGCAACTCCAGAAGATAGTTATCCAGCTTTGATCTATAAATTCAATCACAGGCCTATCAAGGTAAGAGTACCACTCCATGTTGTGAACAATAATCTTCCTAAAGATTTTAATAATACATGCGATTTTTCTTTAGACAGCTTCACAGTTTTACTTAAATCTCTCTTTGAGGAAGATATAAAAAGGCATCTTTAATGTCAGATACTATAGAACTGAGAATTTACTATGAAGATACGGATGCACAAGGCTTAGTTTTTTACGCTAATTATCTTAAATATTTTGAAAGGGCTAGAACTGAATTTCTAAGAAAGTGTGGTTATCTACAAAACGAGCTATTAGACAAAAACATTATTTTCATCGTCAATAAATTAGACATTCATTACAAAAAACCTGTCCTATTAGATCAATTAATAAAAATAGAATCTTCTCTTTTGGAATTAAAGAAAGCTAGTTTTAGTTTCAACCAAAGAGTTATTATAAATTCACAAATAATGTGTGAAGCTAATGTATTATGCGGCTGTGTTGATCTTAAAACTAAAAAACCCATTGCTCTTCCAGACGAGCTAAGAAAAAAGATGTTAGATAAAAAAAATGCAAGCTGAATTAAGTTTTGTAGATTTATTTTTAGGAGCGAGCCTAGTTGTTCAACTAGTGATGATAATTTTGTTCATTTTGGCTGGAACCTCCTGGTGGTTTATTTTTGATAAGTGGCTTACCTTGACCAGAGCGAGACAGGATATTTATCAGTTTGAAAACCATTTTTGGAATTCTAAAAATATTGAAAAAATTTTTAATGAACTCAATCGTAAGGAAAATAATTTTGGACTATCTCAAATTTTTGTTATTTCTCATGAAGAATTTCTAAAGGCAGAAAATTTTGAAAAAGCTGAAGATCGTATCAATAAATCAACGGAAATAATAATTAATAGGCAAGAAGAAAGATTAGAAGAAGGATTATCTTTCCTTTCTACTGTAGCGTCTGTAAGCCCCTTTATAGGTCTGTTTGGAACTGTATGGGGAGTTATGAACGCTTTTAGTGGTTTAGCACAGCTTTCCCAAGTATCAATTAATGCAGTAGCTCCAGGAATATCTGAAGCACTGGTAGCAACTGCCTTAGGCCTTTTCGCGGCTATTCCTGCTCTTATTTCTTATAATTGGAGTGTTAAGACAATTGATATAATTATTAAAAGTTACGAAAATTTTACATCTGAACTTTTAATAACTTACCAAGAATTCAATGTCCAAGAGACGACAAAAAAGTAGAAAACTTTTAACCGAAATTAACGTAATTCCATATGTGGATATTTCACTAGTTTTGCTAGTTATTTTTATGGTCGCAACACCATTTATGATTCAAGGAATTGATCTTGATTTACCAAAAACGGAAGCACAAGCTCTTAATAAATCTAAAGATGATAATTTAACAATTTCAATAAGTAAGGAGGGCTTCTTTTCTCTTGACCTAGGCGAAAAGAATGAAATTTATAAAAGTTTTCAGTCATTTGAAGAACAGTTAGAAAAAATTTTAAAAAACAATCCTAAAGTAGAGATATTTTTAAGAGCAGATAAGGAAACGCTTTATGAAAATGTTGCTCAAACAATGTCTTTGATCAAAAAATTTAAAACAGATTCTATTAATCTCATAACCGAACCCATTAAAAATGAATAAAGCTTTAACTAGTTTAAATACTTTTTTTTTAATTCTTTTATTTTTATCTTTAATTTTTTCTGTATTTTCTGTCCCAAAACTTAATGTTGATGAGCAACAATCAATTAAGGTGAATTTTTACGAGTTAAGTCAACAAGATGACATATTGTTCGATTCATCTATCCCAAATGTAACAATTAAACAAGAAACAAAAAAATCCTCTTTAACTGATAAAAAGATAGAACCTTCAGAAGCAGCAGTTGTTTCAAAATTTAAATTTAATAAATCAGATATCAAAAACGAAATTAGCAAAATTAAGCTTTCAAAAGAAAGAGAAGATATTTTGAGAATTTCAGCTATCATCCAGTCAAGAATTTCTTCAATTTGGATTAAACCTAATTCTTTAAGTGAGTCTTTAATAACAAAAGTATCAATAAATCTTGCTCCCTCAGGAGAAATATTAAATTTTAAGTTGATTGAGCCAAGTTCTAATAATTCTTTTAATGAATCTATTTTAACGGCAATGAATAAAATGACTTTTTTAGAAGACGTCAAGTTTCTCGATAGAAAGCTATTTGAAGAGAACTTTAGGAACTTTAATTTAGTTTTTAAATCATCTGGGGAGATAGAGTGATTAAGTTTTTCTTTTTGGTAGTTTTTTTGGTTTCTAACAATATATTTTCTATCTTAGAAATAGAAATTTTAAAAGGAAGCGATAATCTATCAAAAGTTGCATTTGTGCCTTTTGGAGTAGAAGACGGCATTGAAGAAAGTTATGGAGGACAAATATCTAAATTTATTGAAGGAAATATGCTTTTGTTTGGCGAGTTTGAAAATTTAGATGAAAGTGAAATGCTTTCTTATCCTTCATCAGAGAGTGATTTTTATTATAGAGACTGGAAGATACAGGGAGTGGATTATTCTTTAATCGGCAAAGTAAACTCTGTTAATTCTTTAGGTAATCTCAATATTTCATATTCTTTATTCAACATAAATAGAAGAATAAAGATATTAGAGGGCGAAATCATTGGAAGTGAAAATAATCTTGAGGGCATATCAAAAATAATTAGTAATAGAATTTATGAGCAAATTACAGGTTTGAAAGGTATATTTGATACTAAACTAGCTTATGTAGTGAACTCTGATCCAGAGACATATCAAATCTGTATTTCAAATATAGATGGAAAAAATGAACAAATCCTTTTTACTTCTAAAGCTCCTATAATGTCACCTGACTGGTCGCCAGATAGAAAAAAAATTGCCTATGTGTCATTCGAAAATGGCTTAGCTGAAATTTTTATTCAAGACCTAATATCTGGCCAGCGAGATTCAATTCAAGCTTTAGGAATGACAAATAGTGCTCCAGTATGGTCACCTGATGGGAAAAGCTTAGCTTTGGTTGTTTCTTTTTCTGGCAATCCTGATATTTTTTTATATTCTTTAAATAATAAAAAATTGACAAGACTAACTAATCATTACGGAATAGATACTGAGCCATCTTGGTCTCCAGATTCAAAAAAAATAATATTTACGTCTGATAGAACAGGTTCCCCTCAGCTATATGAAATAAACACAAAATCTAAAAGAAAAAAAAGATTAACAAGAGATGGGAATTATAATGCTAGAGGTAGATATTTTCCCGATGGAAAATCCATATTTTTTGTCCACGGAAATGATGGAAATTTCCAAATTGCAACAAAAAAACTTTCAAGCAGATATATAGAAACTTTAACTTCTACTTCACTTGATGAGTCTCCAGCCATTTCTCCAAATGGAAATATAATCATATATGCTACAAAGGATGGAACTAATGGTTACTTAGGAGGTATTACTTTAGATGGAAAATCCAGGTTTTCACTACCAGTCAAAAATGGATCAGTGAGAGAGCCAGCTTGGTCACCATTATTAAATTAAACAAAACTTAATTTAAAATTTCTTGTCTAAAAGAAAAGTATTATAATTACCCTTATAGAAGGAGCTATTAAATGAGGAGACTATTTATGGAACCAATTGGAATATTTATTTTAGCTATGATTTGTCAGGTATATTCTTGCGCTGCAAATGTGTCAGATTCAGTTGAACGAATGCAATATGCCTCTGTAGCTGGGGAAGAGTATCTTCAAGAAGAAAAGCTCGATACTAACTTAGGTGACAAGGTTTTCTTTGAATTTGATAAATCAAGTTTAGACGCTGAAGATAAAAATCTTCTTGAGCAATATCTGCCTTTTATCAAAAAAGCAAAAATAGTTCGTTTAGAAGGTCATTGCGATGAAAGAGGTACTAGAGAATATAATTTGGCCCTTGGAGAAAGAAGAGCTCTTGAGGTGAGAGACTTTCTAATTGTGAAGGGAGTTTCAGGCAAGAAGATAAGAGTGGTAAGTTTTGGGGAAGAAAAGCCGCTTAAAAGCGCATCAAATGAAAATGCTTGGGCTGAGAATAGAAGAGTAGAAATCTCTCTTTATTAATTTGAAATTTCTAAAAAGCTTTTTATTTACATTTCTTTTAAGTTCTTCAAACTTTGCATTTTTGCAAAATAATGAATCTATAGAACTTCTTCTTGAAAAAATTAATCTATTAAAGAAAGAAATAGAATCTTTAACAGCTTCAATCGAAACTAATAACTTAACGATCGCAAGGTCAGAAGAAGCAAACCAAATTAGATATGTTGATTTAGATAAAAGAATCCATCTTTTAGAAACAAAACTTCTATTTGAGGATAATCAAGATCAAGAACCTATCGAAGATTCAATAAACCCTCTTTCAGGTTTAGTTGAGGAAGATATTGATTCAGGAGAGTTTAGTCTTTGGTCAAATTCAATGAAACTTCTAGATAATTCTAGATATTCAGAAGCAGCAGAAAACTTAAGGCTTTTAATACTCTCATATCCTGATGGGACATATACTGGCGATGCATATTTTTGGTTGGGAGAAATATATTTGGTACAAGAAATGTTTGAAGATTCAGCAGAAATTTTAAATGCTTTTTCAATAAGATTTGAACAACATCCAAGAAAAGCAGATGGCTTATATAAACTTGCTCTTGCTAGATTAAACTTAGATGACTTGTCTACGGCACAATCTCTCTTACAAGAAGTTATAAGTAATTATCCAAATTCAGGAGCTGCTTTACTTGCTGAACAAGATTTAATTAAATTAAATTCTCAATAGAGGTATAATCCCTTTTTTTTGGGTCGTTAGCTCAGTTGGTAGAGCAGTTGGCTTTTAATCAATTGGTCATAGGTTCGAATCCTATACGACCCACCAAAAATATGATTTATTTTTTGATTGGTGTCGGTGCATTCTTTGGAGCTATTTCAAGATACTTTCTAAGCGGTTACCTTGAAAAAATTTTACTTTTTGGATTTCCCTTAGGCACAGTAATCATAAACCTTATTGGTTGTTATCTAATTGGTGTTTTTCTTGCTTTTAATCTCTCTAATAAAGATTTAATTGGACCTATCGTAGCAATCGGATATTTAAGCTCTTTCACGACTTTTTCAGCATTTACAAAAGAGATTTTTTTATTTTCAAATTCAAATGGATGGATCCCTTCTATTTTCATTGCTTTAATAATTTCTTCTCTTTGTGTATTCTCTACTTTTATGGGACACAAGATGTTTTCTTAAAAATGACTAAGACTATTTTTGAAAAAATTATTGATAAGGAGCTTCCTGCAAATATTATTTTTGAAGATGATAAGTGCATAGTTATAGAAGATATTTCTCCTAAGGCGCCAATTCATCTCTTAGTTATACCTAAAAAGCCAATAAAGATGCTCTCAGACGCAAGTGAAAAGGATCAAGCATTACTAGGTCATCTTATGATGACCGTAAAAAAAGTTTCAGAACAACTAAATATAAAAGATAACTTTAACGTAGTTATAAATAATGGGGAAAAGGCAGGGCAGACAGTTTTTCATTTGCACTTGCACTTATTATCAGGGAAAAACTTTTCAGACTTTCTTCCTGCTTAAGACAATTCACTTATTGCTCTTTTTGTAGCAAAAATTTCTTCTAGTCTCTTTATGATGCTCTCTCTAATTTCAAAAAGATTTTGAGATAAAGATAAAGCTTCTTTCAGTTGAAAAACAGCTGCATCATGTCGCCCTGTCAGAATAAAGAATTCAGCTCTAGATCTGTGAAGTTCAAGTATATTGCCTGATAGACCTTGAGCCTCAGCAAGTTTGTACCAAATATTAGGGTCTGTTTGTCTTTCTTTCGATAAACTCTTAAGAAGCTTTTCAGCAACTTCTGATTGTTCATTTTTAATATAAGCATCAGCCAAAAGAATTGAAGCTGAGTAATTATTTTCGTGAATTTCTAAAATATTTTTGCCTAATGATATTGCTTCATAATAATTTCCAGCAGCTAAATGAAGTTCCATTAAACTCGACTCTAAAACTAGATTATTAGGAATTTCCTTAATAAGTTTCCTCAGAAGTGAGAAGCTACTATCGAAATCATTCAAATTTTTGTATGCCAATGACAATCCATAACTTCCAGAATATGAAATATTGTTAATATCAGATTTTTGGTCTTTCTTATATTTTCTGATTAGTTTTTTCAAATCTTTATTTGCCCATATCTCTGCTCTCTTTTGCATAAAATAAAAGTCAATATTATCTCTAAAAGAATTCTGGGCAGTTTTCTTTAGGCTGTCGGCTCTTATTCTCATATCACTAAGCCGTTCACTAGGCAAAGGATGAGTCATCAAATAAGAAAATTGTTCTGAATCTTCGTTTTGATATTTACTTTGCATTCTTTGGAACATCATTGTCATATCATCGGGATTGAAACCTGCTTTTACTAAATTATTAAAACCTATTCTATCGGCTTCTTTTTCATTACTTCTTGTAAAGTTTATAGACATTTGTTGCATTGCAGCAGGAGCAATCAAAATTGCTTCAGGATTTCTTGAGGCAGCAGCTACTGCGATACTTCCCAAAACCATTAAAGCATTTGCAAGGGGAGAGACTTTATTTTGACTTCTTGCATAATGTCTTTGACTCAAATGAGCTAACTCATGACACATAACTGATGCTAACTCTCCTTCTTTTTCTGTATTTAGGAACATACCTAAATTTATTCCGATTATTCCTCCTGGAGCAGCAAATGCATTTATAGTTTTATCTTCTAGAATAATAAATTCAAACCTTCTATCTCGAACTTCGCTAGTTTCAGAAAGACGATAAATTAAATCTTCAAGGTAAGTTCTCATCAGTGGATCTGAATGTTCTTTGGTTGAACCTCTATACATTGATAGCCAAATTCTTCCCAAGCTATATTCACCTGATAAAGAGATAGATGCTGAAGAGTAATCTCCTAGAGTTGGTAAGGGGTCTTCATCTACCAATGACTGAAAGTACGAAGAAAAAAACACCATTAAAAGCAATAAATATAATTTATTTATCATTTAGAAAGTATAATTGAATTCTAGAGTTTGAAATAGATGATAAATTTTTTAAAAAATTTTTTCGATAGATATTTTTTTGATGATGAGCAATTTGCTGCCTTATTCATCATCTCTATTGGAATCATTATTCTTTATTTTTTAGGAGGCATTATCGCTCCTGTTTTAGTAAGCATATTAATTGCATACATTCTTAATGGATTTATGAGTTTTTTAGAAGAAAAAGGAAATAGCAGGTTTTTAGCTTTGTCAGTTACTCTTTTTATTTTTAGTTTATTTTACTTATCAATTTTTTTAGTTTTGCCTTTTTTATCAAGGCAGATTCTCCTTCTGGTTTCTGATATCCCTCAAATTTATGAATCTGTAAATGTATTTTTATCTTCTCAATTAGCAAATTATACAGTTTCGTCTAATCAATTGGATGAAGCTCTAGTTAATGCTTTTTCGTATATTCCTACATTATTTCAAAATGCTTTACTTCAGCTTAATTCTGGATTTTCAGCAGTTATGAACGCTTTATTGTATTTGATAATTGTTCCTTTTTTAGTTTTCTTCTTGCTTAAAGATAGAGATATATTTTTGAACTATGTAAAAGTCTTATTACCTGAAAAAAAGGATCTTCTTTCTAAAATTTGGAAAGATGTAAATATTCAATTATATGGATATTTAAGAGGAAAGGGACTTGAGATGCTTATCGTCACTTTTGTCACAGGATTAGTCTTTTACATGCAAGATGTAAATTACTCTGTCATTTTAGCTATTTTAGTCGGCCTTTCGGTTTTAATACCTTATGTAGGCGCAATATTAGTTACAATTCCTGTTATCTTAATTGGCCTTTTTCAATGGGGATTAGATTCAGATTTTTATATTTTTATTGCAAGTTATTTAATCATTCAAGCTTTAGATGGAAATGTTTTGATGCCTTTGCTTCTGGGCAGGGAGGTCAAACTACATCCTGTAATAATAATAACGGCTGTACTAATCTTTGGAGGAATTTGGGGATTTTGGGGTTTGCTTCTAGCAATTCCTATTGCAACCTTTTTAAGGGCAATATTAGTCTCATGGCCAACTAAGGAGAAGTTATTATCTTAATTATAAAAAAGATAGAACCTCTTCAACATGTCCTTTAACTTTAACCTTTCTCCACTCTTTAACTAACTTGCCTTCTTCATTAACTAAAAAAGTACTTCTTTCGATACCCATATATTTTTTCCCATACATACTTTTTTCTTTGATGACGTCAAAAATTTTACAAATCTTTTCATCTGGATCAGAAATTAGTTCAAATGGAAATTTAAATTTATCTTTAAAGCTTTCGTGAGATTTAATATTATCTTTTGATACTCCAAAAATTTGAGTATTCTTTTTTTTAAATTTTTTATAATTATCTCTAAAATCTTCTCCTTCTGAAGTACATCCAGGAGTATTATCTCGTGGATAGAAATATATGACGATGTTCTGACCTTTATAATCTGACAGATCGAAATTTTTTTTTCCGGTCATTTCACCCTTAAAGTTTTTTAATTTAGCACCTTCTTTCATATTTTTTATTTAATGTTGTTAAGTTATGAAATAATAACATTTATAAAATTTTTTTTTCATAAGTTAAATGTCAATTAAGGGCTCCATCACAGCTTTAGTAACTCCAATGCATGAAAATGGAGACCTAGATTATAACTCTCTAGAAAAACTTATTAATTTTCAAATTGATTCTGGAATTTCTGGTCTGGTAGCAGTTGGAACTACTGGAGAGTCCGCAACGATTGATTTTTCAGATCACATCAAATTGATAAAATTTTTTGTTGAAAGTGCTGATGGGAGGGTAAATATCATAGCCGGTACTGGAGCTAATTCCACGGAAGAAGCTCTTCTCCTTACGAAGGCCGCTAAAGATTCGGGGGCTGATGCAGCTTTATTAGTATCCCCTTATTACAATAAACCTCCTCAAGAAGGGATTTACAGACATCATATGAAAATTGCTGACGAAGTGAATTTGCCTCAAATTTTATATAACGTCCCTTCAAGAACAGCTAGCTTTATTGAGCCTGAAACAGTTTTAAAACTTTCTTCGCATGAAAATATTATGGGGATAAAAGATGCTACTGGAGATATGCAAAATCATAAAAAAGTATTAGATTTATGTAAAAATGAAATTGATAGTGATAATTTTTTATTGTACTCAGGGGATGACTTTTCTTTTCTAGAATTTCTAAAGCTTGGCGGTCATGGCACTATTTCCGTTACATCTAATGTTGTCCCAAATCTTGTTGCAAACATATGTAATTTAATAAATTCAAATTTTCAAGAGGCAAAAAAATTGGATGATAGTCTGCAAAATTTAAACAAAAATTTATTCTGTGAATCAAACCCTATCCCTGTAAAATGGGCTCTTTACCAGATGGGAATGATTAAAAAAGGAATTAGACTTCCTTTAGTAGAACTTAATCAATCTTTTAGAATCTCTTTAAAAGAGTCTTTAAATGAACTTAATTTAATTTAATAAATGAAAAATTTTCTATTATTTATCTTAACTACTTCCTTTTTATCCTGCGCTATAGAAAAAACAGAAGTTATTAATAAAAAAGAAATTGTAGATGCATCTAAAAATCAATCAATTCTTTTAGACCAAAATATTCTTGAGGATCCTTCATTTATAGTAGACAAATATCCTATTTCTGGAGAAATAGAGTTTCTAAATGATACTGAAAAAAAATCAACTCCCAGGCCAAAACAACTTTTCTCGGCAGCTTCATCCAATGAGATAAGATTGCATAAACTTGGCGAAATAAGATGGGTCTATCTGGGGTTAGAACCTAGCGCAGTTTGGCCTATGACAATTCAATTTCTTGAAACAAATGATAATTTATCTCTTGATTCTTTTGATCCAAATACTGGAAAGATAACATCTAAAGAATTTAAAAAAAATAATGTTGATTCAAAATATGTTTTTAAAATTGAAAGAGGCCTTCAGCAGTCAAGTTCAGAAATTTTCGTTTCACAATTAAATAAAATAAATAATTCCTGGCAAATTGTCTCCTCAAAAGATAATAAACTGGATGAGTTAATTAATGAATTTTATGAGTACTTATCATCTTCTGACCCTTCAACTGGCACATCTCTAGTCGCATTAAATTTAAATGCAAGTAACAAAACTGAAGTTATTTCAGACGATGAATCTGGTATCTCAAAAATAAAGCTAAGAATAAATTTTGCTAGAGCTTGGGCTGCTTTAAGAAGATCATTGCTGCTTGCAGGATACAAAATTATTGATGAGGATAGAAATGAGGGAGTATTTTATCTAGAATATATAGTGAGAAGATCTTTACTCGATCGTAGGCAAGATATAACGAGTGTAGAAATTTTTGTTAGAGAGACGAAACCAAATGAATGTTTGATTTTCACAAGTTTAGGCTTAGAAAATAAAGACTTGTCTGATGAAATAATCTCTGAAATAAATCAATCTTTATCTTAATTTAAAATGGAAAAAAAAGAATTACTCACAAAAGGAAAAGCAAAAGAGCTATATAAAACCTCAGACGAATCTAAGTTAGTAATGGACTTCACTGATGATACTTCGGCATTTGATGGAAAAAAAATAGAACAATTAGCAGGAAAGGGCACGGTTAATAACAGATTCAATAACTTTATTATGAATCATTTGGATTCCAAAGGTGTAGCCTGTCATCTTTTGGAAGAACTAAATGATCGCGAAAGCTTGGTCTTGTCTTTGGATATGTTTCCAATTGAATGTGTAGTGAGAAATTACGCTGCAGGAAGTATTTGTAAACGTCTAGGCCTTGAAGAGGGGATGAAATTTGAAAATCCTATTTTTGAATTCTTTTATAAAGACGATGATTTAGGCGATCCAATGATAAATGATAATCACATTATTTCTTTCGGCTGGGCAGAAGCAGATGATATAGAAACTTTAAAAAATCTTACTTTAGAAATTAACGACCATTTAGTAGATTTATTTCTCAAAGCAGATTTAATTCTCGTTGACTTCAAATTAGAGTTTGGTAAAAACTCTGGAAAAATATATCTTGGCGATGAATTTACCCCAGATGGTTGTAGAGTTTGGGATAAGGAAACCAAGAAAAAACTAGACAAAGATAGATTTAGATTGGGCCTTGGAGATGTAGTTGAATCTTACCAAGAGATAGCTCACAGACTTGGTGTAGATTTAACTTAACCCTTTATTTATTTCATCCAATACTTCGCTACCTGGGCAAAGCTCGTCTTGTTCTAATGTATTAAGAGGTTTATCAGGTAAATCCATTATTTCAGTTAGAGGTTTACATTTGTTATCCACATAAAGAAGTCCAGTAATAATTTTTCCTTCTTTATTTTTTTCCCTAATTAACTCTAAAGAATTTCCTGCATCTGTAGGATCAAAATTATGATCTGTTTTTTCTAATGATAGTCTTGAACCATCATGAAGTTTTACTTCTACACTTGATCCATCATCATAATTCGTCTTTATTTCTTCTCCTAAGGGAACAAAATCTGTTTTGCCCATAGCTTCGTTGTGATTTCTAATGTAATCATAACTTTTAGTTGAAGAATCATGATTGTTAAATGTCACACAAGGACTAATAATATCCAAGAGCGCAAAACCTTTATGTTGAATGGCACCCATAATTAAAGGAACCAACTGATCTCTGTCTCCAGAAAAGCTTCTAGCTACATATGATGCTCCCATCTGTATTGCCATTGAAGTAAGATCAATTGGCGGGAATAAATTATCTTCTCCATATTTATTTTTAGATTCAAGGTCATTTGTTGCAGAGAATTGCCCTTTTGTTAATCCGTAAGTTCCATTGTTTTCTACGAAATAGACCATATTTACTTGCCTTCTTATTGCATGAATAAACTGACCAATACCAATTGAGGCGCTATCTCCATCTCCCGATACACCCAAATAAAGCAGATCCTCATTAGCACAGTTTGCACCTGTTGCTATAGAAGGCATTCTTCCATGAACAGAATTAAAACCATGAGAGGCATTTAAAAAGTAAGCTGGAGCTTTCGAAGAGCACCCAATTCCAGACAATTTAGCTACTTTATAGGCTTCGATATTAAGCCTAAAACAGGCTTCAATTATGCAAGCACTTATTGAATCATGACCACATCCGGCACAGAGAGTAGAAACACCTCCTTCATAATCCCTTCTCGTGAGACCCAATTTATTTTTTTCCAAATTGGGGTGTTTATTTATTGGTTTAAAGTAACTCATGTGATTAAGGCTTGTTGAGATTCTCTTTCATATATTTTCTTAGCAATAAATTTTGCCTGAATTGGATCGCCGTTAAACCAAACTAATGATCTCAGTTTTTCTGCTGAAATTCCTCCTTCAGCCATTATTAAAGTTCTCATTTGGCTATCCCTATTTTGTTCAATCACATAAATAAGATCGTGGTTTTCGATAAACTCCCATACATCTAAGTTGAAAGGGAACGATCTAATTCTCATTAGATCTACATCAATGTTATTTTCAATGAGAATATCTTTAGCTTCATACATAGCTGCAGATGTACTGCCGTAAAATATCACGCCAGAACTTCCCTGTTTTTCAGAAAGATTAATTATTGGATTAGGAACTAATTCAGATGCAGTCCTAAACTTTTTAACCAATCTTGTTAAAGTTTGCTCATTGATATCTCCATTTTCGGTATACCTAGCATATTCATCATGAGATGTTCCTCTTGTAAAAAAGGCTCCCTTCTCAGGATGGGTTCCAGGATAAGTTCTATAACAAATCCCATCATCATCAATATCTAAATATCTCCCAAAATTATCCATTTGATCTAAATCTTCAGCTTTAAGAACTTTTCCTCTGTCATATTTTTGTTCGTCATCCCATTCAAATTTATCTGTAACCCAATCATTCATTCCAATATCTAAATCACTAATTACAAACACAGGAGTTTGTAATCTTTCAGCTAAATTAAAAGCTTCTGCAGAGAACTCAAAACACTCCTGAGGATCTTCAGGAAATAAAAGCACATGTTTAGTATCTCCATGTGAAGCATAAGCACAAGAAAGAATATCTGATTGTTGAGTTCTAGTTGGCATTCCAGTCGAAGGTCCGCCCCTTTGAATATTGAAAAGAACCAGAGGTACTTCTGCAAAGTAAGCTAGCCCTAAAAATTCGCTCATCAACGAAATGCCTGGACCGCTAGTTGCAGTGAAGCCTCTTGCGCCATTCCAGTTGGCACCTATTGCCATGCCAACAGCAGCTAATTCATCTTCGGCTTGAAGACTTATGTAATTATTTTTCCCTGTCTGAGAGTCAACCCTATATTTTGAAGCATATTTTTCAAAACCTTCAGCAACAGATGTAGATGGTGTTATTGGATACCAGGAGCAAAATGTAGCTCCTCCATAGACCGCTCCTAATCCACATGCATCATTTCCAGAAACAAGTATTTTATCTTTAAGTTTATCTTCTCTTTTGACGTTAATTCCTAGCGGATAAGGTAAATTCTTTAAAACGTAATCTCTTCCGATATTTAAAGCCTTTATGTTTGGTTCAATGAGAGCAGGTTTGTTTACAAATTGTTCCGAAATTAATTTCTCAAGAACTTCATATTCAATTTCTAAAAGAGGAGATAATGCTCCCACGTAAGCGATATTTTTAAATAACGCCCTTTGTTTAGCATTAGTAAACGAGTCTACACAAAGCTGTGTTAAAGGTATTTCAATAATAGTGATGTCATCTCTATTGAAATTTCTTTTCCAGGTTGAATCGTACAAAAGGTAACCACCTTCTGAAATCTCCTCAACATCTTGAGAATAAGTTTGAGGATTCATCGCAACAGCAATATCTACACCACCTCTACTTCCCAAATAACCCTTATTATTTACTCTGACTTCAAACCAAGTTGGTAAACCTTGAATATTTGAGGGAAAAATATTTTTTGGGCTAATGGGAATTCCCATCCTAAAAATAGACTTTGCAAACATTTGGTTAGCACTTGCAGAGCCTGTTCCATTTACATTTGCAAATTTAATGACAAAGTCATTAAGTGAATTAATAGCATCTACTTTTACAGGATTTTCCACTAAGCAACTTCCTTGGCTTTAACTCTGCCTTTGTTTAAATTATGCGCTTCAATGTAATTATTTTTTTGAATATCCCAGGCTCCAGTCGGACACCTTTCGGCACACAGTCCACAATGAACACACATATCTTCATCTTTAATCATGACTCTTCCAGTAGCTAATTTACCCGATACATAAAGATCTTGATCCAAATTCAAAGCCGGCACTCTAAGTTTTTCTCTAACCTTTTCTTCAGTATCATTTGTAGTGAATGTAATACAGTCTGTCGGGCAAATATCAACACAAGCATCGCACTCTATACAAAGCTTTTCTTGAAAAACTGTCTGCATATCACAATTTAGACATCTCTGTGCTTCATCGAGTGCGAGTTTCTCATCAAAGCCTAGCTCAACTTCCATTTTAAGATCATTCAGAGCTTGTTTTAAATCTGCATGAGGAACTTCCAAGCGAGCTTCTTGAGAAATACCGTTGTCATAGGACCATTCATGAATTCCCATTTTTTGACTTACTAAATTTGTAAGTGGAGGAGGCCTATCGAATAAATCAACTTCGCTACAAAAATTATCTATGGAAATTGCAGCTTGATGACCATGTGCTACAGCCCATATGATATTTTCAGGACCCCAGGCAGCATCACCACCAAAAAAGACTTTTGGATGAGAAGACTGCATTGTAGTTTTATCAACAATAGGGCAATCCCATTCATTAAAATCAATTCCAATATTTTTTTCTATCCAGGGAAAAGCATTATCTTGACCAATTGCCAAAAGCACGTCATCGCACTCAATAATTATTTCTTCACCCGTAGGTATCAACTTTCTTCTGCCATCGGTATATTGAGCTTCCATTTTTTCAAACTTCATTCCCTTAAGCTTGCCTTCATCATCCAATAAAAATTCTTTTGGAGAAGTGTTATCTAAAATAGGAATTCCCTCGTCAATTGCTTCTTCTAACTCCCAATCAGATGCTTTCATATCTGATTTTGGACTTCTAACAGTTACTTTAACGTCATCTGCTCCTAACCTAATTGCTGTCCTACAACAATCCATAGCTGTATTTCCGCCCCCAATTACAATAACTTTTTTACCTATTGATTTGGTATGCTCAAAAGCAATACTTGTTAACCAGTCGATCCCAATATGAATGTTTTCACTAGCTTCTTTTCTACCAGGTATTTCAAGATCTTTACCTTTAGGCGCACCTGTACCAACGAATACAGCATCAAAAGAATCTATAACATTTTTTAGGCTATCAATGTAAGAATTAGTTTTTAATTCAGCTCCCATTTTGATTATTCTATAAACTTCTTCATCTAAAACTTCCGCAGGAAGCCTAAAAGAGGGAATATTGGTTCTCATTAATCCACCAGGTTTATTATCTTTCTCAAAAATAGTAACTTCATAACCTAGAGGTAATAAGTCCCTTGCCACTGTTAAGGATGCAGGGCCTGCGCCAATTAGACCAATTTTCTTTCCATTTTTAACTTTTGGAATTTCAGGAAGATAAGGATCAATATCATTTTTATAGTCGTAAGTAACTCTTTTCAATCTACATATAGCTACTGGCTTATCATGAGTTCTTCCTCTTCGACATGCAGGTTCACATGGTCTGTCACAGGTTCTTCCAAGTATCCCTGGAAATACATTAGATTCCCAGTTAAGCATGTAGGCATCATCATATTTTTTTTGCGCAATCAGTCGAATATATTCAGGAACATTGGTATGGGCAGGGCATGCGTATTGGCAATCAACTACTTTATGAAAGTATTGCGGATCAGAAATATCAGTTTTCTGCATATGTTCAGTTCCTCTGAGAACGATGCCTTTATCATCTGCATTGACTTTCCTTATTTGAAATTCAGTTTTGAATTCTTCAACGATTTTATCTCTGATAGGTAAGGCTTTATCTAAATCCTTTTCGCCAGTAGTTCTTCTTAAGTCATAACCCAATTCACTTCTTAAAGACAAAGGTACAGCAAGTTTTACCCACCATACATTGTTTCTTTTAAACAAATATTTTTTATCAGACATTTAAAATGTACCTTATCTTCATCTCACGGCTTTGTATACCAAGAATTATAGTATTATTATTTAAAAGGTACAATACATAGTAATAAGTTTATGAAATGTTAGCTTTTGATCAAATGTACCTTTTTTGATTATTGTTTTCGTGATACTATTCTTGCGAAATTTAGATGAAATGAATACTTATTATTTTGATTATGCTTCTACTACTCCAGTTGATTCATTGGTAGTAGATAAAATGAAAGAATGTTTATCTGTCGATGGAGCCTTTGGAAATTCTGGATCAAGATCTCATGTTTTTGGCTGGAAGGCCGAAGAATTGGTTGAGGAAGCTAGAGTAAATGTTGCTAACTTAATCAACTGTGATTCCAGAGAAATAATTTGGACTTCTGGAGCAACTGAATCAGACAACTTAGCAATCAAAGGTGCAGCATATTTTTACTCTGATAAAGGCAAACATATAATCACTTCTAAAATTGAACATAAAGCCGTTTTAGATGTATGTAGACAACTTGAGAGCGAATCATATGAAGTTACTTATCTAGAGCCAAACAATGATGGAATAATTACGCCTGAGTCTGTTGAAGCAGCCCTTAGAGAGGATACTGTTTTAGTTTCTTTGATGCATATCAATAATGAAATAGGCGTTATAAATGATATCGAGGCTATTGGAAAAATTGTAAAACAAAATGGGAGTATCTTTCACGTAGATGCAGCACAAAGTGCAGGAAAGATTCCAATTGATATAGAAAATTTAGAAGTTGATTTAATGTCATTTTCTGCTCATAAAATTTATGGTCCAAAAGGAATTGGAGCGTTATATGTAAGAAGGAAGCCTAGAGTGCGTCTGCAACCTTTATTCCATGGAGGGGGCCAAGAAAGAGGTATAAGAGCAGGTACTCTTCCAACTCACCAGATTGTTGGAATGGGTGAAGCTTTTAAGCTTGCTAAAGAAAAGATGTCAGAAGATTTTAAAAATCTTTTCAAATACAGAGACATATTGTGGAACGGATTAAAAGATATGGAAGAAGTTTATATAAATGGAGCAATAGATAGCGCATTTCCAGGAATCTTTAATATGTCATTTAACTTTGTTGAAGGTGAGTCTTTAATAATGGCATTGAAAAATATTGCAGTTTCATCCGGATCTGCTTGTACCTCTGCCAGTCTTGAACCGTCCTATGTATTAAGGGCCTTAGGCAGAAAAGACGAACTAGCTCACAGCTCAATAAGATTCTCTTTTGGAAGGTTTACCAAGGAACAAGAGGTCAAAGAGACTGTAGAGCTTGTAAAAGACTCTGTTAACAAACTTAGAGAAATCTCTCCGCTATGGGAAATGTATCAAGATGGCGTAGATTTAGATAAAATAGAGTGGGCATAAATTGAACATTTTAACTGCGAGGAACTAATGGCTTATTCACAGAAAGTAGTAGATAAATTTGAACAAACACTAAAAAATCCTGAGGGAGCAAGCGTAGGGAGATGGAAGCCTGGAGACAAAGACTTTCACAGAGTTGGTACAGGCATAGTTGGCGCTCCTGCTTGTGGAGACGTCATGAAGCTTCAAATTAAATGTGAAAATATCGATGGCACAAATAAAATTGTAGATGCTAAGTTTAAGACTTATGGTTGTGGATCAGCGATTGCCTCTAGCGGAGAGCTCATTGATATGCTTAAAGGAAAAACTCTAGAAGAGGCTCAAAGCATCTCAAATCAAGAAATCGTTGATATTCTTGAATTACCAGCAATAAAAATTCACTGTAGCGTACTTGCTGAAGAAGCTATCCATAGGGCAATAGATGACTTCAAAAGCAGAAGAAATAATGACTAATGCCAAAAATAAAAGTATTGCCTCATGCTGAAATATGTCCTCATGGCGCAGAATTTGAAGCAGAATCTGGAATTTCTGTTTGTGAAAATCTACTCAACCAAAAAATAGATCTAGAACATGCTTGCGAACTCTCATGTGCTTGCACTACGTGTCATGTTATCTTCACAGAAGGTTTCAACTCCTTAAATGACTCTTCAGATGATGAGGAAGATCTATTGGATAAAGCTTGGGGTTTGGAGCCAAGATCAAGATTAAGTTGTCAGACATTAGTGGAAGATACAGATTTAGAAATACAAATTCCAAAATATACAATAAATATGGTTTCAGAAAATCACCCAAAACCTGCTAAGAATTCAATAAAAGTTATTTCTTCAAAAGATTTTGATATTACAAATAGCGCAGCTAGTCATTTAACTGAGATGATTAAAGCAAATAATTCTTTTGGCGTTCGCATATCTTTAAAAGACTCAGGCTGTTCAGGCTTTGCTTATCAACTTGACTTAATTGATGATAAAGATGAAAACGATTTCGCCGGCCTAGTAAATGGAGTAAATTTATTTATTCACGATAAGAGTTTTGTCTTTCTTAAAGGAACTAAACTTGATTTTATTAAGAAAAACTTAAACCAAGAACTGGTTTTTTTGAATCCAAACGTCTCAGCTGAATGCGGTTGCGGTGAAAGTTTTAATTTCGATAACGAGCTTGTAAAAGATCTGTCTAAAAATTAATTACAATGGATTGGTCAGATACTTATGACATCGTAGATAGTCTTTGTGAAAAATATCCAAATGAAGAGCCTGAAAAGTTGCTTTTTTTAGATCTTATGAATATGGTTACGTCTCTTGATGGGTTTGTAGGTAAGAAAGAGAATTGTAACGAAAGAATTTTAGAAGCTATTCAGGCTATCTGGATAGAGGAGAAGGATTAATGTCAGAAAAAACCTTATGCATAATTAAACCAGATGCGGTAGAAAATAATTTTGTGGATCAAATTAATGAAATGATTGAATCAAAAGGATTGTCTATTTTAAAAAGTAAAAAAACTAATATTTCTTCTGAAATTGCAAAGCAATTTTATGCAGAGCACTCGGAAAAACCCTTCTTCAATGAACTTGTAGACTTTATTACTTCAGGACCTGCAGTTGTTCAAATTCTTGAAGGTGATTCATGCATTACAAGTTATAGAAGTTTAATGGGTGCTACCAATCCCAAAGAAGCTGAAGAGGGAACTATTAGAAAGAAATTTGCTGAGTCAATTTCTAAAAATGCGGTACATGGTTCAGACTCACCACAATCTGCTGACAGAGAAATTGAAATAATGTCTGCTTTGTTTTAGTTTAAAGATATGGAAAGCTGGAACGAACAGCTAAAGACTAAAATTCTAGAATCTGAATTTTCAATAAAAGAAATATCAGATAAAACAAAAATTCCCACAAAATTCATTGAAGCTATCGAGAAAGCTGATTTTAAAAAACTTCCGGCTGAAATTTTTGCAAAATCTCAAATAGAGCGACTTTTAAAATTTTTTGGAATTGACTCAAGTGAAGCGCTTAGAGATTATGAAGAATTTATTTCTCCGCCAGAGATATCATCTGAAAGTGAAAATTTAGAGGGTAAAAAGTCTTTTTATCAAAACCTATTCGATAATTTAAACTTACTTAAAATTAATAAATCATATCTTAAGTATGGAACTTTCTTTTTGGCATCTGTCATTTTATTGCTTTTAATGTTTGCTATTACGGATGATGAAGAAATAGATCTATTAGAAAATAGAGAAAATGATAACAAATTAGAATCTTTAGAAATTGAAAATCAAGATTTCTTAATAGGTTCTTCTGAGGAAGAATTATTAGATGATAATTCATTACAAAATGAGTTAATTGCAAATGACGAAATTAAAGATGATTTAAGTCCGAAAGATTTAATAAGAAAGATTGAAATTGTTATTGAAGGAGAAAGTTGGGTAGTCGTTTTTGATAAAAATGAAAGGCTTCTATACGAATTGATGCAAACTGGAAGTTACGAGCTTTCAGGAATATCTCCTCTAAGATTTAAAATAGGCTATGCTCCTGCAACCAATTTATATATCGACGATCAAAAGATTAGTTTTTCTAGAGCAATTAAAGGAGCGAGCAATTATGCTCATTTTTGGGTAAACGAGGCAAATAAAGTTGAATCAATTAGAGACTAAGCGAAGGAAAAGTAGACTGATTCACGTTGGAAATGTTCCTGTTGGGGGAGATTCAGACATATCCGTTCAAAGCATGACCAATACTTTGACAACTGACATAAAAAAAACTGTAGAACAAATCAAACAATTAGAAAAAGTTGGAGCAGACTTAATAAGAGTCTCTGTTCCAGACAAAGATTCTGCAAAAGCCTTTAAAAAAATTAAAGATCAAGCAAAAGTTCCATTAATTGCCGATATTCACTTTGACTACAAGATTGCTATTGAGGCGGCAGAACAGGGAGCTGATTGCTTGAGAATAAATCCTGGGAATATCGGAAACGAAAAAAAAGTAAAAGAAGTCATTGCTTGCGCATCACATCATGATATTCCGATAAGGATTGGAGTAAATGCCGGCTCTCTTGAAAAAAAACTGCAAAAAAAATATGGAGAACCAAATTCTGATGCATTGGTAGAATCGGCTATGAATCATGTAAATATCTTAAAAAAACAAAATTTTGAAAATTTCAAACTAAGTATCAAAGCCTCTGATATTTTTATGATGACTGAAAGTTACAGAAAAATTAGCTCCTTGATTGATCAACCTTTACATTTGGGTCTAACGGAAGCCGGCGGACAGAGAAGCGGCACAATAAAGTCATCCATAGCAATTGGGCAATTACTTTCAGAGGGCATAGGCGATACTATTAGAGTATCTTTAGCCACAGATCCATGTGAAGAAATTAAAGTAGGTTTTGATATTTTAAGGTCGCTTAAATTAAGAAAGAAGGGGATAAATTTCATCGCTTGTCCAAGTTGTGCAAGACAAAATTTTGATGTTATCAAAACAATGAATGCACTTGAATCAAGACTTGAGGATATAAACGAAAATATAGATGTTGCTGTTATTGGTTGTTATGTAAATGGACCAGGAGAATCTAAGGCTGCAGATGTAGGTTTAACAGGAGCATCACCCAAGAATCTAGTGTATATAGATGGAAAAGCAGATCATAAACTCTCAAACAAAGATCTTGTTGATTCTCTTGAAAAATTAATTAGGAAAAAAGCAAAAAAAATTAAACAATCCAAAAGTAAGCTTTCTATTAAAGAGGTCTAACCAATATGAAAAAGATTTCAAAGTTGCGAGGAATGCAAGATACAGACCCTATTGAAACAAAAAAAATTAACTTTATAGAAAACACGTTCAATGAAGTTTCTAAAAGTTATGGCTATCAAGAGGTTAGATTTCCAATTATAGAAAGCACGGATTTATTCAAAAGATCTGTTGGAGACCTATCGGACATAGTGAATAAAGAAATGTTTTCTTTTGAAAGCAAAAGCGGGAAATCGATGACGCTTAGACCAGAAGGAACAGCTGGATGTATGCGCATGGCTATAGAAACCGGATTACTAGATGCTGGCCAACAAAGATTGTCTTATAAAGGCCCAATGTTCCGATACGAACGCCCTCAAAAAGGCCGATCTAGACAATTTCAACAACTAAGTTTGGAGGCATACGGGTTTAATGATTATGCTATTGATTTAGAAATGCTTGAAATTTCAAATTTTCTTTTTGAGGAACTCTCATTAAAAAAAGAAATGACCTTAGAAATTAATTCTATTGGCTCTCAAAAAGATCAACAAGAATACTCTCGAAAATTAAAAGATTATTTTTCAAAATATAAAAAAGATTTAGATGAGGATAGTTTAAAAAGATTAGAAAAAAATCCTTTGAGAATTTTAGATTCAAAAAATCAAGATTTAGAAAATCTTATTAGAGAAGCTCCTATGATAGATCAATCAATTTCAAAGGAATCTCAAGAAAAATTTTCTGCAATAAAAAACTATCTACAAGGTCTGGGAATTAAATACAAAGAAAATCCACTTTTGGTAAGAGGATTGGATTATTACAACGATCTGGTCTTTGAATGGAAATCAGATTCAATTGGTTCTCAAGATACTATTTGCGGGGGAGGAAGATATGATTCTTTATCTAAAATTATTGGCGGAAGAGAAACCAGTGCTATTGGCTTATCAATAGGCCTTGAAAGACTTTGTTTGTTAATTGAAGATTCAATGGCAGAAGATACAAAATCGTTATTGATAGTATCTCTTGAAGAATCTTTTTTCTTAGACGGAATGAAACTAGCTTCGTCATTAAGAAAGAAATTAAAAAACTTTTCAATCCAATTTTCTGGAAAAGAAAAAAATTTAAAAACTCTCCTAAAAAAAGCAAACAAAAAAAATACTGATTTCATGGTTATAATTGGCCTAGAAGAGATTAAAAATAATTCGTATACCTTAAAAAAACTCTCAATGAATCAAGAAATGAAAATAGATAATTTTGATTCTTTATTAAAAAATCTAAAATAAAGTAAATGAATTTTCTAAATAAAATCTATGCTTGGATTCTTAAAAATTATATTAAGTTGATTTCATTTCTTCTAGTAATAAGTTTAGCCTATGGCGCTTATCTTTATTTCTATTTTATGGCCCAACAAAAAGATCAAGAGGCGGGAGATTTATTTCTAAATTTTTACAATTCTTATTCACCATCTGACTTTAATGATCAAGAATATAATATTGTTTTCGATGAAATTTCTCTAATAGATAATGCTTCAATTTATTTGGTAATGCTCAAATCTATTTATGCGGTAGAGTTAGCAGAAAGTAATGATCTGCAAAAAGCTTTAACCGAACTTTCAAATGCTAGAGAAATCTTAAGTTCTAAGGGAAATGCATTTAATTTTTTAAAAGAAATAATTGATTTAAGAATGGCTAATATTTTTATTGCTTTAGAAGATTTAGACAGGGCTAATAATATTCTCAAAAATACTTTTACAACCTATCAAACAAATAAACTCATTCTTCAAGGAGACATTTCAGCGATAGAAAAAAAATTTGATGAAGCTAAACAGAAATATATTGATGCCTTGGAAGGTTCTGAAAATGAAACTCAAAAAAATCTTATTAATTTAAAAATTTCTACTTTGACAGATTGATGCAATTTAAAAATTTACTTTATTTAGTCTTATTTATGGTTCTGATTGCTTGTGAGACAGGAGCAGAAGAAGTTGAAAAACCAAACGAATTAAAAAAGCAAATTAACGAAAAGTTTTCTTTTGATAGAAGATGGTCGGTAAATGCATTTAAGTCATTACCTTTAGGTAAAATAAATATTGCCTCAGATCAAGATAGCGTCTTTATTTTCGATTCAAGGGGAGAAATTAAAGCATTTTCAAATAACGGAAAAAGAATTTGGAGTAAGGAAGTCAATGTTGATATTTCTACAGGGATAACTCTTGGTTTTAACAAGCTTCTATTGAGTTCTTCAAACGGAGAGGTATTTTGCCTTTCTAAAGACTCAGGAGAAACCATTTGGCGATATTCAACTTCGGGAGAAGTTTTATCACCACCGGCTACTAATGGAGATATTGTAGCGATACAGAATATCGATGGCAGAGTAACGGCAGTTGATCTAGAAACAGGTGAGTTTAGATGGGATTACAGAAGTGTAATTCCAAACCTAACTCTGAGAGGAACTTCTGAACCTTCCTTTTACCAAGGTTTCTTATACATTGGTTTTGCAAATGGTAATTTAGCTAAGATTGAACCTCGTTCAGGAGTAACCCAATGGGAAATACCTATAACCACATCAAAAGAAACATCAGAAATTGGAAGGATTATTGACATTGATGGAAATTTTGTTTTTTCCAGCGGCATTGCTTTTGTTGCAACGTTTCAAGGAGATATTGCTGCATTGGATACTCGATCTGGAAGATTTATATGGAAAGAAAAGACCTCTACTGCAAATGATTTACTTTCTTCCAGAGGCAAAATAATTTTAATAGATGAAAAAGATCAGGTACTTGCATATTCTCAAAATTCTGGAAAATTGGAATGGTTTAATAAAGATTTTTTCTTGAGGGAACTCACCTCTCCAAACAAATTAAAATCTTTAGTGGTTTATGGAGATTTTCAGGGCTTTCTTCATGCGCTAGATATTTCCCAAGGAGAACAAGTTGCAAGAAAAAAAGTTTCTAGATCAAAAATTATTTCAATATCTACGAAAGATGAAAATGTCTTAACCTTGGATTCGAAAGGAAAACTTTCACTCTTTACTTTGCAATGATATTGTCCCCAACATGGGACCCATAGTAGCAATAATAGGTAGACCTAATGTTGGCAAATCTTCTCTTTTTAATAAAATAATCGGAGAAGATAAAGCCATAATTGCTGATTTTTCAGGATTGACTAGAGATAGGCTTTATGGAAGTTTTTCTTTTAAATCTCGAAATTTCTCAATAGTTGATACAGGAGGAATTTCAGACGAAAGAGAAGAAATGAATCTTCTCATACTCAAGGAAATAGATAAGGCTATTGAAGAAGCTGACGGTTTTATTTTTTTAGTAGATGCTGACTATGGTTTAAGCCAAGATGATTATAAGATTCATGAAATTCTTAGAAAATCTGGAAAAAAATATATTCTTGCCTTAAATAAATCTGAACTTAAGTCTTCAGAAAAAAATATAAACGACTTTTATCAGCTTGGAGTTAAAAGCTTCATCAAAGTATCAGCTAAAAACGGTTTAGGTATAAAAAATCTTAAAGATGAAGTCTTGAATCAATTTCACATTGAAACAAGTTCCAACCTTGAGGACGAAATGGATAGTAAAAGTATCAAGGTGAGTATTCTAGGAAAACCCAATGCTGGAAAATCTACTTTTTTTAATTCTTTGATCAAAGAAAATCGTTCTATTGTTTCACCTAAGGCTGGCACAACAAGAGATGCTATTTCTAAGTCAATTGTATTTAAAAATGACAAGATAGAACTCTTTGACACAGCGGGCTTGAGAAAAAAATCAAAAATAGATCAAGCAATAGAAAGTTTTTCAGTTTCTAAAGCTATT
>CACJRI010000006.1 GCA_902595715.1 uncultured SAR86 cluster bacterium
TGTGTTACTGAAGTTAAAGGCTTAGAGGCTTCAAAGATTTGTTGGTTTAAATGAAAAATTTTCAAGATTTAGTTCAAGAGGCTTTAAAAAATGTTCCAGAAATTGATATTTATCAACTTAAGGAAAAAATTGATAGTAATAAACAAATAAGACTAATTGATATCAGAGAAGATCGAGAGTGGGTTTCTGGTAGAATCCCTACAGCATTCCATATTGGCAGAGGCATTCTTGAAAAAGGCATCTTTGAAGTTGCCAATAGTGAAGATGAAATTATTTTGTATTGTGCAAGTGGTTTTAGGTCGGTGCTAGGTTCTAAATCCCTCAATGAGATGGGATTCAATAACGTTTCTTCCTTAAAAGGAGGAATTACTGACTGGATTACTGCTGGATTTGAAATTGAAGAATAATTTCAAAAGAAATATTAAAGATTTATAATAAAAATATGAATGAAGAAATCTTAGATGTACTGATTGTTGGCTCAGGTATTTCTGGCATTGGCGCTGGTGCACATCTTAGTATGAAGTGTCCCAACAAAAAATACCTTATTTTAGAGGGCAGAGATAACTTTGGCGGCACTTGGGATTTATTTAAATATCCAGGTATAAGATCAGATTCAGACATGCATACTCTTGGTTTTAGTTTCAAACCTTGGCTGCACAGAAAATCAATAGCAGATGGATCTTCCATAATGGAATATTTAGAAGAAACCATTAAGGAGTATGAACTCACAGATAAAATAAGATACAGACATTACGTGCATCAAGCCGAATGGTCTTCCTCTGAAAATCTTTGGACTTTAAAGGTTGAAGACAAAAATTCTGGTGAAACTAAACTATTTAAATCTTCTTTTTTATATATGTGCGCAGGTTATTACAGCTACAAAGGTGGACATTTGCCAGAATTTAAAGGAAGAGAAGAATTTCAAGGCGACATCATTCATCCTCAGGAGTGGCCAGAAGATTTCGATTACGAAGGAAAAAATATTATTGTGATTGGAAGTGGTGCTACTGCAGCAACAATTGTTCCTGCCATGTCAAAAAAAGCAAAGCATGTGACTATGCTCCAAAGGTCGCCTACATATTATGCTTCTGCTCCCGATGAAGACGCGATAGCTCTTTTTCTGAATAAGTTTCTTCCAAGACGTTTTGTCTACAGCATCATAAGACTTAGGAATGTTCTTTTTCAACAATGGCTTTACAAAAGAGCCAGAAATCGTCCCGAAAAGGTTAGAGAATTTTTGCTGGACCGAGTTAAAGAAGAACTTCCAAATTACAATATACAAAAGCACTTCACACCGTCCTATAACCCTTGGGAACAACGTATGTGTTTAGTTCCAAATAGCGATTTATTTGAGGCTATCAGACAAAATGATGTATCAATTGTTACTGATCATATTGAAAAGTTTACCAAGGAAGGTATTGAACTTAAGTCAGGCGAAGTCTTAAAAACTGATGTAATTATTACCGCAACAGGAATTGTTCTTGAAAACTTCGGAGGAATAGAAGTAAAAGTTGACGATTCAATGATCAAGGTCTCGGATACTATGACTTACAAAAGCATGATGTATAGCGGCATACCTAATTTTGTAAATTCTTTCGGCTATATTAATGCCTCTTGGACTTTAAAAGCAGACATTACGAGTGAATATGTTTGTCGTCTAATCAAACACATGGATAAAAACAATTTCAAAAAATGTTGTCCTGAAATTCCTTCCGATGTTGAAGAATCTAAAGATTGGCTTGAAGACTGGTCTTCTGGATATATTCAAAGGTCCATTCATAAGTTTGCTAAGCAAGGAAATAAAAAACCTTGGGTAAATTATCAAGATTATCTAAAAGATTGGTTTGACGTTAAATTTGGAAAAATGGAAGACGGCAACCTACAGTTTTCAAATAAGAAATCCTAGTAACAGCTAGCACCATGCTAGATTCAAGTTTTTTAAAAATATTTCTTTTTACTTTGCTTCTTTACTCCTGCGGGGGAGGTAATAGTCCTTCGGTGCCTTCAAGCAATGGTTCTTTCGTAACTCAACCTAAATCAATTAATGGGCTGGTAGTAGACGGGTACATTAGAAATGCTGACGTTTGGATTGAAACTACAAATGATTTTTCAAATATTGGAGAATCAAAGACATCTTCCAATGGTCAAGGAAGGTTTAGTCTAACAACAAATCAAACTAACTTTAGAGTTCAAACTTCTGGAGGAATTGATTTAGATACAAACAATAGTTTACAAGGTTTGATTTTAATAAATCATAAAATAGATGAACTGATTACTTCTAATAGTTCTCAAAATTTTATTATTTCACCTCTAACAACAGCAGATTTTTTTCTTTCTGAATCTCTTAAAAAATTAACTAACCCACTTTCAACAACCATAAACAATATTTTAGGCTTAGATCAAAATTTAGATGTAAATACTTCTGACCATGTAGCTAATTTAAATAATGGATTCATGTTTGCTGAAGCCTATGAAAGAGCAAATCAATTAACTTCTATAACGTTATCACTAACAAGACTAGTAAATAATTTAAGTTCTTCAAATATCAATAGTAGTGAAATCTTTCAATTAATTTTAGATCGAATGGTAGCAATTTATCAGAGCTCTCAAAATGAGATTAACTTAGAATCCGCAGTTTTTTTAGATTCTTTAGTAGACGATGTGATTCTTAGATTTTCACTTTCCATAGAAAATGAAATTAAGACAAAAGTAAAAAATATGTATAAGGCTTTCATACCCTTGATTCAAGTTAAACCCAATTTAGCAGCTACTCATGGTTTATTTTATTTTGCATCTAATACTTTTTTTAATGACCTAGTTTTAGTTGCATCTAATAATGATCAAGAAAATATTTATTCAAGATATAGCCTTAATCTAATTTCTTATATTTCTGAAATATCTGGTCAATCAGAATCCAATTTAGCATTTTCTATCAGAGCAAATCCTGACTCCGTCTCTTCTTTTGAAGATCAGTCTTTCAATATAGATGTCTTAGAAAACGATGATTTTGATAATCAATCGTCTTTTAATCTTTCATTCACACAACCAGTCAATGGAACGATAAATAAAAATAATTCAAACATTTTGGTTTATCAACCAAACGTTAATTTTAATGGCAACGACTCTTTTTCATATACGCTCGAACAAGGTTCGTTAAGCACTTCCACATCAGTAAATATATCTGTTCAACCTTTGCCTGATGCTCCAATCATTTCAATGTCGTCTAATGAAATAACAATTCCAGAAAATCAAATTAATGTTGTTACTATTGCTGCTAGCGATGCTGATGGCGATACTTTAAGTTTTGCTTTATCAGGAATTGATTCAGCATATTTTAGTATTTCTAATCTTGGAGAATTATCTTTTATAAATCTTCCAGATTATGAAACCAAGTCTTCTTTTCGTGTGACAGTTTCTGTATCTGATGGTTCTCTATCAGACAGCAGAGATTTAATAATTAATATTACTAATGTTGTCTATGAGGTAGATCTGTTGGTTTATTATGCGCCAGATATGTTGACTGAATACGCTACAGAAAATGCTATTCGTACCAGAGCTTTATATCTCATTACATCTGCAAATAATGCCCTAACAAGAAGTAAATCTGAAATTCAGTTCAATTTGCTTAAACTCTTGCCATATGACGTAGATGTTAACAATCAGTCTGGAGATACTATTTTTTCTTCACTGCTTGGAAGAGAAAAAATAAAAAAAGATCAGGTCATGTATGGCGCTGATTATTTTATTCTTCTTTCAAGATGGGATTCATCAAAAGGTCAAACTGGAGGAACTGCCTCGATTGATTTATCTATTGATAATTTAATTGATTGGGATATAGCGCATGGGTATTTATCTGCTTGGTCAGTTGATCCTAATTGGTCAGAACCAGGATGTAATCCTTGTTTTCCCGACAAAGTGTTCGCTCATGAGTTAGGACACAATTTAGGCTCAGGACATTGGCCAGGAGAAACTGGACAATCTTACGCCTATGGCCATCGTGTCGATGGAAATACCGACGGAGATTTTACAGATAGCTTCGATTGGGGGACTGTCATGAGTTACAACAACATCTCACCCGATTATTTTTCAAATCCAAACGTGTCATGTAAAAACGGCCTAGCTTGTGGTGTAGTAAATGTTAGCGACAATACCAAATGGTATAACAACTTAGGAACAAGGTTTTCTAGTATTCTGCCAGCGAGTTCATTAGACAATTCAAATACTTCTAATAAAATCAACATAAAAAACTTCTTTCCAAAGATTTCGGGAGGCATTTCTACTTTTTCAAATGCTGGCTCTACACGAATTTTCCAAGTTACTGAGTTTTCCGATGTCGACATAAACGGTCAGATTTACAAAAGCTTTAAATGGGAAAATTCTTCTAATGGAAACCCTAAGATGGCTTATCATTTTTATGAAAAGGATAATAAATACTATATAAACCGAACTGATTATGAGGCAGGTTATAAATTTTCTAATCAAGATGAATATACCCTCTATAACAATAACAACTTATGTGTTTTCTTTGATTCATTTCAAAGTGTGGGTAATTTTCTAGCAAGAGATTGTAGCAATGCACACTATGGAGATCCGCCAACTTATAACAATGTTTATCATTTCAATCACTTTATTAAAAATGAAACTATAAGCGTTCCTTATGGTAATTTTGAAACTGTAAAATATGTTTTTACAATTTGGGACAATAACAATAGTCCTTATAGCGACACACCTTATTTAATGCATACAATTTTCTGGATGAGTCCAGAAATGGGTATCGTTCAGTATCGCGATCACTTAGGAAGAATATGGAAATTGGAAAGTACAGACTCCGATGGCGATGGCATTGATAACAAATTGGATAATGATGATGACAATGATGGAGTTTTAGATATTTCTGATGCCTTTAAACTGGATCCTACTTCTTCAGTTGATACTAATTCGGATGGTGTTCCAGATTAGATAATTATTTTTGTCTTATTGAATAATCTTCTTCGCTAAATTGTGGTATTTCAAGATTTGCTTCAGCAGTATTAACAACATAGGTCAGTTCTGAATCTTTTTTTAACAGGAATACCTTTTCGTTAATATGAAACTTTCCAAAAGCAACTTCCTTTCCAACTACGATAAAAGATTCATTTTCATTAGTCTTTGAGTAAGTTGTAATAATTTTATTATCTGATGATTTTTCTATAGATTTAATTTCTTCTTGAAAGATATTTCCAAAGAGATTCACATTTAAAATATCACCGGGAATGATGTCCACAAATGACTCTTCAAAGTTATTTACTTTTTTAAAAGCAAGACTGTTAATTCCAGAAAGTTCAGTTTCACTTATGTCTAATTGTTCCAAATCAAGGTAAATATTCTTTTTTGAAATCCTGCTACTTAAAGAAGTTAAATCGTTTAATTTGTTCTGCAATTCTATTTTGGCTTGCTTGTTTTCTATAGCTTCTAGATTGCTATCTTTGTTTAAACTTTTTTCGTATACATAATAAATTGCAATAAAAATTATTAGCGATGTAAGTAGGCTAATTGTTAATCTCATATCCTATAAAGTATCTTAAAAAACAAATTGTAAGATAAAATTAGAGAAATTTATTATTAGTATTTTCAAGTGTTTAATTTCAAGAACATAGAGCTAATAATCGGGAATTCTGGAAGGAATTTTTCCGGAGGAACCTCCATTACAATTCAACTATTGGATTATCAAGAAAAGGAAATGAATTTGGCTGTTTTAGGATCAAGATTTATTCCTAGCCACATTAAGACCTTGAATTATTTTCAATTCCTCTTGCTCACCCGAACAAAATTACCTAATGGCAAGTTAAGAGTTTTTTACACAAGAAAAAACAACGAAATGATTCAGGGGCTGATTGCGAAATATATATTTCGTTCAAAAATTAAAATTATTTTTTCTTCGTCTGCTCAAAGAAGCCATACCAAATTTACTAAATGGCTTATGTCTAAAATGGATAGCATCGTATCAACATCTAAGAAGGCAGGAAGCTACCTAATCAAGGAACCTGATAAAATCATTTCTCATGGTATAGATCTCAATAGATTCACTCTACCCGAAGATAAAGATAAAGCTTGGCAAGCCTTGGGTTTTCCTGGGTCTATAGGAATTGGAATTTTTGGAAGAGTTAGATATTCAAAAGGCATAGATATTTTAGTTGACGCGGCTTTGGAAGTTTTGCCTAAACACCCCCAAGCTACTGTAATAATTTGTGGAGAAATACAGTTAGAAGATCAAACGTATAAAAACAATATGTTAAGAAAAATAACTGATGCAAACCTAGAAGAAAGAATACTATTTCTCGGTAAAAAACCTTTTGAAGATTTACCTAGATTATTTCAAGGCATGACAGTTGTTGCAGCATTAAGTAGAAATGAAGGATATGGTCTTACTCCATTAGAAGGTATGGCATCTGGTGCAGCTGTGCTTACTAGTTCAGAAGGAGTTTGGGACGAGTTGGTTAGAGATGGCATTGATGGATATGTAGTAAAAACAAATGATGTCCTTCAAACATCAGAAAGATTAAATACATTAATAGAAAATAGTTCTAAAACAAAAATCATGGGTAAAAATGCTGCAAAATATATTTTAGAAAATTTTTCAGTTGAAAAAGAAGCAGAACAGATTATTAAACATATTAGAGATGTACAAAATAAATAAAAAATTAAAATTTATAATTTTTCTGCTCTTCTTTCATTACGCATGGAGTTCTTCAGTAGATCCAGATAATTCCACTAGTCATTTAAAAACGATTATTTTTGGTGCTGGTTGCTTTTGGAGTGTCGAAAAGAAATTTCAAGAAACCTATGGTGTTGTAGATGTCCAATCTGGATATGCAGATGGTAAAAACATTAGTCCCAGTTACAAAGAAATCATCAAAAGAGAAAACAGATTTAATCCAAATAATTATGCTGAAGTTGTAAAAGTCACTTACAACAGCAATAAAACTAGTTTAGAAAATCTTTTAAAGACTTTCTTTGAATTGCATGATCCTACTCAAGAAAATCGTCAGGGAAACGATATTGGTGTTCAGTATCGTTCCTTAATTTTGACTTCTACAGACGAGGAAAACTCTCTTTCTAATGAGATCAAAAATAAATATCAAAATCTTTTAACCAAAGCAGGATATGGATCAATCAAAACTGACATAAAAAATTTCACAAATTTCTATTTGGCTGAAAATTATCATCAAGATTATTTAAAAAAGAATCCAAATGGATATTGTCCAGATTATTCAACTGGAGTTGTCTTCTCAAAAAAACCAGAAAAACTTACGGATAATAGGAATTTAGTTACAGGAAAAAAAATCCTCATTCTTGAGGCAGAAGGCTGCCCCTATTGTTATAAATTAAGACAAGACGTTCTAAATGACTACCGAGGCTCCTTAGAAATATCCTTTAGAAAATCAGATGAACTTGATCAACTTGATTTAAGAACGCCTACTTGGGCAACACCAACCATTTATTTTTTAGATAATGGTAAAGAAGTTTGGTCACATCAAGGCTATTTATCGAGTGAAAAATTTTATAAATCTCTTGGAAAGTTTAAGCTAGGTAAAACAGAAGCTTATGATGTTGCTTTTAATCAAGGTACAGATCCTACATATTGTAAAGAATATGAATTATTTAAAAATACACCAGATGGAATTTTTATAGATAAATTAAGCGGAGCTCCGCTCTTCAGTACTAAGTACAGATTTAATTCTAAAACAGGATGGCTTTCTTTCACTGAGGCTATAGAAGATTCTGTAACCGAACATATGGATTACAGTTATGGCATGGTTCGAGTAGAGATAAGGTCTAAATCATCAGGTATTCATTTAGGGCATGTATTTAATGATGGTCCAAATGGTAAACCAAGGTATTGTATCAATGCGACTGTGTTAGAATTCGTTCCGAATTTAGACACGTAGCTCAGTTGGTTAGAGTACTACCTTGACATGGTAGGGGTCCCCGGTTCGAATCCGGGCGTGTCTACCAAGTTTCTGAGGTAAAAATGCTTGAATTTAATATTTTCAATTCTGCACAAATTTTTGATCAAATTTTTGCATTCATCTGTGTCTACTTACTAACAAGTCTTAATGCAAAAACCCGTTTTTACGGTTTTATTGTTGGTACTGTTGGTTTTATTCCGGGAGTTTATTTATTAATTGTTACTGAACTTTGGTGGTTATTGGCCTTTATGCCAGTCTGGGCCTATATTAACTATATTGGAATTGTTAACAATTACAGAGAGTACAAAAAAGCTAAAGCTGCTTAAAAGATATTTTTTTATAACTAAGATTGTAGGTATTTTTTCTGTATGGATAACTTTTTAAAAGCTTTTTTGAGATCGGATCATGCTGGAGAGGTAGGTGCTGTCTATATTTACAAAGGAATTCTTAAAATTGCTAAGGATCCCGAATTAGTAAATTTTTCCAAAAGGCATTTAGCAACTGAAGAATCCCATCTTCAAAAGATTGAGGCAGTACTTCCAAAAAAAGATAGAAGCAAATTAGTTTGGTTGTGGAAGGTTGCTGGCTTTTTACTCGGTTTTCTTCCCACACTATTTGGTCCAAAAATTGTCTTTGCCACTATCGAAGCTGTTGAAGCTTTCGTAGAAGAGCACTACGAAGAACAACTCCAATATCTTCGAGCTCAACCAAATCCTAATCAAGAGCTAATAGATCTTCTTCAATCATGTCAGGACGATGAAATTGATCACAAACTTGAATCTGCTGAAAAGAAAAATTTAACCCCAGGCATTTTCATTAATCTTTGGACCAAAATAGTAGGCGGTGGCTCAGCTTTCGCAGTCAAGGTAGCTAAAATTATCTAATAAAATTCCAGTTGCATTTTCTCTTAATGTAAATATACTGTATATATATACAGTATTAATTATTCAACCTTAATATTTATGAATTTAAAACATTTAGGGCAGATTGCAGACTCTGACGGAAACTCAGAAACACCTTTATTTTCTGAGTACGTTCAAGTAGGTTGGCCAAGTCCTGCAGATGACTACATAGAAAAATCAATTGATTTACACCAACTCCTAATAAAAGCCCCGGCTGCTACTTATCTCGTAAGAGCAAATGGAGACTCCATGTTAAATGCAGGAATCAATAATGGCGCAATACTTATAGTTGATAGGAGTCTAGAGCCCAAACATGGTGACATCGTTATCGCCTCTATCGATGGCGCTTATGCTTGTAAGCGTCTTCAATTAACACCTAAGGTGGGTTTACTATCAGAGAACATTAAATACCCGCCAATTTTTTTAAAGAATGGAGAAGAACTAGACATAATGGGAGTTGTTACTGCGGCAATAAATCAGTTTTAAGATGTTTGCTCTAGTAGACTGCAATAGTTTTTATGCTTCATGCGAAAGAGTTTTTAGACCAGATCTTAGGACAAAACCAGTAGTTGTTTTATCAAATAATGATGGTTGCGTTGTCGCTTTAACTAAAGAAGCAAAAAATCTTGGAATCAAGATGTGCGATCCTTGGTTTAAAATTGAAAAGACATTCAAGCAAAAAGGTGGGATTGCATTCTCATCTAATTATGAACTGTATGGTGATATCTCATCTCGAATCATGAGTATTTTAGAAGAGCTTGCTCCTAAAGTAGAAATTTATAGTATTGATGAAGCATTTCTTGATTTAACCGGTATAGCTAATTGCATGGACTTAGAAGAGTTCGGTAGAGTCTGTCAAAAAAAAATTATGCAGTATACCGGGATGCCAGTTCGTGTCGGTATAGGCCCTACAAAGACCTTAGCCAAGGTTGCAAGTTATGGCGCTAAGCGTTATCCAGCTACTCAAGGAGTGCTAGATATCACTGCATTACATAAAAGAACAAAACTCATGAAGCTAATGCCGGTAAATGAAATATGGGGAGTAGGGCGAAGATTGAATAAGCGCCTTCTGTCCCAAAGGGTTTCAACCGCATTTAGCTTAAGCCAAATGGATATAGGACAGGTACGAAAACAATTTAGCATTATGTTGGTTAATACCATTAGAGAGTTAAGAGGAGAGACTTGTATTCCTTTGGATAATGCACCTGCGCCAAAAAAACAAATAGTAGTCAGTCGGACTTTTGGCAAACGCGTCACAGAATTAGATTTTTTAGAGGAAGCAGTCAGTGATTATGCAGCCCGAGCAGCTGAAAAATTAAGAAAAGAAGGAAAGGCTTGTAGGATTGTTTCTGTCTTCATTAGAACTAATCCTTTTAGAAAACAAGATGTCCAGCATAGAGAAATTAGATCAACTTCTCTTTTATATCCAACTAACGATACAAGAGACTTGATTAAATCCGCAAAACTTCTACTAAAGGATTTATATCGAAAAGACTTTAACTACAATAAAGCTGGCATTATGTTGAGTGATTTTTTTGATGAAACTATATATCAACTAGACTTGTTCAATCAAAAAGATAGAAATACCAGAGACTTTAAGATGATGAGCTTAATCGATCAAATTAACCAAAGTAATTTAGGACCTGTGAGTTTTCTTGCACAAGGAATTAAAAAAGAATGGTCAATGAAAAGAGAATTACAATCTCCTCGATATACGACCAACTTACGAGATATTTTAGCGGTTAATTAAAACTTATTTATTGGAGAACCAAGCTACATTGGAAGTAGATTCTTCTATTTTGTTTTGAACTCCTAAGACTAGAGAAAAGAGCGCCATTCTAATTAAAAGTCCATTGTCTGTTTGTCTATAAATAGCCAGATTAGGATTCTGATTGAGATCAGGATCTAATTCGTTTGCGTCTGGACGAGAATCGCGGGGAAGAGGATGCATGATTATGGTGTTGGGTTCACAGTTTTTTGTATAAATTTCTTGGTTTAAAGACATGAGCCCTTTGTACTTTCCAGACTCAGATTTACTTGAAAACCTTTCCTCTTGAATTCGAGTCATATAAATAATATCTACGTCAGAAATTCCTTTTGTGATGTCATCTGTTTCAAAAAAACTTACAGACGATTCTTTAAAAGTTTCTTTAATAGAGGATGGAAGTTTTAACTTTTTAGGAGAAATTAAGTTTATGGTTACATTTTTATATAGGCAGAGAACCTTGCATAAAGAATGAACAGCTCTTCCGTATTTTAGGTCACCTATCAGAGCAATTCTCAAACCGTCAATCGATTTATTTTTTGATTCCAGCTCTTTTTTTATCGTGTAAAGGTCCAACAAAGCTTGACTGGGATGTTCATTGTCACCATCGCCTCCATTTATGACAGGAACTCTTGAAGCTTCAGCAAATTCATTTACTGACCCTGCCTCATGATGACGCATGACAATTATGTCGCTGTAGCCACTTAAAACTCTAGAGGTATCATAAAGAGATTCGCCTTTAGCCAATGAAGTTGCTTCTATTCCTGTAGTCTCTCTTACTTCTCCGCCTAAAATATTAAATGCACTTCCAAAGCTTATTCTGGTTCTTGTGCTGGGTTCGAAAAACATGTTTGAAAGAATTGCACCTTGAAGTACACGAGTAATTCTTTCTCTTTTTGCGTAAGGAACTAGAGCGTCAGAGGTTGTAAATATTTTTTCTATGTCAGTTCTTTCAAACTGATCTATGGAGAGAATGTGGCTTCCTAGGAACTCCATGGCGAGCCATTCTAGCATTAAATTATTTATTTTATGGAATTAATAATTTTTAAAAATTCTTGTATGATAAATCCATGTCTAGCGATTGTTTGATACTTAATGGAAACGGAAAACCTCTGAGTTATTTTCCTTTATCGGCAGTAGATTGGAAAACTGCCGTCAAATTGGTATTTACTAGAAACGTTATTGTTATTAAAGAGCATGATGATTGGGAAGTAAGATCGCCATCGCAATCTTTCAAAGTACCGAGTATTGTTATGCTAAGAAAGTATTACAAGTTTTCAAAAAAAGTTAAGTTTTCAAGATCTAATGTATTTTTGAGAGATATGTTTACTTGCCAATACTGCAAAAATGTTTTCGAAAAAAAAGATTTAACTATTGATCATATAATTCCAAAAAGTAAGGGTGGAGAAACTAATTGGTTAAATGTAACTACCTGCTGTAAATCTTGTAATTTATCCAAAGCAGATAAAATAATTGAACCTTCTCCAGAGGTAAAAACTCCTTCTTTAAGAGATCTAATAAAAGGTCAAGAATCTATAGGAATAAAAAAAATAGAAACCGATTGGCAGGAATATATAGTCGCCTAAATTAATTTAAGTAATCTTGAATTACCGATTCGGTTAAGATTTCTGGCAAAATAATTGGCACGCTTTTATCATCTGGATAATAAATATAAAGCGGAATACTTGATCTCCCAAAGCTAGCAAGTTTTTTTGCTATGAATTCATTTTTATTTGTCCAGTCTGCTTCTAAGTAAAAGATATTTTTTTTCTCAAAAAATTTTAGAGTTTCTTCAGTCTTCAGAGCAACTCTTTCATTAACTTTACAAGTGATGCACCAATCAGCTGTGAAATTTAAAAAAACGGGACCTTTTGCTAACCTCTTTGCCAACTCTTCATCACTAAAAATATTATTATCTTGCTCAAGAGAAGCTTTTTGTATTGGCAACGTGAAGAATAAGGAAACTAAGACTGCTAGGTAAACAAGATTTCTAAATTGCAATCCTATCTTAGAAGATATTTTGAGTTGGTTTAACCAGTAAAAAAATACAATTAAAGAAATCCCTAAAAGTACTAAGACAAGCTGGAAAGAATCAATCTGGCTACTTAAGACCCATACCAGCCACAAAGCAGTAAGAATCATAGGAAAGGCCATAAATTGCTTAAAAGTTTCCATCCAAGTTCCAGGTCTTGGAAGTAAGGAGAGCAAACTCGGAAAAATTGACAAAAGAATATATGGCAAAGCAAATCCAATGCCCAAAGAAAGAAAAATTAAAAAAGATGAAAAGCCTGGTTGGAGGATAGCAAAACCTAACGCCGAGCCCATAAATGGTGCAGTACAAGGGGTAGCAACAATCACTGCTAGAAAGCCTGTGCCAAAAGAATTCATATAGCTAGGAGTACTAATTCCAGAGGGACCTATACTAAGTAAAGAATTTAAGAAATTAACATTCAATAAAAAGAATCCAGCTAAGAAAATGAAGAGGAAAATCAATAAACTTACAACCAGGGGCGACTGAAGTTGATATCCCCATCCAATATCCATGCCTAATCCTTTTAAAAGAACTACAGAAAGGCCAATTAAAACGAACATTAAGATTGATCCAGACGAAAAAGCAAAACCATGTAATGAAGTTTGAGCTTTATTTTCAGAGTGATTGATAAAATTTAGAATTTTCAAAGAGATTACAGGAAAAACGCATGGCATTAAATTTAGTAAAAGACCACCAATCAAAGAAAATAAAATTGCAGCTGAAAGAGAGATGAATTCTGGATTTATAGTTGATTCAGTAGCGATAAAATCAGAAGCTAATTCAATTTCATAATCACCCATATTTGTTTTCAAAACACCACCTGACAAACTTTTAGCTTTATTACTTTCAAGAAGATTTATATTTAGCTTAATTTCATCAAAGTTTTTTTCTAATTTTTGATTGAATGAGTAATCAATTACATATTCCTCATAGGGAAAGAAATAAGCATCTTTTATATCAGAACCAATATCACTAAGATTTAGGGTAAGTATTCCACTTTCAATTTTAGAGCTTATTTTTTGCTTTAATGTTTTTGGAATAGTCGATCTAACTTCGCTAATTAAAATGTTTTGAATTGAAAAATCATTACTGCTTCCTTTTGAAAGTACAAAGTTCACTTTTCCTTCTTGAGGTATACAAACATCTGCACATACTAACCATTTTGATTTCACAGAAAATTTATTGATTGGATCAAATTGCTTGGGAAGGGACAGTTTGAAGAGAAGCTTTAACTCATCTGTATAACCAAAAGTAGTTAGGGGAGGATAAGGTATCAGTTCAGGAGTAGGCCAAATTGGCTCAGAAATATTAAATCCTTCAGGAAGGTCCCAATTGAAAGATGCAGGATCCCCTGAATCTCCAGGATTGATCCAATAGGTATGCCAATCTTTATTTAAATTGAATCTTACAACTAAGAAGATTTCACTTTCATTAACAATAACATTTCTTTCAGGGATTACTTCGAAAGACGAATTTGAGGCGACATACTTGTTTTCTAATAGAGCTTCAGAGCTCAAAAGAATTAACGATAGAAATAACAGGATTGGATAATTTCTAAGCCTTGCCATAATTACTACTTACTAAATTAAGATTAAAGCCTGCAAGTTTACTTGCCTCTTCAATCTTTTTATCACTCTTAGTTGAAAAGATTATTTGCTCATTAGCAGGAATTATTACCCAAGAACCCTGTTGGATTTCTTTTTCAAGTTGACCAGAACTCCAGCCTGTATATCCAAACGAAACTATAAATTTATCAGGAAAATTTTTATTGAGAATTGATTGAATTATATCTGGTTTTGATGACACTCCAATTTCAGAAGTAATTTCATGGGTTTCATCATATTTTTTTTCTAAACTATGAAGTACAAATGGTGAAAAAGGGGTAACAGGACCTCCTAAAAATACTTTATCGTCATTCAGAATCGCTTCTAGCTCTTTGTCTGGTTGTAAGGCAAAATCTTTTAAATTAATTTTTACCTTCTTATTTATAATAATTCCAAATGAACCTTCTTCATCATTTTTACATAAGTAAATTAGAGCATTTTTGAAATAGTTTTCTTCTTCATCAGTTTGACAAAAATATAAGAAACTATTTTCTAATTCAGTAATCATTATTATTTCAATATATTGCTTATATTCATTAGAATTCACAATATATTTTTAAAACTTATGAAATCTTCTTCTATTGAACTAGTACCTGAGAATTTATTGGCTTCGCATAAAAGAAAGCTTTATGCCGAAGATAAAATTACTCCAGAAGAAATTGAATTAGTAAAAAAAATTAAAGATAAAGTTCAAGAGAATAATATATCTCTTATTTCTCATTACTACACAGATACAAAAATTCAAAAAATTACCGAAGAACTCAACGGATGTGTTTCTGATTCCTTGCAAATGGCTAAGTTTGGAAAAGAATCTAAATCAAATACTCTTGTAGTCTCAGGTGTAAAGTTTATGGGAGAGACCGCTAAAATTTTAAGTCCAGAAAAAAAGGTTTATATGCCTACCTTAGAGGCAACTTGCTCTTTAGACTTGGGATGTCCTGCTAATGAGTTTAAGAAATTTTGTGAAGACTTTCCGGATAGAGAAATAGTCGTATATGCAAATACCTCAGCTGAAGTTAAAGCTATTTCAGATTGGGTTGTTACTTCTAGCATTGCTTTAGATGTCGTCGATTACCTCGATTCCGAAGGAAAAAAAATTATTTGGGGTCCAGATAAACATTTAGGAAGATATATTCAACAAAAAACCAAAGCCGATATGGTTTTATGGGATGGAGCTTGCGTTGTTCATGAAGAATTCAAATATGAAGGTCTCAAATCTCTTATGAAACTGCACCAAGATGCTAAGGTTTTAGTTCATCCAGAATCACCTCATGACGTGATAGATTTAGCAGACTGTGTTGGCTCAACATCACAAATAATAGACTACGCTAACAATTCGTCTTCCCAGAAATTTATAGTCGCAACGGACAAAGGAATTTTTTATCAGTTAATGAAAAATAATCCAGATAAAGAGTTTTTTGAAGCTCCAACTGCAGGAGACGGCGCTACATGTAATAGTTGTTCAAGGTGTCCCTGGATGGGCATGAACTCTCTTGAAAATTTATTAGATGCAGTTTCCGACCAAGGAGACGAAATTTATGTAGATAACGAAATTGTAAAAAAAGCCCAAATTTCTCTTAATCGTATGGTCAACTTTAAATAAATTGAAATTAAAAAAAAGCATAGTCAGAGATAGTGTAAAGCGAGCTTTACTTGAAGATGGCTTTAAAAGCGATCTTTCTTTAAAAGCAAAAAACATCAATACAAAGAATATTTTAAAAGCGTCCCTCATATCTAGGGAAAATGGAATTTTAAGCGGTAGTCTATGGTTCGAAGAATCCTTCAAGCAAATTGATAAGAAAGCAAAAATTAAATGGAGCGTAATTGAAGGAGAGGCTTTTAAAAAAAATAATATAATTGCCGAAATAAATGCTAGCTCACAATCAATTCTTTCAGGAGAGAGAACAGCTTTAAATTTTTTACAATTAATGTCTGGAATATCTACTAAAACAAATAAATATTCACAACTCCTTAAAAACAGCAATATCGAATTATTAGATACCAGAAAGACTCTTCCCGGGCTTAGATACGAACAAAAGTATTCAACTTTTGTTGGAGGAGCTAAAAATCATAGATTCGGCCTTTATGATGCAATTATGCTAAAAGATAATCACCTAAAAGCTTTTGGCGGTATTAAAAAAATAAGAAACATTAAATTTTTAAAAAAGGGAGATTTTTTAGAGATTGAGATCGAAAAGCTTTCTCAAATTAAAGCAGCATTGAAGAGCAAACCGGATATTTTATTACTGGATAATTTAAATCTTAGCGAAATAAAACAGGCAATTTCTTTAATTGACAATAAATGTTTGATCGAAGTTTCAGGAATAAAGAAGCCTGAAGATATTAAAAAATATAAAGATCTTCCTATCCATTATATTTCTCTAGGAGATCTTACAAAAAATATTAAATCTATAGATTTTTCTTTAAATATTTCATGAAGCCAATAGTAATTTTTTGTTTGTTTTTATTAATTCTTTCCGGTTGCTCTCAACAAAATGAGAATATTTCAATGCAAGATAAAAAAATTTATGAATTTTCTTGGTGTAGTTATAAGGATGGTTTCAAGGCTCAAGATCTAAATAATGAGTTAGTTGCTTATTTAGGATTTTTAAAAAATCTCAAAGATCAACATGGATTATCTAAAGAAACTAAATACTTGGATCCATCTTTCAAGCAAACAAAATATGATTTTTCCTGGCTAGATATTTTTGTAAATGAATTGGAAAAGAAAGCGTTTAATGAGTTTGCAGAAAACTCTGAAATTTACAAAAACTGGCTGAGTAGTAAAGATGAAATAATTATCTGTGATTCTCAAAAACAGACATTCTATGAAACCAAAGTTGTGAATGATTATGATTTTTTAGACGGTGATCAGACTTATGTGGGTTTTTGTAAATTAAAGGATGGATTTGATTTGAGTTATATATTGTCTGAGATTGAGAGAAATTCTATTTTTGTGGATAGACCCTATAATCAAGTAGTACTTTCTCCAGATTTCAACATGATAGATTTTAATTTTTTAATATATTTGGAAACAAACTTTGTTACGAATGATCTAGATCTTATAAAAAGAAATAGACTAGCAAATGCTTGTGAAGAATATGAAAATTACTCATCAAATAGTTTATTATTTAATACTTACATCATCGATTAACTGAGGTTTAATTTTGAAAAAATACTTTTACTTATTTCTTTTAACTTTCTCAATTTTTAGTTATTCCGCAGATTTTGATTTTTCTGGATACACTAATTTCTTAGATAAAGAAATTAACAAGGGAAACTTTCCTGGTTTTGTAACTCTAATTTATAAAGATGGAAAGGTCATTTTTTCCGATAGTAGAGGCTTTGCAGATATAGAAGACAGTGTTGCTCTTAATGAAGATTCTCTTTTTAGAATTTATTCCATGACCAAACCGATCACTGGCGCTGCCTTGATGATTCTAGTTGAGCAGGGGAAAGTATCACTTAATGATCCTGTAGCCAAATACATTCCAGAATTCAAAAACACAAAGGTTCTTAATAGCAAAACTAATCAGCTTGAAAAGCTTGATAGAGAAGTCACCTTAATAGATTTAGCAACACACTCTTCAGGGCTTACATACTCATTTGTTGATAGGGGAAAAATTAAAGAAATATATGACCAAGAAAAAATTTATCCTTACTATTTCTTAGACAATGTATCTTTAGAGAGACCGGCAAAAAAGAGCTATCCAGACATTTGTACTCTTTCTGAAAAAGTAGCAACTTTACCTTTAGTTCATCAACCTGGTGAAAAATGGACATATTCTATTGGAATGGACATTCTTGGCTGTGTTATAGAAAGAGTGTCGAATTTATCTTTTGGAGAGTTTTTAAAGAAAAACATCTTTGATCCATTGGGCATGGAAGATACTTTTTTTCAAGTTCCTAACTCAAAACAAAATAGGATGATTGATTTGTATGCTCATAAAAAAGGATTCAAACGCTATGGTGTTGAAACACCCGATATAAGAAATATTAAGAATAAAAATTTATTTCTTTTAGATCCCAAAGAAGACAGTTTCTTTTTTCAAAAAGTTTCTATTGAAGACGGTGGTTCCGGTCTTGTTTCAACGGCAAATGATTATCTTAAATTCGCTACTATGTTGCTAAATAAAGGTTCTTATAATGGGAGAAAAATTTTAAACCCAGAAACTGTTGAGGTAATGACTTCTAATCAATCAGAAAAAAAAGCCAAACCTTTTAAAGTAGATGCATTTGGTCAGGGAGTCACAATAGGAGTCGCATTGAATGCAAAAAAAATGAGAATGAAAAGAGGCGATAATTCTTTTTTCTGGGGCGGAGCTGCAAGTACAGATTTCTGGGTAGACCCTGAGAATGATCTTATTTTCGTAAGCATGTCTCAAGTTCTAGGTAGCCCAAATATAGATAGAAAATTAGAAAGATTATTATACAAAGCACTTGGGATTTAAAAAAACATTCATCACTGAAGATAAGATTAGATTTAAAATACTAGATCTCTTATCTAGGAGAGAACATTCCTTTAAAGAATTAATCAATAAATTAAAGGATAGGGTGGCCTCAGAAGAAAAGCTTTTCGACGAGTTAATAAAGTTAAAAGAAGAAAATCTGCAGTCAGATAAGAGATTTGCTGAATCCTATACTCGTTCAAGAAGCATGAAAGGTTTTGGTCCTGAAAAAATTTCTTATGAGCTTAAATCCAAGGGAATAAGTGAAAACCTCATAAGCAAGATAGTGTATTCTGATGAAATAAACTGGATGGAGATTATTAAAAAAGAGTTTAGTAAAAAATTTATAGTTGATGACGATCTTGCTAAAGAAGATATTTCTCGTGCAAAAAAATTTCTCTTACAAAGAGGTTTTGAATTTGATCAAATAAACAAATTATTTAAATAATGAGTTATTTAGTATTAGCAAGAAAATGGAGGCCATCTAATTTTTCAGAAGTTGTTGGTCAAGATCATGCTGTTGCAGCTTTAAAAAATTCTGTTTCTTCAAAAAATATTCACCATGCATATTTATTTACAGGTACCAGAGGTATTGGAAAAACATCTATTGCCAGAATCTTAGCAAAAGCACTTAATTGTCCTGACTTAATTGATAACTCAGAACCTTGTAATGCTTGTGAATCATGCACATCAATAAATGAAGGAGCTGCAATTGACTTTATTGAGATTGATGCGGCATCCAGAAGAGGTATTGAAGATACTAAAAATCTTTTAGAAACTATTTCTTATTTACCTTCATCATCAAAATATAAAATCTATTTGATTGATGAAGTTCATATGCTGACACCCGAAAGTTTTAATGCCTTGCTGAAAAACTTAGAAGAGCCGCCTCCCCATGTCATATTTATGTTTGCAACTACAGAATATAAAAAGATTTTACCTACAATAATTTCTAGATGCCTACAAGTAAACTTAAGTTCTGTCTCTGTGAAAGTCATTTCAGATCAATTGGGAGAAATTTTTTCAAAAGAAAAAATAAAATATGATGAAAATTCTTTGAAGCTCATTGCCGAAGCTGCACAAGGCAGCATTAGAGACGCTCTATCTATTTCTGAAAAAGTAATATCCTTTTGCAATAGAAACCTTAAAGAGAACGAAGTGAGAGAAGTTTTGGGAATACCAGAACCTGAAATTATTACGAATTTATTGAAATCAATTTTAGATGAAGACGTAATAGAGGTTCTATCAATTCTTGAAAAATATGGAGAATATGAAGATCATGAATTTTTATTAAAGTCTTTAATGGATCTCATTCAAGACATTGCAATTAGCCAGTTTGAAAAAAAAGAAGTTAAAAATAATATAAATGATTTTTTAAACACGGACCCTGCAAAACTACAGTTTTTTTATCAGATAGGACTTTCTAACTTAAAGCACTTTAGTTTGGGCTACGATTCGTTTTCAATACTGAAAATGACTTTATTAAAAATGGTTGCCTTTTCTCCTGAAAATCAAAAAAAAAATTCTTTAAAAATTAAAAAAAAGGATAACTTTGAAATAAATTGGCCAGGAATATTCTCTGATTTAAATCTAAATGGCATGTCAAAAAATTTACTAAAGCAGGCAAGTGTTATTCAAAAAGAAAATAATCTAAAACTATCTTTTCCAAAAAACGTTCTTTCTATACTTAATGAAGACCAAAAAAAAGATATTGAAAAAAGTTTTGAGGATTATTTAAAAATGGAACTGATTTTCATCTATGACGATGAAGTTGATTCAAAACTTACACCGGAATATAAGAAAAAAAATCATGATAAGGGAATAAAGAAAAATATTAAAAAAACCATGGAAAAAGATAAAAACTTTAATGAAATCATTGGTGGACTAAAAGTTAAATCTGTCAAATTTAATAAGAAAAATGAAACTTAGCCCAAAAATTTCTGAATTAATTGACTCTCTAAAATCTCTCCCTGGAATTGGTCCAAAATCAGCTAAAAGAATGGCTCTTTCATTATTAAGTTCAAATAAAGAAATTGGCTTATCGCTTTCCAAGTCTATCGAAGATGCAATATTAAATATTCAATTGTGTCAAAAATGCTATGTTTTAAATGACCAAGAGCTATGTGAAATTTGTAATTCAGCAAATAGAAATAAAAATTCTATATGTGTCGTAGAATCAACTTCAGATCTTTACTCAATTGAAGAAACATCTGAATTTGACGGCAGGTATTTTGTTCTTAATGGCCTGCTTTCCCCAATTGATAATATAGGCGCAGACGAACTCAGAATAGAAAAGTTATTAGATGTCATTAAGGAATTCAATTCAAAAGAAGTCATTCTTGCATTGAATTCAACATTAGAAGGTGAGGCTACTGCTTATTTTTTATTGGAAAAACTTAAAAAGATAGATGTGACTGTTACAAGAATTGCACAAGGAGTTCCGGCAGGAGGCGACTTAAACTATGTTGATAATAATACTCTTAGAAGAGCAATTTCCTTTAGAACTGAATTAAAATAAAGCCATGTCAATCAAATCAGATAATTGGATAAAAAAAATGTCGCTAGAAAATGACATGATTTCACCTTTTCAACCTAACCAAGTTAAAACTAATGAAGAAAATAATGAAAAATTAATTTCTTATGGGCTTTCCAGTTATGGTTATGACGTAAGGTGTGCAAATGAATTTAAAGTATTCACAAATATTCATTCAGCAACAGTTGATCCAAAAAAATTTGATAGTTCTAGTTTTATTGATGTTGTTCAAGAAGAGTGCGTAATTCCTCCAAATTCGTTTGCCTTAGCAAGAACGATTGAGTATTTTAAAATTCCAAGAGACGTTCTTACAATTTGTCTTGGTAAATCAACCTACGCAAGATGTGGAATCATTGTAAATGTAACTCCTCTTGAACCAGAATGGGAAGGGCACGTAACTTTAGAATTTTCCAATACTACTAGTCTTCCAGCAAAAATTTATGCAAATGAGGGCGTAGCTCAAATGTTATTTTTTCAATCAGATGAAATTTGCGAGACTAGTTATAAAGACAGAGATGGAAAGTATCAAGGCCAAAAAGGTGTAACTCTTCCTAAAGCGTAACTTAATCTAATTCCCAATCAACATTAAATCCTCTTCCGCCTTGGAAAACTTTTATTGTTTCTTTGTCAGAATCATTCCGTATCAAAAATTTAAAGTATCTTTTATCTTCTCTTTGTTCAGTAAACTCAAATACTTCAACAGGTTTTGATTTATAAATAATTTCTTCTTTTTTGTTCAAAAAAGACTTTATTTTAATTTTTCCTTTATCGAAATAATTTATTTTAAACTCGTCCTTTTTAAGATAATTCATTTTAATTTGAATCTGAAGAGTTAGGTTATCGTAAAAATTTTCTTTAATTTCAATAGAACCTTTCTTTTTACCGAAAGAATAAACAATAATTTTTTGATCACCTTCCTTTTCAACTTTATAGGTCTGATGATCCTTTCTGAGTCCTCCTAAAATATCTAGCTTTCTAAATCCAGATTCCAAAATAATATTTCCATTGTCTATACTAAAAATAGATTCTTGTTTTATGGTGAAAAGGGGATGTTTACCAGTGGACGAAATCTTCCAACTATTTTCAGATATTTTCTCTAATGTTTCTTTTACCGATCCAGTTGGTTTTGATGAATAATAATTTTCATAAGGATTTAGATCAAATAAGAATATTTGATTACAAAAAAAACAAAACAGTACTTTAAATAAAATATTCTTTACCATTTTTATGATAGACATCATCTATTTTTATTTTGTTATTGATGATGGATATTTTACCTTCCTGAAGTTCAGTTAATATTTCTGGATAAATAAAATGTTCTATTTTATGAATTTTATTTATAAGATCGTTTTCTTTTTCTTTAACACCCACTTTAACTTTTGCGTAGCCAATTATTGGACCACTATCTAGCCCCTCATCTACGAGGTGAACCGTAACCCCGTGTTCTTTATCTTTGTTTTCAAGAACTTTTTTATGAGTATTTAGACCTGGATATTTTGGTAAAAGAGAAGGGTGAATGTTTATTATTTTGTTAGGGAAATTCTTTACAAAATCCGACCCTAATATCCTCATAAAACCTGCAAGAATTATAAAATCTACACTTTCTTGCTTTATTACTTCTTTAAGTTTCTGATCATACGATTTACGGTCCTCAAAATCTTTATGATCTAAACACAAATTTTTTATATTGTGTTTTTTTGCTCTTTTTAAACCATAAGCATCCTTGTTGTTTGAAATAACAATTTTTATAGCAGCTTTTAAGCGACCATTTTCAATGCTATCAACTATTGCTTGAAAATTTGTACCATTTCCTGATAAAAGAATTGCTAGGGCTAATTTTTTGCTCATTCAAAAAATGATTCCTTTATTTGATTTTCTTGGACTTATAAAACCTAATTCAAAGTAGGGCATTTTTAACTTTTTTAAATGATTCTTGCATTGGGTTAAATCGCTTTTGCTTATCGAAAGTATCATGCCAATGCCGCAGTTAAACGTTGATAACATCTCCATTTTAGATAGATTCGATTTTGACTCAATTAAACTAAAAAGATCATCATGAAATGGATACTTTGATCCAATAGAAATATTTGCGGAAAGATTACTTGGAATTATTCTTTCTAAATTTCCCGTAAGTCCTCCCCCAGTAATATGACTTAAGGCATTTAAATGAATCTTATCTTTAAGGAATAAAATTTCTTTTACATAGATTTTCGTGGGCTTCAATAGAGCTTTTCCCAGAGTAGATCCTTTGAATTTTTGATTTAATCTAATCTGTTTTTTTTCAATGAGTTTTCTAACCAAAGAAAAGCCATTTGAATGTAATCCATTGGATTTTAAACCTATCAAAACATCACCTTTTTTTACTTGGTTTTTAAGCTTCTTTGAGCTTTTCTCTAAAACTCCAACACAAAAGCCTGCCAAGTCAAACTTACCTTTAGGGAAAGCGTTAGGATGTTCTGCTGTTTCTCCACCGATTAAAGAGCACTGCGAATCCTTACACCCTTTTGTTATTCCTTTAATTATTTCTTTTGAAACATTAAGATTTATTTTATCTGTAACAAGGTAATCCAGAAAAAAAAGTGGCTCTGCTTGTAAAGTAATTAAATCGTTTACACACATTGCTACTAAATCTATGCCTATTGAATCATAAACTTTCATCGCATCAGCAATTTCAATTTTTGTGCCCACTCCATCGGTACAACTTATCAAGACAGGATTTTTGTATTTTTTTGGGAGAACAGAAGCAGCAGCAAAACCTCCTATGGAGCCGATTATTTCTTTTCTAAAGGTAGTCTTGGCTAAAGGTTTTATGATATCTACTAATTGATCACCCCTTTTTATGCTTACTCCAGAATCAGCATAGGAAGTTTTGTTTGATCTAGACAAAGGATTTTGAATTTAAGTTCTATTAAAAAAACATATTATAATCATTTTTAATGCTAAAAATTATTAAAGTTATTTTTTTTATTTCTCTTATTTTTTCTGTTTTTAATTTATACAGCGAGGATTACTCTACAATTGTTCAAGGTGATGATGAGGAAGTTTCTGAATTACTTCAAAAAGCTTTAAACCAATCGATATTAAAAGTATTAGGCAGTCAAAGGGACTTCAATCTTAATCAACAAAATTTTAAAAAATTAAATCCTAATAATTTTGTAAGAGAGTACAAATTTATCGAATTTAATGATAAGGAAGCTCTTGAGGTAATGATTGATTTAAAAGCACTTCAGGAAAAGCTACTGGAACTAAATCTTGGAATTTCTTTTTTAAAAAATCCAAAAGTTGCCGCTTGGGTTCTTTGTAAGCCAGATTACTCATCTCTTCAGGCAGCTAAATCTTTAGATCAGAAATGTAAGTTTGTGAAAAAAGAATTTGATAAGGTTGCAAACGAGAGGGGCATAACAATTGTCTACCCTATATTAGACTCTCGAGATATTAGTTTATTTAGCTTTGAAAATAATTCTAATTTAGAGAATTTAACAATATTTAATGATCGTTATCCTTCCGACGGATGGTTTTTTTGTGAAATTTCAAGTTCAAGTGAATGGTGTTTTCTTCCAGAAGATATTGAAAAGAAATTTTCTAAATTAGATGTTGAATCTAAATATAAGCCAGCAGTCGGCATAAACATCTTAATTGATAACTTATTTAGCAACCAAAGACTCAAAGCAAGCTCACAATCCAATCTTCCTTACTATTTAGAAATTAGAGGATTAAAAAAGTTTTCAGATCACAAATCATTTGAAAATATATTAAAAAATATTTTATTTATTAATAATTTGAGTTTAATGTCATTAAGAAATAATTCAGCTACTTATAGTTTTAATCTTTTGTCAGAGGAAAGAAATCTATTGAATTACTTTGATGAAGTTGAAAATTTAACCCTTATAAACAAAGAAAAAGATAAACTTTTCCTAGCTCTAGGCGAATAATGATTGCGTCTTCAATACCTAATTTCTTGACCGTTTTTCGTTTTTTTTTAGTTTACCCGATCGTAATAAGTATTTTAGAAGAAAATTATCAACTTACCCTTTTTTTCTTTTTTCTGGCAGGAATATCTGATTTTTTAGATGGATATCTTGCAAGAAAGTACTCTTGGGAAAGTAGATTTGGGAAAATATTTGACCCTATTTCAGATAAAGTCCTTGTCATTGCTACACTTATATCTCTTTCTTTAGTTGGAGAAATAAATATTTATTTAACAATGTTTCTTCTGAGTAGAGATCTCTTTATTATTGTTGGAGTCATTTTGTCTTCTCTTCTAATTGATAATTACGAAATAAAGCCTTATTTTTCTGGAAAATTTAATAGTTTCGTTTTGATGACTTACCTCGGATTTGTAATTATTGAGGTCTCATTTGGTCTTGTTCCTGTAGTTTTCTTAAATTTTCTGATGGTAGCGCTCTTAATAACTTCTCTTTACAGCGTAATTGAATACTTAAACTATCCAGGTAGAAAAGTAATTTCCCAAATATTCTTTTAATGAATCAAAAAGTTTTAGATATTTTCTTGCCTAAAGAGAGATCATTGGATCAGTTGAAAAACTTTTCATTTTTAAAAAAAATGATCTCTGAAATTGAGTTATTTTTTAGTAATGAAGAAAATTTTTTATTACTAAACATCAAAGAAGATTTAATAAGAAATTATTTATTTCATGCTTCTTTAAATTCATGCAAAACACAACCCAAAATAATCGATCTAAATGAAAAGATTTTCAACTCGGATGTATTTAAATATCCAATAGTTTTTATAAAAAACTTATCAAGCGATACTTTAAATAAAGAATCAGAGATTTTTTTATTTAACGGCTTTAATTATTGTTTAAACCAAAATACCAAAATCTTATTTTCAAGTAATGATTTCATTAAAAATTTAGATATTAAATTGGCAGATCTTGAATCAAGATTGAATACCGTTTTACCTGTTGAGATTTTAAATCCTGCTGATGAGGAAAAAATGAACTTAATTAACTTTGAACTTCAGCAAAGGGGCTTAGAAATCAATGACAAAGAAATGCAATACATATTTACGCATCATTCTCGAGATTTAAATAGTTTATTAAATTTGGCAGAAAAACTTGATGAAATCTCCCATCAAGAAAAAAAATCTATTTCAATAAATTTAATAAAAAAAATTATTTAAAAACTATCTTAATTCAGGACAAACTAAACAAATTAAGTTTGTTTCAATTTTTTTCTTACTGACAAGTCTTTGAATATCTATTGATTCTATAAAGCCAAAAAGGCTATAAGTTGAATTCAAAAAAGAATTAAAAGATGCAAATAAATCATCAATAATTCCTGGAGAAGTAGATATATATTTTATTTTGAAATCTGAAATTCCTGATTTTTCTTCAAGAATTTTAATACCGTCTTGAAATACCCCAAGAGAGTCGACAAGATTATTTTGAAGAGCTGATTTGCCAGACCAAATTCTTCCTTGAGCAATCTTTTCAGTATTATCGATAGTTAACTGTCGGTTCTTTGATACAAGCTTGATAAATTTATTGTAAGAACCATCAACATAACTTTGCATAAATGAAGATAAGTTATCATTAGGAGGTTCCAATAACGAAAAATTTAATTCATTGGTAGAAACCTTATCAAAGAGTATTCCAACATTTTCAAAGGAATCTTTAAAATTAGGTAGGGCTGCCCAAACACCAATGGACCCAGTAAGAGTAAATGGATTTGCAATTATTGTATTTTGATTCATAGAAATCCAATAACCTCCCGATGCAGCAATATCTCCCATTGAAATTACTATTGGAATTTTTTTATTGAGAAGTTCTAATCTTTGCCTGATTATTTCTGAAGCAAAACCACTTCCTCCTGGAGAATTTACTCTTAGAAATAAACCTTTAATTGACTTATCTTTATCAATTTTATTAAGAGTTTTTGAAAAGTTTTCACTGGAGATCGCTCCTTCTGCATATTCACCATCTATTATTTCTCCAGAGGCTACTAGGACAGCAAATTTATTATCTGAAGAATTTTCATTGTTCAAGAGCGCTAGGTTATCTTTAAAAGATATTATTTTTTCCTCAACAAGCGAAGATAGATAGTCATTTAAGTTCGTTCTTACAATTAAAGTATCAATAAAACCTTCGCTTTTAGCTAGCTTTGCAGTGTCACCATCAAATTTTTCCGTTAATTTTCCGAGATTATTTATGTAATTATCTATTTTTAAATCTGAAACTTTATTTCTATTTTTTGTAATTATTTCTTTCCAAGAATCCCAGACTTCAGAAAGATAAGAAGATGTTTGGAGTCTATCTTCTTCGGATATATTATCTCGAGTAAAAGTATCTAATGCTGATTTATATTTTCCGGAAACAAAAGTTGATACGCCAATATTAAGTTTTTCCAATAATTGTTTAATAAAAGGTTTCTGTGAAGAAAATCCATCTAAAAGAACCAAACCATTCTGATTTAATAAAATAGAATCAGCAAAAGAGGCCAAAAGATAGTTTTTCTTGTCGTAAAAATCAGAATAGGCAATTACTTTTTTGCCCTGGTTTTTGAAACTCTCTATGGCTTTACCAATTTCTAAGATACCTGTGAAAGAAATGTCTAAATAGGTTAAATCCATAAATAGTATCTTTACTTCTTCTTCTGTACCCGCCGTTTCAATAGCCGAAATTATTTCAAACAAATTCAATTCATAGGTTTCCCGCTCAAAAAAAGAGAGATTTGAATTTGTTGTTTCGTTTATTTTTTTTGGGGCAAAAGTTATTACAGCACTAAGGTCTTCCTTGACGTCGCTAACCAAAAAAGTGATTGCAATGAACAACAAAGCCAAAATGAAAAATAGATTCAAAATAACTTTTCTTGTTAGGTCAACGAAGTTGAAAAATTTTCTTAAGAAGCTCATTTAAAGAAGTATTATATAAAGATTATGAAGTCTATTTTTAGTAATTTTTTGATAATTTTTCTTCTGCTCTCTTGCTCAAAACCGGATCTAAATGTTTTTGAAGGAAAAGGAGTTTTTCTTGATGATTTAAAAGGTAAATGGATAGTTTTTAACTATTGGGCAGATTGGTGTCCTCCTTGTATAAAAGAAATTCCTGAATTAAATAATCTTCAGTCCAATTTCTCTGATGATTTAAAAGTTTATTTAATTAACTTTGATATGTTGGAAGGAGAGGAATTAAAACAACAGTTAGAAAAATTTAATGTACAAGTAGACTCTTTATTAACAGACCCTTCTATTATTTATGATTGGGTCATACCAGAGAACCTTCCTGTTACATTTATTGTTAATAGAAAAGGAGAATTGGAACTTACATTAGTTGGACCGCAAACAGAAGAAGAAATTATTAAATTGTTATCCCTTTAAAGAAACAGCATTGGATTTACTTTTGTTCCCAATAAAATAATTTCAAAGTGGAGATGAGGCCCAGTGACTCTTCCAGAAGAACCAACTGTTCCAATTCTAGAATTTTTAAGAACATTATCTCCTTCAGAAACAAAAGTTTCGTTTAAATGGGAATAGGTAGAGATAATGCCATTACCATGGTCAATGATTATTAGGTTGCCTCTATAAAAAAATTCACCAACAAAAATAACTTTACCATTTTCTGGAGCGACTACTGACGTTCCAGTTTCCGCCGCTATATCAAGTCCTAAGTGGGGATTTCTAGGGGAACCATTTATAAAACGTTTCACTCCATACTCACTGGAAATTATCCCTTTAGCAGGGAAATTGAACTTAGTATCCTGATATTTTTTTACTGATTTTACAGATATCTTTCTTCCATAAATTTCTCTTTCGGTCTTAATTCTTGTTAGATTTTCATTAGAGATTTGGTTGAACTTATTATCTTTAATTGTAATTCTAGATTCTCTGAATTCTTTTTCAGAAAGAATTATGGTCTCTCCCATAATTGTAAATTTCATTTTTGAAGAATAAGAAATGGGGTAAATAAGTCGATGACCAGCAATATCTTTACAAATATATTTTTTATAAGAATTGTCTAGATTTTCTATACTAATGAATCTATTTAGCAGGCCTCCTTTTTCAAGTGTTTCTTTTGGGAATGAACAAGAGTTTACCTCTGCAAACTTGAAGTTTGTGCAACTAAACAAAAAAGTCAGAAAAAAAAATATTAAAAAATTATTTAATTTCATCTATTTTGGTTATTTTTGAAGAAATGAGATTTCGTTCAGTTCTAGTGAGAATTTCATCTCCCTTAGTTAACTCTGTGTTATCCAAGAGCTCATCATCTTTGGTAGAAACGGTATAGCCCCTCGACAAAACTGATAGGGGGCTAAAAGCTTCTAATTTTGATGAAAAATTGTCAAAAGAAATTTTTTTACTAGAAAGAAGATTATTAAATGCATTTTTAAAAACTAATTTTTTACTTTTTAAATCTGCTTTTTGATTTGAGAGCTTGATGAGTGGGTTTCTATCTCTTAAAGAGGTTCTCTTTTTTATAAGCTTTAATCTTTTAGAGGAAAACCTTTCCTTTTGTAAATAGACAATTCTATTGAAGCTTTCATCAATTTTAAAAATCTTTTGATCAAGATTAAAATTAATTTTTTTTAGTACATTGGATGCATCTTTAAAATTATCATTTTTGTTTTCGAGATAATTTTTTGCTGAAATTGAGATTGCTTTTTCTAAAATCTTAATTTTATCAATAATTTGCGAGTGAGCTTGACTTGCTATTTCAGCTGCTGCTGAAGGAGTTGGAGCTCTTAAGTCGGAAACTAAATCGCAGATTGTAAAATCTGTTTCGTGACCAACTGCACTTATAACAGGAATTTCAAGAGCATAAATCTTTCTTGCAATATTTTCGCTATTGAAACACCAAAGATCTTCTAGGGAACCGCCACCTCTCGCAATTATTATCAAATCCAATTTTTCAGTTTTATTAAATTCTCTAAGCATGTTTAACGCATCTATTATTTCGTTTTCTGCTTTGTCCCCTTGCACCAAAGAAGGGGCTAAAGTAAGTCTTAATAACGGCGCTCTTCTAGCTAATACGTTTCTAATATCTTGAATTACGGAGCCTGATGGTGAAGTTACTACACCGATATGCATAGGTAATTCAGGAATTTCTTTTTTAAAAGATTCATCAAAGAGACCTTCTTTTAGCAGTTTATTTTTTAAATTTTCAAAAGCCTTTAGTAAGTCACCTTCGCCTGAATACTCCAAACTTTCTGCAATAAATTGATATCTGCCCTGAGCCTCAAATAAGGATAATTTTCCTTTGAGGACTATCTCGTCACCAATTTCAGGAATATTTTTAAGATAGGAGTTTTTGAATTTAAACATTACACAACTAATGGATGAATTCTCATCCTTTAAGGTAAAGTACCAATGACCAGATTGACGGTAATTCGTAAATTCAGAAATTTCTCCTTTTACCCAAACATCATTGAATTTTTTTTCTAGAGTAAACTTAGCGTTTTTATTGAGTTGAGAGACTGAAAAAATTTCAGGTGAATTTTTTTGTTCTTTACTTAACATTGTTACAGTATATCTATACTTCCCATGAAAATGACAAATCTTAATTCAAGAACAATAGGAATATTGTCAACATCTATTGGAGCCATGCTTATTGGCGTTGCTCCAATTTTAGTAAGAACAAGTGAAATTACTCCTTCTTTGACAGGATTTTATAGATTTCTCTGCGCGACGTTCATTTTGCTTGTTTATGGGATTGCAAAAAATAAATTTATCAATCTCAAGTACAAAGATATTCTGGTTCTTGCGATACCAGGACTATTTTTTGGAAGTGACATTACTTTATGGCATTGGTCAATAAATCAAACATCAATCGCAAACGCTGCTCTTTTTGTTAATACAGCCCCCATCTATGTGGCCATAATTTCTTATTTTTTATTTAAAGATAAATTAGATTTATTTTTTTATTTTGCTGGTTTTTGCTGTCTTGGTGGAGTCTTTTTAATCTTATTTGAACAAAATGAATATCAAACCTTTAGCGGAGATTTATTATCTTTAGTCGCTGCGGTCTTTTATTCAGGATATTTAATTTCAATAAAAAAGTTTTCAGAAACTTATGAAACTTTTCACTTAATGTTTTTTTCTGCATTATTTGGATGTATTCCACTTTATTTAGGTAGTCTTTTAGAGATTGGTCACGCCTTTCCTGAAACAGTCTTGGGGTGGTCAAATATATTGTTCCAAGGCTTGTTTATTCAAATTGCCGGACAAGGCTTAATTATTTATGGTCTGTCTTTAATAAGAGTGCAATTTTCTTCATTAATACTTTTAATACAGCCGCTCACAGCAGCTTTATTAGCCTTTTTACTATTTAAAGAAATGTTCTTAATCCAGCAGATTTTCGGTGCTATTATTCTTTTAGTTGGAATTTATTTAGCAGGAATTTCCGATCAAAAAACTTTAAAGAATTAAATGTCAGAAGTAATAAAGATAGCAAATTGCAGTGGATTTTATGGAGATAATTTATCCATAGCAAAAAAAATGGTTGAAGGTGGACCAATCGATGTTTTAACGGGAGATTATCTTGCTGAATTGACGATGACTATTTTGTATAACCAGAAAATGAAAAGGGGAGAAAATCTGGGATATGTTGGAACCTTTCTAAAACAATTTAGAGATGTAGCAAAACTCTGCGATGATCAAAAAATTAAAATTGTTTCTAATGCAGGAGGTTTGAATCCTGCTTCAATGGCAGCTGAAGTTGAAAATATAATCCAAGAATTGAATCTTGATTTGAAAGTCGCTTATATTGATGGTGACGATTTGATGCCTAGACTCGATGAATTAAGTTCTTCTGGTGAAAAGCTAAAAAATATTGATAAGAATAATGATCTGTTTTCTTATGAAAAAAAACCACTTACTGCAAATGCTTATTTAGGAGCTTGGGGCATCAAAGAGGCTTTAGACAACGGTGCTGATGTAGTCATTTGCCCGCGAGTTACAGATGCCGCTGTAGTCATAGGTCCTGCAGCATGGAAATTTAATTGGTCAAGAAATGATTATGATCAGCTTGCCGGAGCCCTTGCAGCTGGTCATATAATCGAATGCGGTGCTCAAGCCACTGGCGGTAATTATTCTTTTTTTAAAGAAGTTCCATCTTTCAAAGACATTGGTTATCCAATAGCCGAAATAAATCAAGATGGCAGCTTTATAATTACCAAACACCCAAACACTGGAGGATTGGTTTCGGTTGGCACCGTCACAGCTCAGCTTCTCTATGAGATAGGTTCTCCTGCTTATGTAAATCCAGATGTTGTTTCCCATTTTGATACTCTAAAAATTGAACAAGAGGCTGAAGATAGAGTATTTGTTTCTGGTTGCAGAGGAAGTAGTCCACCTAAAGATCATAAAGTTTGTATTAATCTTGCAGGAGGTTTCAGAAATGGAACTGAGTTACTTCTTACAGGGTTAGATATTGAAGAAAAAGCTAAATTAATTACTGACACTATCTTTGATTCGGTTGGCGGTAAAGAGCAGTTTGATAAGGTAGATATACAGTTACATAGAACTGACAAAGAAAATCCAGAAAGCAATGAACAGGCACAAGCCTTTTTAAGAATTGATGTGATGTCTCAAAATCCTGATTTAGTAGGGCGATTATTCAGTGCGAAAATAATTGAATTAGCCTTAGCAAACTTTCCTGGCTGGACAGGAAGAAGTGGAGTTGTCCCTAGCGGACCTTATATTGAGTATTGGCCAGCATTGGTTGATAGTAAATTTATAAAGGAAAAAGTGCATTTTGAAGGTAAGACCATGGAAGTTATTCCAACCAGTCAAATGGACTTTGAAGAAGTTTATTACCAAAAGGAACCTGCTGAAGTAAAACAAATAACTGAAAATCCTGATACGGAAATATTTTTTGGAGATATCTTTGGCACCAGATCTGGAGATAAAGGGGGTTGCGCTAATCTTGGTGTATGGAGTAAAAATTCAGAAGCTTATGGATTTTTATTTGATTTTTTAACTGTTGATAAATTAAAAGAATTACTCCCAGATTTAAAATCTTTTGAAGTTGATAGATTTGAATTACCCAATATTTTGTCTTTAAATTTTTATATTCATGGAATTTTGCAAGATGGAGTTTCCTCATCAACAAGAATGGACGGGCAGGCAAAGTCTTTAGGCGAATATTTAAGAGCAAAAAAAATAAATGTGCCTAAAATTATTTTAAAATAAGACGAAATGACAAGTAAAAAACTTTCAATTGAGAATCTCACCTTTCAAGCAACAAAAATAGATGTTTCTAACCACATTTTAACTATTACCTTGAATAGACCTGAAAAGAAAAATGCACTAAACAATGTAATGATGAATGAAATAAATTATGCACTTGCATATGCTAAACAAGAAAGAACTATAAGAGTTGTAGTTATTGCAGCTGAAGGAGATGTTTTTTGTGCAGGAGCAGACTTAAATAGAAAACAAGAAGAATCAAACGTTCCTAGGCTGGAGGGGTCAGACGACATAAGTCTCTCAATAAGGCATTTATATAAACCAGTTATTTGTAAGATTCAGGGATCGGTTCATGCTGGTGCTCTTCTAATGGTTACGAATTGCACTCATGCAATAGCTGTTGAATCTGCAAAATTTTCGGCTCCTGAAATTCTTCGCGGGGTTTGGCCTCATATGGTCATGGCTGGATTATTTAGAGTTATGCCTAAGAGGGTTGGATTAGATTTCTGTATGCGTGGTCAGGCAATAGATGCGAATAAAGCTCAAGAATGGGGATTGATTAATGAATCCGTAGCTCCAGAAGCTTTAGACGAAACTGTTTCTAAATTAGCAAAGGATTTAGCTAGTCTTGCTCCTGGCACAATGCAATTTGGTCTTGAAGCATATGTAAATCAAGACAATATGAATTTTGATGAAGCATTGCCTTATCTAGGAAAGAAGAGTGCTGAAACTTTTGCTGGTCCTGACGCAAAAGAGGGAATTGCTGCTTTTCTAGAAAAAAGAGAGCCCAAATGGGATTAATCCAAGACAACTAAGGTTTGACCGTTTTCTACTTGTTCACCTTTAGAAACTAAAATGTTTTTAATCTTTCCAGAAGATGGAGCACTCACTTTATGTTCCATTTTCATTGCCTCTAAGATAATCAAAGTATCTCCTTTTTTAACGGAAGAACCTTTTTTAATTTGGACTTCTACTACCTTTCCGGGCATTGGGGCATTTAGACCGCCCTCAATTGTTCCTGAATCTTTAACTTCAAACTTAGGTAAAACAGTAAAAAGCAAATCACCCTTGTAGGTATGAATCAATAAAAGATTATCTTCAAAAGATATTTTTGATCTGAGTCTGGTTCCTGATATTTCTACATCTATGAAATTATCTTGCCAATCATAGACGGTCGCCAATACTGAATCAGAAAATTTAAACTGATCATCTCTTGATTTTTTATAATTAATAATGAAATTTGTGTCCTTTAAAGCAAGCTTAACTTCCTGAAAAGGTAACCTTGCATTGTTCCATCCTGAATCCATATTGGTTAAAACAGACGCGTTTTTCCTGTTCAATCCTTGGATCCATAAACTTGCTGCTTTTGCATAATTTTTTATCTCTTCTTCGGAAAGGTCTACTTTTCCACTTAGTTTTTCTTTCTCGATGAAATCAGTAGTGGTGGCGCCTTTTAGAAATTTCTCAGATCTTAAAATAGCAATTAAGAATTCTCGATTTGTTTGCATTCCCCCAAAGTGACTATTTTCTAAAGCAAGAGCTAATTTTTTTGCTGCTTCTGTTCTGGTTTCTCCATAAGAAATAACTTTAGCTAACATTGGGTCAAAATCAGGAGTAATGATTGACCCTGATTCAATTCCTACATCCCATCTAACGGGAGGATCATCCGCCGGTACAAAAGAAATCATCTTTCCCGTTACTGGTAAAAAATCATTATTTGGATCTTCAGCATATAGTCTCACTTCTATAGAACTTCCAAACCAATCTATATCGGATTGGTCATAATCTAGAGACTCACCTTCGGCTATTCTGAGCTGTTCCTTTACAAGATCAATTCCGGTAACTTCTTCAGTAACAGGATGTTCAACTTGAAGCCTAGTATTAACCTCTAGAAACCAAAATTCTTTTGTTTTTTCATCAACGAGAAATTCAACAGTCCCAGCTGATTCATATTTTAATTTGGAAGCTAACTTTATGGCAGCATCACCCATTTTTTCTCTCATGGAATCATCAACCATGGGCGAGGGTGATTCTTCAACTACCTTTTGGTGTCTCCTTTGAATTGAACACTCTCTTTCTCCTAAATGAACCAAATTTCCATAGGAATCGCCAAGAATTTGTACTTCTATGTGTCTGGACTTTTCAATGTATCTTTCTAAAAAGACTCTCTTATCACCAAAGCCACCTTCAGCTTCTCTCTCCGCAGAAGCAATAGATTCTTTTAAATCCTTTGAGCTTTTGACAATACGCATACCTTTGCCACCACCTCCTGCAGCAGCTTTTACAAGGATAGGATAACCAATTTTATTTGCATCTTTAGCTGACGAACCTGAAGGTAGGGTAGGGACACCAGCCTTTTCTGCTAAAGTTTTTGCAGTAATTTTATCTCCCATTTTTTTTATAGCATTTGCGGAAGGTCCTACCCACTTCATTCCTGCTTTTTTCACATTATTTGCAAAATTAGCATTTTCAGATAAAAATCCATATCCAGGATGAATTGCATCTACATTATTTTTTTTAGCGATTTCTAAAATTTCTTTGGCATTTAGATATGAATCTGAAAGTTTAAAGGACTGATCTGCCTCTCTAACGTAAGGAGTATTTTTATCAGCCTCTGTATAAATGGCTACACAGGTTATTCCCATGTCGTGAGCACTTTTTATGATTCTACTTGCGATTTCTCCTCTGTTTGAAATCAACAATTTTTTAATTGTCATAATCTAAACACTCCAAATCCTTCTGATCCTTTAACTTCTTTATTATTAACAATCGATAAACACATTCCCAATACATTTCTTGTATCTCGGGGATCTATAATTCCATCATCACTAATAACGCTAGTAGCTCTTAAAGCTTTGGAACCCTTGTCATGAGAGATTTGCTGATTTTTGACAATTTCTGCGTCAGCTTTTTCATCAAATTTAAGACCTTTTCTTGCAGCTTGACCTCTTCTTACGATAGACATCACTCCAGCGATAACTTCACCACCCATGACTGCAATTTTTGCCGTTGGCCATAGAAAAGTGAAAGAATTTCCAAATTCTCTGCCAGACATTGCGTAAGTTCCAGCACCATATGAATTTCCTACTATCACAGTAAGATGAGGAACATTTGAGTTTGAAACAGCATTTAACATTTGAGCTCCTTTTTTTATGGAACCATCTTGTTCATAATCTTTCCCGACCATAAATCCAGTGATATTTTGTAGAAAGACTAAAGGTAAATTTCTCTTGTTACATAGTTGAATGAAGTGGGCTGCTTTTTGAGAAGCATCAGGAAAAAGCATACCGTTATTTCCTAGCACACCAACTGGATATCCATGAATGGAAATAAAACCACAAATTATTGTCGGTCCAAAAAGCGGTTTGAATTCTTCGAACTTCGATCCGTCAGAGATACGACCGATTATTTCTCTGATATCAAAAGGAGTCTTTAAACTTGGCTCAATAATCCCTAATAAGTCTTCTTGACTGTATTTTGGAGGAGCTATTTCAAATCGAGGATTATTTCCTTCCTTATCCCAATTTAAATGGGACATTACTTCTCGAGCAATTCTTATTCCATCTAAATCATCCTCAGCCAAATATTCAGCTAAACCAGATTTTTCAGCATGCATTTTTGCTCCTCCAATATCTTCTCTGGAAGAAATCTCTCCAGTTGCCATTTGAACTAAAGGCGGGCCTGCGAGTGCAACATCTGCTTGGTTTTTAACAAAAATATTATAGTCCGACATCCCAGGTTGATAAGCTCCACCGGCGGTAGCAGTTCCGAAAGCAACAGTTACTGTTGGAATGTTTAGTTTTGAAAGCTCTGTAATTTCATAAAATTGTCTACCTGATTCAGCAAAATGACCCATTCCACCAACAGCAGCTCCAGCTCTTGGACGTAAATCACCTCCAGCAGATTCAACAAATTGAATGAAAGGAATTCGACAATCTCGTGCAATTTGCATACATCTCATCCATTTCTTTACAGAGTAAAAATGCATTGCACCTGCTAGAACAGTAGGATCATTTGCAAATATTACACATTCGATTCCTGAAGATACTCCAATTCCAGCAAAAGCACCCCCGCCGATAGGGTATTCAGATTTATAAGCCGCTAAACCGCTAATTTCTAAAAAGGGACTATCCGGATCCAAGAAGTGAAAAACTCTCTCTCGAACAGGAAGCTTCCCCCTAGCCGCCAATCTTTTATGATGATCTGGACCACCGCCTGCTTCAGCTTCATCTAGTAGTTCATTTAATTCAGAAATCATCTCAAGCATAGATGACTTATTATTTTCAAATTCTTCAGAATTTAAATTAAGTTTTGATTGAAAGGGTTGAGATTCAAGTTGTTTCATTAATACTTTATAAAGAAAAAAATATGCACTAATTTTTTCATATTGTCCATTTGATTATGTTTAATTTGGGTATAATGCATCTCTTTTGGGCGACTAACTCAATTGGTAGAGTGCCACCCTTACAAGGTGGAAGTTACAGGTTCAAGTCCTGTGTCGCCCACCATCTAAAAACATCATTTTTTAATTGGCATATTTTTTTAGAGTGTTAAATTAACTTTGTGAATAAATACAGAAGAAAATTTCTTAAAAGTTTAGCCTTACTTTTACTCTTTTTACCCATACGTATTTTTCCCTCGCTAAATAAAGAATCGGTTATTTCTTTTAAGTATGGTGTGGCAAGTGGGGATCCTACAAATACTAATGTAATTTTATGGACAAAAATCTTACCAATGGGTAACTCAGAAATTCGAGTTAGGTGGGAAGTTTCAAGTACTAATGATTTTTCAAACCTCATTAGCTATGGACATGTCAGGACAAATTCTAAAAAAGACTATTCGGTGAAGGTTGATGCAAAGATTCCAAAACAATTCAATGGTAAAAAGCTTTATTACCGATTCTTAGCAGACGGTAAAACTTCTGATACTGGAATGACCTCCACATTACCAAATGAAAATCCAAATAATTTTAATATTGCTTTTTGCAGCTGCTCAAATTATCCAGCAGGATATTTTAATGCTTACAAAGAGATAGCAAAAAATAAAAAAATAGATTTAGTCCTTCATCTCGGAGACTATCTCTATGAATATGGTCATGGTGGTTATGCCTCAAAAGATGCAGAACAAATGGGCAGAGTCGTAAATCCAAAACATGAAATGGTTTCATTAGATGATTATCGAAAAAGGTATGCGACTTATAGATCTGATTCCGATCTGAAATTATTACATCAAAAAAAACCTATGATTTCTGTTTGGGACGATCATGAATTTACTAATGATAGTTGGCAGAAAGGAGCTCAAAACCATTCAAAGGACGAAGGAACATTTGCTAATAGAAAAAAGAATGCTTTGCAGGCTTATTACGAATGGATGCCAATTCGTGAGAAAGGTAGAAAAGATAAAATTTGGAGAAATTTTAGAGTTGGGAATCTATTAAATTTGATGATGTTGGATACTAGGTCCTACGAAAGAGATAGACAATTGGACATAGAAAAATACTTTAGTGGAAACTCTTTTAATAAAAATTCTTATTTAAAAGATCTTAACAGACCAAGAAAACTTCTTGGCAAAGAGCAATTCAACTGGATAAGAACAAAAGTAGATAATTCTTTTAAGTGGTCTATTTTTGGACAGCAAATTTTAATAGGACCAAAATATTTACCTAAGATATTTCAAGCTGTTGATAAAGAAAACTTCCCCAAGTTTCTTCATAAATATTTATCATTAGCTGGCACTGAGATTCCATATAATACTGATCAATGGGATGGATACCCCAAAGAAAGAGAAAAGTTTTACAAAGCTATAAGTAATTCTCAATCCAACCTCATTCTTGCCGGAGATTCACATAACTCTTGGCTTTCAAATTTATTTGATAAAAATAATAACTTTGTTGGTATTGAAATAGGAGCTCCCTCTATCTCATCTCCAAACTTTGTTGATACATTCGGAGAATTTACAGACTCTCTAGACAAATCATTTGTTGACTCTAACAAAGATCTTATTTGGACTAATGGAAAGAATAAAGGCTATGTAGAACTTAATATTTATTCAGAATATGTAAATGTTAAATTCAATTTTGTTTCTTCGGTTAAGTCTAAAAATTATATAAATTTAAAGCCTGTAACTTTCAAAATTAATCATAGCGAAGCTATCACTTAGATATGGTTTTTATATTATCTTTGTAAGTTACTTTCCTTTCATACTATGTATAATTGTTTTCCTAAATTGGACCGGTAGTTCAGTTCTGGTTAGAACGCCGCCCTGTCACGGCGGAGGTCGCGGGTTCGAGCCCCGTCCGGTCCGCCATTAAAAAATGTACATTACTGTTCTTAAATCTAAGTTACATAGAGTAAAAGTTTCTTCTACAAACATAGACTATGATGGTTCTTGCGGAATTGATAAGGACTGGATGGATGTTCTTGATATAAAAGAATATGAACAAGTTCATATTTATAATATTTCAAATGGGAAGAGATTTGTTACCTATGCCTTTTCTGAAGAGGCTGGAAGCAAAAAGATTTCTATAAATGGTGCTGCTGCCCATAAAGCAAATACTGGAGATTTAATAATTGTATGTACCTACATGATGGGCAGTAAAGATGATAAATTTCAAGAACCAAAAATTTTAAAAATCGAAGATTAGGAGATAAGGATGAAAATTGAGGAACTGTTTTCAGTAAAAGACAAGGTTGCTGTTGTCACTGGTGGATCTAGAGGAATAGGTGAAATGATTGCATCCGCATATTTGGCAAACGGTGCAACTGTTTATATTACTTCCAGAAAGGCTGATGTTTGTGACGCAAAAGCAATAGAACTCTCAGAAAGATATAACGCTCAATGTACATCTCTCCCATCTGACCTATCTTCTTTAGAAGGAATAGAGAAGTTTGTAAATGAAGTAGAGGCGTTAGAATCTGGAATTGATATTTTGGTAAATAATGCAGGAGCTGCATGGGCAGAACCTATAGATGTTTTCTCAGAAAAAGGGTGGGATAAGGTGATGGATTTGAATGTCAAAAGTGTATTTTTCTCGACTCAGAAATTTCTTCCTTTGCTAAAGAAAAAGGCTTCAAGAGAAGAACCTTCTAGAGTTATCAACATAGGTTCAATTGATGGTATCGGAACTCCTGTTTTTGAAACATACCCTTACAGTGCTTCAAAAGCTTCGGTTCATCATATGACAAGAGTTCTTGCAGCCAGACTTGTTAGAGAAAATATTTTAGTGAATGCCATTGCTCCAGGACCTTTTCCTAGCGATATGCTGGGTTCAGCAGTGGCCCATAATTATGAGGGTATTATTTCTAGAAACCCAGTCCATAGAATGGGAAGAGCCGAAGATGTAGGTGGTTTAGCTTTATATCTATCATCAAAAGCAGGTTCTTACACTGTAGGAGAAACTATTACTTGCGATGGTGGAACTATTTCTGCAACTGGCCACGATTTAAGTGAATAAAAAAACCCCGTCATTTCTGACGGGGCTTAAGAATAAGTATTTCAACTTAATTCTTACCTTAAGCGGGCGAACCGGCAAAAGGTCGGAATCGGGTTAACCCGTTGTCAAGAGGCTCCCCCTGAAATTCCTGCTAATTCGTTAATACTAATTTGGACCACCTCCTTCACAGGGTAAGAATAAAACGCACTTTACTAGGAACCCCTGATATTGAACCTAAGTGCAACACTTGAAAATTATTTTACTATAAGACCAGAGGGTAATAAAAGACCGACAAAAGAAGGATATATAGAAATGAAATTATATTAATAAAAATACCTGCTCTAACCATTTGTTGAATGGGTACTAAGTTTGAAGCAAATACAATCGAGTTAGGAGGAGTTGCAACAGGCAACATAAAAGCACAACTAGCAACAATTGTAAGAGGCAAAGTAAGGAGTAAAGGATTTATATCTAGATTGAAACCTACACTAGCAATTACAGGCATAAAAGTAATAGTCGTTGTGAGATTGCTTGTTAGCTCTGTAAGTAACAAGACCAACAATATAATTAAGGCAACTACGATAATGGGATTAACATCTGAAGGAATCAAATTAGCTAACCATGAAGCAAGACCGGTAGAATTTACTTCGTAAGCCAGGGCCATACCTCCCCCGAATAAAAAGATCAGTCCCCATGGAAATTTTTGCTGTAAATCATCCCAATTGAGTAAATAATCTTCCTTGTTTTTAGAACTCACAAAGAATAGTGATATCCCGCCGATCATTGCAATGACAGCATCTTCTAAAAATCCTAGTCCTGGTAAATCGTCTAATAATTTTCTGAACACCCAGCAAAAAGCTGTAATTGAGAAAATAATTGCAACCATTTTTTGCTCTGAAGTCATGGTTCCTAAATCTTCTAGCATTGTCCTTAGTTTAGAATTTGTTTCTGGAGAAGCTTTGAAATTTATTGGAAAAATTAAAGAGGTCAAGATGATCCAAACAAGAGGCACCATGACAAGAGTTACTGGAAGTCCTATTGCTAACCAACTAATAAAACCTATGTCTTGGTTGAAATTATCATTTGCATATTGAATCAAATAACCATTTGGAGAGGTGCCAATTGGAGTTGAAATTCCACCAAGAGAAGCTGAATATGCAATTCCAAGCAGCAGGGCAAATTGAAAGTTTTTACTTTCACCGGGAAGCAAGTCTTTTACAGTCTCATTGATTACAGCTATAACTGATATTCCAATGGGTAAAAGCATAATAGCAGTCGAAGTATTCATAACCCACATACTTAAAATGGCACTTGTTAGCATGAAAGCAGCTATGATGTTTTTTGCTTGTAAACCGCTATATTTTAAAATATTGAGTGCAATTCTTTTGTGTAAATTCCACTTCTGCATCGCAATTCCGATCATAAAACCACCAGCAAAAAGAAATTGAACCTTATTCATATATTCTTTACTGATTATTCCAATTGGATCTATTCCCAATAAAGGAAAAAAAATCAAAGGTAATAGAGCAGTTGCATAAAGAGGCATTGCTTCCGTGGCCCACCAAATCCCCATTAATAAAAAAATTGCTGCAGTTAACTTTCCTTCGGTTGATAATCCTTCTGGGGCAGGCAAGAAATAGATGCAAACAAAAATTGCAAGTCCTATCCAAAAACCTATTTTTTTGGCATTAAATGAATTCATTTAAAATACTTAGTATAGTTTCGTCCATAATATGCTGAATTTATCTAAAAATAACAATGACTAAATATGTTTTGTCCATAGATGGAGGAGGTGTGAGAGGTCTAGCTTCCGCAACTTTTTTAAGCGAATTAGACAAAGCAGTTCCAAAGAAACTTTCTGAAAGTTTTGATTTGATTGTAGGAACTTCTACAGGAGGCATTATCGCACTAGCTATATCAATTCTTGATTTACAAAAGGATGATTTAATAGAGATTTACTCTAAAAAAAATATAAAAAAAATCTTTTCCCCTTTTAGGTACAGAATTCTAGGTTCTAAATATGCGGGCAAGGTAAAAAGAAAAGTATTTGAAGATTATTTCAAAACAGAAACGCTTAGTGCGGCAAATATTCCAACAATGATCACAGCTTTTGATTTAGAAAAAAGAAGGGTAAAGATGTTTAAATCATGGACAGAAGGGTATTTACCTGCAAGAAGAGTTGCCGCAGCAACTTCTGCAGCTCCAACATATTTTCCAGCTGAATCTATTGAAGGCCAATGGTACATTGATGGTGCAGTATCTACCAACAATCCAGTATTGATTGCTTATGCTGAAGCGAAAAAGTTATGGCCTAACGAAGAGATTAAAGTTTTGAGCGTTGGAACCGGTTATAACTCTAAAAGATTAGATGGAAGACGCGCTAGAAAATGGGGTTCAATTTCTTGGTTGAATGCTGGAATCATTCAAATTCTCATGGAATCAAATATCGAGCATGTCATTGCGCAATCTCTTATTAAAGAAAATTATTTGAGAGTAGATTCGTCTTTATCAGGTATTAAGTCTTCTTTTGATAACACATCAAAAAGAAATCTAAATTCCATAAAACTTTTGGGAGAAAGTTGGTGGAAAAAATTTGGAGATAAATCACTTAACTTCATTTCTTAAGATTTCATATGAATAAGATTTTAGTTTTAGGCGGAGGTTCATGGGGCACAACATTAGGCAATCTTTTGGCAGAGAAAGATCATAATGTGTCTTTGTGGGCAAGAAATTCAAAAATATTCAAAAAAGTTAAAAACAATTGGGTGAATAATCTCTATCTTCCAAAATATAAGCTTTCACGAAATTTAAAAATTGTTTCAAATTTAAAGGATGCTTTTAAAGATGTAGAACTTGTAATCATTGCAATTCCATCAAAAGGTTTTAGGTCAATTTCATCGAAAATTTCTAAATACTTAGATAATCAAAAGATTTTGATTGCATCCAAAGGCATTGAAAACAAATCTTTTATGACAATGAGTGAAGTATTTATAGATGAAACAAATTATTTAAAGAAAAATATCATGGTTCTCTCAGGTCCAAATATTGCTGATGAAATTATGAGAAAAAATATATCTGCATCAGTAATAGCAGGAAGCGATAAAAAATCTCTGAACCATGTTTCAGATCTTTTTAATAGTGATTTTTTTAAAATATTTTTATCAAATGATACTAAAGGAATAGAAATGGCCGGAGCTTTAAAAAATTTGTATGCAATATGTTCTGGTTTATCTGATGGGTTGGGTTTTGAATCAAACACAAAAGCTATGTTGCTGACAAGATCTTTGTCAGAGATGTCAGAACTTTTTAAGAAAATTAATGCTAATCCTTTAACTCTTCTGGGCCTATCTGGAGTTGGAGATTTAATAGCCACAAGTAGTTCTCAAAATAGTAGAAATTATTCTTTTGGAAAGCTTTTAGGTAAAGGAAATAGCCCTTCTAAGGCTTTATCTTTAGTAAAACAGTCTGTAGAAGGGCATAGAACCTTAAAAGTCCTCTATCTAGAAAAAAATAAGCTTTCTTTGAATATGCCTATAATTGATGCTTTATACAAGATTGTTTACTTAAAAAAAGATCCAAAAAAATGTTTTTTAAAGTTTATCCATGAAAGTGGTAATATTGACACCGCTTATGACTGAAAAAAATGAAGATTCTTCGGTAATTGCCGAAGTTGAAAAAGAAGAAAAGAAGAATTTTAAAGATGTCATACCTGAAAAGGTTAAACATCCTTCTACTTGGATTACAGCTGGTTTAGTTGTTTTCTATCTTTTCTTGTTAGGATTCTTGGACTTAGTCTTATGGATTATTGCAGGGACGCAATTCTTATTTACCTTATTTACAAAAGAACCGAATTCGCATTTATCAACTTTTTCGATTAAATTAAGGAATTACATTGTTCAAATAATTGATTTTGTAACATATAGTAGTCAAGAAAGACCTTTTCCTTTTAATCCCTTACCTGAAGAAGATAATGATTAAAAGTTATAAAAAAGTCTGTAAAATATAACTGTTTTAAAGGATTAATAATGAGTAAGAAAAATTTTGCCAAAAAAGCTATACCAATTTCTAGGCCATCCCCTGAAGAGGCTATGGAAGCCGTGAAAACGCTTCTAGCTTTTGCTGGAGATGATCCTTCTAGAGAAGGACTGGTAGAAACGCCTAAGAGAGTTATCAAAGCGTATGGTGAATTCTTTGCTGGCTACGATGAAGATCCTGAAGAAGTCCTATCTAAAACTTTTGAACAAGTTGAAGGTTATGATGAAATGGTCATAGTTAAGGGTATTCGAGTTGAGTCTCATTGTGAGCATCATATGGTTCCTATATTAGGCGTCGCTCATGTCGGCTATATACCTGACCAAAGGGTAGTAGGCATTAGTAAATTAGCTAGGATAATTGATATCTTTGGTAAAAGATTACAAACCCAAGAAACCATGACAGCCCAAGTTGCTGACACTATCAATAATGTTTTAAAACCAAAAGGAGTTGCCGTCGTAATTGATGCTGCGCACCAATGCATGACTACAAGAGGAATTCATAAAACTGAAACCAGCACTGTAACAAGTAGAATGTTGGGTGTTTTTAAAGAAAATGCTATCACTCGTACAGAATTTATGAATCTCATACATTCTAACTCCAACCAATCTTGAGTTCAGAATCATTACCTGCACACAAAGTTATCCTTGCATCAAATTCTTCTATAAGAAAAAAAATTTTAGAAGATGCTGGAATAACTTTTGAAGTTATAGCATCAGAAATAGACGAAGAAGAGCTGAAGAAATCTTTTTCTAGTAACAATTTCAAAGATTGCTGTCTTGCTCTAGCTAAAGCTAAAGCTTTAGATGTAAGCAATAAGCAGAAAAATGCATATGTAATTGGTTCAGATCAAATATGCTGTTATGAAGACGAAATTTTTAGCAAACCACTAACTAAGGAAAATTGTTTCAAAACATTATCTAAATTATCTGGAAATACTCATTACCAAAACTGCGGTATCAGCATCTGTAAAGATGGGGAAGAAATTTGGTCGCATTACGCTCAAGCAGCTCTTACCATGAAATCTTTATCAGATTCAGAAATTAACGATTACATTGATAAAGATGAGCCTTTCATGGCTTGTGGAGCCTATCGATTTGAATCCCTAGGAAAAAATTTATTTTCATCTACCAAAGGCGATGAGACGACTATCCAAGGATTGACTTTAGATCCAATATTAGAATTCTTAGGTTCTAAAAAAGTTATAGATAACTAAAACATTTATTAAAAATTGGACAGTCTTACTGTCATAAATTATATTTATTCAGCGGAGAGTATTATGAAAAATTTTGAAGGTAAGGTTGCAGTCATCACCGGGGCAGGTTCCGGTATGGGCAGAGAATTAGCCATAGAACTTGCAAAATCAGGAGCAAACATAGCTTTAGCAGAATGGAATGAAGATACGCTCGATGAAACTGCTGAACTTTTAAAAAATTACAATGTAGGTGTTTCCAAACATGTAATAGATGTCAGTGATAAAGAGGCAGTTTTTGCTTTGCCGCAGAAAGTCATAGATGAACATGGTGCCGTGGATATGGTTTTCAATAATGCTGGAGTTGCTTTATCACAGACAATAGAGGATTCCACTGACGAAGATTGGGATTGGGGTTTAGGAATTCTCCTTCATGGAGTAATAAATGGAACTAGAGCTTTTTTACCTCATCTTAAAAAAAGACCAGAGGCAGCTATAATCAACACATCATCTATTTTTGGTCTTTTATCGGTTCCTACGCAATCCATTTATCATGTCGGTAAATATGGAGTAAGAGCTTTTACTGAAACTTTAGCTTTAGAAATGAAAATGGAAGATTCTCCAGTAGAGGTGTATTCGGTTCATCCAGGCCATATAGGTACTAACATTGCAAACTATGGTGTTAAAAATGACAAATTAGAAATAGAACTTGATGGAGAGGATGGAAGACCTAATTTGTTTGGACCTAAAGCGAAAACAAAAGAGGAGGTTGGAGAAATATTCAAAAATCAAGCCCCCATTAATGCCAATACAGCTGCAAAAATTATTTTAAAAAATATTAAGAAAAAAAATAAAAGAATTTTGGTTGGGGGAGACGCACGTTGGTATGACAGGATTCAAAGATTTTTTCCAAAAAAATATATTTATTTATTACCACTGATTCCCTTAATTGGAAGGCTTTTTCCAAAGGATAAGCTTTTAGATAGATAATTTATAAATCTATATCTTTGTAATCAGAGATAGATATTTTATCTACTGTTATTTTCATATCTTCTGAAGGGTCAAGAACTTTCTCTTTGAAGCGATAAATTAAGTCGTAATTTCCATTATTACTTTCTTCTAAATAAACTTTCCTTTTCGCTTCAGTTTCAGAAAGTTTTTCCTCATAATCTTTTAAATCTTTTTTATCGATTTTTGATTTGATAAAGCTTGGACTTACCACACCGCAAGAACCATTATTACCCCCAAAACCTTTAGCATTTAAATAGATAGCATCTACTTTTTCTTTATCTACTTCTTGAGTATTCAGACAAAAATCTAAATTATCCGATAACACATCATCAGCTAATTTCTTAGTTGTATTTATTCCTGGAATCAAACCATGATTCCAAATTCCTAAAGCTGTTATTAATTCATCTCCAGCAGCAGGACCCATGGTATGACCTAACATACCTTTCAATGCAGTCACCTTCCAATTTTTTAATTTAAATCCTTCGGCGACTCTATTTAGTACATCAGATTCGGTACTTCGATTTTGATAGGTCCCTGTGCCATGAGCGATAACAATACTCTCTTGAATGGAACAACCTAATTTTAAAGTATTAGAAAGAGATTGTGCCATTGTTATGTAGTTACCAATTCCTGGAGAGCTTATAGATTTTTTGAAGCCATCCGCATTTATTGCAACGTCTGTAAAACCACCAAGTATCTTTAGACCATTTTTTATTGCAAATTCTAAAGTTGTAACCGCTACAAATTGAGCTGCTTCTCCCAAAATCATTCCAGCATTGTCTCCAAAGGGCCGACAAGCGTTTTTATGGTCTACTTCTTCAGAGTTATCATCGTTATTTCTAATCTGCATTTCTAGAATTTTTTTATCATCAGCAATTCCTGTTGTAGCTAAAAAGCCATCTGTTATCTCTGGATTTATAGGCGCTTCTGCAGATCCAACGATTGAAAAGTCTAATTCATTATTTTTGATACCTTTCAAAGCCAAATCTAAGTTGTAGAGAAAAGTTGCACAAGCTCCAGCTACTGTTCCTGTCTTTCCCAAGGATCCAAGTACATAAGCATTTATGAAATCTGCTGACATACCAATCAAAGACATTGACAAGTGTTTAGAACTGGCTCTTTTACCAATCTTTCTAGACTGTAAAAGGCCTCCCATTCCTTCGTAGTCTAGTTGCCCTATTGCAGGACCAGAAAAAACACCTATTTTTTTTGGATCTAATAACGGTTTTATTTCAGTATCCCAGTCCTTGCCCATATTTCTTAGGCAATCAGTAACACCAAAAATAGTCATTTGAATTCCTTTGGGATGTTGTCTGGAGTTATACATCTTTGAAAGATTTATTCCTTCAGGCAGTTGTCCAGCGGCATTCACATTCATGACATCTTTCATTAATAAATCTGGATCAAAAAGATCTGAATTGACTTTTCTTACTAAGGTTTTTTCAAAAATGTCTTTTTCTGATGAAATTTCAGAATTCGTGAGTGAATTTAAGTCTTTAAGTAGCAATTTTTTAGAATTTGCATCAAGATTGTCTATGACTAGTCGTTTGTAAGAAAAGTCAAAAGAAGATCTTCCAGCTGAGTTTATACCTCCAACACTGCAAATAACTGGAAATCTTTTAAAATCTTGCATGTAAAATTTATTTAAATTAACTTATGAGTTTAATTTTACATTATTTAGAGGAGAGGACATGCATCCAGGAATAAACGGACCTAAATTAAAGGATAAGCCGGCCATTATCATGGCGGGAAGTGGTGACGTAATCACTCACCAAGAATTAAATGAATTATCAAATCAAGGGGCTCAATTATTTAGATCTTTAGGTCTTAAACCTGGAGATAGTATGGCTTTTATGATGGAAAACCATAAGTTATTTTTTCCAATCGCCTTTGCTGCTTATCGAAGTGGATTGAAGTATACAGCTATAAGCTGGAGACTCCAGGCAAGTGAAGTTGAATATATTGTTAAAGATTGTGGCGCAAAAGTTTTCATAACTAGCAAATTCCTTGAAGAATCTGCAAAGTCTTTAGCGAATTCTTTAGAAGGAGTTCATAAGTTCATGCTTGATGGTACAACAGATGATTTTAAGTCTTATGAGGAAGAAATAAAAAATATGCCAGACACTCCTATAGAGGATGAGTGTCAGGGAGCTGCAATGTTGTATTCTTCAGGAACAACCGGAAAGCCCAAAGGAGTAAGTCGAGAAATAAGTTTAAATCCTTTGCCTTATAAAGCTGATGAAGATGACTTAGGTCTCACTCGCGTTGTTCAAGGATTGTATTCTGCTGATGAAGATTCTGTTTACTTATCTCCAGCTCCTCTTTATCACTCAGCGCCAATGGGGTTCAATACGGGATTTCTTGCCTTGGGAGCAACCAGTATTATTTTAGAAAAATTTGATCCTGAAGCAGCTCTAGCTGCCATAGAAAAGTACAAAGTCACTCATAGTCAGTGGGTTCCAACAATGTTTATAAGATTTTTAAAAAGTGATCCAGAGATTTTGAATAAATATGATTTGTCATCTCATCGAATAGCAATTCATGCTGCAGCACCTTGTCCAGTAGAAGTAAAAGAGAAAATGATAGATTGGTGGGGGCCCATTATTAACGAATACTATGCAGGAACCGAATTCAATGGTTTTGTTGCATGCAATTCAGAACAATGGCTTTCTCATAAGGGTACAGTTGGTCAATCCTTACTTGGTCCAATACATATTTTAGATGATGATCAAAATGAAGTGCCTGTTGGAGAAGAGGGGACTATTTACTTTGAAGGACCTACTGCAAATGGATTTTCTTATCACAATGACAAAGAAAAAACTAAAGGTGCTACTTCAAAACAAGGCTATACAACCTTAGGAGATATAGGTTATTTAGATGAAGATGGTTTTCTGTACTTAACAGATAGAAAGGCTTTTATGATCATTTCTGGAGGGGTGAACATTTATCCAAAAGAGACTGAAGACGCATTAATCATGCATCCTAAAGTTGCTGATGTTGCTGTTTTTGGCGTACCCAATGAAGAAATGGGTGAAGAGGTTAAAGCAGTAGTTCAACCAGAAGATATGAATCTTGCTGGAGAAGATCTAGAAGCTGAACTTATGGCGTATTGTCGTGAAAATATATCTCATGTGAAGTGTCCCAAATCCATAGATTTCAGAGAAGAACTACCTAGACATCCTACCGGGAAACTTTATAAAAGACTTCTAAAAGACGAGTATTGGAAAAATTAATCAATACCTATTTTAGCTTCACAGCTTTCTAAAGTTTGCATAATCAATGTATTAATTGTCATTGGTCCAACACCGCCAGGAACGGGAGTGTAAGCAAATGATCTTGAAATGACTCCCTCAAGATCGATATCACCACATTTCTCAGGATGATATCCTGCGTCAATAACAACAGCATTATCTTTAATCCAGTCACTTTTAATGAACTTTGGAATACCGACCGCACCTACTATGATGTCTGCTGAAGATATAATTTCAGGTAAATTTTTTGTTCTAGAATGACAAATCGTTACTGTTGCATTTTCATTTAATAACATCATCGCCATAGGCTTTCCCAATATAGGACTCCTTCCAACAACAACCGCAAACTTTCCTTCTAAAGGAATTTCATATTCTTTCAAGAGACGCATAATTCCATAAGGGGTACATGAACCATAAGCTTTTTCTTGCATACTCATTCTTCCAAATCCCAAACTAGTTACTCCATCAACATCTTTTTTTATATCTATCGCATCAAAACAAGATCTTTCATCAATATGTTCTGGAACAGGATGCTGCAACAATATTCCATGCACATCCTCATTAGAATTTAGTTCTTCAATTTTTTCGATTAATTCCGAAGTAGTTGTAGCTTCATCAAGTTCAATTTTCATAGAGTCCATTCCAACTCTTTTACAGGCATTTCCCTTCATTTTGACATAGGTCGCAGAAGCAGGATCGTTTCCTACTAAAATTGTTGCCAATATCGGCGTGGAATGATTTTTAGCTTTAATTTTTTCGACACGTTTGGAAAAATCTTTTTCTGATTTTAGGGATAATTCTTTTCCGTCTAGTACTATAGTCATGGTTATTTGTTATCATACCACCCCTTAATTAAAAATTAACGGGGTGTAGCGCAGTCTGGTAGCGCGCCTGCTTTGGGAGCAGGATGTCGGGGGTTCAAATCCCTCCACCCCGACCAAAAATTAATGACTTATTTACAAAATAAAACAGCTTTAGTTACAGGTTCCTCTTCGGGCATTGGATTTGAAATAGTTAAATATCTTTCTAAATTTGATATGCAAATTATTATTACAGCTAGGAGAGAAGACAAATTATTAGAACTTAAAGAAGAAGTGGAGTCTAACTCAAACTCAAAAGTAATAGTTTTGGTAAAAGATTTGGCTAAATCTGAAAGTCCTCAGGAAATTTATGATTTCTGTCAAAACAACAACTATAAAATTGATTTTTTAATAAATAATGCTGGGTATGGATTTACTGAAGACTTTGATTCTTATGATCTTGATAAACTAGATGATTTTCTAAATGTCTTGTTGAACTCTTTGGTTAAACTAACGCGTCTTTTTATCAAAGATATGAAAGAAAGAAAATCAGGAAAGATTCTTCAGGTATCTTCAATTGCTGGAATAATTCCAAGCGGAAGTGGAGCTATCGGCATTTATGGGAATATAAAGAATTTTGTTAATGAATTTACCATCACGCTAAATAGTACATACAAAAAATACAATGTGCATGTTTGTGCTCTTTGCCCCGGTTTTACAGAAACAGGATTTAACGAAAGGGCAGGATTTAATATGCAATATTCAGATGTTCCTTCCTTGTTTTTGATGTCTGCAAAACAAGTCGCAGAACAAGGCGTAAATGCTTGTTTAAAAGGAAAAGAAATTTATGTTGTAAGAGGAGGATTCAATAAGACAATGATATTCATATCTAAATTCATTCCAAACAAGGTTTTAAGATTTATCTTTGGCTCATTAGTCAATTTTGGTAAGTAAAGACTATTCGTAAGTATTTTTATACAATAGCAAAAATTCACTCCCGGTAGCTCAGCTGGATAGAGCATCTGCCTTCTAAGCAGAGGGTCGCAGGTTCGAATCCTGCCCGGGAGGCCACTAATGGTGGGCGTAGCTCAGTTGGTAGAGCACTGGTTTGTGGTACCGGTTGTCGTGGGTTCGAGCCCCATCGCCCACCCCAATAAAAAAAGAAGGATATTATGTTTAGTAAAAAAAATAATCTTGAGAAAAAAATTAAATTAAATATTTCATCTAAAGACCTTGAAAGTGATTTCAAAAAAAGACTTCTGACTCAGCAATCTTCCTCTGACTTGAAGGGATTTAGAAAAGGTAAAGCTCCATTGGACGTAATTGAAAAATACTATGGAGACCAAATCAAACAACGACTAATCATGGATAAAATGGGGGATATCTTTTATAAAAAGATTTCTGAAGAAAATATACCTGTAGTTGGCCAACCTAGTTTTGCTCCAGAATCTTTTGATATAAAAAAAGATATTAAATTTGAAGTCTCCTATGAAATTTATCCAGAGTTTTCTCTAACCAAAATGGGCTCGCTATCTTTCAAAAAGCCAGTTTCAAAAGTTACAAATGAAGATGTTAAAAAAGCTACTGACTTGGTTTTAAAGAGATATGGAAAAGCTGAACCAGTAGATGAAAAAAGTAAGGAGGGAAATTTTGTCAAAATTGATTTCGAAGGTTTTTTGAATGAAGAAAAATTTGAAGGTGGTGAAGCACAAGATTATTCTCTTGAACTAGGATCAAAAACTATGATTCCTGGCTTTGAAGAACAAATTATTGGTATGAAAGCTTCAGAGACTAAAGAAATAGAAGTAACTTTTCCAGAAGACTATCAAGCAGACAATTTAAAAGGTCAGAAGGTACTTTTTAAAATTAAAATGAAAGAAGTTTCAGAAGTTAAGTTACCTAATCTTGATGAGGAATTTTTTAAATCCATAAATATGGATGTAAAAACAAAAGAAGAATTTGAAAAAAAAATAGAAGATCAACTTCAAACTGATTTAAAAGCAAATCTAAAAGCAAAAACTAAACAAAGAATATTTGATGTATTTGAAAGTTCAAATCAAATTGATATCCCTCAAAGCATGATAATTTCTGAGGCAAATAATTTAAGAAATAATACTGCTCAACAAATGGGATTAGATATTAGTAAATTAGAAGAAGATCAGTTCCCTATTGATAACTTCAAAGAAAATGCTCTTAAAAGAGTTAGGTTGGGAGTACTAATTAATAAATTAATTGAAGAAAATAACATCTCTGTCGATAACGATACTTTGAAGAAAGAAATTGAAGATAAATCAAAATCATTCAAAGATCCTGAGCAATATGTCAATTGGATATATGGTAATGAAGAACAATTAAAAAATATTGAGTCTCTTGTATTAGAGGATAAAGTTGCAGAATACTTAGAAGGCAAATCTAAAGTAGAAGAAGAGTCGTTAAGTTTTGAAGAACTAGTTTCTATGGGTTAAATTAAGATTATGACAAATATTAAAAATCAACTTGTTCCAATGGTTGTGGAACAAACACCAAGAGGAGAAAGGGCTTTTGACATATACTCAAGACTTCTTAAGGAAAGAGTTATCTTTATCACCGGTCCCATTGAAGACCACATGGCCAATTTGGTTGTTGCACAGTTGCTTTTTCTTGAAGCTGAAAATCCTGAAAAAGATATTAATATCTATATAAATTCACCTGGTGGCTCAGTAACTTCAGGCATGTCTATTTACGATACTATGTCTTACATTAAACCGGATATAAGTACTTTGTGTATAGGTCAAGCTTCTAGTATGGGGGCAATCTTATTGACCGGAGGAACTAAAGGAAAAAGATTTGCTCTCCCTAATTCTAGAATAATGATCCACCAACCTTTGGGAGGATTTCAAGGACAGGCAACCGACATAGAAATCCATGCTCAGGAAATACTAAAAATTAGAACTAAACTAAATGAAATTCTGTCTCATCATAGTGGAAAAGATATTGACAAAGTTAGCCAAGATACTGAAAGAGATAATTTTATGAGCGGTGATGAAGCTGTAAAATATGGTTTAATAGATAAAGTTATTGATAAAAGAGATAAATAGGGATGTCTGAAAATCAAGAAACAGATAAAAAATTATTTTGTTCTTTCTGCGGAAAGAATCAATCTGAAGTCAAAAAACTAATAGCTGGACCTTCCGTATACATATGTGATGAATGTGTATCTCTATGTAACGATATAATCAAAGAAGATTTAGCTGAAGCAAATCAAGAATCCTCCGAGGAAAAATTACCTGTTCCAGAAGAAATTAAAGCAATTCTTGATGATTATGTTATCGGACAAGAATCTGCAAAAAAGACATTAGCAGTTGCGGTTTACAATCATTATAAAAAATTAAAGAGTTCTCAGTCTTCCAGTGAAGATGTGGAGTTAGGAAAAAGTAATATTCTTTTGTTAGGTCCTACAGGCAGTGGTAAAACTCTGCTAGCACAGACTTTAGCTAGACTTTTAGATGTTCCTTTTACCATTGCGGATGCAACGACATTAACCGAAGCCGGATATGTTGGAGAAGATGTTGAAAATATTATTCAAAAACTCCTTCAAAAATGTGATTACGATGTTGAAAAAGCACAAGTTGGAATTGTTTATATAGATGAAATAGATAAAATTGCGAGAAAATCTGATAATCCTTCAATTACTAGAGACGTTTCTGGTGAAGGAGTCCAACAGGCATTACTTAAGCTTGTAGAAGGAACTACGGCATCAGTCCCCCCTCAAGGTGGAAGAAAACACCCTCAACAAGAATTTTTACAAGTAGATACATCAAATATTTTATTCATTTGCGGTGGGGCTTTTTCAGGACTAGAGGAAATAATTAAAGCTAGATCTGAAGAAAGAGGTATGGGTTTTGAAGCATCTGTTAAGAAGAAAACACAAGGTTTTGATTCGAAAGTAATTAAAAACTCTCAACCTGAAGATTTGATTAAGTATGGGCTCATACCTGAGTTTGTAGGTAGGTTACCCGTAATGGCTACCTTAGATGAATTAGATGAAGATGCTCTTGTCACAATTCTTACTGAGCCAAAAAATTCTTTAACAAAACAATTCAAAAAACTATTTGAGATGGAAGATGTAGAACTCGATATCAGAGATGATGCCTTATTGGAAATAGCTAAACTTGCAATAGAAATGAAAACTGGGGCAAGAGGTTTAAGGTCAATTTTAGAAAAATCTCTTTTAGATACCATGTATGAAGTTCCGTCTGTAGAAAATCTTGAAAAAGTTGTATTGGATGCTTCTTGTATCAAGGGCGACTCCAAACCCTTATTGGTTTACGAAACTGATTTAGATTCAAAAAAACTTCAATAACTTGTTTTTTTTTCTTCAGACCCTATATAAAAGTTAGAGGTTGTTATGAATATTCCATTAGTCCCCCTTAGAGACGTAGTAATTTTTCCAGGTGTCGTCACACCTTTATTTGTTGGCAGAGAATCGTCAATCAATTCTCTTCAAAAAGCCATGTCGGATGATAAATCTGTAATGTTGGTTGCTCAAAGAGAGGCAAATACAGAAAACCCCAATCAAAAAGATTTATATGACATCGGAACTATCTCCACAATATTGCAACTAATTAAACTTCCAGATGGAACATATAAAGTTCTAGTCGAAGGAATAAAGCGAGCAAAATTACAAAACTTAATAGCTGGAAAAGACATTTTAGAAGCTGAGGTCGATATTCTCGAAGATTCGGAAATGGAAGATGATCTCAAAAAAAGTTATGTAAACACTTTGCAGTCTCAATTTAGAGAACTTTCAAAAACATCTCAAAAAATTAGACCAGAAATTGCTAATCAAGTTAGATCAATAGAGAGATTAGAAAAGCTAATTGATACCTTAGTTGGTCATTTATCGATTTCCATAGCAGACAGACAAATTTTACTCGAGGAACTTGATTTAGAAGAGAGAGCAAAAAATTTAGTCAATCTTCTTGAAACTCAGCTTGATCTTACTCAAATGGAAAAAAAGATTCGTAACAGAGTTAAGAAACAAATGGAAAAGAGTCAAAAAGAATACTACTTGAGTGAACAAATGAAGGCTCTCAAAAAAGAAATGGGTGAAGGTGATGACGTTGATGATGAGGTAGAGGTTCTTGAAAAGAAAATTAAAGAATCTGGAATGCCAGAAGATGCCAAAGAAAAGGTCAATACAGAATTAAATAAATTCAAGCTCATGCCTCCTATGTCGGCTGAGGCTTCAGTTGTAAGAGGCTACATTGACTGGATGACTAGTATTCCTTGGAAAAAGAAGTCTAAAATCCAAAAAAATATTGAAAATGCTAGTAAAGTTTTGGAAACAGATCATCATGGTCTCGAAGAAGTCAAAGAAAGAATTCTCGAATATCTTGCTGTTCAAAAAAGAGTTTCAAAACTCAAGGGTCCTGTCTTATGTTTAGTTGGGCCTCCGGGTGTAGGAAAAACTTCTTTAGGAGAATCAATTGCAAGAGCGACTGGCAGAAAATTCACTAGAGTTTCTTTAGGTGGAGTAAGGGATGAAGCTGAAATAAGAGGGCATAGAAGAACTTATATTGGTTCGATGCCTGGAAAAATACTCCAGAAGATGTCTAAAGTTGGAGTTAAAAATCCTTTATTCCTTCTTGATGAAATAGACAAAATGGGAATGGATTATAGAGGCGATCCTTCTTCTGCTCTTCTTGAAGTTTTAGATCCTGAACAAAATCATACTTTTAATGATCACTATCTTGAAGTTGATTATGACTTATCAGATGTCATGTTTGTGTGTACAGCTAATTCTTTGGATATTCCTGCACCTTTGTTAGACAGAATGGAAATCATCAGATTACCCGGTTACACAGAAGATGAAAAATTAAGTATTGCTAAAGATTATCTAGTAAAAAAACAACTCAAGAATAATGGATTGGATGAAACTGAAATTAATATTACAGATAACTCTATATTGGATGTCATTAGGTATTACACAAGAGAAGCCGGTGTTAGATCTTTAGAAAGAGAAATAGCAAAAATTTGCAGAAAAACAATTAAAAAGATTGCTGATCTTAAAGAAAAAAAATTAATTAAAGTTACTCCCAAAACACTTGAAGATATCTTAGGAGTAAAAAAGTTTGATTATGGCGAGGCTAAAGATAAAGATCGTATCGGTCAAGTAACTGGTTTGGCATGGACACAAGTAGGCGGAGAACTTTTAACGATTGAAGCTTCAGCATTTAAGGGTAAAGGTAAAATTATTAAAACTGGAAAACTGGGAGATGTAATGCAGGAGTCTATCCAAGCTGCAATCTCAGTGATTAGAGCAAGAGCAGAATCTCTAGGTATTAATCCAGATTTCCATGAATTAAACGATCTTCATATTCACGTGCCAGAAGGCGCAACTCCAAAAGATGGTCCTAGCGCTGGTATAGGTATGTGTACTGCAGTAGCTTCGGTCTTATCCGAAATTCCTGTTAGAGCTGATGTTGCTATGACAGGGGAAATCACTTTACGAGGTGAGGTTCTCAAAATCGGCGGTTTAAAAGAAAAGTTGTTAGCTGCTAAAAGAGGCGGTATTAAAACAGTATTGATCCCTGAAGGTAATGTTGGAGATTTAAGAGAAATTCCTGAGAAAATAAAATCTAAATTAGAAATCAGGCCTGTTAAGTGGATCGATGAGGTTTTTGATCTTGTTTTGACTGAAAAACCAAAAGTCTGGGAAGAAAAAGGTGAAAATTCATCCAAATCTACCAGAGGAAGAAAAACAAGAAAAGATAAGCTTGAAACCCATTAAAAAAGGTGTTTTAGGGCCTAAATCTCGCTTGACAGAAATATATCTACATGTCTAAATCACATTATCGACATTGTGTCTGAAGATTTTAACAACTTTATTTAGGAGAGAGACTAGTGAATAAAGCCGAACTAATAGAAGCAGTTGCAGACGCAACTGATACCTCAAAAGCAGAAGCCAGCAGAACTTTAGATGCTGTGCTAGATTCAATTGCAGGAGCTTTAAGTAATGGAGATTCCGTCCAGCTTGTTGGATTTGGAACTTTCAACGTAAGAGAAAGAGCAGCAAGAATGGGAAGAAACCCTGCAACAGGAGAAACTATCCAGATCGCAGCTTCTAAAGGCGTAGGTTTTAAAGCCGGTAAAAGTCTCAAAGATAGTTTATAAACTCATTTTTTAAAACGCGTCCTATGTTTTTAGGGCGCGTTTTTATTTTATAATCCTTAAATGTCTGCACTTCAAAATATCAGAAAAGGTCTATCATCGACTGGGTCATCTATCATTGTCGCAGTACTAATTTTTGGTTTAGTAGCAACTTTTGGTGGATTTCTAACAGATCCATCTGCTCCTTCAAACTCACCACTAAAAATTAATGGTAAAAATATTTCTTTTGGAGAATATAATTTAGAATTTAGCAGACTATCTACATTGTTTTCTGAAGGTGAGGTATCTGAAGAATTAATCAACGAAATAACTAGAAACTCTATAATTTCTAAAGAATTGGTATATCAAAAAGCTCTAGATTTAAAAATGAATGTTTCTGATGATTTTGTAAATACCTTAATTGCAAACGACACGTCATTCCAAACAAATGATGAATTTGATACATCCTTATTTTCAGGGTATATGGCAAGACTTGGTCTAACAGTTAATGATTATAGAGAAGTAGTGAAGTCAAAATATTTGGCAAATAGTCTAAGTGACTTCATATCTCGTTCTGAATTTTCTTTAGATTCAACTGCTTTGAATTTTATTCAGGCTACAAATCAACAAAGATCTTTAAGTTTTTTTAAATTAGATCTTCTCAAAATTGCCGAAAAGGAAGTAATTCCAGATTCTGAGATCTTGAATTATTATCAACAAAATCAATTTAAATTTATTGAACCCAAAAAAATTGGTATTAACTATATTTTGCTAAATGAGAATCTTTTTAAAGATACTTTGGAAGTTACTCCTCAAGAAATTCTAAATGAGAGAAATCTTTTAGAAGAGGGCGATGATAACTCTCAAACAAGAGTAAGTCATATCCAGCTAAGCTTTTCTTCTGAAGAGGACAGACAAGAAAAATTAGAGACAGCCAATATAATTCTAAAGAAACTTTCCGATTCAATAAGCTTTGAGTCTCTAGTTGAAGAATATTCTGATGATTTTGGTAGTAATAGTAATGGCGGAGACTTAGGTTATACCGATGGAACAATTCTTCCTGAAGAATTTGAATTACAAATAAAAAACTTATCAATTAATGATGTTTCTCAAATTATAGAAATGCCGGGATCAATTCATATTTTAAAGGTTACAGAGAAAAATAATTTTCTTTTTTCAGATGATGAAATCAAAGACATGATTTTATCTAATAAATCTCAAGAAATTCTTAATGAAACTCTTTTAAATATTGAAGATAATTATTTTGGCTTTAACTTAGACGTTCTAAGTACTGATTTGAACCTCAAAGTTCAAAAATCAGATGCATTTAATAAAGATAATTTACCAGAAGACTTATTTTCCTTTGATGTTTCAGAGGAAATTTTTGATCAAAACGATGTAAGTACAGAGTTTTTTGGTCCTTATGAAGATGAAATAGGTAATTTTCTTTTATACGAAGTTAGAGAAGTAAAGGAAGAAACCTTACTTTCTCAATTAGAAGCAGAGCCGGAGATTAAAAAGATACTTCAACTTGAGCAAGCGCAAGATTCCATTCTTCAAGAGTTAGAAAAGTATGAAGCCAAAGCTAATGATAATGAGTTATCAGAATTTAATTCTTATTCATTGATAAAAAGAGATAGCAGTCTTTTACCAGATAACTTGCTAAGTGACCTATTTACAGTCGACCTTGATAAACCGGTCTTTATTTCTTCTCAAGAAAATGGAGACTTCTATGTGGTCAGATTGACAAAAGTCAAAAATTCAAAAAATCTTGCAAAAAAAGAAGATATAGAAGCAGCTAAGAATTCCTTGAAAGCATTGAATTCAAGATCTTATCTCGATACTTTTTTTAAAGAATTAGAATCAACTTCTTATATTAATTAACTTCAGATAAATCGCCCATAGCAGTGATATTAAATCCTGCATCAACATAAAGTATTTCGCCTGTAATTCCGCTAGCTAAATCTGAACAAAGAAAAGCAGCTGCATTACCCACCTCTTCAGAAGTGATATTTCTTTTCAGCGGGGCTCTAGACTCGTTATAAGAAAGCATTTTCTTAAAGCTTTTCACTCCTGATGCAGCCAATGTTTTTACTGGTCCAGCAGAAATTGCATTTACTCTAATTTGGTCAGCACCCATACTATTTGCAAGATATCTTGTAGTAGATTCTAAAGCTGCCTTTGCAACTCCCATGACATTGTAGTTTGGCAAAGTTCTTTGTGCTCCAAGATAAGAGAGGGTTAATAATGAGGCATTTCTATTTTTCATTAAATGCTTAGCTTTTTGGGCAAGAGCGGTAAAGCTAAAAACACTAATATCGTGGGCAATCTTAAACCCTTCTCTGGTAGCAACATCCACAAAATTTCCATCTAGCTCGTTTGCCGGGGCAAATCCAACAGCATGAACTACTCCGTCTAAATATCCCCATTTAGCTTCAACTTCTTTAATCAGAGAATCTATTGAATCATCATCACTTACATCGCATTCAAAATAATTTTTACATCCCAAAGGATCTCCAACCTGGGAGACTTTTTTTAATAATCTCTCGCTTTGATAAGATAAAAATAAATCAGCTCCTTGTTCAGACATAGATTTTGCTATTCCAGCTGCAATTGAAAATTTGTTCGCTACACCAACAATTAGAAACTTTTTATCTTTAAGAAATGACATTAAAAATAATTTTAGCATTCCAATTGGTAAAAAAGATTTTTTATCGTAATTTAAATCAAATATAATCGTTTTTTTCCCATGAAAAATTTTTTACTATTTTTTTTAATTTTTTCTTTTTTTGGAACTTTATTTGGAGAAGTTACTGAGGATGTTTACGTAACTGGTAGTTCAATTAAGAAATCTTCATTATTAGTTGCTAATCCAATATCTTCGTTTGATTTAGACGATATTAAAAATAGAGGAACTCTTCATATTGAAAACTTTCTTAGTTTTTTACCTCAAATAAATCCAAGTAACTCATCTTTTCACTCTAATAAAGCAACTGGGACTGCATCTGTAAGTTTAAGAGGACTTGGAGGTACTAGGACCTTAGTTCTTTTGAATGGAAAAAGACTTTCTCCTGGATCGCCGATGAATGGAACAGCAGAGCAAGATTTAAGCCAAATTCCTCTCTCGTTGATTAAGAAGGTTGATGTTCTTACAGGAGGCAAGTCAACGATTTATGGTTCCGATGCAATAGGTGGAGTAATTAATTTTCAATTAGATAGAAAATTTTCTGGGATAGATATCTCATACCAACATTCTTTTTATAACCATCAAAATGATGATGATAATTTGAGAGCTCTGCATATTTCTAACAATTATGATTTGTCTCCTAAATCTGTTTCCGATGGTCATAAAAATGCTATACAAATTTCTTTAGGGTATGAAATTTTTAAAGATATTCATCTTACTTCTTTCTTTAACTATAGGTCTGTTGATGAAGTCACTTGGTCTCAAAGAGACATAAGCGTCTGTGCTTTGAGTGGAAATGATACTTGTAGGGGCTCAAGTACATCGCCCGAGGGTAAATTTAGTGAAAATAGAGTTGGAGGAAAAAACTTTTACGTTCAAAACGATACCTTTGTTGAAGGCACAACCCGATATAATTTTGCGTCAAAAAACCATTTACTTAGACCTGATGAAAAAAACGATGTAGGAATCTTACTGACTTTTGAAAATCTTAAGAATCATGTTTTCAATTTAGATTACTTTAGGACATCTCACAAAACTACCGGCCAATTAGATTATTCAGGAGTTTTTCGACTTTCTGTAGATCTTCCTTGTAATAATCCTTTTTTATCAAATCAGCAATTTAATACTATTTGTACAAATAACGGCTTGTCATCATCAGATACTGCTCCTCTATATATCAGCAGAAGAAACATTGAAGGCAATCCAAGAAGACAGAGCTTTAAGCATTCTACGGATAGGGTGGTCTTCGATGTTGAAGGTATGATTAACAATGATTGGTTTTACAATTTTAGTCTTCAAAGTTCAAGAACTTCTGTTGATTTTACTTACTTCAACGATATTTCTAAATCTAGAGCAACAAATGCATTAAATGTAACAGGATCGGTATCTAATCCTGTTTGTGTATCAGGAGGCAACTGTAAACCTTGGAATATTTTTAGAATAACAAACGGCAATGTACAGAATTCAGCAGCATTAGGTGTCACTCAAGAAGCTCTAGACTACATATCAACGAATTTGAATGTAGATGCCGAACTGACTGAAAATCAGTATAGGTTTGTGACCTCAAAATCTTTTATATTAAAGAATTCAATTTTACCTTCTTTAGATTTAGCCTTAGGTATTGAATATAGAAATTTAAATTTAAAGAAAAATGCGGAAGATTTCTCTGATGGAGCGGGTCAACAATATCCTCACTCAAGCTTATATGGAGACTTAGAGGTCAAAGAATTTTTTTCAGAAATTTATTTGCCTTTAGTGACAGACACCAATTTAAACTTAAGTATTAGGTATTCCGATTATTCATTAGAGGATGATGCTTTAACTTATGACTTAGGATTGGTACATCTGTTTAATGATAAACATACACTTAAGTTTTCACAGCAAAAAGCTATAAGAATGCCGGATATTAATGATCTTTATAGTCCTGCAAAAGTACAACAAACTTTTCTAGACAATGATCCTTGTTCCGGAGCAAATCCTCAAAGATCTTTTTCTGATTGCTCGAGAACTGGGGTAACTCAATCTTTATACGGAACAATTTCAAATACTGAAGATCAAGTAAATTCTCTTATAGGCGGTAATCTAAATCTACGCCCTGAAACTGCAAATACAAATAGCTTAAGTTACCTTTTTTCTGATGAAATTGATTTGGAAATCGATTTCTATTCGATTTCTCTTAAGGATAAAATTGGATCAGCAGATGCATCATTTATTTTAAATCGATGTTTGGATTCTGGAGAATCTTATTTTTGTAATCTAATAGAGAGAAATTCAACAACAGGAACTTTTTATGAAGGAACAGGAAAAATTGCTTCGCCTCTTTTAAATGTATCTAGCCAAAAAATTTCCGGTTTAGATATAAATATTGTTAAGACACTTTTTATGGATTTTGGCGAACTAAGAATTAATAATTTTCTTTCTTACTTGCTTAAAAATGACATTCAGCTTAGATCATCGCTTCCGATTGAAGATTGTAAAGGTAAGTATGAAAATACCTGCGGATTACCATCACCAAAATTTCAAAATGTATTTAACATGGAATTTATTTATAAAATTTTACAATTTGATACTTCAACAAATCTCACAATTCGCTACATTGATAGCGTTGAAGATTCAAACGCGACCAACCCAATTGATTTCAGCAGTTTTTATTATTTAGATGCAAATTTTTCAATAAATTTGATCGACGACATAAATTTTTCTTTTGGAATTAATAATATTCTAGATAAGAATCCGCCTTTAAACGGAAGATCGATCAATTATGTACCCGGGAATGCTAATACTTACCCATCTTATTATGATCCACTAGGAAGATTTATTTATTTAGATATTGCAAAGAGAATCTATTGATGCATTGGCTACTAATATTTTTTTTATTTCTTGCCGGTTGCTCGGGAAACACTGATCAGAAATCAAAAGTTGATCTTTATTCAGAGCAAGGAATTCTACTTCTTGGAAATGGCACAGAACCTTCTGGAATAGATCCTCATATTGTTACAGGAGTTCCAGAACATAAAATATTGTTAGCTCTTTTGGAAGGCCTCGTTATTTTTAATCCACAAAACAACGGAGTGCTTCCTGGAGTAGCATCAGAATGGGTGATAAGTGAGGATGGCTTAACTTATACTTTTATTTTTAATCCAGAGGCGAAATGGACAAACGGCGAATCAGTGAAACCTGAACATTTTGTTTATTCATGGAAAAGAATTCTTTCGCCTGAACTAGGAGCGCAGTATGCAGACATGCTATATGTCATAAAAAATGCTGAGAGCTTTCATAAAGGTCAAATTAAAGATTTTTCCAAGGTCGGAGTTTCTGTGTTTGAAAATAAGCTTGTGGTTACATTGGAAAATCCAACTCCTTACTTTTTAAATATCTTAACTCATTATTCGACGTGGCCAGTTCACCCTGAAACTGTTGAAAAATTTGGTGGAATGACTAGTAGAAATAATAAATGGACTAGGGTAAATAATTTTATTGGTAATGGTCCTTTTAAATTAGATTCATGGGAAATAAATAAATCTCTTAAGGTATCAAGAAATGATCTTTATTGGGGTAACGATTCAAATAAAATTAACGGCATAGAATTTCTCCCCATTGATAATGAATTAACTCAAGACCGTTTATTTAGATCTGGTGGAATTCATTTAGCAAATACTGTTCCAACAGAAAAAATAATTAGATACAGAGAAGAAAGACCAAAGGAATTAGTTGAACATAATTATTTTGGAACTTATTACTATAGAATCAATACAAATAAATCTCCATTGAATGATGTAAATTTCAGAAAAGCATTATCTTTATCTATAGATCGTGACTTAATTGTAAAAAGTATTTTAAAAGGTAATCAAAAAGTATCTTATTCTTTCACTCCTCCAGATGAAAATAGCTATAACCCAAGTACCAAATTAGAATTTAATCCAGTAAAGGCAAAACTACTTTTTAAAGAATCAGGATATGACATAAATAACCAACCTCTAGAGGTGCTCTATAATACCTCCGAAGGTCATCAGAAAATTGCTCAAGCTATTCAAGAAATGTGGAAAAAACATTTGGGATTGAATGTAATTTTAACCAATGTTGATTGGAAAGTTTATTTAGCAAGAGAAACTCAAGGAGAATTTGATATATCTAGAGCCGGTTGGATTGGCGATTATCCTGACCCATTTACTTTCCTTGATATGATGGTGACAGATAGAGGAAATAACAAAACTGGCTGGAGTAATGCTAGATACGATGAAATTTTAAATAATGCAGCTTCACAAATTTCAACAACAAAGAGATATGAACTATACGAGGAAGCAGAAAAAATTCTCATAGATGAACTGCCTGTCATTCCTTTATATACTTACACTAGAACATATCTCTTGAGTGAAAGGGTTAAAAATTGGCAAAAAAATATTTTAGATACCAATCCATATCAATTTCTAAGTTTGGAATAATATTTTGATTCAATTAATCTTAAAAAGATTATTCACTTACATTCCTGTTTTATTAGTCGTAGTCATTATTACATTCTTAATGATTCATGCTGCACCGGGAGGACCCTTTGATGCTGAAAGGGTGGCTTCGCCAGAAATAATTGAGAAGTTAAATGAAGCTTATAATTTAGATAAACCAATTCACGTTCAAATTTATAATTATTTATTTAATGCTATTCAAGGAGATTTTGGACCTTCTTTTAAATATCCCGGCAGAACAGTCACAGAACTTATTATGTCAGGATTACCGACAACTATTGAACTAGCAATTTACTCAATTCTTTTCGCAATTTTTTTAGGAGTAATTTCTGGACTTGTAGCTTCATTAAATCCAGGAAAAATTTTAGATATTGTACCGATGTCCATTTCGTTACTAGGCATTTGCATCCCTTCAATTATTCTAGGGCCAGTATTGGTTTTAATTTTTGGAATTTGGTATGAAGTTTTACCTGTTTATGGATGGGGCGACAATCCCGGCGATAAAATTCTACCCACAATAACTCTTGGTACTGCCTATGCAGCTATTTTTGCAAGACTTACTCGTGGAGGGATGTTGGAGATTCTCGGTCAAGATTATATAAGAACAGCAAGGGCAAAGGGTCTTTCAGAAATTAGGATTGTTATTGTTCATGCTCTAAGGGGTGGAATTTTACCGGTTATAAGTTTTTTGGGTCCTGCGATTGCCGGATTACTTGCAGGGTCTTTTGTGGTTGAAACTATATTTCAAATAAATGGTGTAGGTCGATTTTATGTTCAAGCAGCATTCAATAGAGACTATACGATGATCTTAGGCACTTCTATTTTGTTTACTTTTATGACTTTAACCTTTGTGTTGATTTCAGATATTATGGCTTCCTTTTTGAATCCAACCTTGAGAGATTCAGGCGGTCTTGAATAAATGTGGTTTGAGTTATTTCAAGAGATCAAGCATAGAAAAATTCTTTTGATTTCTCTTTTATATACTTTGTTTCTCATATGCGCAGCACTACTTGCACCTATTATCTCTCCTTATGAGGTATCTGAACAAAATTTATCTTTAGGAGCTTCTGCTCCATCTATTCAGTACATATTAGGTACTGATGTTCTTGGGAGAGATCTATTTTCAAGAATACTTTACGGCAGCAGAATATCCCTTTTAGTAGGTTTTTTAGCTACTTTTGTGGCAATAACTATTGGTCTTACGTATGGAGCAGTATCTGGATATTTCGGAGGAAAAATAGACTCATTGATGATGAGACTAGTAGATATATTGGATGGACTCCCTTTTGTTATTTTTATTATTCTTATTCTAGTTATATTTGGTAGAGATATTTATTTTTTATTTATTTCAATTGGAGCTTTTGGGTGGCTCTCAATGGCAAGAATTGTGCGTTTACAAGTTTTAGGTTTAAGAAAAAAAGAGTTTGTAATATCTGCACAAATTATGGGCGCAAGTTCTTCCAGAATCTTGTTTAAACATATCATTCCTAATGTTTTGGGCACCGTTATAATTTATTCCACCTTGCTGGTACCTCAATTTATGCTTTTGGAAGCTTTTTTAAGTTTTTTAGGCTTGGGAGTGCAACCTCCTGATAGTTCTTGGGGGATTTTAATTAGAGAGGGCGCTAATACTATGGAAGAGTATTGGTGGTTGCTTATATTTCCAGCATTTTTATTTTCTTTAACTCTATTTGCTTTAAATTTTTTAGGTGACGGGTTAAGAGATATTTTGGATCCAAGAGATACGCAAAAATTAGAAAATTAATTTATCTCAGAAAGTTTCAACTCTATTATTTGTCCGGGATAAATTAAAGTTTCATCTGGAATATTATTCCACTTTAAGATCCATTCTTTTGGAATACCAAATTTATTGGATATTTTAATAATGCTATCACCTCTTTTTACAGGATAAGCGATATCATTTTTAGGAACTGGTTTCGGTTTAATTTCTTTAAAATATTTTGGATAGATCAGTATTTTTGTATCTGTAAGGAGGAATTTTTCTGGATTTAGGTCATTCCAAATTGATAAATCTCTAATGGTCACATTAAACTTCTTTGCAATCGACCACATGCTATCTCCAGCTTTAACATAATAAATATCAGGTTTATTGAGATAATCTTTAATCCAACTTGGACCTCTTGGGACAATTAATTCTTCGTTTTCGTATATGGTATCGTCTTTAAACCCATTGATTTCTTTTAATAAAGCAAAATCAATAAGATATTTTTTTGCAATAGAAGTTAACGTATCTCCTTTTTTAACTAGATACTTATCCCACTGAACTAGTTCAGATGGATCAGTGTTATCCAAGATAACTTGAAACCTATCAGCTATTCCCACAGGAAGAAGAATATGAAATGGACCATTTGGATCTGTAGCCCATTGATTAAAACCTGGGTTAAGTTCATAAATAACCTCTAGTTTCAAACCAGAAATATTAGCTACTTGCATTAGATCTACTTGAGAGGGCAGAGTAACCAATTGAAAATAAGGTCTATTGGGCAAATTTGGAATAACAACACTAAATTTATCAGGATTTTTGATAACTTCTAGAAGGGCTAAAAGTTTTGGAACATAAGCTTTTGTTTCTTTGGGAAGTTTTAATGACCAAAAATCTGTAGGTAATCCCTTAGATTTATTTTTTTTAATTTCTTTTAAAATTCTATTTGGGCCGGCATTGTAAGCAGCAATTGCAAGTAACCAGTCATCATATTTGTTGTATAGTTTCGTCAGATAGTTATACGCTGCGTCAGTTGATGCAACAATATCTCTTCTTCCGTCGTACCACCAATTTTTTTTAAGCTTTTGTTCACGAGCGGTACTGAGAATAAATTGCCAAATTCCTGATGCTCCTGTAGAAGATTGTGCGTAAGGGTCAAATTGGCTTTCGATAAAAGGAAGTAATGCCAGTTCTACCGGCAAGTCTCTTTCGATTGATTCAGTAACTGTGTAATAAAGATATCGTTGACCATTCTTTGCTAGTCTATTGATGACGTATTGATTGTCGTTATATTTCTCAAGTTCATACTTAACAGAAGGCTGGTTTAATTCATGATTAAAAACCATTTTGTCTCTGATTTCACCCCATAGATCTTTTGATGATTGGCTAAGTAGTGAAAAACTTAAGAGAGAAGCAAGAAAAAGAAGGAGATATTTATTCATTCTAAAAATTATCTTTCCAATCTCGAATTGCTGCAAGGACTTCTGCTGGTTGTAGGTTTTGTTTCTTAGCATAATTTTCAGCATTTTTTTTGACCTGGCTAACAGAAGTTCTTAAAAAGGGATTGATTTTATTTTCTAATAAAATACTTGAAGGCAGAGATATCTGATTGGAATCTCTAAGAGAACTAACTTTCTCAAAATATTTTTTTAGGTCAACGTTATTGGGTTCTACTTCTAAGGCAAAAGTTAAATTACTCAATGTATATTCATGAGTACAATAAACTTTGGTCTCCTCAGGTAGATCAGAGAACTTTTTTAGTGAATCAAACATTTGTAGTGGCGTTCCTTCAAAAAGTCTCCCACATCCGCCAGAAAAAAGAGTATCTCCACAAAATAAGGAACCAATATCTTTAGAGTAGTAGGCAATGTGATCAAGGGTGTGTCCTGGAGTTTCAAAAATATGAAATTCCGTATCTAAAATTGTAATCTTTGAGTTTTCTGATAATTCTGAGTCAATACCTTTTATATGACCTCCTTTAGGACCATAGACTTTTGGGTTCCATCTAGAAGCTAGGTCTGTTATTCCTCCGGTATGATCAAAATGATGGTGGGTAATTAATATTGATTCAAGACTGAGATTGTTTTTACTCAAAAAACTTTCGACTACTGACCCATCGCCGGGGTCAACAACAGCTGCTGAATTACCTTTAACTAATATCCAAATGTAATTATCTGAAAATGCTGGGATAGCTTCTATATTAGATATCATTTTTAAAGTAATATTAACATCTATCTCTTTTCTTATAGATGTCTGAAAATACAATTAAGATTTTTACAGATGGAGCCTGTAAAGGCAATCCCGGATTGGGTGGATGGGGTGCACTCATCATTGAAGATGGTGAAGAAAAAGAAATATACGGTGGTAGTTTCAATACAACAAACAATAAGATGGAGCTAACAGCAACCATAGAGGCATTAAAGTTTTTTAAAGACCCTAAAATTATTGAGCTTTATACAGATTCAAAATATGTAAAAGATGGAATTACTAAATGGATTATCAATTGGAAAAAAAATGGCTGGAAAAATGCCTCAAAGAAATCAGTTAAAAACTCAGAATTATGGATGGAGCTAGATCAAATGACAAATCATCATGAAATAAGTTGGTTTTGGGTGAAGGGTCACAGCAATCATAGAGAAAACGATATCGCTGATGCTTTAGCGAATAAAGGAATAGAAGAGCTCGCATGAGACAAATTGTTTTGGACACAGAAACGACTGGCTTAGACATTGCTAACGACCATAGAATTATTGAAATTGCCGGAGTTGAATTAATAAATAGAAAATTAACAAAAAATTCTTATCAAGTTTATGTTAATCCAGAGAGAACAGTTGGATCATCCTTTAACATCCATGGATTATCTGATGATTTCTTATCTGATAAGCCTTTATTTAAAGACATCTATCAGGATTTTTTAGATTTTATAAAAGACTCTGAATTACTAATTCATAACGCTGAGTTCGATGTTGGATTTTTAAATCATGAACTTAAAGTTGCAGGTCTTGATATAAAAATTGAAGATCATGTAAGTAAAATTACCGACACCCTATCAATTGCAAGAGAAAAACATCCTGGTCAAAGAAATAGTCTAGAAGTTTTAACAGATAGATATCAAATAACCGGTTATGACAGGAGCTATCATGGTGCTCTGATTGATTCTGAAATTTTAGCAGATGTATATCTTGCTATGACGGGAGGGCAAAGAGATTTAGGATTTGATGATAACTCTTCAAAAAAATCTCAACCTAGATTTTCTAAAGATGTTTCAAATGATTTCAATTTAGTCACAATTAAAACTTCAGAAGAAGATGTCATTCAGCATGAGAACTACTTAAATTCCATAAAGATAGACCATGGAAATAACTAGATTTGCACCTAGCCCGACAGGACATTTGCACATAGGTGGGGCAAGAACTGCATTGTTTTCTTTTTTATTTGCCAAAGCAAATCAAGGAAAATTTCTTTTAAGATTTGAAGATACAGACCAAGAGCGTTCCAAAGATGAATATGTTGATTCAATTTTAAGGTCTCTTGAATGGATGCAAATCAAACTTGATGATGATCCTGTATATCAATCAAAAAGAATTGCGAAACACAAAGAACTAGCAATTGAGCTGTATAAAAAAGGCTTTGCATATGCATGCGATTGTAGCGAAGAGGTTCTTACTAAAATGAGAGAAGAACAAATAGCTAAAAAACAAAAACCAAAGTACAACGGGTTGAATAGAGATAAAAATATAGAATTTACGGACGGTATGGTTTTAAGATTTAAATTCCCCATAGCTGGAGAGTCAAAATTTAAAGACTTAATCTTGGGAGATATCGCTATAAACAATAAAGAATTTGATGATTTTATAATTCTCAGAAGCGATGGCACCCCAACTTATAATTTTTCTGCTGCTGTTGATGATATGGATATGAATATTACAACGGTAATCAGAGGAGACGATCATATTACCAATACGCTTAAGCAAATTAATGTTTTAGCTGCATTAGACGCAACAATTCCTAGTTATGCTCACCTTCCAATGGTTTTAGCTGAATCAGGCAAAAGACTTTCAAAAAGAGATGGGGCAGATGATATTTTGGATTATAAAAAGAATGGGTATTTAAGTGATGCGTTAGTAAATTACTTGGTCCGCTTGGGATGGTCATATGGAGAAGAAGAAATATTCTCCTTAAAAAAACTTCAAGAAGTTTTTAATTTGAAGGATGTTAATTCCTCCCCATCTAAATATTCTCAAGATTTATTAGACTGGTATAACAATAAATATTTAAATTTTTTAACTTCCAAAGAGTTAATTGCAAAAGTTAAAGAAAATTCAGGAGTTGATTTTAATCAAATAGATAATGGAGAATTAGCTATCTCTTTATTAGCAAAGGGAGCAAATTCCCTAAATCAGATTGCCGAAGAATCAATTTATTTTTTTCAGGAACCTCATATCAAATTCGATTCACTCAATATCGATGCCAATAAAAAAATATTATTTTCTGAATTTAGTAAACAATTAAGAGAAATTGATTTTGAAAAAAATGAGATAGAAAAAAATATCAAAGAGTTTTTGCAAGCCAATGATTTAAAGTTCCCTGAATTAGGAAAGCCTTTAAGAATAATCTTAACCGGAAGAGAAAATGCTCCGTCTATTTCAGAACTTTTATTTATATTGGGCAAAGAAACTTCTTTAAAAAGGATAGAATATACTTTAAATGATTGATCAAAAATTACTTGAAATTTTAGTTTGTCCAAAAACACATTCTTCTCTCGTTCAACGAGGAGATGAATTGATAAGTAAAGAGGCTAAATTGGCATATCCAATTAGAGATGGCATTCCCATTATGCTTATAAACGAAGCTCGTGAATTATCAGAAGGAGAGTTAGAAAAACTTTAATTATCTGAGGCTAAATCTCTCTTTAATTCGTTTGAAGCCAAATTAGCATGATTGAAAATATTTCTAGCCATTGAAGAATCCTGTTCTTGAGAGAGAGCTGCATATATTTCTTTTCTAGCATCATGCAGCTTCTCATTTTTTTTATCAGCATAGTAAGCAACTTCAATTAGATGAGCTGCTAATTTATATTTTTTATTTTTTAAATTATTTAAAGCTTTATTAATGATTGCATCTATTCCGCCGCTGAGTTCAACCCATTCTTTTGCTTCATTTTCTCTGGTATCCGGTAATAATCTATCGTATTCACCATCCCACCAACCTCCATACCGTCTCCAGATCATTCTTATTAAAAACTTGGGATCGTCATAAACAGGTCTTAACCAAGGTTTGTTTTTAATTACAGACGAAATTTTTACTTGATGAAAAACCTCATTTAGAGACTTACCTTGATTCATCAATTTAAGAGTTTGATCCTCAATATCTTTTAAAAAATCTGCTGTAGTCGATAAAGCTTCCTGAATTCTATCTTTTCCATATATTGGTAGTCCGTGCCCTGGAATCATAATTTCTGCATCCTTTTTCATCATCAATTTCAAAGCTTCTGACCAATCACTTATGTATCTCTGAACTTTTTGTGGATTACCGCCATTTGGTACTGCCCAAATGAATAAATCTCCAGGAGCTAAAATTTTTCTTTCAGGAATGTAAACCCAAGTATGGTCATCTGTTTCACCACGCCCATGAAAGAGTTCGAAAGTACAATCTCCAACTTCAAAAGAATATTCATCTTCAAAGGTTATATCTGGGTAGCGGTATTCTTCTGGCCATTTGAAATGAGGAACATTGATCGCAAATTGTCTTTTATTGATAGCGGTGTTCCATCCAAGAGTTTTTTTATATCTATCAAAATGATCAGGTAATAATTTATGACTGTAAACAATCGGTCTTTTTTGATTGGATTTATCTGCATCCTCGTCAAATTTTTTTGTAGCAAATATATGATCTACGTGATGATGAGTAAAAACAGCTGCTTTAACAGTGCTGCTTGGTCTCCATTTTTTTATTTCAGCGTATGCAGAATCTATATCTAAATGACTGCCAGCATCTATCATTACTAATCCATCGTTTGTATCAACAACATAAAATCCTCCAATTCCTTTGAGTCCCAATAAATTCTCAGCAAGTTCGGTAGAACCTTCATAAAAGGTATGCACTGGATGATGCTCAAATTTAGTATCTAATTCTCCTTGCCATGCAAGTTCTGATAATTCTTTTAAGTTGTTCATTATTTTCCCCATTGAATATGTCTACAAGACGAAGTATCTTAATTATAGATAATTTTTAGGGAGAGAGAGAATGAGTTATGCCAAACCCTTAGAGGGAGTAAAAATTGTTGAAATTTCTACAATCGTTACAGCCTCATTAGCGACTATGATGATGGCCGATCAAGGTGCTGAAGTTATAAAAATAGAGCAGTCGGGTATAGGAGATCCTATGCGCTACTTAGGAACGCAAAAAGGCGGCGTGTCTGCGTTATTTGCAAACTGCAATAGAGGCAAGAGATCGATAGATTTAAATTTAAAAGAAAAAGACGATTTAGAAATAGTCAAAAAATTAATTACCGATGCAGATATTTTAATCAATAATTTTAGACCTGGGGTCATGGAAAAAATAGGGTTAGGAGAGAGTGATTGTAAAAAAATAAACGATAAATTGATTTATGCTTCCATAAATGGCTTTGGAGATTCGGGCCCATACTCAACTGCACCTGCCTATGATCATGTTGTTCAGGCTATGGCAGGAGCTACAGATATTCAATCTGACCTTAATGAACCGGCTTACATAAAAACGCTTTTGTGTGACAAGATAACTGCTTACACAATTTGTCAGTCACTATCATCTGCTCTTTTTAAGAGAGAAAGAACCGGCATTGCCGACCGTCTCAATCTTTCTATGATTGATTCAGCAGTTTTTTTTCTTTGGCCAGACGGCATGATGAATCACACTTTATTGGATGATGATGTAGTAACGTTACCGCCTTTGACAAAGTCTTACAGCCTTTATAAATGCAAAGATGGTTTTCTTTCCATTGCAGCTTTATCAGATGCTCAATGGTTTGGAATTTTCAGAGCTCTAGGTTTGCCAGAATATATTGAAGATGAACGATTTAATAATGCTTTTGCAAGAAGTGAAAACATGGTTGAGTTAGTTAAATCTTTGACAATTTTTGAGTCATTAACTGTGGATGATGCTCTACAAAAATTACAGGATGAAGATGTGCCATGTTCAAAAACCATCTCTTTAGATGAGTTGATGACCCATCCGCAGATTGAGGCAAATAATCTTTTCCAATCTATAAATAGCGATATTCAAGGCAAAGTACGAGCATTAAGATATCCAACTAAATTTGATGATAACGAAATGTTCAATGACAAACCTGCTCCAGCATTGGGTGAACACAAACAAGAGATCATTGAATCTTTAAGTAATTGAGCCCATTATCCAACAGACAAAGAATCGGCTATGGGGTCGGCGATATTGCTATTTGCTTTTATTGGTCAGGGGTTGGTCTTTATCTTTTATACTATTGTTTTGGGTTCCTCCTTTAACAGGATTATCTCTTTTTATATGCTTACTCCTTATTAATGTTTTTCATCGAACATGTTTTACGATTGTCAGTGTTCCTTATTCCTCTCTTACTCCAAGGATAACTTCAGACAGTGAAGAAAGAACAAAATTAACCACTGCAAGAATGATAGGAGCATCGTTTGGTACGTTATTGATGTCTTCTCTAGGATTTCCAATAATTAACTTCTTCGGCCAAAACGACGAGTCCCTTGGGATAATTTATTTATCATGTTTTGCAGCTTTCTTTGCAGTCATTATTCTCTACATTACTTATGGATCTGTGAAGGAATCCTCTACTGAAGAAATTAAGGAAACTTATCCTTCGATATCAAAGTTAATATTTTCTATTCTAAAAAATTATCCCTTCTGGATAGTTTTTTCTTCCATCCTTATCTTGGGTTCTACCACGATTATGTTTAATAAAAATTTAATTTATTACATCAAATATGCTTTGGACTTACATAGTTATCAAGGCTTGGTTTTAGGCTTAAGCGGCCTAAGCAGCTTTGCATCAATACCTTTTTGGTCATACGTATCTTTAAAAATTGGTAAAAGAAATACCTGGCAAATATCAATGTCCTTGCTATTGCTTGCATTTGCATTATTTTATTTTTATCAAATCAGTACATTACAAGAACTCATCGTCATTGTTTGCCTGATAGGCATAGCTTCAGGAGCAGGAGGTGTATTATTTTGGTCAATGTTGCCTGACACCATTGAATATGGTGAGTGGAAATCAGGAATCAGGAGCGAATCCTCTTTGTATGGGTTTATGACCTTTGCTCAAAAATCATCTATTGCAGTTGCTGCTTTAGTTTTAGGAGTTTTGTTAACCTCAATAAACTTTTCACCAAATGAAGTGCAAACTCCTGAAACACTCAGTGGTTTGAAAAATATTATGTCTTTAATACCTGCTTCGGGTATCGCTATTTCCATCTTCTTAATGTATTTTTATCCAATTAATTCTGCATATCATAAAGAATTACTGATTAATATTGAGGCAAGAAAAAATGGTTAAGTGGGGAGTTATCAGTACAGGAACTATTTCTAAAGCTTTCTGCGACTCAATTAGATATTCAAAAGAAGGCGAATTAGTTGCAGTTGCAAGTAGATCATCGAAAAATCTAAAACATTTTTCTGATAAATACGGAGTTGAAACTTACGATTCCTATGATGCCTTACTCAATGATGCGTCAATCGATGCGATTTATATAGGCACACCGCATAACAGTCATTTTGATTTAAGTCTAAAAACACTTAGAAGTGGTAAACACCTTCTTTGTGAAAAACCAATGACAATGAATTCAACTGAAGCAATGATTTTGCTCAATGAATCAAGAAGGCTAAATTTATTTTTTATGGAAGCTTTTATGTATAGATGTCATCCATTAACTCATAAAATGCTTGAAATGGTTAAAGAAGAATTCTCTAACCAAGCAGTATTGATAGAGTCTTCTTTCGGTTTTACTGCTGATGTTGAAGAAAGTCATCGACTTAAAAATCCAGAATTGGGGGGAGGTTCAATCTTAGATATAGGTTGTTATCCTCTATCCATGGTTAGGTTGATAGCAGGAAATTTAATGGAAAATTCTTTTTCTGATCCGTTAACCATATCTGCATCAGGAAAGCTATCTTCAAATAATATCGACTTGAATGCAAAAGCAGACCTTGAGTTTAGTCCAAAAATTAAAGCCTCAATAAAATCAGCAATCAATGAGGAATACGATAATTCTTTAAGAATTTCATCTGGTGATAAACAAATCTTTGTTAAAGAACCATGGCATTGTGGTCAATTTCAAGGACAAAAAGCAGAAATTAAAATTTTAGAAAACAACCAGGAGAAGGTCATCGAAGTCAGAGACGATGTTGGTTTGTTTACTCGGGAAATTGATGAAGCTAGCTCTTGTATTAAAGCAGGAAAAATTGAATCTTCATTTATGCCTCATGCTGATTCTTTGAGTAATTCGATTTGGCTTGATAAATGGCTTAATGAATTAAAAGTGGTCTATCCAGCTAACTCAATAAATACATCTTCGCTAAAAAGTTCAGTTTTTTCAAAACCATCAAAAGACTTAAATACAGTAGAAATTCCTGAATTGGATAAAGAAATATCCCCAATAGTTTTTGGGTGCGACAATCAAATAAATGAAGTTCATGCTTTTGCTATGTTTGATTATTACTACAGTAAGGGCGGTAAGGTTTTCGATACTGCCTTTATTTATAATCATGGATTGAGCGATAAATATTTAGGTGATTGGATAAATTCTAGGAACTTAAAAGATGTAGTTGTTTTGGGAAAAGGAGCACACACTCCAGATTGTTTTCCAGATAAAATCAGACCTCAAATTGAAGAATCCTTAGCAAGAGGCAATATAGATAAATTAGATATTTACTGCTTACATCGAGATAATCTGGAAGTTCCAGTAAATGAATTTATTGATGCTTTGAATGAATGCAAGCATGATGGATTGATAGATGTTCTAGGAGCATCTAATTGGGCACTGGAACGTTTCAAGTCTGCAAACGACTATGCAAACGAACAGGAGAAAGTTGGTTTCAAAGTTTTAAGTAATAATTTTAGTTTGGCTAGAATGCTTGAACCTGTTTGGCCGGGTTGTTTTTCTTGCGATGAAGGATATCTAAAATATCTCAAAGATAATAATATCCACCTTTTTCCATGGTCTTCTCAAGCAAGGGGTTTTTTTGTTAACCAAGTAGAATTTGCTGCGAATGAGCACTTTGCTAATCCAACAGACGAAGAAGAAAAAAGAGTTTGGCATGATGAATTAAATCTTGCACGAAGAGATAGAGCTTCAGAGTTAGCTAAAGAAAAAAATTGTCAACCAATACAAATAGCACTCTCTTATGTTGTAAACCTTGAAATATCTGCTTATCCTCTTGTTGGACCTAGAAATTTTTTTGAGTTGGATAGTTGTATCGAGGCAACAAATATTGAACTATCCGCGCAAGATTTAAGATATCTAGAAAAGGGTAACTAGTACTTAAACTGCTGCAAGAGTTATGCGATGCAACAATCTATCATAACCATCATAACCACCTGATGCTTGGTGCATGACAGTTCGATTGTCCCACATGATTAACATATCTTCATTCCATACGTGCTCATATACAAATTTATCTTGAATCATATGTTCATAAAGCTCCCATAAAAGCTGTTGGGACTCGTCTTCTGAGAAACCTTCTATATTGATGGTGTATACAGGGTTGATGAATAAACATTCTTTTTTGGTTTCAGGATGAATTTTTATCATAGGATGAGAGAAAGTAGCTTTAGCTTCCTTAGATGGAAGGATTTTCATTGAACGTTCTTCTTTTTCAAGAGCATAAAAACCATCATCGGCATAAGGAATTTTTGCAGAATGAATTACTTTGAGATTCCTTAATTTATCTTTCATCTTATCTGGTAAAGCAGCAAAAGCTCTTTCTGTATTGGCAAACAGTGTGTTTCCTCCAACAGGAGGGATAATTTTTGAATGTAATAACGTAGCAGAAGGGGGTTTTTTCATAAAAGACCAATCCGAATGCCAAGTTCCTCCAAAAGGCGTTGCCTTTTCGTTGGCACTTCTCTTTATTTCAGCAATATTCGGATAATCCGGAAGAGAAGAGATAAATGGATCGTCTCCAAAATCACCAAAACTTAATGCAAAGTCTTTGAATTCATCATGCGATAAAGGAAGTTTTGGAAAAACTATCAATCCATATTCAATCCATTTTGATCTTAGAAAGGTAATATTCTCTTCTGTCAAATCAGACAAAGAAAAATCAGAGACCTCTACTCCAATCCCATTTTTAGATAAATCTTCACTTACTCTCATATACTTTTTCTATGAATGAAGTTGCAGTTTCCCAGGCAGTTATTCCAGGATGCATTTGATTCATTACAAAACCAATTGAAACATGATTATCAGGATCTCCAAAACCAAGAGAGCCACCAGCGCCACCATGTCCGAAAGCACCCTCGGCAGGACCCATTGAGACGTCTTTGGAGCCAAGCATAAAACCCAATCCAAAACGAGTTTGTAAGTTTGCTAAAACCAAGTCAGATCCTTCGGATTCAGTCTGACGTGCCATATTTATCATATCTGGACTCAGCAAATGAACACCATCACGCTCTCCACCATTTGCCAAAACACCATAAAATTTTGCTATCGCTCTAGCACTTCCATGTCCATTGGCAGCTGGGATTTCGGCTTTTCGCCATTCTCTAGTATTTGCATAAAATGGATTTTTAATTTCCATTTTAGGGTTATTGAAAGCAGAGCCTGCAATGGTAGTTGGATCGTCAAAATCTTTAATCAAAGCAAGATCGCCTCGCAGCATGTTTTTTGGAATAATTTTAAATATTGGAGCTATCATTCTAGTCCATAATGGAAATAGACTTGGTTGGATATCAGTTACTTTATCAAATTGATCATCAGGTAAACCTATCCAGAAATCAAGATTTAAAGGTTCTGCAATTTTTTCATTAAAGTATTGCCCAATAGATTGTCCAGTAACTCTTCTAACCATCTCACCGATCAGATGACCGTAAGTTAATGCATGATATCCATGTCGAGTACCTGGTTCCCATTGAGGTTTTTGAGCGGCTAATGCATTCACCATTACATCCCAGTTATAATAAGCATCATCCGGCAGAGGTTTAGTTACTCCGCATAAACCAGATTTATGGCAAAACAAATATCTTACTGGGATTTTATCTTTGCCTTCTTGTGCAAATTCTGGCCAATATTTAGCCACAGGATCATCCAAATTGACTTTACCTTCTTCAACTAATTGTAAAAGGCAAACGGCTGCCAATCCTTTGGTAGTAGAAAAAACATTTACGATTGTATCTTCCTGCCAAGTAGTATTTTCTTCTTCAGAGTCAATACCTCCCCAAAGATCGATAACTTTTTCTCCTTCAATTTCAACAGTAATTGCTGCTCCTCTTTCAAAGCCTGATTTAAGGTTTTTTTCAAATAACTCCCTCGCAGAGGAGAACTTTTCATCGCAATATCCACTTATCATTTTATCTCCCAAAAAAGATAGAATACCTTTAATTTACAGGTAAATGAAAGTAAAAAAAGCAGACGATTATCAATCTTGGTATATAGAAGAGGGAAATGAAGCTCTTCTTATTGACCCTTGGTTTGATTTGTCTCTTGTTGATGGAAGAGGCTGGTTTTTACAAAGAACAAAGGATAGAAAATCATTCTTAACCGAAGAAGAGAATTGTCTTGTAAAAAACATCATTATCACTGCTCCCTTTGAAGATCACCTACACTTTAAAACTTTAAAAAAATATCCAAATGCTTGTCTTTGGTGTTCAAGTCAAATTAAATCATTGTTAAAAAAGAGAAATTTCAAAAATAAA
>CACJRI010000007.1 GCA_902595715.1 uncultured SAR86 cluster bacterium
TGTTAAATGCAGAAAAAAACTATTTTTCAGCACAAAGAGATCTCATTGCTGCTAAGTACGATTACATCATTAGTACTTTAGAATTGAAATTAGCTTCAGGAATTTTATCGCCAGCAGATATCTATGAGATCAGTGGTTATCTAGATAGTTAATGCCAGAACTGCCTGAGGTTGAAACAACCCTGAGGGGAATAGAAAAAAAAATTCTCAATAAAAAAATTATCTCTTTTGTGTCACGCGAGGAAAAACTGCGTTGGCTAATTCCTACCAACATAAATAAATTAGTTAAAGGTAAAAAAATTGATAACGCCTTTAGGCGCGGTAAATACATAATTTTTCAACTCGATGAATGTGCCTTGATCATTCATTTAGGCATGTCTGGCAAGTTAAGAGTATTCAACAAGAAAGTGTCTCCAAAGAAACATGAGCATTGGGATTTAAATTTTTCCGATAACTGGACATTGAGATATACCGATATTAGAAAGTTTGGCGTTCTGGATTTAACCAAGCAAAATCCTCTGGAACATAGATTATTAAAAGATTTAGGTCCAGAACCTTTAGGAAACAGCTTCAATGGATTGTATTTATTTGAAAAATCTAGAAAAAAATCTGTGGCAGTAAAACAATTCATTATGAATGCAAAAATTGTGGTTGGTGTTGGAAACATTTATGCCAATGAAGCCCTATTTAAAGCAGGCATTAGACCTACTAAACAGGCAGGCAAAGTAACTAAAAATCAATATGAAGTATTATCTTCTAAAATTGTTGAAGTATTGAAAGAAGCAATTACTGAAGGCGGAACAACTCTGAAGGACTATAGTAATGCGGAAGAAGCGCCAGGGTATTTCAAAAAAAAATTAGTAGTTTATGGCAGAGGAAAGCAAGAATGCTTTAATTGTAAAAAAGAATTGAAAGAAATTAGACTAGGAAATAGATCAACAGTTTACTGTACTAACTGTCAAAGTTAGACAAACTTCTTTTTCATTTCTTCCAAAGAAATTGGATCCACAAAAGAAGATACGTCGCCGCCCATTTTACAAATTTCTTTCACTAAGCTTGAGCTGACAAAGCTGTATTCGGTTACTGGTGTCAGAAATACGCTTTCAAGTTCTGGCATCATAGCTCTATTCATATTTGCCAATTGAAACTCGTATTCAAAATCAGCTACAACTCGAAGTCCTCGAATTAGAATAGTAGCATCGTTGTCTTTGGCCAAATCCACAAGCAACCCAGAGAAACCGATAATCTCAACTTGATCGTTTCCCTTAAAAATCCTTTTTGAGATATCAATTCTTTCTTCAAGGGTGAACAAGGGACTTTTGGCTTCACTTGCTGCTATAGCGAGCACGACTTTATCGAAAAGCTTACAAGCTCGTTCGACTAAATCTATGTGTCCTTTGGTGATTGGGTCGAAAGTTCCAGGATAAATGGCTTTTTGAGACATAAGAACATTATATTCTATTTAAAAGCCAAGAAGAACTTTCGACCTAATAGATAACGACCTTCTCTTAAAAAAGATCGTTATTCATGACTTTGTTCCAAGCTTTGACAAAGTCTTTTTTAAACTTCTCTTCAGAGTCACTTTGGGCATATACCTCAACGTAAGCTCTAAGTTGAGAATTAGAACCAAACACTAAATCTGCTCTTGAAGCAGTTCTAGCCTTCTCACCTGTCACTCTGTCGAATGCTTCATAGGAGTTTCCGGTACCGTTTGGTTTCCATTGAACTCTCATATCTAGCAAAGTTTTGAAGTACTCATTGGTAAGCTGATCAGAATTTTCCGATACCAAACCATAATCACTGGCAGTAATACCCAAAGATCTCATTCCACCTAGGAGAACTGTCATCTCTGGTGCTGTTATGCCAAGCAACTGAGCTTTATCAAGCATCATTTCCTCTGCACTAACACTCAAACCAGAACGGTGATAGTTTCTAAAAGCATCAGATAAAGGCTCAAGATATTCAAAAGACTCAGGATCAGTTTGATCGTCTGATGCATCTCCTCTACCTGGGGTAAATGGAACCTCCATGCCAGAAGCTTTCTCAATCGCTAAGTTTCCTGCAAGGACAATAATGTCTGCAACAGAAACGCCAGTGTCATCTGACAAACCTTGATAAGCTGCAAGTACTTTCGACAGCTGTTCGGGTTTATTAACTTCCCAGTCTTTTTGCGGAGCCAAACGAATTCTTGCTCCATTTGCACCGCCTCTCATGTCTGAGCTACGGTAGGTATAGGCACTAGCCCAAGCGGTTTCTGCCATTTCTTGAATGCTTAATCCTAATCCAGCAATTTTTTCTTTCACTGCAGCAACGTCATAGTCCGTGTTACCAGCAGGGATTGGGTCTTGCCAAATCAAATCTTCTTCAGGAACTTCTGGGCCTATGTAGTTCGACTTAGGACCCATATCACGATGAAGAAGTTTGAACCAAGCTTTAGCAAAAGCATCGGCAAACTCATCTGGATTTTCATGAAATCTTTTAGAGATTTCTTTGTAACTTGGATCTTCTCTAAGAGCAATATCAGTTGTTGCCATTATGGTTGGTACTTTTTTTGAAGGATCATGAGCATCGGGAGCCATATCTTCTTCTTTTTGATCTATGGCATACCATTGATGCGCACCAGCAGGACTTTTACCAAGTTCCCACTCATAACCGAAGAGCAAGTCAAAGTAACCGTTGTCCCATTTGATAGGATTGGTCGTCCAAGCACCCTCTAAACCACTGGTAATAGAATCTGCACCCAAACCAGAGCCATGTTTGTTTGTCCAACCTAAACCCATTTGCTCAATTGGAGCGCCTTCTGGCTCAGCTTCAACTAAGTCCGCATCTCCAGCACCGTGGCATTTACCAAAAGTATGACCGCCTGCGATCAAAGCCACTGTTTCGTAATCGTTCATTGCCATACGGCCAAAAGTTTCTCTAATGTCATGGGCACTTGCTAGAGGATCTGGGTTGGCATCAGGACCTTGAGGATTTACATATATCAAGCCCATTTGAACTGCAGCTAAAGGATTATCGAGTTCGCGCTCACCTTTGTAACGCTGATTTTCCAACCACTCATCTTCAACTCCCCAAAGGATGTCTTCTTCAGGACCCCAAATGTCTTCTCGACCTCCACTGAAACCGTAAGTTTTTCCACCCATGGATTCGATTGCCACATTTCCGGCAAGGATCAAAAGGTCTGCCCAACTTATTTTGTTGCCATATTTTTCTTTAATCGGCCAAAGTAATCTTCTTGCTTTATCCAGGTTGCCGTTATCAGGCCAGCTGTTTAGTGGAGCAAATCTCATAGCTCCTGTACCTCCACCACCTCGGCCATCTGTACTTCTATAGGTACCAGCAGCATGCCAAGTCAAACGAACAAAAAATGGCCCGTAATGACCATAATCTGCAGGCCACCAATCTTGAGAGTCTGTCATCAAGTCGTTTAAGTCTTTTTTCAAAGCTGCATAGTCTAGTTTTTGAAATTCTTCACGGTAATTGAAGTCTTCTCCAAGAGGATTGGATTTTCTGTCGTGTTGATGAAGAATATTTAAATTCAATGCATCAGGCCACCAATCTTTATTTGATTGACCGGTTGAGCTGTTGCTTGTCATTGCCCCATGCATTACTGGGCATTTTCCTTCTGTGTTTTCAGCCATCTATTTCACCTCATATAAAAACAAATTCTTCCTATATTAAACTATCTTTTTATGTATTGTTAAATATGTATATTTCTTATTTAATGTTCTAAAAAATCGAACATAAATGGTTAGTATCAAGCAAATAAATTATGCCTTGGCGGTTGAAAAAGAAATGCATTTTAAAAATGCTGCAGATAAGTGTTTTGTCTCCGCCTCCACCTTGAGTAATGCTATATCTGAAATGGAAAAACAATTAGGTTTTGAAATTTTTGAAAGAAACAATAAAAAGGTAATTGTTACTAAATTGGGTGAAGAAATTTTAAAGAAATACAAGAGTATTAAGTTACAACTGGAAGACATTCAAAAAATTTCTGAAAACAATTCACAACCGCTGTCACACCCTATATCTCTTGGCGTCATTCCAACCATAAGCCCCTTCCTAATGCCATACGCTATCAAGTCTTTGAGTACTAAATTTCCTAAGTTGAATTTAAACATCTCTGAAGGTCAGTCAAACGATCTCATTGATAAAGTCAAAAATGGAGATTTGGATATGGCAATTCTTGCTCTGCCCTTCAAGCTTCAAGGTTTGATACCGATAAAGTTTTGGGCAGAAGACTTTTTTTGGATTACTAAGAAAAATGACGCACGCTCCAAGGAAAATGAAATAAAAGCCAATGAACTTGATCGATCTGAATTACTGTTACTTGAAGAAGGACATTGTCTAAAAGATCACATTCTGTCTGCGTGCAAAATGACGAAACAAGCAAGCAATATTTCTTTCAAAGCCTCTTCTTTAAATACCCTAATACAATTTGTAAAAAGCGGCATGGGTACTACCTTAGTACCAAGGATGGCTATCAGTCAGTTGATGGCAGGCAATCCAGACCTAAAAAATTTACATCTTGACGAATCTGGTCCTCACAGAGAAATAGCAATAGTTATAAGGCCTAATTATGGGGGCATCCAAGATGTCGAATTGCTCGGTGCTGAGCTAAAGAAAATTCTTCAAGAAAATTCTAGTTAAGTTCTTCGGAAATAGATTCTAAAACTTTAATTCTCAATTTTAAAATTTGTCTTTTGTTTGCGGCTAAAACAGTGAAGTGAAAATTCTGTATTTCGATTGAGTCATTTACTAAAGGAATTTTTCCAAAAGCATTTAAGACAATTCCACCAATGGTATCAAAGTCTGTTGCCTCAAAACTTGAAGAGAAGCGATCGTTGAAAGTTTCAATTTCGGTCAAGGCTGAAACATTAAACTCATTTTCGGTTAATTGAATAATATCTTCAGATTCGCTGGTGTCGGTTTCGTCTTTGATTTCTCCAACAATTTCTTCTAGAACATCTTCAATAGTAACGATACCGCTGATTTCACCAAACTCATCAACGACTGCAGCCATGTGACTTCTGTTCGTTTTGAATTCCTCTAAGAGTATGTTTATTTTTTTACTCTCAGGAATGAAATTAATTGGTCTTAAAATCTGAGATAAATCGAAATTTATATTTTCGTCTTGTCCCAATAGACCAGGACCAAATTTCAATAAATCTTTTGCTAGCAAGATACCTTTTATTTTTTCTTGAGGCTCATCAAAAACTGGAAACCTTGAATGAGCTGATTCAAGAATTCGAGGTAAAAATTCAGCTAAACCTTCTGTTTCTTTGATGGATATGACTTGAGTTTTTGGCACCATCACTTCTTTTACTGGAGTAGAAGAAAAATCAATGGTTTCTTCCATCATATCCAAAACACCTTTATCAATTAGGTTGTTTTCCTCTGCGTCCCTTAAAACAGAGGTTAACTCTTCTTGATTTGATGGTTTGAAGGAAATCCTGATGTGGAAATTCCTAAAAAAGCTTTTAATGCGTTGTATTAAGCCCAACTTTTCCGGCTGGGCACTTATACTTGGAGGTTCTTCTTTCATTATTTAATAAGGTCTCTCACCAAGACAGTTGGTGATAATATCATCTTCTACTTGTTCCATCTCTTTTTGTTCGTCTTTTTTTTGATGATCAAAACCAAAAAGATGCAGCACGCCATGGACAATCATATGTTTCAACCTAGTCTCAACAGCTTTTTTATACATTTTTGCTTCTTTTTCGATTTGACTGATACATATGGCAATCTCACCAATTAATCTTTCTTTGCTTTCAGGAGTTTCTTGGTTATTGGTAAAAGCCAAGACATTTGTCACGCCTACTTTGTTATAAAACTTCTCGTTCAACATCTTAATTTCTTCTTCTGATGTGTATTTGATGTTGATTTGGCCATTTTCAAGTTCTTCAAGGCCAATCTTTTTTAAAACTTCATCAATGAGTTTTTTTATTTCCTTTTTCTTAAAAGGCTCAGGAATTTTTTTGTAGTGATCGTTGATTAGCTCAATCTTCATTATTTTTTGAGTTTTTTTCGTAAGCTTCGATGATGCTTTGTACTAGGTTGTGTCTGACTACATCTTTGGATGCAAAATGGAAAAAAGAAATTCCTTTTTGACCTTCTAAAATCTTTACGGCATCTGCCAGACCGGACATTTTTTTTGATGGCAGATCTATTTGAGTGACATCTCCAGTAACAACCGCTTTGGAATTGAAACCCAATCTTGTTAAAAACATTTTCATTTGCATAGAAGTACAGTTTTGGGCTTCATCTAAAATCAAAAAAGCATCGTTTAAGGTTCTTCCTCTCATATAAGCCAAGGGTGCCAATTCAATATTCCCTCTTTCTATGAATTTGTTAACAGTTTCAAAGCCTAACATTTCATTCAAAGCATCATAGAGCGGCTGCAGGTATGGATCTACTTTTTGAGCCAAATCACCTGGCAAGAACCCTAGTCTCTCACCAGCCTCCACCAAAGGCCTAGTCAAAATAATTTTATTAATTTTCCTCTGAATGAATAAATTCACAGCGACCGCAACAGCCAAATATGTTTTTCCAGTACCTGCTGGTCCGATGCCAAAAGAAATATCATGAGAAGAAATGGAGTTGATAAAATCTTCTTGAGATTGGTTTCTTGGAATGACCTCTAATTTTGGTGTTGTCAAAGAGAAAGCGCTTTTTGACTCCAATTTAAAGTTTTTTGATTCATTTGGCTGATTCAGAGCTTTTGAAATAAAGAAATGGATTTCTTTTGGAGAAATGTCTTTTGACTGATCAGCGAAACTAAAGAGCTCTTCAATCACGAGTCGACCTTTGGTAATGTTTTGATCTTCGCCAGAAAGAGAAAATAAACTGCCTCTATTTTTGATTTTAATTGAAAGAGAATCCTCTATCTTTGATAAGTTAGAGTTAACTGGGCCACAAATTATTGATAGTTTTTTTGAATCGTCCGATTCAAGTTTGAATTTCAATTCAGACATAAATTAATTTATTGCGCCTCCAGTAAAATTACCTCTAAGTGAGTTTGGTTTTGCCTCAACAATTTCTAAATCAACAAAACTTCCAATTATGTTTTTAGCTGAAGAGAAATTAACAACACGATTATTTTCCGTTCTGGCTTGAAATTCTCCTGGATTCCTCTTTGAAATGTCTGTGACTAAACATTTTTCCGTGGTACCAACCATTTTGCGACTGATCTGACTGGAATAGTTATTTAGCTTATTTTGGAGAATACTCAATCTTTCTTTTTTTTCATCTAGATTGACATCGTCTTCCATTTTAGCTGCTGGTGTATTAGGTCTTGGACTGTATATGAAACTAAAGGATTCATCGAACTTAACGCTATCGATGACATCCAAAGTATCTTGAAAGTCTTCTTCAGTTTCGCCCGGAAAACCAACTATAAAATCTGAAGAAAAACTAATGTCTGGACGATTTGTTCTTATACGGTTCACTAAATCCAAATAACTCTCTCGGGTATACCTTCTTCTCATTAACTTCAAAATCCTGTCTGATCCACTTTGAATCGGCAAATGTACATGGCTGACCAACTCAGGCACATCCAGGTAAAGTTCTACAAGATCATCTTTAAATTCAAACGGATGACTGGTAGTAAATCTTAGACGATCTATATTATCTATCTGAGCAGCATCTCTAATCAATTCCGCTAAAGAGGATTTTTCTCCATCTTTTTCGCCTTTGAAATTATTTACGTTTTGACCTAAAAAATTTATCTCTCTTACTCCTTGATCCGCCAATGATTTCACTTCTTGTAAAATATCATCAAAGGGTCTGCTAACCTCATGCCCCCTGGTGTGTGGAACTACACAAAAAGAACAATATTTATTGCATCCTTCCATGACAGAAACAAAAGCGGAAGGTCCTTCGGCTCTAGGCTCAGGAAAATGATCAAATTTTTCAATTTTTGGAAAGGAAATATCAAGCTTTCTTTTTCCATCTTGTGAAGATTCTTCATACAAATCTGGAAGTTTATGCAGAGTTTGCGGACCAAAGACAATATCTACTGCTGGAGCTCTTTTAGAAATAGCTTCTCCTTCTTGGCTTGCAACACACCCACCAACGGCAATCTTTAGATTTGGATTATTGTCTTTCAAAGCTTTCCAGCGTCCAACTTGGTGGAACACCCTTTCTTGTGCTTTTTCTCTGATTGAACAAGTATTTAGGACTAATAAATCTGCTTCTGCCTCATTTTCTGTGGTTTGAAAATTGCTTTTCTCGCCCAGTAACTCAAGCATTTTAGCTGAATCGTATTCATTCATCTGACAGCCATGGGTTTGGATAAAGACTTTCTTCATATCTTAAAAGGGATGGCAATTATAAAGAAAACGGGGAAAGATACAGTAAAAAAGTTAGTTTTTTGCAAAAAATTCATCTCGGTAAAACCGCAATTCATTTATAGATTCAAAAACATCTGCTCTTGCTCGATGCGCTACTTGCTTTGCTTGTTCCATAGTGACTTCTGGACGCCATCTTTTTGCTACTTCTTTGAAAGAGCTAACGTCTATATTTCTGTAGTGAAAGTACTCTTCTAGTTGAGGCATATAAAGTGTTAAAAACTTTCTGTCGTGGTGAATTGTATTTCCACAAAGCGGTGACTTATTTTTTCCCACATGTTCTTTTATAAAATTCAGAGTCCTCATCTCTGCGTCCTCTTGAGAAATCTCACTCTTTTTAACTTCATCTAATAATCCCGATCTAGAATGATGATCTTGATTCCAATCATCCATATTGTCTAAATATTCTGTAGGTTGTGATATTACGATATTTGGCCCTTCGATTACTTCTGTTAAATCTTCATTAGTAATGGCGGTGAAAATCTCTATAATTCTTTCGGATTGCGGTTCTAGACCAGTCATTTCTAAGTCTAGCCAAATTAATTTGTTTTCCATATGAATAAACTACAATACTAACAGATTCCAAAGAAATGAGTAAAAACGAAAACAACGAAACCAACTTTGGTTATAAGAATGTAGATAAAAGAGAAAAACCAGAAATGGTTAAGGGTGTTTTTGATTCTGTTGCTGAAAATTATGATCTTATGAACGACCTAATGTCTTTGGGGATTCATCGCTTGTGGAAGCGAGGCACAATCGAACTTTCTAATTTAAAACAAGGAGATTCTGTTTTAGATGTCGCCGGAGGAACGGGCGACCTATCTATTTTAATGTCAGATTTGGTTGGGGAATCAGGTGAAATCATACTCAGTGATATCAATGAGAAAATGTTAAAACTAGGTAAAGCAAGAAGTCTTGATAAAAATAAATTGAATATAAAAACTACTGTTGCTGATGCTGAAAACCTCCCTTTTCCCGATAACAGATTCAATTGCATAACCATAGGTTTTGGAATTAGAAACGTAACAAATAAGCTTGAAGCCTTAAAAAATTTTTATAGATGTTTAAAACCTGGAGGTAGACTTTTGGTCTTGGAATTTTCAAAGCCTGAAACTCCTTTGATATCTGACTTATATGATTTCTATTCATTTAAGATTTTGCCTAAACTTGGAAAATTTTTTGCTCAAGATGAGGAAAGTTATCAATATCTTGCAGAATCAATAAGAATGCATCCATCGCAAGAAGAATTTAAACAAATGCTTGAGTCAGTAAATTTTAAAAATGTTTCCTACGATATCATGACAGCAGGCATAGTAACTCTTCATATTGCAGAAAAGTAAAATGGCTATTTTCAGTCTGATTCGCATCTCTTATATTTTTTGTAAATACAGATTGGATGAACTATTTGATCCTTTGGCAAATAAAGTTTTTTTATCCCTTTTGTTTTTTTTTCCAAAAGTCTTCTTCAGGAAGCAAAAAGAAATCGAGTATCGATTAAGCGATGCCTTAGAGGAGATGGGTCCGCTTTTTATAAAATTTGGTCAGCTTTTATCAACCAGACCGGATCTTGTTGGAGAAAAACAAGCAAGCATCTTAAAAAAATTTCAAAACAACTTGAAACCTTTTTCAACAAGAGAGGCTCTCAAAATAGTAGAGCAAGATTTGGAAAGTCCTATAGATCAAATTTTCGAGTCATTTAGTGAAGAGCCACTCGCAGCAGCTTCCATTGCTCAAGTGCACGAAGCAATTTTAAAAGACGGTGAATCGGTGGTTGTAAAAATTGTTCGACCTGGTTTGGATAAGAGAATTTCTGCTGATGTTAACTCAATAAAATTTTTAGGCGGTTTAGCTGAGTTAATCCTCTCCGATGCTCGAAGATTAAAACTGATGGATTTGATAAGAGAATATGAATTGGTTATTACTGCTGAAACCGATCTAAAAAAAGAAGCGGCGAACGCCATCCAAACAAAAAACTTCTTCAAAGAAAATTCTCTTTTGTATATTCCAGAGGTTTATGAAGATTTCTCTTCAAAAAATGTCATGACCATGGAAAAAATTTCTGGAATACCTGTAACAGACATAGAGGTACTAAAAAAAGAAAACATCAATTTAAAAGCCCTAGCCGAAACAGGTGTAAAGATTTTCTTCAAACAACTTTTTGATGATAATTTTTTCCATGCCGATATGCATCCAGGAAATATTTTTGTAAACAATTCCAATCCTCAAAATCCTACCTATGTTGCTGTTGATTATGCTATTTGCGGTTCATTGACTGAGAAAGAACAACTCATCATTGGCAAGATGCTTTCAGAAATGTTCAATAAAAATTATTCTGGGGTTGCCAAGACCATGATAAATGCCGGTTGGGTTGGCGAAGATACAAAAGAAGTTGAACTAGAAGTTGTGATAAGAACGGTTTTGGATCCAATTTTCGAGAAACCCTTTGATGAAATTAAATTTGGAGAAATGTTGCTCTATTTATTCGACGCTACAAGAAAATTTGATTTATCCCTTCCGACTTCATTGTTACTACTCAACAAAACCTTGATAAACATTGAGGGGTTAGGAAGACAAATTTATCCAGAATTGGATTTGTGGACAACAGCCAAGCCATTTATTCAATCTTGGGTTGCAAAAAAATACAGCCCGAAAGCAATGTTTGAAAGATTTAAAAATGATTCTTTTGCTTTGGCAGAAAAAGCTTACGAACTTCCTGAAAAAATTGAAATCATATTAGATAACTTGTCTAGATTAGAAGAATACAACTCAGAAATAAAAAACTTAAAAAAAGAGATCAAGCAATCAAAAAATAATAATAAATTTATATACATAGGGATTACTGCATTGCTTTTAGTTGCCATAATAGTCAGCCAATGAAAAACATCGTAGAAAGATTAAGTGCCTTACTGAAGGAGCGTAAGAATGCCGATCCTTCTTCATCTTATGTAGCAAGTTTGTATGCCAAGGGAAACGAGAAGATTATTGAAAAAATAGCTGAAGAGACTGACGAACTAATTGCCGAAATAACCGAAGATCTACAGAAAAATAAGGTTATTCACGAAGCTGCAGATTTATGGTTTCACGTCATGGTATTATTGACGAATAACGGAATCGATCCGACTGAGGTTTTAAAGGAACTTGAAAGCAGAGAGGGTCTTTCTGGAATAGAAGAAAAAAAAGGAAGGAAAGAATAAATGGGTTTTGGTGGAATAAGTATTTGGCAATTGCTAATCATTCTTGCAATTATTGTTTTGATCTTCGGCACCAAAAGAATTAGAAATCTTGGTGGAGATTTAGGTTCTTTTGTTAAAGGATTTAAAAAAGCAGTCAAAGAAGAAGATAAAAGTTTAGACGATAAAAAAGAAGATTAAATGTTCGACATAGGATTCTTTGAAATCTTATTAATAGGAATCATTGCTTTACTAATTTTAGGCCCCAAAAGATTACCGGGATTTCTCACCAAATTAGAAGAGTATGTAAAGCTAATTCGCTCAAAAAGCTCATCAATCTCACAAGAGATAAAACAAGAAATATATTCGGAAGACTTCCAAAATAATAAAGAAAATAAAGATGGCTGAAAAAAGTTATCTCGAACATTTAAACTCCCTGCGAAATGTTCTTTTAAGAAGCCTTGGTGCAATTGCTCTAATTTTTTTTGTTTTGGTATTTTTTAGAAATGAAATTTTTCTTATTTTTGCCAATCCCTTAACAGAAATCTTACCTGCCAATTCTTCAATGATTGCAACTGGTGTGGTGTCACCCTTTTTGACTCCATTAAGGCTTACTTTTTATGTTGCTACATTTGTAGCAATTCCATATTTACTTTTTGAGTTATGGAACTTCATTGCGCCAGGATTATATAAAGAAGAAAAGATTGGTTTTTTTGCGGTTTTGTTTTCCAGCATTGCTTTGTTCCTAGCAGGTATTTGTTTTGCTTTTTTTGTAATTTTTCCACTGATTTTCACTTTTTTTGTTCAAGCCTCTCCCTCGGAAGTTTTGGTAATGACCGACATCAATGAATATATTGATTTTGTTGTTAGAATTCTTTTTGTCTTTGGATTTGCATTTGAGGTACCAATTGTTTTAATGCTGATGATTTGGTCAGGAGTTACAAATGCTCAACAACTCTCTAGTGCCAGACCTTACGTAATCATAGGATGTTTTATTGTGGGAATGTTTCTTACACCTCCGGATATTTTTTCACAAACACTTTTGGCTCTTCCTGTCTGGCTGCTTTATGAAGTGGGACTTTTAGCCAGTAGATTTTTTATAAATAAATAAAAGACTATCCTTCTAAGTTTTCCGACCACTCACCTTTTGCTGCCAACATATTCATTTTGGCTCTGTGGCTGAAGGCCTCTTGCGCGGCTTGCTCATTTTCTTGTTTACCACTCCAAGTTTTGAGTGCAGCCTGTTGTAAAGCACGCCCATACGAAAAACTGAGCTTCCAAGGATTGCCGCCAATTTTATTCATAGCATCTAAATGAGCTGTGGCGTCAATATCTGATTGTCCTCCAGAAAGAAATGTAACTCCTGGTAGATTACTAGGAACATTTTCCAATAAACAATTGAGTGTCATTTCTGCAACTTGTTGGATTTCAGCTTGATCCGAACATTCATTTCCTGAGACCACCATATTGGGTTTTAAAATGGTTCCTTCCACCAAAACGCCTTTCTCTGCCAAAGATTCGAATAGAGTGCTCAAACATCTTTTTGTTGCGTCTTCGCAAGTTTCTATGGAATGACCACCATCCATCAAAACTTCAGGCTCGACAATTGGAACCATGTTATTTTCCTGAACTATTTTTGCATAATCGGCAAGAGCGTCCATGTTTGCTTTGATAGCCGCTTGGGAAGGCAGACCGTCAGCAATTTTTATAACTGCACGCCACTTGGTAAATTTAGCACCAAGATCAAAATATTCCGCACATCTCTCATTAAGTCCGTCTAAGCCTCCAGTGATATTTTCTTCAGGAGAAGAATCAAGCGGGCTGATTCCTTTGTCTACCTTAATGCCCGGCAATGCGCCTTGTTCAGAAATTACATCTTTTAAAGGAGTGCCGTCTTTTGCGTCTTGTCTCAAAGTCTCATCAAATAAAATAACTCCGCCAATATTATTTTTCATTCCATCTGCTCGAAAAAGCATCTCACGATAATCCCTTCTGGAGTCCTCCGTGGACTCAGCATTTATTGTTGCAAATCTTTTCCCTATTGTTGGGGTACTCTCATCAGCAGCTAATATGCCCTTTCCATCAGAAACAATATAAGTTGCAATTTCTTCCAGTGATTTCATATTTCTATCCTTTATTTTTAGTTATTATCTTATCTATGCAAGGTAAGGATTTATTTTCTATATATTCTAAGAAAGCTCCTCCCGCAGTGGAAGCATAATCTACAGAATCCATTAAATTAATATTCGCAAAAGAGGTGATGGTCTCCCCGCCACCAATAATGCTATAGGCTTTAGATTCAGACATAATTTTTGCTACCTCGGAAGTCCCTTCAGAAAATCTTGGATCTTCAAATTTACCCAAAGGACCATTCCAAAAAACAGTTTTAGCGGAGTTAATATGTTTTTGAAAATACTCTAGAGATTTTTTACCTACATCGCAGATAGCTTCATGACTGGCTATATCGTCAATATGCTTTTCAAGAACGGAATCGTTAGATGTATCTAAAACAACGACATTTTCTGGCAATACAATCTTCTCATTACCAACTAATTTTTCTGCTACATCTAAATAATCTTCTTCAAATAAAGATTCTCCAATGTTTTTTCCCATTGCCATATAGCAAGTATTTGCCAAAGCGCCGCTTATAATTAATTTATCCACATATGATGTAAGCGAATCAATGACATTAATTTTGGTTGAGATCTTTGAGCCACCAATAATCCCAATTAGAGGTTTTTGTGGGTTCACCAAAATCTTTTTCAAAGCCTCCAGTTCATCTTCAACCAAAAAGCCAACGCCTGCTTCGGCTACTGAGTCAATTACGCCAAAGGTAGATGCTTGCTTACGATGTGCAGTACCAAAAGCATCCATGATGTAAACATCTCCATAATTACCAAGTTTTTTTGAAAGATCTCCAGAATTTTCTTTTTCTCCTTGAAAAAACCTTATGTTTTCCAACATGATAATTTTTTTATCTTGCTCTAAACCATCTAAAGAATCAGCTATTGGAACAGGAATGTTTAATAATTGAGAGAGTCTTTTTGCTATTGGTTTAATCGAAAATTCAGGCTGAACTTCTCCCGATTCTAGAGGTCTTCCACGATGCGTTATGATCCTGAGAGATTTTGCTTTTTCCAATAAGTGTTTAATGGTCGGTAAAGCTCTGACCATTCTTTCGTCGTTAAGAACTTCTTCATCTCTGATTGGAATATTGAAATCTACTCTCAGAAGAACTCTTTTTCCCTCAAAATCAAAAGAGGATAGTTTTGAATTTGTTAAATCCACTTAAATTGTTTTATTTATTTGCTCGATTATATTTTCAACTGTAAAACCAAAGTGGTTCATCAAATCATCTATTGGAGCGGATTCGCCAAATTTGTCGATACCGACTACTTGATCATCTCCTTCACAATATTTCTTCCAAAAATCGCTTTGCCCTGCTTCTATGAAAATTTTTGGCAAGTCGCCCAAAGTTTCTCTTTGATATTCTACTGATTGTTCATCAAATATTTCAGTACATGGCATTGAGACAACTCTTGATGGAATTTTTTGCTCATTGAGCTGATCTCGAACTTTCATGGCTAACCCCACTTCTGAACCTGAAGCAACCAATGTTATTTCGGGATTTTGGTCTGAAGCAAGTTCGTATCCGCCTAAAAAAATTGAGTCGTTCGTTTTTCTTTTCTGAGCATCCAATGATTGTCTGGATAATATCAATGCTGAAGGTGCAACTTTTGACTCCAGCGCAAATTTCCACGCGCAAGCAGTTTCAACCCCATCACAAGGTCGCCAAGTGTAAATACCGGGAGTAATTCTCAGCATTGAAATATGTTCCACTGGTTGATGAGTTGGACCATCTTCACCAACTCCGATGGAGTCATGCGTGTAGACATAAATTACCGGCAATTTCATTAAGGCAGACATCCTTACGGCATTTCGAGCGTAATCTAAAAAAGTAAGAAAAGTTCCTGCATAAGGTCTAATGCCGCCATGCAAGATCATGCCGTTCATGATTGCCGACATACCAAATTCTCGAACACCATAATTTAAGTAATTACCTGAACCATCTTCAGCAAGATGAGAGGTTCCCTTCCATTCGGTATTGTTTGAAGGAGAAAGATCTGCTGATCCGCCTATCAGCTCTGGCATGATTGGGCCAATAGCATCCAAACACATACCAGAACACTTTCTGCTGGCATAAGAATTTTCATCTTTAGAAAAATTATTGATTAGATTTTCGATGATAGATTCAAAATTACTGGGCAAGCTTCCGGTGATTAATCTATGTAGCTCTTTGGAATCTTCAGGATGGTTTTTTTCAAAGTCAGAAAGAATCTCTTGCCATTTTTCTTCACTCTCTTGTCCCTGTTTTTTGTGATCCCAAGCCTCATAAATTTCATCAGGAATTTCAAAAGGCTCATACTGCCATTGAATGTTTTCTCTAGTAAGTTTTATTTCTTCTTCGCCGAGGGCTGCGCCATGCGCATCTGCTGAACCTGATTTATTCGGAGATCCCTTCCCAATTTCTGTTTTACAACAAATTAGTGTTGGAAGATCAGATGATTTTGCATTTTCCAAGGCTTTATCTATGCTTTGAAAATCATGCCCATCGACATCTGCTATAACATTCCAACCATAACTTTTGAATCTCTCTGGCGTATTGTCTGTAAACCAACCTTCAACTTTGCCATCAATACTAATTTTATTGTCATCGTATAAGACAATTAATTTGTTCAGTTTATGAGTACCAGCTAAAGAACAAACCTCGTGTGAAATACCTTCCATTAAGCAACCATCACCACAAAAAACGTAAGTGTAATGATCGATTATTGGACAATCTTTTTTGTTGAATCTCTTTGCAAGAATTTTTTCTGCCATTGCCATACCAACTGCGTTAGCTATGCCTTGTCCAAGGGGACCGGTCGTTGTTTCTACTCCGGGAGTCACGTCACATTCCGGATGTCCGGGTGTTTTTGAACCCAGTTGACGGAAATTTTTCAATTCATCCATAGAAAGGTCATAACCTGTCAAATGAAGGAGCGAATAAAGCAGCATGGAACCATGTCCGTTGGATAAAACAAACCTATCTCTATCAAACCAATCAGGATTTGAGGGATTATATTTAAGATGTTTGCTCCACAAAACTTGCGCGATGTCTGCCATTCCCATAGGCATGCCAGGATGACCGCATCCTGCTCTTTGCACTGCGTCCATAGATAGAGCTCTTATAGCGTTGGCTAGGTTTTGTTGATCAGTCATGAAATTAGAATGCTATTTTCTACTATTTCATGGTTAGTTCATAGTAGAATTGCGGACTTTATTAGTGTCATGTCTGAATATAAAACTTTCACCTCCGAATCTGTATCCGAAGGTCATCCCGATAAAATGTGTGATCAAATTTCCGATGCAATTTTGGATGCATATCTTAAGGAAGATCCAAATGCCAGAGTAGCTTGTGAAACTTTAGTTAAAACGGATTTGGTTGTGATTGCGGGAGAAATAACCTCCTTCGCTCAACCTAACTTAGAAAAAGTAATTAGAGGAGTAATCAATGAAATTGGTTATGACAATGACGACTTAGGATTCAATGGCAATACAGTTGAAATAATTAATGCCATTGGACAGCAGTCAGTGGATATTGCTGCAGGAGTCGATGAAGGTACCGGCACCGACTTGGATCAAGGTGCTGGCGACCAAGGTTTGATGTTTGGTTACGCAACCAATGAAACTAATGTCCTGATGCCCGCACCAATTCACTATTCCCATCTACTTGTTAAAAAGCAGTCTGAAGTTAGAAAAAATGGAAAATTAAATTGGCTAAGACCGGATGCTAAAAGCCAGTTGAGTTTTTTATACGATGATCAAGGGAATCCAGCTAGTGTTTCGGCAATTGTCTTATCAACTCAGCATGATCCAGATATAGATACAAAAATCATTGAAGAAGGAGTTATGGAAGAAATTATAAAGCCTGTCATTCCAGAAGCATGGCTTAATAAAGATACAAAAATTTTTATAAACCCTACAGGAAGTTTCGTTATAGGAGGTCCAGTCGGAGATTGCGGCTTAACTGGAAGAAAAATAATTGTAGATACTTACGGTGGTATGGCTAGACACGGTGGCGGTGCTTTTTCTGGCAAAGACCCTTCGAAAGTTGATCGATCTGCTGCTTATGCTGGAAGATATGTGGCTAAAAATATTGTTGCCGCAGGCCTTGCAGATAAGTGTGAGATTCAAGTTTCTTATGCTATTGGAGTAGCTGAACCGACATCCATCAGCATCAACACTTTCGATACAAATAAGATAGAAGAGGCAAAAATTATTGAGTTGGTAGAAAAGAATTTTGAACTAAAACCTAAAAAACTTATCGAAATGTTAGATCTTAAAAAGCCTATCTACCAATTGACTGCTTCGTATGGTCATTTTGGAAGAGAAGAAGAAAGTTTTTCTTGGGAATCAACTGATAAAATAGAACAACTTAAATAATTATGGAATTCAAAGACTATAAAGTAAAAGATATCTCTCTTGCAGAGTTTGGAAGGAAAGAAATAGAGCTGGCTGAATCTGAAATGCCTGCATTGATTAAACTCAGAGAAAGATATGGCAAGGATAAGCCTTTGCAGGGAGCAAAGATTATGGGTTGCATTCATATGACTATCCAAACTGCAGTGCTTATAGAAACTTTAGTGGAATTAGGAGCGTCTGTGAGATGGTCGTCTTGTAATATTTTTTCTACCCAAGATCATGCTGCGGCTGCAATCGCACAAAAAGGCATTCCTGTTTTTGCTTGGAAAGGTATGAATGAAGAAGAGTTTGATTGGTGTATAGAACAAACCATTCTGTCCGATGGCAAACCATGGGATGCAAATATGATTTTGGATGATGGTGGTGATTTGACTGCTATGGTGCATGAAAAGTACCCAGAAATGTTGGAAAAAATAAATGGTATTTCCGAAGAAACGACAACCGGAGTTTTGAGACTATATGAAATGTTAGAAAAAGGGACACTTAAAGTACCTGCAATTAATGTTAACGACTCGGTAACAAAATCTAAAAACGATAACAAGTATGGATGCAGACATAGCTTGAACGATGCTATTAAACGTGGCACAGATATGTTGCTTTCTGGAAGGAAAGCCCTGGTGTTTGGTTATGGTGATGTAGGCAAGGGCTCTGCAATGAGTCTTAGACAAGAAGGAATGGTAGTTAAAATTACCGAAATCGATCCTATTTGTGCTATGCAAGCCTGTATGGATGGTTACGAAGTTGTTTCGCCATATATAAATGGTGAAAATTTAAACAATGATGAATCAATCAATAAAATGCTTCTAAGTGATATTGATCTTGTGGTGACCGCAACCGGTAACTTCAATGTTTGTGATAAACACATCTTGAATAATTTAAAGTCAGGAGCAATTGTCAGTAATATCGGACATTTTGATAATGAGATAGATACTCAGTACATGAGAGACGAATGGACTTGGGAAGAGATTAAGCCTCAAGTGCATAAGGTTTACAGAGGTCCCAAGGATAATAAAGATTATTTGCTTCTTTTGGCAGAAGGTAGATTGGTTAACCTTGGTAATGCAACCGGACACCCGTCAAGAATAATGGATGGCTCGTTTGCCAACCAAGTTCTTGCACAAATATTTTTGTACAAACAAGGTTTTGCCTCAATTAATGATGAAACTACCAAGCAAGAAATGTTAAAAGTCCAAGTTCTACCTATGGAACTGGATGAAGAAGTTGCATCGTATATGGTAGAAGGTTTTGGAGGAGTCATTACAAAGCTTACAAAGGATCAAGCTGACTACATAAATGTAGATGTTGATGGACCTTATAAACCTGATTACTATAAGTATTGATGTCAAAAAAAAATCCCTCGTGGGGAGGAAGATTTACCAAAAAACCTTCCCAAATTGCACAGAATTTTTCGTCCTCTGTTGATGTAGATCAAGCCCTCTATAATCAAGACATTCAAGGTTCGATTGCTTATGCAGAAGCGCTGATGGAAGCCAAAGTGCTGTCCAAAAATGAATGCAATAAAATTAAGACTGGTCTTAAAAAAATTAAGAAGAAAATCGAAGCTGGCAATTTTAATTGGAATCCAGCTTTGGAAGATGTTCACATGAATATTGAAGCCGCGCTTGAAAAAGAAATCGGAGTGACTGCAAAAAAACTTCACACCGGAAGATCCAGGAACGATCAAGTCGTGACTGATTTTAAATTGTTTCTCTTGGAAAGAAGTATTGAAATTGAATCTTTGTTAAGAAATTTAATGAAAAACTTAGTTGTTAGAGCAGAGGGAGAGTTAGAAACTCTTATGCCGGGTTTTACCCATCTGCAAAATGCTCAGCCGGTAAGTTTGGCGCACTATCTCTTATCTTGGTACGAAATGATGAAACGAGATTTGGAAAGAGTTTCAGCAACTAAAAAGGAACTCAAGGTAAGTCCTTTAGGTTCAGGTGCCCTATCCGGTAATAGGTTTAAATTGGATAGACAAAAACTAGCTAAGTCTTTGGGATTCGATTCAGTTACCAGAAATTCCATTGATGCTGTATCCGATAGAGATTTTGCTTTAGAAGTTGCTTTCAATATAAGTGTCATGGCTATTCATTTTTCAAGAATATGTGAAGAACTGATCATTTGGTCTTCTTCGCAATTTAATTATGCTCAATTGCCTGAAGAATTATGTACGGGTTCTTCGATTATGCCGCAGAAGAAAAATCCAGATATGGCTGAGTTAGTCAGAGGAGGTTCTGCTAAAACAGTTGGTAATTTAATGACCTTGTTAAGCCTAATGAAGAATCAGCCTCTGGCTTACAACAGAGACAACCAAGAGGATAAAGCACCTTTAATCAATTCGATAGAATATGCCACAGAAGCATTGAGCATCATGATCGAGATTATCAAAGGCGTATCTTTTAATAATGATCAAATGCTTGCTGATGTCTATGATGATTTCTTAACTGCAACAGATCTTGCCGAATATTTGGTCATCAAAGGAGTACCATTTAGAGAGGCCCATGAAATTACTGGAACTGCAGTGAAATACGCTGAAGACAATGATCTCTTACTATTTGAAATGTCGCTTGATGAATTTAAGAAAATTTCAAAGAAGATTTCCCAAGACGTTTTTAATTACATAGACCCTAGCGACTCTATCCAAGCAAAAACCTCAATTGGGGGCACTGCTTTGCAACAAATAAAAAAAGAAATTAAAAGAGCAAAAGACTATTTAAAGAAATGAAAATTTTTTTACTTGGGTTATGTCTAATCAGTTTCGGCTTTCTAAGCTCGTGTGGCATAAAAGGTCCTTTATATCTGCCTGAAGATGAAGAAATCAATGAATTTAAAACATTTTAATTTTAACGAAGGTGTCTTACATTCGGAAGACACTAACTTGCTTGAGCTAAGTGATAGCTTAGAAACACCTTTTTATGTTTATTCTGCAGAAACAATAAGAGAAAATTGTCGATCTTATAAAGCTGGCTTATCTTCTTCGGACCTTGCCTGTTATGCCGTAAAGGCTAACAGTAATCTAAGTATTTTGTCTTTAATTAAAGATGAAGGTTTGGGCTTTGACGTAGTATCTGGTGGAGAATTAAAAAGAGTTTTAAAAATCGGTGCAGATCCAAAGAAGATTGTTTTTTCTGGAGTTGGTAAAAGCAAAGAGGAATTAAAACTTGCTTGCGATCATGAAATATTTTCCATCAACGTAGAGTCTGAATATGAATTGGAACTGCTTGAACAACTAAATAAGACGCCAAGAATCTCATTTAGAATAAATCCGGATATTGCTGCAGAATCTCATCCTTATATTGAAACTGGCAAGGCCGATTGCAAATTTGGTATTTCCGAAGAAGAAGCTCTTACTTTGGCAAAGAAGTATGGAACCGAAAAAATAAACTTAGTTGGTGTTTCAGCCCATATTGGATCCCAAATAACTAATACGGATTTACTTGTTGAAGCTTACGAAAAACTTGAAAATTTAGCAGACCAATTGGTCTCGTTGGGATTTGAAATAGATCACATAGATGTTGGTGGTGGTTTAGCAATCGACTATGAATTGGAAAAAAACTTTTCACCTGACGAACTGATAAAAAAACTAAAAAAGTTTTCTTCAAAATACGACTTAACTTTAGAACCAGGACGTTCCATTGTTGCGCAATCGGGTGTTTTGATAACCAAAGTATTGGGCATCAAAGAGAATGGCAGTCAAAAGTTTCTCATTGTTGATGCCGGTATGAATGATTTGATGAGGCCATCGCTGTATAGCGCAAGGCACAAAATAGAAAATTTAGTGGAGTCTTCTGAGAAGAAGGATCTTTATTCTGTAGTTGGGCCCGTCTGTGAGACTGCCGATAGTTTTGGCTCAGATTTCGAAGTCAGTGCAAATGCTGGAGATTATTTAGTTGTATATTCAGCAGGAGCCTACGGTTCAAGTATGGGCTCTAATTACAATACTCGACTTAAGCCTGCTGAAATTTTAGTTGATCAAAAAAGTCATAAGGTCATCAGAAGAGCAGAAACCTTTGATGACCTCATAAAAGAAGAGGAACTTTAATGCCCTATATCCAGTTTATGGAGGCTTTAGGAAACAATTTCATTGTTGTAGATTCAGTAACACAGGATTTTTCTTTCTCTAAAAACAGCATCCCAAAGATTCTCGATGAGGAAGATTTTCTTGAGTTTGATCAAATCCTAGTAATAGAGCCACCAGAAAAAGAAATTGCAGATTTTTCTGTAACAATCTTTAATCAAGATAGTAGTGAAGCCGAAAACTGCGTCAACGGCATGAGGTGTGTTGCCAGATATTTATCCGATAGAAACATATCCGTTAGTGACACTGTAAAGTTACTCATAGGCACCAATCAAGTTACTGTAAAGAAAAGTAAAAATGATTTCATTGTAGAAAATTTATTTTCACTTTCTCCTTCTGAAATTGGCCTAAATGAAAAGGAGCAGGTTTTTGAGATTGAATTTGATGATAAAAAAGTTCCTTGTTTTGCAGTTTCGATAGGAAATCCACACGCCGTAATTTTTAATGATGAGTTGGCTTTGGATGTGCAAAAGTTTGGAACATTTTTACAAGAAAGCAATTTTTTTAAAAATGGTGTTAACGTTGGCTTTATTCAAATGAAAAATACCCAGGAGATTAATTTAAGAGTTTTCGAAAGAGGTGTAGGTGAAACTCAAGCTTGCGGAAGTGGAGCTTGTGCAGCAGCTGTAGCATGTGCAATTCAAAAAGAATTAAATCAAGAGTTAAAAATTAACTTTCATCAAGGTCAAGTATTCACTAGAGTGGATTTAGGTGATTCAAAAGTTCTGCTTCAAGGAAGCGCGGAATACCGAAAACAGGACGTTTTGTTAAATCTTTAAAATGAAACTTTTTAATAAATCTCTTAAACCCGAAGAAGTAATAAATTTCTTAAAAGAAAATCCTGATTTTTTTATAGATCATCCAGAAGCTATAGAACATCTTGAAATAAAACATGAATCGGGTGAAGCAATAAGCTTCATTGAAAAACAAGTTGAATTCATAAAATCCAAGAATTTAGCAACGAGCACGCAACTCAAAGACTTTATTTTAAACGCAAAAGCAAATGAATTACTTTTTGGAAAGGTTAGAAAACTGATAAGCATTATTCTGAATGCCGAAGACTTAGAAAAATTATTGACAGCTACAGAAAGTTTTTTTACAAGCGAGCTTGGAACAGAAAAATGTAAATTATTGTTCTTTACTCAAGAAGAACTTTATCAAGTATCTGCAAAAAGAATCATTGAGCCAGAAATAGCTACCAAGACTTTCTCTAATATTTTTAAAGAAGTCGATGTTTTTTTAGGAAAGCTTCCCAATGAAATTGCCTCCATAACTTTTGGTGCTCAAGCCGATATCAAGGAGGCAGTTATTGGTAAACTGCACTCAGAAAAGATTGCGGGAATATTAATTTTAGGTTCTTCAGAAGGTGGGAAATATACTCCAGAGCAGGATACATTGTTTCTAAGCTTTATAGTTGAAGTTTTGAGCCATCAAATAGATAGATTAATTGAAAACCGAGATTAGTAACTTAATAGAATCTTTTTTAAATTTTCTTAAAGAAAATCGAAACTATTCAGAACACACTCTTAAGAGTTATAGGAATGACTTAAATAAATTCGGGGTCTTTCTTAATGAAAACAAAATTTCAACCATTGCCAAGGTTAACAATAATCTAGTAAGAAATTTTTTAGGTTTACATAGAAGAAAAGGACTCAGTCCGAAAAGTCTTGCGAGAATTTTATCTTCCCTGAGGAGTTTTTTTAAATTTCTTAAATCCGAAGGAAAATTTACTAACGACCCAACAATTGGTATCAGCGCCCCCAAACAAGATGCTCTTTTGCCAAAAGCACTAGATACCGACATGATCGACAAACTTTTGAATTTTGAACCAAAAAACTGGATAGAACATAGAGATAAAGCGATGATGGAATTGATCTATTCTTCTGGATTACGACTTTCTGAACTTTGCTCTTTAAACTTAAAAGATCTTTTGTTGGAAGAGCAAATGTGCAGAGTTTTAGGAAAAGGCAACAAAGAAAGGCTTTGTCCTGTAGGCTCTAAAGCTATCGAGGCATTGAAGGAATGGTTTGCGCATAGAGCAACCATTGCCAATCAAGATGAAACTTCGGTTTTTGTAAACAAAGAAGGAGGTCGACTGGGTCCAAGAACCGTTCAAATCCGACTTAAAAAAATCAGTCAAGACAGAGGCTTGCCTTATATCCACCCTCATATGTTGAGGCATTCGTTCGCAACCCACATTTTAGAATCCAGTGGCGACCTTAGGGCTGTTCAAGAATTATTAGGACATGCTAATCTAAGTACTACTCAAATCTACACAAAATTGGATTTCCAGCATTTGGCTAAGGTTTACGATAAAAGCCACCCTCATGCAAAAAATAAAAAATGAAAATTAAAGCAGTAACTTTTGATCTTGATGACACACTATGGCCGCTCCGTGAAGTCATCATTCACGCACACAAAGAATCGAACAACTGGATAATCGATAAATTTCCAAATATGTCTAAAGTTTTGTTCACAGAACAAGAGCAAAAGATGTGGCAAAAGGTCATTGCAAAAGACGTTTCTATAAGACATCGCTTATCTGAGCTTCGCATGAAGGTCATCGAGACGTTATTGACAGAAAATGGTGTTTCCAGTGAGGAAGCAAAAGCAACATCAAAAGAAGCTTTCGATATTTTTTTAAAATTACGTCACGATATCACTTATTTCGAGGGTACCCTTGAGGTTCTCAAATCTTTGAAAGAAAAATACACTCTTGGTGTTTTAACCAACGGGAATGCTAGCATTGAAACCTTGAAAATCGATCACTTGTTTGATTTTTACTTAAACGCTGAAATGGTAAACGACAGTAAGCCAGGTGCAAAAATGTTTGAAGAAGCTTTGAAAATAACTCAATTAAACCCTGAAGAAGTATGTCACGTGGGCGATCATCCAGATAATGATGTTGAAGCCGCTGTGAAACTAGGCATGAAAGCAATTTGGCTGAACCTACTAGATGCCGACTGGCCGGAAGAAAAGCAATTTCAGCCCAACGAAATAGTTTCTTGGTATGACTTAGAAAAGGGAATAGAGGACTTATAGAGCGTCTAACATATACTGCACAGAAGCTTCCAATTCAGCGTCAGTACAATCCATACAGAGACCCATTGCAGGCATAGCATTTAAACCATTTTTAACATTCATGGTTAAAGTTGCCAGACCTTTGCTAGGTCGATCTCCCCAACTCGATGCGTCAGCGAATTTTGGTGCGCCAGCCATTCCAGCAGCATGACAGGTTGTGCAAGCAGCATCATAAACTGTTTTTCCGTCTCGACCGCTGGCATCAGCAACTTGCATTGGAGCAGCAAACATTGAGGTGGAAACTTTCCAACCTGGACCAGAAGTCTTCAAGCCGCAATCTGCAGAAGTACAAACGGAACCAAGATGTTGAATTCTTTTTAAAATTGCATCTTCACGCATGTCTGCAGCGAAGAGAAAAGTCATTGTTGAAACAACAGCAATTAAGAAGATTTTTTTCATGTCGCGATTATAGACCTCTAAGGAATTAAATCTATCTCTGGTAAGGAGAAAAGTTTAAGCTTATTTAAAAATATTTTAAGTATTGAGCCAGTAGTTCAGAGGATTAGAACGTTTGTTTCCGGAGCAAAAGGTCTCAGGTTCAAGTCCTGCTTCGCTCAACAACTTCTAGCGGTTGTTGGTTCTCATCATGCAAAATTTTCAATTGCGAGGAATTTAGGTAATCGGTAAGTAAATCATTTCCAATATTTAATTTCAGATGCCACTCATTATCCTTTATAACCTCATCGCGAACACATCCTTCTTCATAAAGCTTAGCTCTGGCAGCTGATGCTTGATGGGAAATTGATACCCAGCCTTTGAAAAGGCCATTACTGATTCTTTCTAATATTTTTTCTTTTAAAGGCTCAATACCAATATTCTTTTCTGCAGAAATAAAAAGTTCTTCCGGATGTTGAAACTCTAATTCTTGTTGTTTGTTTTTTGAAAGATAATCAATTTTGTTATTCACTAAAAGTTGAGGAATTTTATCAACGTTCAGATCTTTCAAAATTCTTGCAACTTCCTTTTGCTTGAGATCTTTTTCTGGATCATTGATGTCTACCAAATGGATTAACAGATCTGCTGACCTAAGATCATCTAAAGTGGTTTTGAATGATTCAATCAACTCCGTTGGAATTTCAGAAATAAAGCCCACAGTGTCAGTAAATAAAATTGCCCTACTCCCTGGACTTAGATTCTTTCTGGTGACCGAATCTAAAGTTGCAAACAATTGATCTGCTTGGTATTCGTCTCCACCAGTTAAGGTATTAAATAATGTTGTTTTACCTGCATTTGTATAACCGACCAAAGCGACTATTTTATTTTTTCCCTTTTTTCTGGCGTAACGGTTTAAGGATTTTTGATTGTGACTTTTAGCCAGTTTCTTTTTAAGCGCCTTTATTCTATTACCAATCAATCTACGATCTGTTTCAAGCTGAGTTTCTCCAGGGCCTCTGAGACCAATTCCGCCTTTTTGTCTTTCCAGATGGCTCCAGCCTCTAACTAATCTAGTAGATAGATGTGACAATTGGGCAAGCTCAACTTGAAGTTTTCCAATATGACTAAAAGCGCGTCTTGCAAAAATATCTAAAATCAAACCAGTTCTGTCTAATACTCTAGCCTTTAAATAGCGTTCGATATTTCTCTCTTGCGAAGGAGAAAGTGCGTGGTTGAATATCACTAGGCCTATTTTATTTTTATGAACGGCTTGCTTAATTTCTTCCAGCTTACCTTTTTGAATGAAATATCTAGGCGATGCTAGTTCCTGCTTGCCTTTAATTTCATCTAAAACATTGGCTCCGGCAGATCTAGCAAGGTCTCTAAACTCTTCAAAAGAGTTTTCAAAATTTAAGATTCGCCTTACTTTCGTGGTTTCTACTTGAACCAATAGAGCTTTTTCAAGAAAACTATTTTCGTTGGGCATTAAGCTTGTTTGACCTCAAAAACCATATTTGTTCCAGTTCTTGCTGATTCTCTAACATGATTAAAACCTGCAGAATTTAAGACCTCTGTTAATCTTTTTGGTCCAGCTTGAGCCCCCAAACACAGACCTACATCTTGGGCTCTGGAGGTAGGAACACAAACTATTGTTGAAAATCCATAGGCTAGTCCGCCAAAAGTATTGAGGTTGTCTTCCAAATTATCTGCTGCAGCAGGTTCAACCAACATAAAGGTTCCTTCATCAGAAAGTACATTTTTAATGTGATTGGCAACACCTACTGGATCACCCATGTCATGCAGAGCATCAAAAATACAAGCAAAATCATAACCATTATCTGGAATATCTCTGGCATCTGACACATGAAACTCAATATTGGTTAATCCTAGTTCCTGTGCCCTAGCACTAGCTTCTTCAATAGATGGGCCATGAAAATCGTATCCATGAATTGTTGAATTCGGATAAGTTTGAGCCATGATAATTGTCGTTGAGCCTAGTCCACAACCAATGTCGGCAACTTTAGCACCGGCTTTAAGCTGATCTTCAACTCCAGATAAAGATGGAATCCAATTGCTGACTAAATTACCAACATAGCCAGGTCTAAAAAATCTATCGGTACCACAAAAACAACAAAGATGATGTTCTCCCCATGGCCTACCTTTTCCTGATTGAAAAGTTTCTACGGCTTTTTCGTGCTCTGCGTATTGACCAACAATTGCTTGGAAGTAACCTTGCAAGCAAGTAGGTTCACCGTCTTTCGCAAAGACAGCTGCTTGCTCTGGCGAAAGAGAAAATTTATCCTCTGCGGGTTCGTAAGTTACATAGCCATTGGCAGCATTAGAAGAGAGGAATTCTCTCAAGTAACGTTCATCGAGACCTGCTTTATCAGCAATTTCTTTTACAGTTGAAGGACCTAGTTCGTCCATTGTTGTATATACTTTCGATTGGTCGCCAATGTAAGCTAGTAATAACCCTACTGCGCCTGCTGCATCACCAATGACTTTTTGAGTTAATTGACTGAGTTTTTCCGCATCCATGTTTTTCTCTCCTAAATAATTCAATTTAGTTTAATCCTCTAAACTGTTCCTGAAAAGACTAGGCAGTCTTAATCTTGGTCAACTTAAATATCTTTATCTAACCAACTTTTGAAAACTTCAGAAGTGTGCTCACCGAGTTTTGGGGAGCGTCTAAATTCTTCATCGTGATTGGAAATTTTTACTGGGTTACCTGGCATCTTTACAGACGCGCCACTATCTTGAAGAACCTCAACGATCATGTTTCTTTTTAAAAGATCAGCGTCTTGGAAAGTTTCAGAAAGAGTATTAATAGGTCCGCAAGGAACGCGGTGTTCTTGTAAAATTTTCAACCAATGTTCTGTGGTATTGGTAATAAAAACTTCCTGTACGGCCTTATCAATATTTTCTCTATTTTTCAATCGACCAATTCTTACTTTATTTTCTTTCGTATCCAATTGTCTTAAATCAAGCGCTTCAATGAGGCTGGGCCAAAAATCTTCAGCAACCACTCCTATTTGAATAAAGCCATCCAAAGTTTTGTAAGAATTAAAAGGCACATGATTCATGTGTTGATTTCCAATCGGCTCAGGATTTTCGCCTGAGAGAAAATGCATGGTAGCCATGTAAGTTAATAAACTTACTTGAGTATCTAGCATGGAAATATCCACATGTTCACCGGAGTCGTTTTTTTCTCGAGACTGTATAGCACTTAAAATACCAATCACCGCATAAAGTCCAGCTCCTAAGTCAGCTATAGGGATGCCGGATTTAACCGGATTTTCTTTATCTGTTCCTGTGATGGACATTGCTCCTGCGTAACCTTGAATGAGATTATCGTAGGCAGGACGATTTACTTCAGTATCGCCAAAACCACTAATTGAACAGGTAATTATTTTTGGATTAACTTTTTTCAAGCTTTGATGATCTATGCCCAAACGCTTCGTTACGCCTTGACTGAAATTATCCACAACAACATCTGCAACTGAGACCAACTCTTTGAAAAGTTTTGAGCCATCTTCAGATTTGAGATCCAATTCAACGCTTTTTTTATTTCTACCTAAAGTTAGATGATATGCGCCAATCCCATCCAAAGAATACTTTGGATCGTCCTTCAATAGATTTCTGGTAATGTCGCCTGTCTTTGGTTGCTCGATTTTTACAACTTCGGCACCCAAATCAGCCAGAATCATAGTCGTGTAAGGACCTGCCAACATGTGGGTTAAATCAAGAACTTTTATGCTTTTTAAAGATTGCTTCAACTTAATAATCGATCTTATCGTCTACAGCATTTCCCTTGGTCGGAACTAAAGCCGAGCGTTTGAAGGAAGCTACAACATCCCCATTTTGATTCTTACCAATTGTTTTTACAGTAACGATGCCAGCATTTTTCCTTGATTCGGAAAGACGAGTTTCTAAAACTTCCGACTCTGCATATAGAGTGTCACCGACAAATAATGGATGTGGGAGCACAATGTCTGTCCAACCAAGATTGGCTATGGCTTTTTGACTGATATCACTCACACTCATACCAACCATCACAGATACGGTGAAAGTACTATTTACTAAATTTTTCCCAAATTCTGTTGCCTTGCCATACTCTTTATCAAAATGCAGCGGATGAGTATTCATGGTTAGAAGCGTAAACCAAGTATTGTCCGACTCGGTAATGGTTCTACCAGGACGATGTTCGTATACGTGACCTACTTCGAATTCTTCAAAATAACGACCGAAGGATTCTCTAAACCTATTGTTTCCTAAATCTTTGCTGGACTTTGACATGCTAGTCCTCCTCTTCTTTATCTCCTAAAGATAATTTTAAACGCATCGCTTCTGCAATCGGCTCATCAACCATTTTGCCATCAATTTTAACAGCTCCGCCATCCATCTTTTGGTATTCCTCAAGAACCTTTTTGGCTTCTTCTTTTTCTTCTTTGGTAGGTTCAAACGCATCATTAATGAAATCAATTTGTGAAGGATGAATTGCGGCTTTTCCAGTAAAACCAAGATTCTTCACTTTTTCAGCCTCTTCTTTAAGCCCTTCTTCATTATCGATATAGAAAAATGGCGCATCAATGGTAAAAAGGTTGTACATAGCTGCAGCCAAAGCTACTTTATGACGAGCATACAAAAGCGGTTCCCATGCTAATTTAGAACCCATACCTGCAGAAAAGTCAGCAGCTCCAAAAAACAAGCCGATGACTCCTTTAAATGCTGCTATTTGCGTAACGGTATCAACTGCTCTAGGCGTCTCAATCAAAGGAACTAATTTGTTTTCAAATGCGATCATTGGCGCAAGCGTTGCTAAGAAATCAAAACTTTGCGTCTTCGGAAGAATGATGGCCTCAATTTGATCTTCAAAATCCGATAAAGCATCAATATCCTGTCTGCCATTTTCATTCATAGCGTCGTTGACTCTTACAAATAACGGTTTGGTAAATACATTCCCTTTTTTTAAAAGACCAATCAATTCTTCGCGTGCATCGATTTTTTTATCATCTGGACAACCATCTTCAAGGTCGATGATTAAAGCACTAGCATTGCTATTGAGACCTCGGTCCAAACGATCGAGCGTATGACCTGGAATGAACAGGTTTGATTTGTATCTCATGTTATTTCCTTTCTAAATTAATGAGGTAATCAACCACATCCAAAAGTTCGGAAGTCCCAACTTGTCGTGAGGCTGATACTTTGTATTTTCCATTGACGATAAAAGCAGGTACTCCTCGGATTTCATATTTGAGTCCAAAAGTATCGGCTCTACGGATTTTGTTTTGCATAGCAAAAGAGTTAAATAAAGATTGGTACTGATCTTCGGCAATCCCGAAGCTTGCAAAAAAAGGTTGTAACTCTCGATCGGAAGTCATCATGCGCTGATTAGCGTGAATCGAGATAAAAGTATTTGAAATGATTTCAGGCTTTTTGAAAAATTCTGCAGCATAAAATAATTTGGCATGCGTTTTAGCCATTTCATTCCAAGTAATAGGTGAGCGCCAAAAATCTATATCTGCAGGAAGTTTCTTCTCCCAGCTATTGAGTTGATTTTCTAGGCTGTAACAGTGTCCACAGCCAAACCAGAAGAACTCAATTACTTCGATTTTTTTTGAATCTCTGGTAGCAATGGGTTCAGATAGAATCTGATAGTGTTTGCCTGGCTGATAATCTTCGGCAATCAATAGTGAACTGACTGAGAAAATGAAAACTAGTAAAAGTTTTTTAGTAAAGGCCTGAAACATAATTGGCGACCGCCCTAATCTCTTCGATGGTAAGCCTTGAAGCTATTCCTTGCATGATTTTGCCATGTTCATCGATAGCTCTCTCTCCGGTTTGATAAGCAATCAAACTTGTGACTACGTACTCTGCCTTTTGACCACCAAGCATTGGATATTGCGCTGACTCTAAGCCTTTGCCCGCAGGCCCATGACAACCAGTACAAGCCGGAACACCTGAAGCCAAGTTTCCAGCTCGATAAATTTGTTGACCTAATTCTAAGTTTGTCTCATCAGCTTGGCCGACTTTGGTTTTTTGGCTTGCATAAAAAGCTGCCATGTCTCTCAAATCATCGTCGGAATAATTATTCAAAAGGCCTTTCATAACCGCGATAACTCGCTCTTCATCTCTAATGTGCTCAAGTTGCTCAAAAAGATAGCTTTCTCTTTGGCCAGCTAGTGTTGGCCACTGGCCCACAACACTATTTCCATCAACGCCATGACAAGCAACGCAAGTTCCGACAAGTTTAGAACCTTTTTCAGCATCCCCTCTTTTCATTGGTTTGGCTTCAGACATTTCTCCAGCAGCAGCTGCATAAACGCTAAAGGAACTTACCAAAAACGAGAGAAGTAATAATTTTTTTATCATTTATTCTTTATTAGTGGGCTAAATGGTTGGCAATTATATACTATAGAATATTGTTTTTCCTGATTTTAGAAGAATGAGTTATAAGTCAAAACCTTTGCCTCTGACCTTTGCTTGTGCTGCAACCGAAAGCAAACTTTTCCCTTCTGACTCGGGTAATGAAATTGCTCTTTGCGGCAGATCAAATTCTGGAAAATCTACTTTAATCAATGCTTTAGCTAATCAAAAAAAATTAGCCAAAACTTCCAATACACCAGGAAGAACCCAATCCATCAATTTTTTTCAATTAACAAATGATGAAGCAAAAAAAATAGTAGATCTACCAGGCTTCGGTTACGCCAAAGCCAGTAAGCAAGATCAAAATGCTTGGGCTCAACTGATTTTGAGTTATTTGGAAAAAAGAGCAGCCCTAACCGATTTGATTTTGATCATGGACATGCGTCATCCTTTTCAAAATAAAGATCTGGAATTTTTAAGTCTTTGCGATTCGTTGAATTTACCCATTCATTTAGTTTTAACCAAAGCTGACAAACTTAATAATAAAGAAACCCAAAATACTCTTAAAGTTGTCTCAAAAAAAATGGCTGATTATCCAGCCATTGTCGACTCACTGGTATTTTCTGCAACAAAAAAAATAGGTTTGGAAACTTTGTTAAATAAAATTAAACTGCTTTTAGAAGTTTAAACCCGTCAGCAGTTTTCAGGGGAGAGAGATGCTGACGGGCCACAAGGATTATGTATTTCCTTATTTTTTAGGAGAACGCTTTTTTAGACTAAGGATGTTTGAAAAAGTTCTTGAACTAGTGGGCTTCACCCCAATTGGAAGCCAAGCCGCTTTCAACTTCTAGAGGTACTCTCAATTTCGCTGCATTTTGCATGATTTTTGAAACTTCTTGTTCGACTTTGGAAGCGTCTTGATCTTTGACTTCCAAAATCACTTCATCGTGAACTTGCATGATCATCCGAGCATCAACTTTACCTTTAGCTAGCCACTCATGAATTTCAATCATCGCAATTTTCATGATGTCAGCAGCAGTTCCTTGCATAGGCGCATTGATTGCTGCTCTTTCTGCAGCCATTCGACTACGTCCGCTGTGAATTCCAGGTAAATAAAGTCTTCTGCCAAAGAAGGTTTCAACATATCCTTTCTCTTTAGCAAGCTCCTTAGTTCGCTCCATATACAATTTAACGCCAGGGTATTTGTGAAAATATGAATCAATATAATCAGCAGCTAAAGGTCTAGAAATATTCAAAGCTTTGCTCAGACCAAAGGCTGACATACCGTAAATTAAACCGAAGTTGATTGCCTTTGCGCCACGACGTTGTTCTGCAGTTACCTCTGCACCGGGTTCGGCAAAGACCTCTGCCGCCGTAACAGAATGAATGTCTTCGCCATTTTCGAAAGCCTTAATCAGGCCTTTATCTTCAGAAAGATGCGCCATGATGCGTAATTCAATTTGCGAATAATCAACTGCTAGCAATTGATATCCCTTGGGCGCAACAAAAGCCGTTCTGATAAGTCTACCCTCATCAGTTTTGATAGGGATGTTTTGTAAATTGGGATCGGCAGAAGACAATCTCCCAGTTGAAGTCACAGCTTGATGAAAAGAAGTATGCACGCGACCCGTTTTTTTTGATATTTGCTGCGGCAGACTATCGGTATAAGTACTTTTTAATTTTGCCAAAGTGCGGTGTTCCAATAAAATTTTTGGTAACTCATAATGATTGGCTAATTCTTGTAAAACCGACTCATCGGTAGAAGGTTGGCCGCCAGGAGTTTTTTTCACCACTGGCAGTTCCATCTCATCAAAGAAAATTGCTCTTAAATCTTTGGTAGAAGCCAAGTTGAATTCTTTACCAGCTTCTCGATAAGCTTGTTCTTCAAGCCCGCTGATACGTTGTCCTAAATTATTGGATTGAACTTTTAAAGCCTCTTCATTTACTAAAGTCCCGGCTTGTTCCATGTCAGAAAGCACCGGTACCAAAGGTAATTCAATTTCATGCAGAAGTTTTTCCAAAGAAGGTGTCTTTGCTAAAGCTGGTTTTAAATGGGAATAGCAACGGAAAGTGATATCCGCATCTTCTGCCGCATAGTCACTCGCTTTTTCCAAAGGTATCTGATTGAAAGTAAGTTGTTTGACGCCCTTACCAGCAACATCTTCAAAAGTTGTGGTTTTGACGTTTAAATAATGACTCGCCATGGCATCCAAGTTATGACGGGTCGCAGTTGGATCATAGACGTAAGACATCAACATGGTGTCGTTTTCAATAGAATTCAAATGGATGTCGTAATTTGCTAAAACATTACGATCAAATTTTAAGTGTTGGCCGATCAAAGGAGTCTTTTCAATGATTGGTTTGAGTTTTTTTAAAACCTCGTCTCGATCGAGTTGCTTGGGAGCACCCTCGTAATCATGACCAACCGGAATGTAGTATGCGTTATCTTCGTCTGTTGCAACTGATAAGCCCACCAAATTGGCTTGAGTAAAATCCAAGGAATCAGTTTCGGTATCAAAAGCCAAAACTTTGGCTTTTTTCAATTCCTTAATGAGATCATCCAATTCTTTTTTACTCAGAATGGCACGGTAATTGTCTTTTGAAGCAGAGCCGTTGGAGACTGTTGCTGAAGTTTTTTTTGTTTCTGCGGTTTTTAAAAGAGTCTTAAATTCCAGTTCGGTAAATAGCTTGTGCAATTTAGCTTGATCGGTTTCTCCTACTGCAAGGTCCTCAATCCCAAAATCCAACGTGACATCTTTTTTAATGGTGGTTAATTGTTGCGAGAGTTTGAGTTGCTCAATACCCTCTCGTAGATATTCACCAACCTTTCCAGTAATTTCCTCAGCTTTTTCAATAATGGTTTCAACCGTTCCATATTTGCTTAACCAGTTGACAGCAGTTTTAGGACCTACTTTATTTACTCCTGGAATGTTATCCGAAGTATCCCCGACAAGCGCCAAGTAATCGATGATTTGTTCTGGGGTTACGCCAAACTTTTTCTCTACACCTTTTTGGTCCAGAACTTCATTGGTCATGGTATTCACCAACTTGATATTTTTAGTTACGAGTTGTGCCAAATCTTTATCTCCAGTGGAAATCACAGTCGAAATACCCTTTTCTTCAGCTTGCTTGGCAAGCGTGCCAATCACATCATCGGCCTCGACGTTATCGACGACAAAAATCTTAATGCCTAGAGCCTCAACAATGTCATAAATGGGTTGTATTTGTGGGCGCAAATCATCTGGCATCGGCGGTCGATTGGCTTTGTATTCTTTATACATATCGTGGCGAAAAGTATCGCCTTTGGCATCAAAGATCATGCCAATTGGTGAATTTGGATGGTCTTCTAAGATTCGCATCACCATAGTGGTCACCCCTCTTACCGCGCCGGTTGGCTGACCGGAAGAAGTCGTTAAGGGCGGTAAGGCATGATAAGCACGATACACATAAGAAGACCCATCGATGAGAATGACGGGGTCGGTATCAGCTGTGCTTTCTGGTTTTACCATAAAATTTTTTACCTAAATTTCGTTATACTTATACCATGAATTTGCTGCAAGAAACGCGTGTTGTTTTAACTTTAATATTGCTTGCTTGTATCGGTTTAATTGCCACTGCATTTTACATGGAATACCAACTTGGGCTTGAGCCCTGTCCCATGTGTATCGTTCAGAGAATCGCCGTTGCTTTAGCAGGTTTAGCTGCATTGATTGGTATCCTGCATAATAAATTTAAGAAATTTTATTTGGGACTCACCGCTTTTTTTAGCGCTGCTGGGGGTGCTTCTGCTATTAGACATTTGTATCTGCAATCTTTGCCGCCAGATCGCGTACCTTCCTGTGGGCCTGATTTGAATTATCTGCTGGATAACAATTTTGTATCTGATGCATTGATTCAATTGTTCATTGGAGATGGTAATTGTGCCGAAGTAATGTGGAGTCTATTAGGCATATCCATTCCAGGTTGGGTACTCATTTGTTGCGCCGGAATATTTCTTTTGTCAATTAGGCAAATAAAAATCTCCAACATTTATTCATGAGTAATTCAGAGTTTTTTTATGTTTCCAGATTTATAAACTTGATAACCTGTAAAATTAACATTGGAATACTCTTTTTTGAGGGACAAAAAAGCTTTTAAGTTATTTTTGTCATCATCAAACAGTCTAATCCTTGCGTAGCGTCCTGTATCTAAATATTTTTTAAAAATTATCACTTTATTTTCGCTTGCTGTTTCTTTGCCTATATTCCCAGCTCGCTCGACATACACTCTTCCGATATCAATACCTTGTGCTTTAAAAGCTTCTTTGAAAAGTTTTTTGTCATCCATGTCCTGTCTAGCAGTTACTATAATGACCTTTGATCCTTTGCGAGTGGCAAAATGAATGATGCGTTTTGCTCTTTTTATTACTTTAGCTATAGGGGTAGAAGTCTCTTTAAAAATTTTTGCCGACTTGAATTGTCCGTAGTTAAACACTTCACCTTGTTTTAATCGATATGAATTGTATTCTTGATTATCTAATATTCTGACGATTTTATCTTCTTTGAAAACTTGAACTTTTGCTTTGGTATGAAATAGAGTCTCATCTATATCAAAAATTGTCAGCCCTACTTTTTTGGAATCCAAAATAAATTTTTCCTTTCTAATGAGGCTTTTGATAAACAGAATCTGGATGTTCTAAAAATTTAACCGCCAGATTGAAATCATCAATACCATTTGTTGCTTTTCCATTTGCTTGAATATCTTCAAGAACTTTAAAGAGATGATCATATTCTTTCTCATCCAGTTGTCCAATAAGTTGTGAAAAAATTTTTATTAAAGGTTTCATTAACAATATTATGCATCATAAAGGCGACAGTTTATGTCGCTACAGTAATTTATACTTGCTAATATGAGTGAAAAAGAAAGCAAACAAATCTTGAGTGAAATTTTAACGGACGGTCGAATTATAAAAGAAGGTTTTACGGGAGTTTATTTTTTGGTGGAAGGCGGAAAGCTTTTAACGAGCCTGGAAATTCATACCAGTGCTGGAGGAGATCCAGAGGTATTTAGAGTTTGGGAAGAATCACAACAAGACAAAGAGAGGTTTTCTTAAGCATGAGGGAAGCAACAAGACAATTTTTAAAAGTAGTTAGTTTGTTATCTGATGAACAGATGGACGAACTTCAAGAAAACTTAAAAGCATTAAGTTGTGGTGGCACTAAAAGAGTCAAGCAAGATGTTCAGTTTGATATGGCATTACAAATGTTGGTAAGTAATTTTGTTAAATCTAATAGTACGGAGGTGCAGTAAAATGAGCGATACAGTTTTGCGTCAGATAAGCATGCTAGAGCTAATTCCTCGCTATCCAGCGAAAACATTTACAAACGAAATTAAAGATAAGTTAGAAAACTTGGGTTACGAAACTACCTTAAGAACTATTCAAAGAGACTTACATGAATTATCTAGAATTTTGCCTATCGTTAGTGATGAACGTTCACAGCCTTTTGGTTGGAGCTGGGAAAAAGATGCTCAAGGTTACGAGTCGCCTGCGATGGATCCCATTCAAGCCCTCACCTTTTCCTTAGCTGCTCAGTATTTAGAACCTTTGATGCCAAAAGCAAATTTTAAAAGAATGGAAGGTTTTTTTGCTCGAGCTGAAAAGGTCCTAGTTGGTAGTGAAAAAACCAAATTGGCTAGATGGCGTAAACGAGTCAAGGTTGTATCAGAAAATATGAGATTTAAAGACCCTAAAGTTAATTTAGATGTGCGACAAAAAATTTATAGAGCTGTTTATGAAGGTATACAGATTCAAGCACTTTATAGAAAACGCGGTGAAAAAGTAGCGGACGAACGCCACATACATCCATTGGGAATTGTGTTGAAAGGAAGTATGCATTACTTAATTTGTATGATGGATGAAGATCCCATCAACCCAAGATATCTCCCCTTGCAGAGATTTGAGAAAGTAGAACTTTTGGAAGCAGACGTCAAAGAGCCAAAAGGCTTTGATATCGATGAATTCATTCACAAAAACAATCTGAGTTATGCCTACAGCAACGATCTATACACATTTGAGGCGGTTTTTGATAAGACCATGGCCTTTCATCTGCTGGAAACACCTTTAAATGGCTCGCAAAAAGTTAGTGAATTGGGAGATGATAAATTACTCATCAAAGCGAGGGTGCCCGATACCCTGCAGTTTGAGCAATGGTTGATGAGTTTTGGCAGTGATGTCGAAGTTTTGAAACCAAAAAAATTGAGAAATAAATTTATTTCCTTAACCAAAAAAATGAGGTCAATGTATCAATGAGTTTAAATATTTTAGTCTTATTAATTTCTTTAGGTACCTTGGGTCTGGTCATCTACATTTTCTTAAAATTACGTGACCAAAATCTTCAAGGTGAAAATCAAAATTCGATATTGGATGAGAAGTTCAAAGCTTTCTCTGAAGATATCAATAAGATTGGCCAGGATCTGACTTCAGTTACCACTCCAATAAATGAGTTGAATAGATTTTTGGGTGGCAATGTTACTACCGGAAGATTGGCAGAGTGGAATTTGGAATCGGTGGTGCAAGATATCATGCCCGATGGCAGCTATCACTTTCAGCATCAGATCAATCCCCAAACAGCAGATCGTGTGGATTGTGCTGTCGTCACAGCTGAAGAAATTTTAGTGCCCATTGATTCAAAATTTTATTCCGGCCAATACCGTTCCTATCAAGAAGCGGGAACAGATACCGATCGGCAAACTGTTTTGCGTGATTTACGCACTGCCATCTTGAGAGATGCCGAAGACATCTCAGAAAAATACATTTTGCAAAATTCAACCACCAATTACGCCGTTTTGTATATCGCCTCAGAAAAGCTCATCGATCTGGTTGATAAAATTGAAGATTTGCGTCAAGAGTGTTTGACCGATAAGAAGATCTTGATTCAAGGACCCAATACTTTGGCTGCTTTCTTGGATACCATCCGGGTGGGTCATCATTATCTAAAACTCAACCAGACCGCAGAGAAAGTTGCCACAGTGGTTAGAAACATTCAAAAAGAATTCAAAAGCTTTGATTCCAGTACTGAAAAGGTGCTTAAGAAATTGGAAGGCGCTTTGAAAGATGTCAACAGTCTGCAAACCAGAGTAAACGTGTTGGGCAGAACTCTTGATCGAGGCGCTGACAGTCTGGACGAAGCAGATGAAAACCAATAACCAAACTTAAGAGAATTATGAATTGTTAGCATTGTAAAAGTGAATTAATTTGGGGCGGAGATCACCATCTTGAAGAAAACCAGGACGAAGAATATTCAATGGTAACAAATTTAAGCTGCCCCTCTTGCAACAGCTATGTTCTGGTATATTATCCTGGAGTTAATTAATATCTTGACTTTCGCGAATGGAATGACGCTATAGCTAAAGAACTCTTCAATGAAACCAAGGAAGCAGAAAGAGTTTTTTGACAAAATATCATGAATTTTATTTATTAAAGAGCAAGTTGAATCCCCAAGAAGAAGTTAAGGAGTTATGAAAGATTTATTTGATCAAGGTCCTAAAAAAATTATTGAAGGCAGTTTAGGCGAAGTCGAGTATATAGATGACTTTTTAACCTTATCGGAAGCAGATGAATTTTTTAAAAAAATAAATACAGAAACTCTCTGGAAAAGACCAAAGATGAAATATTATGGAAAGGAGTTTCGAATACCTAGAGATACAGCATGGTTTGGTGAAAAATCTTATGTCTATTCTGGAATAAGAAATCAGCCTTATCCCATGACTGATGCCTTGAAAGAACTTAGAAAAAAGGCTGAGGATAAGTGCGCTTACTCGTTTAATTCTCTTTTGATAAACAGGTATAAAAATGGAAACGACAAAGTTGGGTGGCATGCTGACGATGAGCCAGAGTTGGAAAGCTGCGAAGTGATTGCGTCTATTTCTTTAGGAGCAGCCAGAGAATTTAAGCTCAGAAAAAAAAATTACGATAAACAAAAAGATACCGTACATAAGATATTGCTTGAACCTGGCAGTCTTTTAATTATGCGTGCCCCCTTACAAAGATTTTGGGAACATGAGGTACCAAGAAAAGTTATAGACAGTCCTAGGATTAACCTTACGTTTAGAAGAGTTGATTAATTTTGAAGATTTTCCTGATTATCCTGATTGGTCTGATCATTGGGTAAATCTATTATCTTCTTTTGCTAGCATTGAGGAAATCAATCATACAGATGAGCTCAAATCTCAGGTCAGAGAGCTGATATTAAACTATGACCGACGGGTTTGGAATTCTTATCGTTCTGGATCGATGGAAGATATTTCATATGAAGATAAATACTTTCAGTTAGCTTATTTATTCAGATATTACCCCTTATACGCCAATACACTGTCATACATAAATGGCGAAGAGAGCTATGAACACAATATAGACGTGCTAGATGACTGTTTCGTAAATTTAAAGAATGCAACAGGCTTAGATAAACAAAAAATTAAAATCAATATTTCTATATTTGGTGGCGGGTCTGCCCCTGAAGCTTATGCTATTACAAAAATGATATGTGCAAAGTTGAGATCTGGCCTGTGGAATTTTGAATATAAGTTATCTGAATGTGAGTTGCACTTTTCTATTTTTGATAAAGATGATTGGAATATTGGAAGAATCCATACGAAAAAACTCTTACGAGATTTTGAGAAAGAATTAGAACTGGATTTAAGAGGAATAAACGGATTTGAAAAGTTAAGAATTATTTTTGAGGAAAAGAAATTTAATATTAAGTCCGATACTCCAAATTTTTCTGAGAAACAGGATTTTATGATTTTTCAATTTTGCTTAACAGAATTTAGAGATTTAATAGGTCCAGAAAAGCTAACAAATTTCATAGAACAGATGAGCGACTTTTTAAATCAAGGAGGAAAATTAGTTCTCTTAGAAAGAAGTCATTATTCTACCCCAAAAGATTTTTTTGGTTTATTCGAGGAAACATCTAAGTTAGAACTATTATTTAACTCAGGGCCCATAGCTCAATTAGCTCAAAATTATTCTGAAATTCCGTCATTCGTTATGAGCGCGTATTCTGAATCAGGTATAAACCTACCAAAATTTAATAGATTTGAATACTTCATTTTTAAACAAGAAAGCACTAAAGCAAAAATCCAAGATACAGTCTATGCAGATAACAATATTGAAGTCGAAGAAACTATTAATGAAACAAACATAGATTATTCTCATGTTCGCATACCAAACATAGAGACAGGAGATAAGATTTCTGTCGATGGATTTGGCAAAGGGACTGTATTAAAACGTGTCGAAAAAAATGCAAACATCCAAGTTTATTTCGACCAAAAAGGCATAGTAGGGTTCTCCATTCCTTATCCTAAGATTTCAATAATTAAGAAATGGTGGGAACACATAGATCCTAATCCCTATAATCCCGATCCCTTTAATAATGAAGAAAAATAGCTAATAAAATCAAAATGCCAAACATAACAGTCACTTCCCTGCCCGATGATTATGTCCATTTTTCTCAGCCTAGATCGTTGACAGTTAGAGAATGGGCTAGGCTGCAAATTTTTCCAGATTGGTATCAATTCTCAGAAAAAGAACTGCCGGAGGAATTCGAAGAGAAGGAAATCCTTTGAAAAAAAACTACGAAAGAGAAGTTCCTAAATATACCCAGATTGGAAATGCCATTCCGTGAAACTTGCCTATGAGATTGGCAAACACTTCAAGAAAATCTTAAAAACTAAATAAAAATAGATAAAACAGATTCGATTACTGGGATGCCAATAACTAATAAAGACATTGTAGCAATTAATAGGATTACGAAAATTTCCAATTGATCAGCATACATCATGATAAAAGACATAATTGATGATCCAATTATCAAGTGAGGCGTTATAGATTGAAGAAAAGATAAATCTGAAGAAAAAGTAGCTTCTGGAAATTCTTTAGCTAACACCGGTCTAACTTTTTCCTGATAGAGATTAACCATAGGAAAAGTTGCAATGGCAGCTGTGCTTGCAACAGAAAACTTAAAAGTCTGTTTTAAGAAATGTCTTCTAGAAAGATCGATCATTTTGATAAATTGTTTAAATACTCTCAGCGTGTAAATGATACCCTATTTCCCAAATCAAGCTTTTATCGAGGAATCTCTCAGCCTTTCTAATTACGCCGAGATTAGAATTATATGCTTTATTTGTTTTGATAACTGTAATTTTTCTTTTTGCCATCAAAGTATCTAAAACTAAATTAAAACAATGACTTCCATGTCTTCTACCCTCTTTGAAAACTAAGCGAATTTCAGCATGCGGAAATTTTTCTCTTAAGAGAGGCAGGGCCTTTTTTACCTCTCTTACTGATTTATTATCGTCACACCTTCTTTTTTTCATTGCTTATAATTACGCAAATTAGCGTCATAATCTGTCGTTAAAAAAATCTAATTACTATGTAAAGTTAATTTTACTATTAATAGTTAATGTCTAGGATTTTCTACAAAATTCTTTAAAGGCGGGAAATCACCAGAGTTATGAATGGGGCGATATCTGATCAAATGAATTTCCTTATCTTTTACTCTATGCCATTCCTCAAGAGCTTCGATAGTTCCGCCCATAGATAATTGGTAGTGTTCAGAAGTTATGATTCCGTATTTACCTTGTCTCTTGAAATACAAAGTATCTTTCTCGTAATAAGGCTCCTCAGGATCTTCGTTTTTAATCCAATAGGCAAATTCTTTAGTGTAAAAAAAGTCAAAAAAAGTACCTTTCATAAAAGCGTCTATCATCTCAAGGTACTCAGGGCATTTTTCATCAAAACCTATCAAATAGCTGCTCAATATATTGTTATGGTAACTTATAGCTGCTTCTGTCATCTCGTAATCTACGCCATACCAAAGGTTTTTCTTATGCCAAGTTTCCAAGATTCGTGCATACTCCTGATCTTCCATAACAATCATCTTATTATTCAAGCTCCAAGTTTTAATCGAGTCTTCAACTCCATTTTCTCGCTGCTCTTTGAGAATCTTCCAAAGTTCGTAAACCCAATCCAAAGTTAGGACCTCCCAGTCTGTGACCGGGAGGAATTTAACCATAGGAGAAAACGGTTATTCCGAATTCTGTTCGTCATCTTCCTCTTCCTTGGAATCATTTTTTGGAAAAGGATTTAGAATTATCTTTGGTGGTTCTTGATAAATGGGGTGATCCTCAGGGAGCATTTTTAATCCCAATCGTTCACTAATTTCACGTAAAGTTTCTTGATATTCTTCCTCAGAAAGTTCAGAAAGTGGTTGGTCCTTTTCATTCATAGATGCATTTTTAATCACAGACGCGACAAATCACGTCGTGCTTAGAGTTTATTCTGAGAACTTTCCTCTCTAAATAATGACTAATCTGTAATGGGAAATTTATTTAATGACACAAACAACATTCTTAAAATTATTGTTGTTTTGGCTTTTAGCAGCTCTTTAGTCTATCTAAATTCTCCTGTCTTCGAAGACCAACCTGGGCCGGACTTTTCTGAATTCATGTCCTATTTAATTTATTTGGAAGAGGACGGCTCAACCATGCTTTATAGCGATGCCAAAAATAATACGATAACGATCGCTAGTTGGGCTCTTTATCAACATCAAATTTCAGCGCATACCTCTTTTCAAGGCATTATGGCCGATGAAGACTGTCCTTTTTTTGGAATCACACAGAAACGCATTCGTGATAAGCATGACATCATTGAAGTTCTTAATAACGATGAATCCGTTTTATTGAGCTACTCTGGTTGTAAGACAGGGATAGATAACAAAACTCAAAACGATTTCATCAGCTTCAATTCTAAAGAAGGACCCGAAGAAATTGCTCAGTATCATCAAATAGACCAAGAATTTTCTGTATTTTTAATTACCGATGGCTGGTGGTGGGCATCAAGATTCAATCGAGAGATAAATTCAAACATCACTCATGGACTTTTGGAAAAGGATCCCCGAAATTTCTGCCGTGTCTGGACGGAGCTTTTATATGTGCCTATAGACTCATACTACGCTTGGGGGCCTTTGAGAGACTTCTTTTCAGAAGGTCAAGAATATTGTATTCCGGAAATAGAGGAGGTCTTGTGAAATCAAAAAAGAGGTCAAAAGTGAAAAATGAGGAGAAAGTAGAAAAAATTCCTTTAAATAGAATTAACAAATCAGATGAGGAGCAATTGAAACCTAAAATAATTTTTGATTTATAAATTATGTTTTTTAACGAAGCGCAAATGTTGGTTTTTGGCTTGGTATTTTGGCTCTTTTGGTTTGGCGATGACCTGCTCGATTTATTAAAGAAATCCAAAAAGTCCTATAATCCTTACGAAGAAATCTCAGAAGAAGATATTTATTACGATCGAGAGAACAAAATATGGCTTTGGGAAGTGGATGGACACTTATTTTCCAACGAAGAATTTCATATGCAGCAAGGTGGTAAAATCAAAGATTTTGAAAACTGGATTCGAGACAAAGAGCCCATTGATTCCATTGAAGACATAACCTCTTACAAAGTTCACTGAAACCTTTAAAATTATGAAAAAACATTTAATACAATACCTCAAACTTCTAAGCCATCTTCGCGATGATCAATTTGAAGAGATCAAAGACATAATAAATTCTTATACTAAAAGAGGAGAAAAACCTAAAACTGAGGATATGTTTGATATTGCGTTGAATTTACTTTCTAAAAATTTTGAAAAAGATATAAATCAAAAATTAAGCTAATCAAAATCACTTTCGTTTACTTTAAAAACTTTTAATCCAAGACTTTGCCAAAGTGCACAAAGTTCATCGTCGTTTTCAAATACCATGTAGACTTTTGAGCTTTTAAAATTCTTTTTGAAAAGTTCTTTTTTAATGTCAACTTTATTTCTTCTATCCTTATCTGCCCTCATTAATATTTTTATATCAAATTGAAAAAATTTCTCCAGCCATGCTGTAGTAGAAAGTCTATATTTTTCAGGTCTGCCTGTAATGAAAATGATTTCAAAACCATCTCCATCAAGCTTATTTATCTTTTCTATAATTTTAAGTATGGGTTGATCTTTGTCTAAGTGATTAAAAAAGTTATGCCAATCCTTCTTTTTTGTTAAAAAGTGCTGCCTATGAAGATTATTTGCAACTGTGCCATCAATATCGCAAATAATTATATTTTTCCTTTTCATTTATTTGATTAACAGTTGACAAAATTATAAGGAATTTAGTCTGAAGTTTTGATATAAATTAAGAGTAATGAAGAAAGATCTTACAAAAAGTCCTTTGCAGTTAAAAACATATTTTCTTGTCCAAGCAATAGAAAATGATCTTACACAATATTTACGAGAATTAACTCAAGAACAGCGAATAAATAAGACTTCCTTCCTCAACGATGCAGAAGCGGAAGCAAGGACTTTGATTTTTTATAATAGTGATCCCAAAGTTAAAGACCTTGATCCTCAATCACTTGCTGGAATTCAGTCATTTATATCTTTTCTATCTTTGCCTTCAAAAGTTCGGGGAATTCTTCAATTATCATCCATGCTAAAAAAAAGTGAGCGGGATGTTTTTAAAACAATTAACCAAACCAAGCTTTTATATGGTTTAAGGACAAAAGTTTCTCATACAGATGGCCAATTTTTGAAAGAAGTAAATTCTGAGGAATTTATAAATCTTTTAGACTTTTCGAAACATATTCTTGGAGAGCATAAAAAAATTTTTCCCCAAACAATAGAAGCATTTTCTTTTATTGATTCAGATCCTGATATAAAAACGATTTTAAATCATATTGGACCTGAGTTTAAAGAAAACACCTTTCTAATTAATAATGCACCAAAGCCAAATTATTTTGATACAGGATTTGTAGGCAGACAAGAGATAATTCAAAATGTGATTCAGGAGTTGGAACTCAACACGCCTATAATAACAATTTATGGTGAAGGAGGCCTGGGGAAAACGGCCTTAGCTAGAAAAATCATTGAACAGATTTCAAATTCTGAGGTTTTGGAAGATGTTTATGAAGTAATATACTGGCACTCCTCTAAACAAGAAGAATTTACTTTTGAAGGATTAAAGTCTATTGATTTTGATCTCTTAGAGAACATTCCAAAAGAAATAGAAGATCAATATGACTACACTTTAGAAGCCTTAAAAGAAGAGACTGGTCAAAAAGGATCAAAAATTCTTTTTGTAATAGATAATTTAGAAACAGAATTGGTAAAAGATAGAAAAAAGACCTTAGAACATATAGGTTATTTGAGGACTTTTGGACAACTCATAATTACATCGAGAACTAGGTTAGGACAATTGGAAAAGCCTATTCGAATAACTCCTTTTTCTCTTCAAGAAACCAAAGTTTTTTTGAGGAACATTGCAAAGCAAACTAATAATGTAAATGTTTTAAGGGCAGGAGATGAGATTTTAGAAAAATGGGGATTGGAATTAAACTATTCGCCTCTATCTATAAAATTGTTTGCTTTTGCATTAAATCAAGGTGTTAGCGCAGAGACTTTTTTGTCGAGCACAAACAAAAACGATGTTAACAATTTTTGTTTTAAAAATGTTTTTGAAACATTGTCTGAGAGAGCTAAGGAATTGCTATTTATTCTGAGACAAATAAATAGGCCAGCCTCCCAATTTGAAATTCTTCACTTAGCAAAATGTTTTGAAGAAACCAGTGATGTTCTTTGGGATCAAGACGTCTTAAACGAAGCAAGATTAAATTTAGCTGCTTCATGTTTTATTGATGATGAATATAGCAATAATCAACAATTAACAAAAATTAATGATTTGGCAAAGAATTTTGTTCGTTTTAATCAACGTGATATGTTCCGTGATATTTCAGACTCTATATCTGCTTCTATTGCAAAGCAGGTTAGTGACTTAAGAAATCTTCCTAATTTAAATCTGTATGGATCAGATATCTTTGATAATTATTATTTTATATTAAATGACGAATCATCCATAGAAGAACGAGCAGTTGCAAGAGAAATAAGAAAAATTGATAAGCTATGGAAACATTATAGAAATGGCCAAGATAAAGATGGATTGGCCGTGCAAAAAGAAACCCTAGAAAAAGAAGATTGGGTTAATTGGCTCAATCAATACAGGGAAGAAAAAGCATTAGAGTTAGTAAAGAATTACCAAAAGTTGGAGGACAGTGGTGCTCAATCTCCTGCTTTATATAGAGCTTGGGGATTAATGCTTGCCAATGCGAATCCTAGTCAATTTACCGATGTAATAGAATTATTTTTTAGAGCATACGACAGAGCAACAACAGAAAAAGGAAAGGCTCAGGTTCTCTATAACATCTCGGTGGCTTATCAAAGAGACAAAAATTATGAAGAAGCATGGAAATTTGCTCAAGAATTAAATTCTTTAGTTGATGAGCCAAAAGCAAAAATTCAGCTGGCTTCAACCCTACATGATATAGCAAAGAATGAGGAAGCTAATAAAATACTATCTGAAATGGAAGAGAGTGAAATTAGCTCGAACAGAAGCAGGTATTTACCTTTAATCTTTCACTTAATGTTGAAGCATAGTTATTTTGAATTCAACCAGATTGAAAATCTTCAAGATAAATTATTTTTCGCCGAGAATGCCTTTGCATCATTAAGCAAAAGAATTAATGTTAACTATATTGATGAAACAAATGAGAAAAATTTAGTTAGCCTCGTGATGAGCTACATACACTTTTGTGGAATAGTTTATGACAAGGATGGTGAAAAGATTCCACTGGGAATAAATACTTTGTTTAAAGAAAATAAATATATTTTGGATAATGTTGAGCATCAAGCAGTCTTAACTAAACTAAAAAGTTCATATCCTGATCTAGACTTAAAAAAAGAAATAAATTTGCCTATAAGGAAGCGATTTGTCACTGACCAAGAAGATGTTGTAATTTCAAATATAGAATCTATTTCAGCTATTAAAAGTTATGGTTTTATAAAGAAAACTGAGAAAACTGATCGTATTTTTTTTCATTTTGACGACGTAAAAGGAAACCCAATGGAATTGGAAATGAACTCTAAAGTATCTTTTAACATCAAGACCTACAAAAAAAGAAATGAAGATGCTACAAAGGCAATCAATATAACATTAGTAAATTCGTAAGGAGACTTTCAATGAAACAATTTATTTATCTTTCCGCTTTGGTATTTGTGTTTACTGCCTGCAGCAGTAATGTGGATGCCAATAAAAAAATGGCAGGCGATTTTCTAGACCTAGCGCTATCGGCAAATCCTTTGGATGCGCAGGAACTCACGCATCCTGATTTTAAATTTGTCTTTATGGGAAATACTGAAATATCAAACATTCCTTACGACCGAGATGCCTACTTTGATTACTGGTTGCCTGAAGTGGTCGGTAAATTACTTCCAACTGGAATTACTTTAACGACGACAGATATGATTGCCGATGACAATGGGGTTGCTGTCATCATGGAAGGTGATGCTGAAGGTATCAATGGCGAATACGATAATAAATATGTGTTCGTTTATAAATTCAAAAATGGGAAAATTTTATCCATTCACGAATACAACAGCGATCTTTTGGTAGCGACCAGGCTTTATAAGAACAAACTCGTTCCAAGTGACTAAAGTTTTAAATACTTTTTATCTGCTTGCATTTTGCATCGCAGTAGGTTTATTAAATGCTTACACTCCTTTGGAGAATATTCGAGTGGTCGATGGTGATACCATTCAAGCGGAAGCCAAAGGGAAAGAAATAAAAATTCGTTTGGCAGAAATTGATGCACCAGAAATGAATCAGCCCTTTGGTAAGCAATCGAAAAACTTTTTAAATAGACTGCTTTATGAAAAAGACGTGACACTTATTTCTAAAGGAGAAGATCGCTATGGCAGAACTCTTGGAGAAATATATGCTAATGGAGAAAGTGCGAATGCGTTAATGATTAAATCTGGATTTGCCTGGGTTTATGATAGATATGTTAAAGATTCATCTTTATATCAATATCAAGATCAGGCAAAAGCTGAAAATTTGGGCTTGTGGAGAGCCAAAGATCCAATTGCGCCTTGGATGTGGCGCAAACAAAAATGAATTAAACTATTCTAATGCGTGCTTTTCTAGTTAGACTGTTATTCAAATTACCCGCAAGCATTCTGATCAGATGGTCGGGTAAAGAACAAATTGAAAAAGGCTATCGAAAGCTGGATCCAGGCTTTCAATACTTATTAAAAGTTATGGAAGATACTGGTGCCAAACTGGATACTACCAAGCCTGCCGCAGAATTACGTAAAGAGTTTGAAGAAAGTCGAGGTTTAATTTCTTTGCCATTGCCTTCGGGGGTCAAAACCACCGATCACATCATTAAATCAAATGGCACAGAGATAAAAGTTAGAGAGTACTCGCCAGAATCCATTGGGAATATCTATCCGGCAGTGGTTTACTTCCATGGTGGTGGTTGGGTTATTGGCAGTATTGAGTCGCATGAAGCTTTTACCGGATTTTTAGCAAAAGAACTCAAAGCAAAAATTTTCTCAGTGGATTATCGTTTAGCACCAGAGCATCCCTTCCCCGTTCCTTTAGCCGATTGTGAGGCTGCCTTCAACTGGGTTAAAAACAACGCTTTAGATTTGGGCATCAATCCAAATCGAGTATCGGTTGGCGGCGATAGTGCAGGTGGGAATTTAGCTGCTGCTTTATGCGTAAAGCGCCAACAAGAAGAACTCTCAATGCCAAAAGCACAATTACTCATTTATCCAGTTACTGACCTGACTTTAAAACATCCTTCCATGGATGAAATGGCTGAAGGCTTCTTCTTAACTAAAGCTTCAATGGAATTCTTTCGCGACCAATACCTCGAAAAGGATGAATTAACACAAGAACCTTTGGTCTCTCCTTTGTTAGCAGATGATCTTTCAGATCACCCGCCGGCTGTAGTGGTGACTGCAGGGTTTGACCCTCTTAGAGATGAGGGTGATCAATACGCACAAGCTTTGAGACAAGCCAATGTAGAAATTTATCATCGAACCCATGACAGCTACATTCATGGCTTTGTAAACATGATGTTAGTCGATGGAGTCGACTATGCTTTAAAAAGAATTTGTGACGATTTCAAAAAGATTTTTTAAGAGGGAAAGCGAACTTTCCCTCAAAAAAATTAAAATGGATAAAAAGTCATCTCCAAAGTTTCATCAGTAAGATTCAACTTTGAAATACAGAAATTACGATTGCCATCCGTAACATCATCTAAAGAATGAAAGGTAATGATATTGCCTTCTCTTTTCCAAACTCCCTGACGAGAACCTGAATTTCGATTACCGTCATCGTTAATACCAACGCCTCGACCAATAAAGGAACCTTGCGATGTGTAATTTGGGTTATCCAACTTTAGATTGTAAGTTAAAAAGACCTTGCCATATCTTCCAGCTTTACTGGATACATTGATCACCCCGCCTTGGTCAGTCAAAGAGATGGAAGTGACTTTTCCTGACAAAGTAAATTTCTCATCAGCACTTACCTTTAACCCAAAGAGACCAAATGACATCAAAGACGCCATTAAAATAATCATTATTTTTTTCATGTTTTCTCCTAAGAATATTTAAAGATTCATCATAGTTGAAACTTCAAAAGAAAAAAGATTAATTTGTAGGAATTGAATTATTTAAATTTTTTGCGCATATTCATCACGGCTTCCATGCCGGCAACTGGTTTCTTGCCATCCGGAACGGTATTGCCTTTTTGAATAAGCTCTTCAAAGGATGCGCCTTTTTTAAACATGTCATAGAGCACATCGATATCCATGTTGGTTCCAATAGGTTCATCGGAAAAATCTGGAGAAATATTGGTTTTGAATTCTTCTTGGTTACGCCAATGTTCAAAAAATATTTCTACTAAATTACCATCGGGATCTTTGTAATACATGCCGGTAATCCAGCCGTGATTGATTGTCCAATAAGGCTCCAATCCTTCATCTTTAGCTTTGTGGTAAAACTCGAACCACTTTTCTATTGGATTTAATTTGTAAGAAATATGGTCCAAGCCAACAATCGAAGGTAATGCTCGATTCATCCAATTTTTAATTCGCATGATGGACTTCGGAATGAATCCAAGATTTTTAAAAATACCTGAGGTGTTAGCAATTGCAACTCGATGATGCTCCTCATCAAAAGCTAAGAAAGTTAACTCTTCACTTTTATATAAGGGCTCGCAACCAAAAAGCTTGGTATAAAAATCAACCATGGCTTCATAATTAATGGTTTTAAAAGCCACGTGGTGAAAATCCTCTGGAGCCTGATTAGAATTAAGGTTTTGATATAAATCTAAATTTAGTTTCTCATCTTTAAGCATTAGACAAATTCTAACCTATATAATTACAAGATATGCAGGAACTAGACAGTTTAAAATTTTCAAATAAATTCTCTGATTTACCTGAAGTTTTTTTTCATAAGCAATCTTGGACACCCTTTGATAATCCAAAGTTGATTCACTTCAATAAAGACCTAGCAGAAATCTTAGGCTTTCCAAATAATCTTGATCCCGAAGATTTTGTGCCATACGTAAATGGTAATAAACCTTTCAAGCAGAGTGCGCCTCTGTCTATGGTATATGCTGGACATCAATTTGGTTCTTGGGTTCCTCAACTTGGCGATGGTAGAGGTATTTTGTTGGGTCAATTGCAAACTAGGGATGGCTTGATGGATTTACATATAAAAGGAGCTGGCAAAACGCCTTATTCAAGATTTGGCGATGGCCGAGCAGTATTGCGATCAACCATTAGAGAATATTTATGTGGCGAAGCCATGCACCATCTTGGCATTCCAAGTTCCCGATCGTTGATTATGATTGGAAGCGATGAGCCTGTCTTCAGAGAAACAACTGAATTTGGCGCAATGATGGTAAGAGTTGCAAAAACTCACATTCGCTTTGGGCATTTTGAATACCTTATGCACAACAAAAAATCAGAATTCATTCCAATTTTGCTAGATCATGTAATTAACATTTATTTTCCTGAACTTAATGAGTCAAAAGATGGCTATTCCGATTTATTTGAAAAAATTGTTCATTCAACTGCGAGGCTCATTGCCAAATGGCAGTGTTTTGGTTTTGCTCATGGCGTAATGAACACCGATAACATGTCTATCTTAGGTGAGACTTTTGATTTTGGACCTTTTGGATTCCTTGATGATTACAATCCTGGATTCATTTGCAATCACTCGGATCATAGCGGTCGTTATGCATTTAATAACCAGCCCTCGATTGGTCTTTGGAACTGCCATGCTTTGGCTGCAGCCTTAAAAGATCATATTGAAATTGAACGCACCAAAGAGATCATCAATTCATATGAAAAAATCTTTTACGATGAGCTGACTTTTATCTTTAGAAAAAAATTAGGTTTGAATGAGACTCATCATGACGATCTTAAATTGGTTGAAGATTTGCTCTCTTGGATGGAAAGAAACAAAAAAGATTACACAAATACTTTTAGAGCTTTATCTAAAGAGAATCGACTATTGTTCAAAGATGAATTGGGTAAAAAGTGGCTTGAAAAATACGAAGAACGTTTAAAGATGGAGAAAACGCCTTCTGCAGATAGAAAGAAAGCTATGGAATTAATTAATCCAAAATTCATATTAAGAAATTATCTTGCTCAAGAAGCCATTCAAGATGCAGAAAATTTTGATTATGAAAAATTTAATACTCTTTTGGAACTGCTAAAAAAACCATTTGATGAAAATTCAGAATATGAAAATTTAGCCAAAGCACCTCCAGAATGGGGGAAAAAATTAGAAATTTCCTGCTCTTCTTAATTGTTTAAGGTATACCAATACTCTGCTACTGGAAAGAAACGCAAAACTGGATTGGGATTTGTAACTGAAATAGGCAAAGTCATAATAAAATTTGAAGGTTCGGGGTAGGCAACAATCATTTTTTTATCGTTAGAAACTTGTTGTAATGCGGAATACAAACTAAACCTAATCATGATCAAGTTATTGGTAAAATCCATCAACATGTATTGTCCATCATAGCCCACGGGGGAGATAACGGTATTATCAGGCACACACTTTTGATCATTTTGAGGTCCACAGTTGCTGGCTCCATAAATAGACCAAAACTTAAGACCATAACTTTGTACACCTCCAAATTGCTCAGTAACTACAGACGTTGTTGTGATATTTTTAATAGCTTGCACATAACTTTGAGGGATGATTTGCTCTCCTTGCCAAACACCATTATTTACCAAAAGTAGAGCAACTTTTGCAAAATCACGAGCGGTCATATCAAGACAGCAATAAGATAGATAATTACCATTGGCTTGACCGCCGGTTGAATAATCTCTCCACCAATCTGCTAAAATATTTAATTTTGAAAACAAATAGGTATCCGCAAAAGTTTTGATATCTTGACCTACCGCACGGTAAAAAATTTCACCCAAGACCATCGAGTCACAATTTTGATAAAGAAAATAGCCCGACTGATAAGAAATTCCTGTTTGCCCTCCAGGACGATACCAATCGTGAGTTTGACCAGTAGCTGCCAGGTTTCTATTGATGCATCCAGTCAATTGATTGGTTGTGTTTGTTAGACCTCCGCCGTTTGCTATCGTTAGTGCTGTACAAACTTGCCATGACGAGCTTAAGCTGTTGTAACAGGCAGGTTCCAACCCAGAACGCATATCTAAAAGTTTCTTAAGAGTAATAGTATTTCTTTCATCTCCTGACCACTCAGTTAGATAAGTTGCAGCAGTTGTTTCCAGTCCATTTGGAAAATAGCCCATACCTTGAGCAATACCAAAGAGAATGCTTGTATAGGATTTGGCCACCGACCAACTGGTTGCAAGACTATTTGTATCTTTTGTTGCATAAGCTAAATCAAGATTTTCTGCAGTCCAATTGGTTTCAGCATCGTCAATGATCAAGGTTTTTTCAGCAGAACTAATTCCTCTATATTGTTCACCTACTATCTTGCCATTTTTTATAATAATTGCTGCTTGAGTAAATTTGCCATCTTCCATAGCAAAATTTATAGCAGCTTGAACTTTGGCGCTGTCTAAGCCTTGCGACTCTGGAGAAACAACTTCCCATACAAAGGGCTGAACAGCTGGAGGGTCAGGTGTATTTCCACTGCCACCTCCTCCACACGAAGACAGGATAAAAATAATTGAGATTGAGAAAAAGTTTCTTGTGAAGAAAAAAAGGCAATTTAACTGAAATTTTTTTTCTCGCAAGACCTGCAAGCCCTCCTTAGACCCATTAACCCGCCTCTTTGTTTTGTGAAATAGCTAAAAGGCAAATCTTTAAGGCACTCTTCACATTGTTTAGTCATACCACACTCTAAGTTATTATTTCTCAAAAAGAAATCCCCTCGCCGAAGCAAGGGGATTAGGGGGGGAGAACTTTATAAATTTATTGCTTTATAGGATTAGAAAAAGTTAATTCCTATCACTCCTAAATAAAGTATAAAAGAGAGGCAAAAACAAAATCCTAAAGTTCCTGCTACCACTCTATTGATCATCGCTAACTCCTTTAAGCTGATGGTTAATTAAGATACTTACTAGAGAAGATAATTTTCTAAAAGTTCATTTAAAAAAGAAATTTTCTTAAATAAGTTCCCTTTAAAATCGAAAGCATTATACATCTACAAAAAAAGGGTAAATTAGGTGAAAATTTAACGAAACTGATGATTTTTGCACCTAAATTGAAATTTTGCTGATTCAAATATTACCAATCGATCAAAATCGCGCAAAGTATAGTAGTTATTGGCTTTTTTGCTAGATATAAGTGGTAGATTTCGCCTAAATTTCACAAAAAATTATAACTAATTTCACAAAAGTTATAAAAAGATATTTTTTTATTCTTTTTAAATCCTTAGTTTTCATTCTAAATAAAGGACTTTTTTGTTCTAATAAAAATCTTACTTACAAGGAATAGATTATGAGACAAATGCAACTGGCAAAACCTGGGGGGTTGGAAAAATTTAAACTTAATGAAGTGGATATTCCAAAACCTAAAGATAATGAAATTTTGATCAAAGTTAATGCGAGTAGTCTTAACTACCATGACTTGATGTGTGCTTTGGGATTGATTCCTACCGATGATGGACGTGTTTTGCTTGGTGATGCTGCAGGTGAGATAGTTGAAACTGGAGCAGCAGTTAAAAGTTGGCAAGTTGGAGATAAAGTCATGAGTGCTTGTTTTCCGAATTGGATTGATGGACCGCCACGTTATGAGTTACTGAGTTTTATTGGAGATAATCAGGATGGCTATGCTACTGAGTATATTGCCATCCAAGAAACGGCAGTAACAAAAATGCCTTCAAAATGGTCTTTGCAAGAAGCAGCCACTCTCCCCTGTGCAGGATTAACTGCATGGCGAGCTCTTGTAGATGAAGGCAGGTTGCAATCTGGAGAATCGGTATTGGTTCAAGGAACCGGAGGAGTTTCAATTATTGCTCTACAGTTTGCTAAAGAAATGGGTGCTAAAGTTATAGCCACAACTTCATCTGAGGAAAAAGCTGAAAAATTAAAAGCTCTTGGAGCAGATGAAATCATTAACTACAAAGAACATCCTAAATGGGGAGAAAAAGTTTTGGAGCTCACAAATAACGAAGGAGTCGATCATGTAGTTGAAGTTGGTGGGGGAGAAACTTTCAATGAATCCATTCGAGCGGTAAAGCTTGGCGGGCACATTGCCTTGATCGGAGTATTGAGCGGGCCTGCAGCAAATGAATTGGTTTTACCGCGCATTTTCCTAAAGCAAGTAAGAACTAGTGGAATTGCGATGGCAAATCATCAATCGCAAAAGGCTATGGTTGAATATTTAGAAAATTCTAAAATCAAACCTGTCATAAGCGATTCTTTTGATTTGGCTGAGTTAGCCAGTGCCTTTCAACATCAGATTGATAACAAACATTTTGGGAAAATTTCCATCACAATGGAATAACGCAAGAGGTTAATTATGAATGAATACGATTACATAATTTTAGGAGCAGGTTCAGCAGGTTGTGTTTTGGCTGGGAGACTTTCAGAAAATCCGAATCATAAAGTTTGTTTGATTGAAGCAGGCTCTAAAGATAAAGATGTGAGAATACACGTCCCTGCTCTTTTTGCTTACATGGGACCAACGAGCAAAATGAATTGGGCTTTTGAAACAGAACCGCAAAAAGGTTTTGCTAAAGAAAAATTGCCAGCTACAGAAGTCGTTGTAGCTGACCCTACAGGACAAACTCACACCATGAAAGATGAGCCCGAAGAGCACAGAAAAGGTTATCAACCTAGAGGAAAGACATTAGGAGGATCGAGTTCAATAAATGCCATGCTCTATGTGAGAGGACATCGTTGGGATTACGATCATTGGTCAAAACTTGGAAATTCTGGCTGGTCTTATGACGAAGTATTACCTTACTTTAGAAAAGCAGAACATAATGAATTGGTTGATGATGATTTTCATGGGCAGAATGGACCCCTGAATGTTACAGCTGTAGAGAATAATTCAAAATACAAAGACTACTTTATTGAAGCAGGAACGAAATTTTACAAAGAAAATCAGGATTTCAATGGTGCCGATCAAGAAGGTATTGGCTACTATCACACGACACAAAAACAAGGCAGAAGATGGAGCGCTGCTGCAGCTTATCTAACGCCAAATTTAGATAGACCCAACCTTACGGTTTTAACAGATACCCAAGTAGATAGAATTGTATTTGAGGGCAATAAAGCAACTGGAGTGGATTGTTTTGATAAACAAAAAAATAAAATTCATTTGAAATGTCACCGTGAAGTAATCGTCTCATCCGGAGCGTTTGGCTCCCCGCAAATTTTAATGCGCTCTGGCATAGGGCCCGCAGAAGAACTAAACAGACATGGTATAGATACCATCTTAAATATCCCAGGAGTGGGAAAAAATCTTCAAGATCATATCGATTACATTACCAATCATCCTGTAGACGATACGGATTTATTGGGTTTCTCTTTCAAATCACTTTTATATCGTCAGCCATTTGAACTTTTGAAATATTTATTTACAAGAAAGGGGCAGATGACTTCTACAGTAGCTGAGGCTGGAGGGTTTATCAAAACTGATGAAAGTTTAGAAATTCCAGATATCCAACTGCACTTTGTACTAGCAAAAATAATTGACCATGGCAGAACCATTGCTTTTGGTCATGGTCTAGGTTGTCACGTTTGCCTATTGAGACCCAAGTCCACTGGGGAAGTTACGCTTAATTCAAACGATGCTTTCGATTCGCCAAAAATAGATCCTAAGTTTTTTTCTGAAAGAGAAGATATGGACATCATGATTAAAGGTTATCGCAAAATGATGCAAATCATGGACGCTGAACCTTTAAGACCTTTTACCAGAAAAGTTCAAGATCCAGTAGATATCACTAGTGACGCAGACATTGAAGCTGCAATGCGCGCCCGTGCAGACACCGTCTATCACCCCGTAGGAACTTGCAAAATGGGTTCTGATGATATGAGTGTGGTGAACCATGAACTTAAAGTTCATGCGCTAGAAAATGTTCGAGTTGTGGATGCTTCCATCATGCCAACTTTGGTCGGAGGAAATACCAATGCGCCAACTATCATGATAGGTGAAAAAGCAGCTGACATGATCAAATCCTCTTGGACTTAAAATAATCAAGCCTTTAGGTAGACAAAAAGGCTTACGGGCTTTAAATTAAACCTTCAATTTATTAGGGAGAAAAAATGATAAAAACGAAAATCACCGAAATGTTCGGTATTAAACATCCAGTTATTCAAGGAGGAATGCACTACGTAGGTTTTGCAGAAATGGCTTCTGCAGTTGCCAACGCTGGTGGGCTAGGAATCATTACAGGTCTGACTCAAAAAACTCCTGATGACCTGGCTAAAGAAATTGCAAAATGTCATGAAATGACTGATAAGCCTTTTGGCGTAAACCTAACTTTCTTACCCGGCTTTCAAGAACCAGACTATCCAGGTTATATCCAAGCAATTGTCGAAGGAGGAGTCAAAATCGTTGAAACTGCAGGGAGAAGTCCTGAAGCTTATATGCCTGACCTCAAAGGTGCTGGCATCAAAGTCATACACAAATGCACTTCCGTTAGGCATTCTCTAAAGGCAGAAAAAATTGGCTGTGATGCAGTTAGTGTTGATGGTTTTGAGTGCGGTGGTCATCCAGGAGAAGATGACATACCGAATATGATTCTTCTACCAAGAGCAGCTGAAGAACTTTCCATTCCTTTTGTAGCTTCAGGTGGAATGGGTAATGGTCAACAACTTGCTGCCGCCCTATCTATGGGCGCAGATGGTATTAACATGGGCACAAGATTCATCGCAACAAAAGAAGCTCCAGTTCACCAGAATGTCAAAGAAGCTTTGGTTGCTGCCTCTGAATTGGATACTGAATTGATCATGAGACCTTTGAGAAATACGGAAAGGGTTTTGGCTAATGATGCGGTACAAAAGATCCTTGAAAAGGAAAAAGCTTTAGGTGATGAAATCCAAATCACCGACATCATGGATGAAGTGGCAGGCGTGTATCCGAAAATCATGCAAGAGGGGACCATGGATGCTGGCGCTTGGAGTTGTGGAATGGTTGCTGGACTGATTCATGACATTCCTACTTGTAAGGAGTTAGTTGAAAGAATAGTTTCTGATGCTGAAGAAATTATCAAAAGCAGACTCTCTAAATTTGTAGCTTAAAGAGCTAAAAAATAAATTCCCTGGAAAGCATTTCGTTTTCTAGGGAATTTTTTTATGAAATGGCTTTGATGTAATCAGGACCTAACCCACAACAGCCACCAATAATGGAAGCTCCCAAATCCTCCCACAAATTTTTATACTTAACAAATTGCTTTACGGAAAGATTTCTAGGCTCAACTTGAATATCATTGTCTAAGGTCCAGTCGAAAGGAACCCCAAAAACATTTGGGTAACAACCAATTGGTTTATCCGTAAGATTGGATAACTTCTTTATACCTTCGGTGATCGCTATTGGATCGGTGCAATTAAAAAGATAGGCGTCAGGATTAAAACTTTCTGCAAACTGTAAAGCATCTTCAATGGTTTCTTTACTTCTCAGTCTAGCGCTTTTATCTTCGAATAAAGTCCATGAAAGCCAAATTTTTTTATCTTGCTTAGCCTTATTTTTGATTGCTTTTAAAACGTTTGATGTTTCCGCAATTGATGAAACCGTTTCACATAAAAAGATATCAACAAAAGAATTAAGCTCATCAATTAGCTCTTCGTAAATGGGTATAGATTCTTTTTCGTTTGGTACCAAATCAGGTCGATAACTTTCATCGAGAGGCGGCAAACTGCCTGCAACCAAGATTTCTTGGTTATTGTTATCAGCTACCTCACGTGCAATAGCGCCAGCTTTTCTTATCAAGTCTTTCATTAAATTTGTTTTATTCTCCTTTTGTAGATAGCTAGGGATGGTTGAATAAGTATTGGTGGTAATGACTTGGGCGCCCACATCAACATAAGCCTGATGCACTTCTTTGACTAAGTTTGGAGAGTCAATGAGAAATTGCGCAGACCATAAGCCGGAGGACTGTTTATTGGTGCGTTTGAGCAATTCATTGCCCATACTGCCATCTAAAATAATCACAAAGATTTTTCAGCTTCTTGATTGATGTACTTTCTTAATTGTTCAAGTTCATCGCATGAAGTAGGACATAGTTCTTTGAGTTTATTTAAATTGACCTGAGCCAGTCCAGGGCGTTCCGTTTCGACAAATAATTCACCCTGATACTCCAAGGCAATTTTATTTTCAGGATCTAATTCAAGAGCTTTTTCGTAATTGGCTTCTGCTTTTTTATAGTTTTTTAACTTTCTTTGAGTGAAAGCATATAAGGTCCAGCCATCAGCATCTTTTGGTTTGGATTTAGTATATTTACCAAGAACTCTTAGGGCTTTGCGATACTCCTCATTTTTTAGATGATTAGTTGCTTTCTCATAGAGCTCTGTGGGATCTACTTTTTTATCATATTTCGCTGCCTGCAACGAAACAGAAAAAACTATAAGGACTATAAGTCCTATAACTTTAAAAACCTTCATTATTTCTTATCTTTGTTTCAATGTTTAATTGACCGGCTAAGCCGGCAACTCTATGTTGAGCACTTTCAATATAATCAGGATCTGAAATCATTTTCAACATCGCTTTTCTATTTGGGTACATAGCAATGGCCACTTGATCCCATAGTTCCTCCACTTCACCTAACATAAGCCTAGTAACATCTGAGCCAAAAATGGGTTTGCCACCCACTTTTTCTAGATGCTTTACCACTTCTACACCATAGATGGCATAAGCCTCTCTACCAGTTAGATCAGTTTTTCGTTTATCAGGATATTCTGCTTTTTCTTTGAATTTCAAGAGATTAACCATAAAGATGGGCTCATCATTACCTTCCTCTAAAAACTCTTCCATTTGTTTTTCGTTTGGCATCACTTTGTTTTCTACTTTCATTTTTTAGCTCCTTTGAGTGTGAATAAAAAATTTTGATATTCTTTTGTAGCCTCTTGATCTGCCTTGGCGTCTTCTCTAAATGCTTTCCAAGGTTTGAGAGTTAAATCCGGCATTAAACCCTTACCCATCTTTTTGATTTGTTGGTAAAACCAGGCTTGGGCACTAAAGGCATTGATTGCTTGTATTAATCTAAAAGGACTGGTCGGTGATAACCACCAAGGACCAATCGATAAAGTTTTTTCATACTTTGGCAATTCATCTATCTGTCCAGCCAATAATTCTTTAATCGCATAGGGATTAGCACAAAGAGGTCTACCGACTCCAACTATTTCACAAGCTCCATCTACTAATGCTGCTTCCATGCCCTCTTTAGTTCGAAACCCGCCAGTCACCATCAACGGAATATTTACCACCTTTGCTATTTCTTCAGCATAAGACAGGAAATATGCCTCTCGAGCAATGGTACTTTCCTTTCTGTTCTCACTTCTCTTTGGGTTGATACTTACCTTATCCAAACCCAGTAATCTTGGTTGCTCATATGTGCCTCCGGAAATTTCAATATTGTCTATCCCCGAATCGCTGAATAATTTTGCTACTTGAATAGAGTCCTCCGGAGAAAAACCACCTTTTTGAAAATCTGCAGAATTCATTTTTATGGAAATCGCAAAATCATTACCGACCTCCTCTCTGCATTTTTTAATAATTTCCAAATGAATTCTTGATCTATTTTCCAATGATCCACCCCAAGCATCGGTTCTTTGATTGATATCAGGAGATAAAAATTGAGATAAAAGATACCCATGAGCAGAATGTAACTGAATCCCATCAAAGCCTGACTCTCTGGCAATTTTTGCGGTAAAAACAAATCGATTGATGACATCTTGAATGTCTTCTTCAGTCATCGGAACGGGCTTGCCATATTTCCTTCCTGGAATTTTCAATTGAACATCGGACGGTGACATTGGACTCATGTTGATCTCACCTGGAGTTTGTCTTCCCGCATGAGAAATTTGCATCCATAGTCTACTGCCTTCTGCGGTTGCAACTTCAGCCCATTTTTTTAGCATCGGCATTTGTTCTTTATAACTATCTTCCTCAATTGCAACATTAGCAGGACCCTCTAAATTGCCTCTATGAACTTGCACATTACCAGTGAGCAAAATACCGATCTCGCCGGCACCCCACATCTTATAAAGCTCAATATGCTTTTCGTTAGTGAAATTATTACCCAAGGCAATTCGCTCTGTCATTGCAGCCTTACAAACTCTATTTTTGATTACTTGTCCACAAGGAAGGGTTAATGGGTCGTTAATTTTTATCATTTGTGTTCTAAATTTTTATAAAATATATTTTGACATGTGTACTGTCAATACTTGGATTATTTTAGTATATTTACTATTCCTTAGTATGGAGCATTTATGAGAATTTGGAAAATTTTAGGCGTCATTGTTGTTTTGTTTTTGATAGCTATTGTTTCGTTAAGAGTGCCTTTTGTACAAGATTTGGTCATAAAAACAGCTGTTACAAATTTAGCTACAGCAGAAAGTCCTTTCCCTGAGGAAGATGCGCTCAGTGCTCTAATTTGCGGATCAAGATCGCCCCTACCATCTCCTGGAAGAGCACAAACATGTGTTGCTGTAAAAGCAGGAGAGGATATTTTTATTGTTGATATAGGAGATGGCGCAGCCGTTAATCTAGGAAAATACAGCGTCCCAATAAATCAAGTTAAAGCAGTGCTATTTACTCACCTTCACTCCGATCATATTTCAGACTTAGCCGATCTTCATTTGGGAACTTGGTTACCAGGTCGTCCAAAACCACTTACTGTCTATGGACCTGAAGGCACGGATATCGTAACAGCAGGCTTCGAAATGGCATATAAATTAGACTATGGATTCAGAAACGAACATCATGGTGAAGCGCTTGCGCCAATTAAGTCTGTTGGCTTTGATACAAATATTGTCAATCTAAATAATCCTGTCGTTTATGACAAAAACGGTTTGAAAATTACGGCCTTCAAAGTTACTCATGAGCCAATTGAGCCTGCTCTTGGTTATCGTTTTGATTACAAAGGAAGATCCTTAGTCATAACTGGAGATACTTCTTACGACGAAAACATAGCCATCAATTCAAAAAATGCTGATGTTTTAATTGCTGAGGCTCAAGCCAATCACATTATAAATATTATGCAGGCGGCGATTTTAGAGCGAAATCCTAATCAGCCTTTAGCAAAAGTACTTGAAGACATAAAGACTTATCACATGACACCGGTGGAGGCAGCTAAATTAGCTAATATGGCAAGTGTGGGACACCTGATTTTTTATCACCTTACTCCAGCTCCACGAAACAGAATTATGGAAAATGTTTTTGTAAGAGGTGTTGATGAGATTAGAACAGATTGGACCCTATCTAGAGATGGAACTTTCGTGGTCTTGCCTGTAGGTACAGAGGAAATAAACCTTTCGGATTTAAATTAGAAGTTTTACTTTGATTGCATTAAGATAATTATTTCTGGGGAGAAATTATGAAGAAAAATATCAGCGCTTTACTTTTTACAGCATTAATTTTTATTGGGTGTACCGATACTTCTTTAGAGGTAGTGGATTTTTCCATCACAGACAAACCTGCACCTAGTGCTAGTAAAGACTATAACGAATTAAGAAATGCCTATTTTGGAGATCTTCACGTTCACACAAGATATTCGTTCGATGCTTATGTATTTGGTACAACTGCCTCTCCTGATGATGCTTACCGATATGCAAAAGGTGAAACTATTAAGCATGCCTTGGGTTTTGATATGAAACTTAGAGAGCCTTTGGATTTTTACGCTGTTACTGACCATGGTTTTTTTCTTGGCATGATTCAAGCCTGGGCTGATACTTCAACCTATGCCTCTACTCTTCCTGGTGCAGAGATTTACCACAACATTAATGCTCCGGAAAATCAAACTTTAGAGTCATCCGCGTTTCGACTCGGTAGCTTCCGAGGTGCCGTTGAAGCAATTGCAAATCCTTATCCTTGGTATCATCCAAAATTAATTCAAGCTTATTTATCCAATCATATTTCATTAGCTATACAATCTTTTGATGATGAGACGCATAAGTCATCTTGGGCAGATGTAGCAAGAGCTGCCAATGAACACAATGATCCTGGAAATTTCACGACATTTATTGGATACGAATTTACAACTTCGACAGATGTAGAGAATGGTAATTTACATAGAAATGTAATTTTTGAAGGCTCTAAAGCACCTGAAAGACCTTGGACCAGAATAGATTCTATTAATCCAGAAGATTTGTGGGCTTGGATGGATAAGCTTAGGGATAAAGGTATAGATTCGATTGCCATGCCTCATAACTCTAATGGGTCAAATGGACAAATGTTTGAAGTGGAACAATTCGACGGTTCGCCCATTGATAAAGAATATTCAGCATTGCGAATGAGAAATGAGCCTATTGTCGAAATGACTCAGGTTAAAGGTACAAGTGATACTCACCCTCTTTTATCACCTAATGATGAATGGGCAGATTTTGGCATCATGAATTCTAGGGTAGGAAGCTTTCCTAGAACTTACTCTTTGCCTTCTGGCGGTTATGTAAGAGATGCTTTTTTTAGAGGTATGGTTCTTGAGTGGGAAGATCGAGGTAATCCTTATAAATTTGGTTTAATTGGTTCGTCCGATACGCATACTGGAGCTTCTTCGTATGATGAATCTGATTTTTGGTCAAAAATTGGAATAATTGATGCAACACCGATGGGGAGAGGATCAATTCCAGTAGATGACTACAACCAAACAATTCTGGGAAGGCAATCGAACTTTGGCGATACTGGTTTGCCAATTGAAATCTATGAAGGTCAAGAAGGAAATTATTTAGAGTCAGGATTTACTCAATGGGGTGCATCCGGTTTGGCCGCAGTTTGGGCCGAAGAAAACACTCGAGAATCAATTTTTAGTGCCTTACGAAGAAAAGAAACTTTTGCTACCAGTGGGAACAGGATTTCAGTTCGTTTCTTTGGTGGCTATCGTATGAATGAGTTAGACCTAAATAGTGAAAATATCATCAGTGAAGCTTACCGCAACGGAGTTCCTATGGGTTCTGACTTGATTTCAAAAGGCAGCAATGTTCCTAACTTTTTTGTTTGGGCACAAAGAGCAAAAAATGGAGCGCCACTGCAAAGAGTTCAAATTATCAAAGGTACGATCAATCAATTTGACGCAGAACCAAAAGAAGTTGTTTATGACGTAGTTTGCTCCAATGGAGCTAGAGTCAATCCAATTACAAATAGATGTCCTGATAATGGCGCTACTGTAAATACTGAAACATGTGAAATATCTAATGATGTAGGATCGGCTGAACTTAAGACTGTTTGGACAGATCCTGACTTCAATAAAAATGAAAAGGCTTTTTACTACGTAAGAGTTTTGGAAAATCCAAGTTGCCCGTGGACCACTTGGGATGCAATAAAAGCTGGATTAAAGCCCAGAGAGGACTTACCGAAAACTTTTCAAGAGCGAGCTTGGTCTAGTCCAATATGGTACATTCCAAATGTTCCAAATCCTGGAGGGGTTTTCACAATCAGATCGGTATTGGATAGCGTCCAAGAAACTGAAGAACCATTAAATACTAACTGATATTTAATAGAGAATTAATTGGCATAATGATTTTTGAAAATGCTCATGAGATTCTTAAAAAGATAAAAGTAAAGGAAATCTCAGCACAGGAAGTTCTTGAGTCTTTTTTAAAACAAGTTGAAGAAATAAATCCGTCAATTAATGCAGTAGTTGCATTAGATGCCGAAAGAGCTCTAGAAAAAGCCAAAGAAGCAGACAAAAAAATAGCTTCCAAAGCAAAACTGGGCTCTTTGCATGGCTTGCCTATGACTATTAAAGATGCTTTTGAAGTGGAAGGCATTATTTCGACAGGAGGCAACCCTGCCTGGCAAGAAAATATTCCAAAAAGAAACGCAGAGGCAGTTCAAAGGTTGGTTGATGCTGGGGCAATCATTTTTGGAAAAACCAATGTGCCTTTTCTATCTTCAGATTTGCAGAGCTATAACAAAATTTATGGCACTACCAATAATCCTTGGGATTTGGAAAGAACTCCCGGTGGATCTTCAGGAGGATCTGCAGCAGCTTTAGCTTCTGGCATGACTCCTTTGGAGCTTGGTTCTGATGTTGGAGGATCTATTAGAGTACCAGCTCACTTCTGTGGTCTTTTTGGCCACAAACCAAGTTACAACATCATATCTGAAGTTGGTCATATGCCTCCTCCGCCCGGTTCAATATCGACTGGCAATGGCTTATCTGTTGCAGGACCGCTTGCAAGATCGCCCGAGGACTTGGAAATTGCATTAGATGTATTGGTAGCTGCACAGGAACAAGATAGCCCAGCTTGGAAAATTAAATTGCCAAAAGCCAGAACAAAAAAAATTAAAGAACTTAAAATTGCTGTCTGGCCAGATGAGCCTTATGCAGAAGTGGATGACGAAATAGCAAATTTAATTAAAGAAACAGCAGAAGATTTAAAACATGCTGGTGCTCAAGTTGAAACTGCTAACCTCCCCATCAGTTTTGAAGAAATCGATAAAATTTTTAGTCAGCTTCTAAATCCTTTGATGCTAGCTGGCTCCCCGCAAGAAACATTCGAAACACTTGCTAAGTTGAATGAAGACTTAGATCCAAATGACATGTCAGAACTTGCCAAAGTTGCCAGAGGATCAGTTTTAAAACATGCAGATTGGGTGGTGGTGAATGCTATGAGGCAGAATATGCGTCAAAAGTGGAGAGAGTTCTTTAAAACATACGATGTGATTTTATGTCCTACCTCAATTACTCCTGCTTTTAAGCACAACCATAATCCTGTTCATGAAAGAAAGCTAACTATAAATGGTAAAGATGATGAATATCTCAGAGCTACTTTATGGGCTGGTCCTGCTGTTTCAGCCGGGTTGCCCAGCACGAATGTTCCCATAGGCATGTCTTCAAAAAATCTACCTATTGGTATGCAAATAACAGGTCCTTATTTAGAGGATAAGACTTGTATCGAAGTTGCCAAAATCGTAAGAGATTTGAGAGGCGGATTTAAAATTCCGCCTAGTCTTCAATAATTTCAAATTTATCAAATGAAAAAAATATTAGCTTTTTTTGGAATAGGTATTGCCATTTTATTATTGGACTTAGTTTTCAATTATGACGAAGATGAACTAAATATTTTTATCTCCGATCAAGAAATTGAAAGCTTGATATATGCTTGGGAGTTACAGGTTGGCAGATCGCCTACTAGAGTTGATATCAAAAACATCATTGATGACGTAATCAAAGAAGAAATTTTATACAGAGAAGCTTTGAGATTAAATCTTGACCTAGAAGATCGCATAATAAAAAGGAGACTTGCTCAAAAAATATCTTTTTTAAGAGAAGAAACTTCAATTGCTCCTCCAAAACCAGATGAACTTCAGAAATTTTTTGAGAAAAATTTAGAGTCATATATTTTCCCTGAAAGATTTACTTTTACTCATCTTTACTTTTCTTCGGAAAGAAATGGTAAGCAAAGATCAGAAGAAGCTTTAAAGAATATTCAAGAGAATGAAGATGCTTTGCCTAAAAGCGATCCTTTCATGCTAGGGAAAAATTTTGTTGAAAAATCCAGATTTGAGATACAAAGAGATTTTGGTAATCAATTTAGCGAAGTTTTTGAAAAGCCCATTTTTGATACCTGGCTAGGTCCGGTTGAATCAGCATACGGCTTCCATGCTGTTAAGCTACTCAATAAAGTTGAAAGCGTTACTCCCAGTTTGAATCAAGTAAAAGAAAAGGTAGAAGTTGATTTTTATTTGGAAGAAAAACAAAAAACTTTAGATTCCTACTTGTTCGAATTGAGAGATAAATATCAAGTAATCATTAATCCAAAATACCTCTTTAATGACTAAAGTTTTAGTTTCTTTTTTTATCTTTTTTTCATCCGCTTTTTTTGCCCACGAATTCAATCCTGCTCATTTATTAATAGACGAAACCAAAGAGCTTGAATACGAAGCCCTATGGATGACGCCAATAAAAAACCTTGGCACCTCTCCAGAGCTTACTTTTCCTGAAATTTGTGAAATCGAGAAAGACCTCCCCTTTAGGCAAGGAAAATACATCTCGGAAAAAATCACTTTGAAATGTGCTGAGTCGCTGAAGGGAAAAGCGATTCAAGTAAGTGGTTTAAGTATTCTTAACGATGCCTTAGTGACGGTAAATCATTTTGATGGCGATAGGTTTGAAGGCTTGATGAATCTTAAAGCTCCGGAAATCGTCATTCCCGAAGATAAACAAGTTTATCCAACTGGTTATTTTTACTTGGGAGTAGAACATCTGCTCGGCGGAATTGATCACATCGTGTTTGTTTTGGGATTAATTTTTTTAATTTCAGGATTCATTCCATTGTTTAAAACAATAACAGCATTTACTTTGGCACATAGTATTACCCTTGCAATTTCTGTCTTGGATATTTTTAAACTTCCGTCAGCAAGTACTGAAGCTTTAATTGCATTAACAATTATATATTTGGCATATGAATTAACTAAGGCAGAGTCTGAAGTAAAAAGACCATGGTTGATGGCTTTTGGTTTTGGTCTCTTACATGGATTCGGTTTTGCTGGAGCTTTATCAGAGATCGGAATAGCCAATGATCAACTTTTCCTATCTTTATTGTTCTTCAACATAGGAATTGAAATTGGTCAGCTTATGATTATTCCTGTTGTGGGAATAATTATTTTCTTTCTCAATAAAGTTGATCTTAAAAAGCTATTTCGAAGTCTCGTAACTTATGGAATTGGTGGCATGGGTTGTTTTTGGTTTATGACAAGAATTTGGGGTATTGTGGCCTAATGAGCCCAACATTTAATGCGCCTCTGGTTTTGCTGATGCAAAACTTTTTTACAATTTCTTTTATCGTTTTTTTAGGAATTTGTGTTTATCTTTATCGATCTAAGAGTAAGTATTTGCTTGCCCTTTTACCTTTGTTAGCGCTTTCTACACATCAGTTTGAAGAGTACGTTTTATCCCCTCTTTTATTTGGCGATTACTTCCATTTTTTAAATTGGGCATATAGAAATGGAATGGATATTTCACCATTGGAAGTTACTTTACTAAACCTAACGCCTTATCTGATTCTGTTACCAGCATTAGTCATATCAAGAACAAGATCGGAAAAAATATTTGGCATATTTTTTCTATTTAATAATGCTCTCACCATGGCAAACGCAAGCTTTCACATTGGAATTTCAACAGCGCAAAATGTTTTTAGTCCTGGAATGGCAAGCTCTTTATTCTTCTATATTCCGCTTTTTGTATATGCGATTTTATTCAACAAAGAAAATGGGCTTTCCAACAAACCAATTATTGCAATCAGCCTCTATGGATTCATAGGGCACTATCTGCTGATCTGGCTGGTAAATATTTTTTAACTAATCGCCAGTAAAGGCAGCAATACTTCTTGCCGTTTCTAAGCTAACTTCAGGACAAGAGAGTACCATGGTATCTGTTCCATGAATGGTTCCAGATAACACCCTGCACTGAGCTTCAACGTTCGCCCTTCTAAGCAATCTATAAAAATTTATACCCTCATCTCTTAAAGGATCACACTCGTTTACGCTTATAAAAGTTTTGGGTAAATCCTTTACATCTTCCTCTTTAGCAAAACCTGGCCAAGCGAGAGGATTACGCTTTTCCCAGTCTTCAATACCATAAACCACTGCACCGTGATCGTTATGCAAATCAAGCATGATGCCGTTATTTTCTGTAGAAGAAGGATTTTCAGGTAATGGCCAAATTCCTGCGATGTAAGGACATAAAGCATAAAGACCTTTAACTTCATTTGATCTACCGGCTTGAGATAATTTCATTCCCGTCGCAAGAGTTAAATTTCCGCCACCACTTTCTCCTGAAATTACAATTCTTTCCGAATCGATATTAAGTTTTTTTGCATTGGTTTTGATGTAATCAAAACCTGAAATGCAGTCATTTAAGCCCGCTGGAAAAGGTGCTACTTCTGGAGCTGAAGATGGCACTCTAGCATTTCTAAAATCTACCATAATTACTGAAACATTTTGATGAGCAATCAATCTGCCGAAGGCTTGGTATAGCTTATAAAAACATGAGCCAATCTCCATGCCGCCCCCATGAATGTAATAAACGCAAGGGAGAATATCCTCATTGTCAGGACGTATATTTAAAAGTTTAATTTTATTGCCATCCGGTTGTGAATCAATTTCAATGGTTTCGTTTTTAAGTCCATCCGATGAGATTGCATCATCTAACCTAGGATCGTTAAAAACAGCTTCATACATCATGAGTTCCATTTGACCCTCTTCAGTGTTTACCTTGGCAAGCATTTCTTCTCTGGAAGAGCTTTCAACCAATACCTCAGGAAAGTTTATATCTTTCCATTGTTCTTTTATTCTTGGATCTATTCTTGGGTCTTCTATTATTTTATTAGTCATATAGTTTTCTCCCTTATATATTCTTGATGAATTTAACCTTAAATTTATCAATTTTTATAAAATTTTGAAAATATCCTTTACTCATGTTTAATGCTTGTTGATGAAAGTTTTAGTTTTAGGAGGTAGCGGTGGCATGGGAAGATTTGCTTCCTCGGCAATCAGCTCTATAGGTGGAATTGATTCTATAACTATCGCTGATATAAACGAAACTGCTGCTCTTGATTATGCTAAATCCTTTAACGATAACAGGATTACCGGAATAGGCCTAAATGTTTTAGACAAAGATTCTCTTAGAAAAGTTACAGCTTCCACAGACGTAGTTCTTAATCTCACAGGACCATTTTTTAAGCTTGCTTACCCAATCTTAGAGATTGCATTGGAGCAAAATTGTCATTATTTGGATATATGTGATGATTGGGAGCCAACTGAAAAAATGTTTTCCCTAAATAAATTAGCTGAGGAAAAAAACAAGATTGCTATTTTAGGATTAGGAGCCAGTCCAGGCATAACTAACATGCTTGCTTTAAAAGCTATGAACGAATTGGATAATGTTTCAAATGTCTATACAGGCTGGGATATCTCAGGGGCAAAGCCAGAAGAAGAAAGTTCTCAAACAGGAGCCAATGCTGCAATGGAGCATGGTATTGAACAGATGATAGGACAAGTTAAAGTTTATATGAATAAAAAATTTAAAATGGTAAGGCCCTTAACGAGGGTTAATATTCAATATCCTCAGTTAGGTAAATTTAAAGCAAGTATTTTCGGTCATCCTGAAGCAATAACTTTCCCTCATCACTATCCGGACATTTCAACAAGCTTGAATTTAATGCATGGTAACGAATTAGTTAATGTTTTTGTCTTCAAAATGATTAGATTCTTCATTGAAATAAAACTGCTCTCAAAGAGTCAAGCAGCAAAGATATTGGAACGACTTGAAAGAAATAAGGTGAGTAAGCCCAAGGATAATTTAAATTCTCTGCCTGAGGTTTATGGACTGGCTCAGGGTTTGAAAAACGAAACTGAAACTATTGTTGCTGTTACGCTAAAAGGTTTTGAGGAAAATATGTCTATGGGAGCGGCAACTGGCTATCCATTGGCGTGTGGATTGAAAATGTTACTTGAGAAAAAGATTGCTAAATTTGGAGTATTAGCTCCCGAAGCATGCGGACTAGATCCCGATAACTTCTTTGATGAATTAAATGGTTTTCTGGGAAATGGTGCTCAAATTAGGACAATAGTAACTCAAGAAGAAGTCAACTAGATTTTTACAACCAGCGTCTTACCTTTCCTTTATAAGTTAAATAATCTTCTCCGAAAGTCTCTTCCATCTGCACCTCTTCTTTAATGACAAACAAATTTCTTACGATAAAAAAGAAAATAACAAGAAAGGTGAAATTAATTGGATTATTTAGGATGATCAATAATCCTAATAAGAAGGAATTCATACCAACATACATTGGATTTCTTGTGTATTTGTAAAAACCATCGGTTATCAAAGTAGTAGACTCACTAAAAGGTACAACACCGGTCTTCGCTCTTATAAATCTCGCAATTGAATTGAAAGCCAATAAAAAACCAAGTCCAATTAAACCAAGTCCAAAGATAATTAGAGGCAGGTTTTGCGGCAAAGATTCTCCAAAGTACCAAGTGAGCAGCATGCATAATGAGAGAACCAATAAATAGTGTGGTGGGTAAAATTTCATAGCTACATTGTAATATTAATAGAATTTAAATCACTACCCTCTATCAAACCTTAAATTTTTTTGAGTTAATGAGCTCCTTTTATGGAAAATCCTACTTTTTTAGCAAACGTATTCTTCTTTACGTTCTCATTTGTGTGGTTTATCTTTGTAGCCGTCGGTAGTCATATGTTCCGAAGGTATTACAAAGATAAAAAATGAGAAACGCCCTTTTAATTGATCTCGGTGGAACAAATATCAGATATGCATCTTTCATAGAAAATACATTATCTGAAATATCAAAAGAAAAAATTGCTGATAAAGATTTCATTTCTTTTCTCACAAAATTATTAAAAAAAGAAAATAACGAAATTGATTGTTTAGTTATTGCTGCAGCCGGTCCTAATAAACAGCATTCTATAAATCTCACGAATAGAGATTTGTTAATTGATGCCAGTGAACTAAAGACCAAACTAAGCCTAAAAGAGTGCTTGCTTTTAAACGATTGGGAAGCAGTAGCTCAGTCTTTGAGCGAAATAAATCAGGAATGTTTTTTACCTATTAAAAGTGGAGCTCCCTCTAATGAGAATACTATATTGATAGGTCCAGGAACTGGTCTGGGAGTGACACTAATTATTAATGGTCAAATTATTCCCACAGAGTTTGGAAATACTTATAGTCCAACTAAAGGCATGTTAGAAAATTTCGACTTGAGAGATAAAGAAAAATTTTTTTCTCTTGAAAATATCTTAAGCGGTCCGGGAATCGAGAAGCTTTATGAAGAAAAATTCGAGAGAAAACTTTCTTCTGAAAAGATAATATCTTCTGCTTTAGATGGAAGTAAAGATGCGCTTTTTATAGTAGAAAATTTTCTCAAAACACTGGTTTCAATGATCAATGATTTAATTTTGTCTTTTTCATGCGAAAAAGTAATTTTAGGAGGATCCATTTTAAATGCCCTAAAACCTATTTTAATGACAAAAAAGATAATCGATTATTTTCCTTCAGAAATCAATCCAAAATATGCTGAACTGATAGAAAGAACCCAGGTCGACCTCCTTACGGAGGACGAACCAGGTATTTTCGGTTGCTTAGCTTTTTTTAAAACTAAATAATCTTTAGCTCGTTGGAACTATTCCTGAGTTGTAATATCTAGGCTCTTCGCAATCTGAAACCATATTCCAACTATCCTCAACATCAGGATCAAGTTTTTGCCACTCGGCATCAAAGGCTTGTCTTGCTTCTTCCGATTGATAGAAATTTCCCCAGAAAAAGTCAACTTCATCTGTTTCGTAATCGGGACCCAAGATCACATAACTAAAAGGTCCTGGAAGAGAATTAGCACTTTCCAGAAAAATTTCAAGCTCACCTATTACTTCGCGAAGATCAGCACCCTCTTTGCCTTCTTTGTAAAGACATTGATAATATTCAGAAGTGAAACTGGAAGTTTCAAACTCTCCAAAAGTATCATTAGCTCTTGCTATATAAGCATCAAAAGAAAACTTGTTTTCACCATCACAAGACAAAATCTCAGCGGTCTCTTCTGTCCATGCGGCGACATTTTCATTTGAGTTCCAGACTTCCCAGGCAGCTTCGGCATCAGCTTTCGTATTCCAAATTAATTGCCAAAAGCCATCTTCGTTATCAGAAGGCAGTCTTTGAGCATGCTGGATACCATAAGCAGATACCAATGGTGAGTTGACCTCAACTAAAAGATCTTGCCATTCAGGCAAAACGTCATTTCTGAAGTTTTCTGCAGTGTAGTAAACACCTTCTTGACATGGCACATACTCCATATAAAACATCTGCGGATATTCTTCTGAACCAAGATTGGAAAATGAAACTTCCATTTCATCTTCTGTGGAAGAACAAGCTACAGCAAAAATAAGAGCGGCTAAAGTTACTGTAATAATTTTCACTTTATTCTACAAAATCTTGAAGAGTCATAGCAGAATCGTAAACTCTGATATTTCTAACTATTTCTCTTTCGTGCCACTCAACCAGCTTATCCATTTCTTTATCAAATGGTGAAACCCCAGCGTCTCTGGGAGCCGAATCTTCCCATTGCTCCATTTCTGCTAAAGACTCATAACCTACAGTATATAGATGAGTTTGCATCCCCCCGCCAGCCATTCTTTCTGAAAGACCAAACTGTCCTGGAAATGTGTCTTTGATTGCTTCATCTAACTCTTCAGTTGCTTCAATGATATCTTCAACATTTGATTGTTTTGTTCTAAATGGATAAATTGCCCAAACGGTGTCTTTGTTAGAAGGATTTCCATAAGTTTGAATAAAAGTGTTGATTCGCGTACCTACACCTTCAGAGTTAGCATTTAGTACAGATCCAAATTTTCTAACTTCTTCATTATTTGGGTCACTCACTTTAGCCAGCCAAATTTCATGTTCAGCTAAACTTGGTTGCAGGATTGCATACGAATGAGTTTCTTCTTCTTTGCCTGCGGCAATATAAGCATTTAAGTGCAACGATCCTTTAAAATTATTTTTTACAAAGTCAGACGACATAAATTTATCGGTGGCCGCAACAATTTTTGCTGCTTCTTGAGGACTGTCCACTTTGAATAAATATTCAATCCAAGTTGGTGATGAAAAGCTTAGCGAGGAAGTCAAAAACATCACTAGAAATATAATTTTTTTCATTTTTCTCTCCTTAAAATTTCTCTCATTACTATAACAAAGTTATAATACTAAGGTGTTAGCTAGGTTAATTGTTTTAGTTTTGCTCACATCATGTGCATCTGGCTTCGTAGTCAAAATTGATTCCGATGAAGCTTTCTCTGCTGCAAAATATAAGGACTTTAAAATTTTCAAACCAGACCCTTTTAGAGTTGAATCTGATGAGGAAGAAAATCCCATAAGAATAAATAGAATTGCAAAAGCTTTATCATCATCTTTAGTGCAACTTGGATTGGACCAAAATGATCAATCTCCTTTAAAAATAAGCTTTTCAGTTAAAGAAAAAGAACGATACAGACAAATTAATTCTTCACATTTTTTTTACGGTTATCGTAACGATCCTTTTTCCTACAAATTTTATGC
>CACJRI010000008.1 GCA_902595715.1 uncultured SAR86 cluster bacterium
CGAAGAGATTGAATTTATCCTTAACTGAATCAACTTGATCAGGTATTTCATTTTGGGAAATCCAATGAAACTTAAAATCATTCTTTCTAGTACCTCTACCTTTCATCTGAATGAATTCACTGGGTGAATACACTGGTCGCATCAAACATAAATTTAATATATCAGTACAATCATATCCTGTAGTCATCATCCCTACAGTGACACACACTCTTGTTTTAGAAGTTCGATAATGTTCATTAACCTTAGACTGTCCATTCAGACCATTGTTTCTAAAATCTATAGTCATCCTTTGGGATTCATCAATGCTTGAAGTTACTTGAACGGCAAAGTCTGAACGATACTGATTTGGAAAAAGTTTATCTGCAAGAACATTTAATATCTGAGTTACTTTTGAGGCATGGTTTTGAGATACACAAAAAATTAAAGTTTTCCCAATTTCACCAGTGTAAGGATCTCTTTTTGCCTCTTTGAGAAAGGTTTCACAAAAAATAGTGTTGGTGGTATCTGAGAAAAACCTCTTTTCGAAATCCTTCTTCAAAAAAGTTTCTTCAACATCATTACCCTCATCATCAACACCTTCAAAAATATACCCTTCTTCAGATAACAACTCGGTTGTGATTTCAGTCCTTGCATCGAAAACTTTTGGATTAACCAGGTATCCGTCTTTTACACCATCTTCTAGTGAATACCTGAATGTCGGTTCTCCACTTTCACAACCAAAAGTGGTGTAAGTATCCAACATGAATCTTTTCTCCAGTCCTCTTGGATCTTTCTCACCAAGTTTATCGACATCAACTGATCTCAAGAAATTTCTTGGTGTTGCAGTCAGTCCAAGTTTAAATCCATTAAAGTATTCAAAAACTCTTCTGCTTCTTGCACCTAGGGAACGATGTGCCTCGTCTGAAATCACTAAATCAAAGTCATCATGATTAAAGATTTTCTTGTATTTGTTTTTGCTGATAAACGATTGCACTGTGGAGACCACAATCTCTGCTTTTTTCCAATCACTCTGATTTTCTTTCCAAATTACAGTTCTAAAGTCATTTTTTAAAACTTCATCAAATTCTTTTTGTGCCTGAGTCTCAAGTTCAAGTCTATCCACAAGAAATAAGACTCTATTAACTTTATAAAGTCTTAAGAACATTTTGATGATTGCACAAGAAACTAGAGTCTTACCTGTGCCTGTTGCCATTTCTAGTAGAAATCTGTCTTTTCCACCCCGCACACTCTTCTGCACAGAATGAACTGCTGCTAACTGGTAATCTCTTAATACCCTGATTTTATTTCTTGTTAAGAAGTCACTTCTTTTTGATTCATCAAGGTAATTAGGGTCTTTTTCAAAATTCGGGTGCTGAGTTACTCCAATGTAGTTATTGGAGATTTTCTCATCTTCTTTAACAGGTGGATTAAATTTCTCTCTTCTTAGTTCAATTTGCTGTTGAGTGGGAAATTGGTCTATAACGAATGGACTGCCTTGCTCTAAATCCCATTGATAGTGCTGAATTCCATTAGAGAGAATCACAAATCTGCAACCTAGTGAGTCTGCGTAACCCCGTGCCTGTTCTTTACCATCTAGGGGTGACTTGAGTTCTCTTTTTGCTTCAATGATGCACAGGTATGATCCTTTAGAATCAAGCAAGGTGTAATCAGCAAAACCTGAATCATTTCGAGTTTCCGTTTCGACATTGACTTTTCCTTCGTCACCGGGCAAAACCCATCCGGACTCTCTCAAGAGTTTGTCAATTATGATTCTTGCACTTGCCTCCTGCATGTTTTTAATTATAAACCCCCTCTGTAGACTCTATTCAACCGTGACAGACTTAGCTAAATTTCTTGGCTGGTCGATGTCAGTACCTCTAAGCAGAGCTACTTCGTAAGAAAGAATCTGCAGGGGTACAGTGTACAAAATCGGCGTCAGTAAGAAATCGCATTCTGGCAGATTGATCAGATTTTTTGCTTTCAATTTCATATTGCCTGCTGCGTTGCCTACAACAAAAAGCTTTCCTCCCCTTGCTTTAACTTCCTCTAGGTTGGAAATCAACTTTTCGGCCAATTCATTTTCGGGTGCTAAGGCAATAACGGGCATATTTTTATCAATGAGAGCAAGCGGTCCGTGTTTCAACTCTCCTGCAGGATAGGCTTCGGCATGAATATAAGAAATTTCTTTGAGTTTTAAAGAGCCTTCTTGAGCTATTGGATAAAAGATACCCCTTCCCAAAAATAAAGCGTTGTCTTTTTTCGCTATTTCTTTGGCGATTTTTATGATCTTTGGTTTCAACTCCAACGACTCAGTTATTTTTTCTGGTAGGGCTCGTAAAGCACCAACAACTCTCCCTCTAAGCCTTGGGTTTAGTTTTCTTGCTTTTGCCAATGACAAGGTTAACAGCATCAAGGCAGTTAGTTGCGTCGTAAAGGCTTTAGTGGAGGCAACGCCTATTTCAGGACCTGCATTGGTCAACAAAACAAAATCGGATTCTCTGGCCAGAGAGCTTGTGGGCACATTGCAAATGGTAAGAGAGCCTAAATAGTCTCTTTCTTTGGCATATCTTAGAGCGCCTAAAGTGTCCGCGGTCTCTCCTGATTGAGAAATGGTTAATAACAAGGTGTTTTTATCGACGTATGGGTTTTTGTAACGGTATTCACTTGCATAATCTATTTGCGTGGGAAGATTCGCTATTGCTGAAAACCAATTTGCTGCAACTCTACCAGCATGCAGACTTGTGCCTGCAGCTACGATTTGAATTCTTTCTACTTTGGAGAGCAATTTGTTAGAGCCTTCCCCAAAAATATTTTCGAGTACATCTTCTCCTCCAATTCTCCCGTCTAAGGTGTTTAAGATCGCAGTTGGCTGCTCATAAATTTCTTTTTCCATGAAATGGCGATAGCCGTTTTTGCCCATCGCCTCACTAGAAACATCGATAGTGGTAATTTTTCTAATGGCCCTTTTCTGGTTCTTATCTAAAATCTTGTACTCTTTTGCAGATACCTCTGCGACATCGCCATCTTCCAAGAAGACAAATTCGTTAGTGAGATCGGCAAGCGCCAAAGGGTCAGATGCGGCAAACATGCCTGAATCTGATTGGCCCAAAAGCAGTGGTGATTTATTTCGCATGAGATAAAAATGCGATTCATTTTTCAAATCAATGGCAGCAACAGCGTAAGCGCCCTCAAGTTTTTCTTTCAACAGAGAAATAGCTTCCAGCATCTCACTTCCTTGGTTTAAGAAAAAATCAAGTTGGTGGGCTATTAGCTCTGAGTCGGTTTGGGAATTAAATTTATAGCCCTTTTTTAGGAGTTGTTCTTTCAAGGCAACATAATTTTCAATGATGCCGTTATGCACGATGAACACTCTATTATTAGAAACGTGTGGATGGGCGTTCTCTTCTGAAGGCTTGCCATGGGTAGCCCATCTTGTATGAGCAATGCCAATTTTGCCTTTAGGCTTTTCTTTAACCATTTTGGATTCAAGCTTTTTGACTTTGCCCAAAGACCTAAGGTGTGCAATATCGTCTATTTGATGCAAAGCCACGCCCGCAGAGTCATAACCCCGATATTCCATCTTGTACAAGCCCTGCACTAAAAGCTTACCAACGCTTTTTTCAGTAGCTGCTGCAATTATTCCGCACATTATTTTTTCTTTATATTCCTTTGTCTTGATCTGCCCAAGGCCAGTCTTTCAGCCGGTACGTCGCTCGTAACAACGGATCCAGCACCAATCATACTATTTTGTCCAATTTTTATAGGGGCAATCAGGGAGCTGTTGGAGCCAATAAAAGCGCCCTTGGCCACTTTGGTTTTGTTTTTATTTTTACCGTCGTAATTTACAAAAATAGTCCCCGCTCCAACATTTACTTTTTCTGAAACTTGACCATCGCCAATATAGGCCAAGTGCTTGGCTTTTGTGCCTTTGCCAATTTTGCTGCGTTTAACTTCAACAAAATTTCCTATCTCAGAATTTTCTTCAAGGTGGGCATCGGGTCCGATATGCGCATAAGGGCCGGCAGAGACATTTTTTTCTAATATTGCATTTTCAATGAGGGTGTAGGGCTCAATTCTTGAGCCGTCGCCTATCTTGGAGTTTCTTATGATCGCGCCTGGACCAATGATGACGTTTTTTCCAATTTCGACCTTTCCTTCAAAGACGCAGTTGATGTCTATACTGCTGCCTTTTTGAATTTTGACTTCGCCTCTAAAATCCACCCTGGCGGGGTCAGAAATAATCACGCCTTTTTTTAAAAACTCCTTGGCTTTCAACAGTTGATAGTTTCGCTCAAGTTGATTGAGTTCTTCTCGATTGTTTGCTCCCAAAACTTCCTCCTTGCTATCAAGTTTGACAGCTTTTACTGGTATTTTGTTCTCATTTGCCAAGCTTACAATATCGGTTAAATAATATTCTTTTGCAGTATTTTTATTTTTCAAGCCATTAAGAAGCTCTTCAAGCTTATTAGAAGCAACTGCCATAATTCCAGAATTTACTTCGGTGATTTTCTTTTGCTCTGTTGTTGCGTCTTTCTCTTCAACAATTCCTAGTACCTTGCCTCCGGGACTTCTAATGATTCTGCCATAGCCTTTTGGTGTTTGTTGCTCAAATGAAAGCAGGGCGAGACTGCTTTTTCCAGCTGCCTTAACTAAGTTGTTCATCGTAGAGCTTTTCACTAAAGGCACATCGCCATAAAGAATAAGGGCTATCGACCCAGCTCTTAGGCCTTTTAAAGATTGTTTTGCCGCGTGTCCTGTGCCCAATTGTTTTGCTTGTTTGGACCATTTGCTATTTTTAGGAGCAGATACAGAAGCTTTTACCAAAGAGGCTTGGTCACCAACAACAATATGAGGCTGACAACTTTTTAATTCGAGAGAAGTATCTAAAACATGCTGCAGCAAAGACTTTCCGGCAACTTGTTGCAATACTTTTGGCGAAGCAGATTGCATTCTCTTGCCTTTACCAGCAGCTAAAATAATTGCATCGATTTTCATGAACAGCCCAGATTAGAGCGTATTCTAGATTTTTAAGGGGCTTTTGACTATTTCTTTCGCATTTTGCGAAGCGTTTGCAATCTCGCAGCAACTTCAGCAAGTTCAGCTTTAGCTTTGGAGAAATCTACATCCGAACTGGCATTATCTCTTGCCCTTTCCGCTAACTCTCTGGCTCTCTCAGCCTCTGCCTCATCAATATCTTCCGCTCTTTCAGCAACATCGGAAAGCAAGGTTACTGCATCCGGCTGAACTTCGATGAATCCACCGGACAGAAAAAACACCTTTTCTTCGCCGCCCTCTAAAATTACTTTCACCGGACCTGCTTTGATGCCTGTGAGAAGTTGTGAGTGTCCTGGTGTGATGCCTAGTTCTCCTAAAGTTCCTGTAGCTACCACCATTTCGACTTGGCCAGAAAAAATTTCCGACTCAGCACTTACAATGTTGCAAAGAATTGTCGACATGCTTAAAGATCTTTTGCGTTTTCTACCACTTCCTCAATAGGGCCTGCCATTAAAAATGCTTGCTCTGGAATGTCATCGTACTCGCCATCAAGAATTCCTTTAAAGCCTCTTACAGTATCTTTGATAGAAACAAATTTTCCTGGAGAGTTGGTGAAAATTTCTGCGACAAAGAAAGGTTGTGACAAATATTTCTCAACTTTTCTGGCTCTATCTACCGTTTGTTTATCCTCTTCGGAGAGTTCATCCATTCCAAGAATAGCAATGATGTCTTTGAGTTCTTGATATCTTTGCAGCACTTGCTGAACACCCATTGCAGTATCGTAATGTTCTTGGCCTACAATATTTGGGTCCAATTGACGACTGGAAGACTCAAGCGGATCTACCGCAGGATAAATTCCAAGAGCTGCGATTTGACGTGACAAAACCACAGTCGCATCGAGGTGAGCAAATGTTGTTGCTGGAGATGGGTCTGTTAGATCATCTGCCGGAACATAAATTGCCTGTACTGAAGTAATCGAACCTGTTTTGGTAGAAGTAATTCTTTCTTGTAAAACCCCCATCTCTTCAGCCAAGGTAGGTTGATAACCTACTGCTGAAGGCATTCTTCCCAGCAAAGAAGAACATTCTACTCCAGCTAAGGTATAACGATAAATATTATCGATGAATAATAGAACGTCTCGACCTTCGTCTCTGAACTTCTCTGCGATGGTTAAACCAGAAAGAGCAACCCTCATTCTGTTGCCAGGAGGTTCGTTCATCTGGCCATAAACCAGGGCCACTTTGTCCAATACTTGTGACTCGGTCATTTCCAGGTAAAAGTCATTTCCTTCTCTGGTTCTTTCGCCTACTCCAGCGAAAACTGAATAACCGCTCGTTTCATAAGCAATGTTTCGAATGAGCTCCATCATGTTCACGGTTTTTCCAACACCAGCTCCACCAAACAAACCAACCTTTCCTCCTTTAGCAAAAGGACACATAAGGTCGATTACCTTAATCCCAGTTTCCAATAATTCAGACGATTCTGCCTGTTCTTCATAAGAAGGAGGGTTTCTGTGTATTGGCATTCTTTCTTTCTCGCCAACTTCGCCTTTGCCGTCAATTGGCTTACCCAAAACGTTTAAGATTCTACCTAAAGTTTTTTCACCGACAGGCACAGTTACGGGCTCACCAGTATTTTCTGCCTCGGCCCCTCTCTTCAACCCCTCAGTGATTCCCATGGCAATAGTTCTTACTACACCATCTCCAAGTTGTTGCTGTACCTCTAAAATAAGATCTGCCTCTTTTACGACAAGCGCGTCATAAATCTTAGGCAGCTCATCTTTAGAAAACTCTACGTCGATTACCGCTCCGATAACCTGTACTACTGTTCCTTTGCTCATTTTTTTACCTCAATAATTTTTATAATGCTGCAGCTCCACCGACAATTTCAGAAAGTTCCTGAGTAATTGCCGCTTGTCTGGCATTGTTGTAAATAAGTTGTAATTCGTCGATGAGGGTGCCGGCATTTTCTGTAGCATTTTTCATCGCAATCATTTTTGCCGCTTGCTCGCAGGCTATGTTTTCAATCACGGCTTGGTAGACTAAAGATTCGATATAACGCTGCATCAAACCATCTAACAATTCCTTCGCGTCTGGCTCATAGATGTAGTCCCATCTGTGTTTCAACTCGGGTGTATCTTCTGCTAAGAGCGGCAGAAGTTGTTTGATTTCTGGCTGCTGCGTCATGGTATTGACAAATCTGTTGCTAGCTAAATAAACCTTATCGATTTCTCCTGCTTCAAATTTTTCCAACAAAATTTTTATAGAGCCAATCAAATCCTCTAAAGCCGGAACGTCTCCAAGTTTTTCAGCAGCTGCAACAACGTTGCCCCCATAAGAGTTAAAGAATACCTTTGCCTTGGTGCCAACCGAACAAAACTGTTGGCCAATTCCTTGATCAGCCTGTTCCTTTAAAAAGCCAACCAAGTTTCTAAATAAGTTTATGTTTAAACCCCCACACAAGCCTTTGTCAGAACTTACGACAATGATGCCAATGTTCTTGGTTTCTCTTTCGGTCATGTATAAGGGCTTGTATTCTGGATTTGAATTAGCCAAGTGACCAATAACGGAAAGCATACGATCTGCATAGGGTCTGCCCATTTCCATTCTGTCTTGGGTTTTACGCATCTTACTTGAAGCGACCATTTCCATGGCGCTCGTAATTTTTTGCGTATTTGAAATACTCGAAATTTGTTTTCTTATTTCTTTTGTATTTGCCATGCTACCAAGTTTGGGTTGATTTGAATTTTTCTAGAGCTTCTTTGAAACTAGCGAGTACGTCATCGGAATATTCTCCTGTTTCGTCTAGGTTAGACATTAGTTCCTTATATTCAGAAGCCATGAAAGAAAGCAGAGCAGATTCAAAATCAGCTACTTTGTTAAGCTCTACATCTTTCATATAGCCTTCGTTAACGGCAAAAAGCATTACAGACATTTCTCCAACTGACATTGGTGAGTACTGTTTCTGCTTCATAACCTCAGTTACTTTTTGTCCTTGTTCCAATTGTTCTCGAGACGCGTCATCTAAGTCAGATGCAAATTGCGCAAACGCTTCAAGCTCTCTGAATTGGGCCAAAGCTATTCTCACTCCCCCGCCAAGCTTTCTAATCGATGGCAATTGAGCTGCCCCACCTACCCTAGATACTGAAATTCCTGGGTCCATAGCCGGCAAAATACCTTTGTTGAAATAAGAAGTGTCCAAGAAAATTTGTCCATCAGTAATTGAAATCACATTCGTAGGCACGAAAGCCGATACATCTCCTGCTTGAGTTTCAATAATAGGAAGCGCAGTCAACGAACCGGTTTTGCCTTTTACTTTTCCGCTGGTTTCTTGTTCAACATATTCTTCGTTGACTCGCGAAGCTCTTTCGAGAAGCCTTGAGTGTAGGTAGAAAATATCGCCCGGGTATGCCTCTCTTCCTGGCGGTCTTTTTAGCAGCAATGAAATTTGTCTATAAGCAACAGCTTGTTTAGATAAGTCATCGTAAATGATCAAAGCATCTTCGCCTTTGTCTCTAAAATACTCTCCCATAGAACAAGCAGAATATGGAGCCAGGAATTGCATGGGCGCTGGGTCTGCTGATGCTGCGGCTACAACTATGGTGTGATCCATTGCGCCAAATTCTTCCAGCTTTCTTACTGTGGCAGCAATTGAAGATTGTTTTTGACCAATTGCAACGTAAATACAAGTCATGTTCTTGCCTTTTTGGTTAATGATCGCATCAATGGCGATGGCCGTTTTTCCTGTTTGCCTGTCTCCAATGATCAATTCCCTTTGACCACGCCCAATTGGCACCATGCTGTCTACCGCTTTAAGGCCGATTTGAACCGGCTGATCAACTGGTTTTCTGAACATTACTCCGGGAGCAACTTTCTCAACAGGTGAAGTTAACTTGGAACCAATATCGCCTTTGCCGTCTATTGGATTTCCAAGCGCATCGACTACTCTACCAACAAGCTCATCTCCGACCGGAACCTCTAGAATTCTGCCTGTACATTTTGCGGTATCCCCCTCAGAAAGTAATTTGTAATCACCAAAAATTACCACTCCCACGGAATCGCGTTCCAAATTCAATGCCATCCCAAATACGCCGCCGGTGAATTCAATTAGTTCTCCATACATGGCTTCGCTGAGACCATGAACTCTGGCAATACCGTCAGCAAGAAATACGATCGTACCTTCATTCGACTCTTCGGCAGACACATCCAATTTATTAATACGGTCTTTTATAATCTTGCTAATTTCTGATGGGTTTAAATCTTCCATTTGTAACCTCTTAAGTTCTAAGCTGAGTTTTCAACTTTTCTAGTTTGTTTTTTATCGACAAATCAATTACTTGATCGTCATAAGAAATTTTTAGGCCGCCAATAAGGCTTTTGTCTATTTCCGTAACAATGCTTACTTCGGCTTTCATTCTTTTCTTTAAAGCTGCTTCGATTTGCTTTAATTGTTCTTTGTCAATTCTGTATGAAGAAGCAACTGTTATGTTTTTTAGATTTTTTTCCTTGGCGACTAATTCCTTGAAGTTTTTACTTATGTCAGTCAAAAGCCTCAGCCTGTTTGCGCTACCTGCGACAGAAAGAAAATTTACAAACTTATCTTGAACTTCACCCTTAAATAAATCACAAAAAATATTTGTTTTTTCACTTTGTGAGATGCTTGGCGTCTCTACCAGTTGAAATATCTTTTGGTCTTCAAGAGCGAGCTCTATCAAAGAAAAATCTGCTGTCCAGGCATCTAGAGCATCATCGGCTAAAGCGACTTCAAAGGCTGCTTCAGCATAAGGTCTAGATTGTGTTCTTATTTCTGACATTAGATCTTTTTGATAAGTGAGTCGATAATGTCTTTGTTGGCCTTAGCGTTTATCTCTTTATCTAAGATTTTTTGAGCGCCGGCAATTACGAGCGCAGCGACTTCATCCCTTAAGCCGTCTTTGGCCTTATTAGCGCTTTGCTCAATATCTGCTTCTGCTGAGAGCTTAATTTTCTTTGCTTCCTCGACAGCTTGTTCTTTCGCTTCATCGACAATTTGATCTGCTCTGGAGTTTGCTTGATTGATAAGGGAGGAGGCTTCTGCCTTAGCTCCATCTAATATGGTAGCCGACTCCTTATTCGCTTCTTCAAGTTTTCTTTGAGACTGACTGGCGGCCTCAAGACCATCAGAAATTTCTTTTCTTCTGTCTTCAAGAAGATTTTCCATGCTAGGCCAAATGTATCTATAAGTGATGAACACAAAAATACAAAAAGCTAAAAGCTCTGCAAAAAAGGTTGCATTTATATTCATGTTTTTACGTGAACAAGAACAGTAGTCCTACAGCCAAAGAAATAATTGGCAATGCATCTGTAAGTCCAAGAGCGATCAGCACCTGTGCGAACAATTGTCCTTGAAGCTCAGGCTGTCTTGCCACAGCTTCAATATATTTTGAAGTTAGACTTCCGATACCTATCCCAGCACCTAAAGCGCCAAGACCGGTAAGCAGTGCTCCTGCTATTAATCTACCTACTTCTACTTCCATATTAGTCTCCTAATTTTTTTAGCTAGTGTTTGGTACTAGCCAAGTTTAAATAAGCTATTGTAAGCATCATGAAAATGTATGCCTGCAAAGCAACAATTAAAATGTGAAATAACGCCCAAGACAAATTCAAGATCAATCCTGGCAAAAACCACAAAGTTTGGGAAAAAGACATTGCAAATTGGCCAAACATAATGGCAATCAGGATAAAGATCATTTCTCCTGCAAATAAATTTCCATAAAGTCTCAAAGCTAATGCAACATGTTTAGAGACATAGCTTATAAATTCTAAAGGCCCAAGCGGCACGATGAAAAGCTCTTTTAAAAAACCACCTGCCCCGTGGGTTTTGACGCTGTAATATGTTACGAGAATCATCACTACGATTGCTAGAGCAAGTGGAGCATTCAGATCAGCCGTTGGTAAAATTTTAAAATAGTTGAATCCACCTCCGAAATGCCCAAAGAAACTAGCCATTTCTACTGGCAACAAATCCATCAAATTCCAAGAGATGATCCAAAGACAGCTGGCGAAAGCTAAGGGCCCAACTATTTTAGAGGTGCCGTGGTAACCAGAGTTAACGGCGCTAGCAATAAACTCGTGAACAAATTCGGCAAAGTTTTGTAATTTGCCAGGCACTCCTTTTTTTGCAGCCCTGTTAACAAGGCCGAAGAATCCAAAGACAACGGCGCCCAATAAAATTGACATAAAAATTGTGTCTAGGTGAAAGGACCAAAAGCCCATTTCAGAAACTTTACAGGCCGAGTCTAGGCCTTTGAAAAGTTCCTGCTGATGATTGGCAAAACCCCAAGAAGAAGTTTTTTCACACCAGCCAAAAGTTAGATTTACTAAGTGATGACCTATGTAGTCCGAAGTTTCGATTAAATTTTGTGTGTTCTCTTTAGCCATGATGTTTTGGGCAGTGCATTATAGTGATTACCCCGCCTAATTCTCAAGGCTTAGATGCAATTTATTTGCCATTATTCCTTTTTAAAGGGCTTGATGATTTGTTCAAGTTGGTCAAGGTCCTTATAGGAGAAGGAAATTTTTCCACTGCCGTTTTTTTTATGAGAAATGATGACTTGTGAATTAACCGCATCGCTAAGAGAATTTTCTAGTGCCACAATATTTGGGTCTTTCGAAGAGCTTCGTGCTCTGCCTGTTTTTTTGTTTAAATATGAGCTTGCTAACTTTTCGGCTTGCCTGACAGACAGACCTGAAGAAATTATCTTTTTACCTATTTGCTCCTGGTGGCCCGGAGGCAGGGATAACAAGGCTCTGGCATGGCCCATTGTTAGCCTGCCATCAAAAAGCATTTTTTGGATTGGTTTAGAAAGCTGCAAAAGTCTCAATGAGTTTGCAATAGCCGATCTTGATTTTCCCAATGCCTCTCCCATGGATTGCTGAGTAAGCCCAAATTCTTGTTGCAGCCTCAACATTCCTTCTGCCTCTTCTAGCGGGTTCAGGTCTTCTCTTTGTAAGTTCTCTATGAGGCCCACGGTCAAGGCCGATTCTTCAGAGTCATCTCTTATTAGAACGGGAACAGTATTTAAGCCGGCTAATTTTGATGCTCTGAGCCTTCTTTCTCCGGCAACCAATTCATAGCCCTTAGCAAGCTTTCTAACAATTAAAGGCTGAATTACGCCTTGAGTTTTAATTGAGTCAGACAGCTCTTTAATACTTTCTGGCGGGATGTTTTTTCTTGCCTGAAACCTGCTTGGTTTAATGCTGCTTATTTCGGCTTGAGTGACCCCAAGACTGGGTTTATTTGTTGCCTCTTCTTTTTTGGCGGGTAAGGGATCTTCAGAACCAACGAAGGCGCCCATACCTCTGTTTTTTTTCTTTTCTTGCTCAGGCGACAAAAAGGCTGATAGTCCTCTTTTCTTTTTTTCAGGCGACATTTTTATCCTCAAACTTCATTATTATTTCGCCAGCAAGCGCAAAATAAGCCAAGGTGCCTTTGGCATCTGGATCAATGTACATGATTGGCTTTCCCTCCGATGGAGCCTCTGCAAGCAAGTCGCATCTCGGGATAATGGTGCTGAATACCTGCTGAGAAAGAGACTGCTCGAGCTTTTCAGATATTTCTCTGGCCCTTTCTTTTTCTTGATCAAACATGGTTCTTAAGATTCCATCAATTTTTAAGTTGCTGCCCGTAGCTTCATTTATCTCAATTATCGTCTTCTGCATTGCAGCCAAGCCCTCAATTGAAAAGTGCTCGCATTGCAGCGGGATGATTATTTTATCCGCCGCTCTCAAAGCGCTAACAGACAACATGCCTAGTGAAGGCGGGCTGTCAATTAAGCAATAATCATATTTATGGGCCAATAGGTTGAGCTTTCCTTTCAAAATTGAAGTAGGGTCGGGAACCCTTGCCATCTCTAGCTCTGCAGAAATCAGATCAGGGCTGCCTGGAATTACGTCAAAGTTAAAGTCAGCTTTTCTTTGAATTAAGCTTTCCAATGAAGCGTCGTCAAGCAGCACGTCGGTAATGGTGGTTTCTTCGTATGTCTTCTTTCCGCCTAGCCCAGTAGTTAGGTTGGCCTGCGAGTCTATGTCCAATAAAAGAATTTTTCTTCCTGCGGCTGCCAAGCTTGCAGCCAGATTTAAAGTTGTAGTGGTTTTTCCTACGCCCCCCTTTTGGTTTGCTACAACAAGAGTTTTCACAAGCTTACTATAGCAGTTTTAGGACATTTGAATTTCCAAGAAGCCTCTTTTTTTTCCAAGAATTTTAGATGCTTCTGACTCTTTATAGACAATATCAAAATCAGGAACAGAAAGGGCTTCCGCCTCAGAAACCATTAAAATTATCTTGTTCTCCTTCGAAATTTTGTTTTTCAAGCTTTTTAATAACGCAGCTGGTTCTTTGAATGCCCTGCAGACAACGTTTGTTTCGTTTATTTGTTTAATTTCCTCCACCCTTGCGTTCTTTATCGAGATTGAATTCAGCCCAAGCTCATTTTTTATATGTATTAAAAAAGACGTTTTTTTTCTATTTGAGTCTACCAAGGTTAGCTCTCTGTTGGGGTCTATAATCCCCAAGCAAATCCCCGGAAAACCCGATCCCGTACCCAGATCAATTACCGATCCGGGCATAAGATGCTTTTGCAAAACAGCACAGTCCAAAAAATGCTCTGCTAAATCATTCTTTCTCAAGTTTCTGGATACTAGGTTTCGCGTTTTGTTCCATTTCAAAATTTGGTTTAAATACTTATCGGCCTGGCTGACCTGGGCGTCAGTTAGATTGAGGCTTGATGCTGCAACCAGCTCTTTAAGGTCCAATTTTTTCTTTAAGCAGGCTTTGTTCTTTTTTGATATGAACTAATAAAAGAGAAATGGCAGCGGGCGTTATCCCCGGGATTCTCTGAGCATGGGCTATAGTTTTTGGCAAAACCTTTTTCAACTTTTGCTTTACCTCATTGGATAGTCCTGTGATTTCAGAAAAAATGATTTCTCTTGGAATTTTTGCGTTTTCGTATTTCTTTATTTTTTTTATTTCTTTGTTTTGTCTTTCTATGTAACCAGCATATTTTTTTGTTGTCTCTATGTCCAAAAGTACGCCTTTTTCTGGAAGCGGTCTTTTAATTAAGTTGTAAATATCCTCTAACTTTGCTTCCGGCCTTTTCAAAACAGAAAGAACGGGTTGTTTTGATTTGTTTTTTCCTCCAAATGAAGAAGGGTCAATTTTTATTTTTTCAAGCTCCTGTGTTTCTGAGTCTATTTTAGACATTTTCTTTTGAAAGGTATCCCACCTGTCGTTGCTTATAATTCCCAAAGAATGTGCATAAGGCGTCATTCTTTGGTCGGCGTTATCTTCCCTGAGAAGAAGCCTGTGCTCTGCTCTGCTTGTAAACATCCTGTAAGGCTCTTTCGTACCTAGGGTTATTAGGTCGTCTACCAAAACTCCTATGTAACTATTCCCTCTTGACTCTATCCAAGGATCTTTGTCATCTAAACTTAGCGCGGCATTTATTCCAGCCACCAAACCTTGCGCTGCTGCCTCTTCATAACCGGTAGTGCCGTTTATTTGCCCAGCAAAGTAAAGGTTTTCGATTCTTTTTGTCTCTAGGGTTTGAGAAAGGTTTCTCGGATCGAAAAAATCATATTCAACCGCATATCCAAATTGACTGATCTTAGCCCTTTCAAATCCCAAAATGCTTTTAACCATTTTTTCTTGAATATCTTTTGGCATGCTTGTTGATATGCCGTTTGGATAAACTTCATCAGATGTAAGCCCTTCGGGCTCTATGAATATTTGATGAGATTCTTTGTCGGCAAATCTATGAATCTTGTCTTCAATTGAAGGGCAGTATCGTGGTCCAACCCCGTCTATTCTTCCTGAAAACATCGGAGACCTATCAAGCCCGGATCTAATAAAGTCATGGGTTTTTTTGTTCGTTCTTGTGATAAAACAATTCATTTGTTCGGGGTGCATATCAGGCGAGCCAATGAAAGACATACATGGTCTTGGCGAATCTCCTGGTTGGGCTTCTAATGCTGAAAAATCTATTGATGATGTGAGTATTCTAGGAGGGGTCCCTGTTTTTAATCTAGCATCTCCTAGGTCTAAAGACCTCAAACAGTTTGCAAGTATCTTTGATGATTTTGATCTCTTTCTTCCTCCTTCTTCTTCCTCTTCTCCAGTGAATAATTTTCCATTTAAAAAAGTTCCTGCGGTTAAAATTATCTTTTTTGCGCTTATTATTTCTCCGTTTTTTAGCTTTACCCCAGTGGCCCTGCCTTTTTTTACTTCTATATCAACCACCTCTTCAGATACAGATGTTAGTAAGTCCTCACTATCAATTAAAGACTTGACTGCCTTGCTATACAAAATCCTATCTGACTGGGATCTAGTGGCCCTGACAGCTGGTCCTTTAGAAGCATTCAAGACCTTGAAGTGAATACCTGCTTTGTCAGCACAAACCCCCATCAGTCCTCCCATGGCATCTATTTCTCGAACAAGGTGGCTTTTGCCCAAGCCCCCAATGGCAGGATTACAAGACATCTGTCCTATTGTTGAAACATCATGAGTAACAAGCAAAACTTTCTTTTTAAATCTAGAGGCAGCATAGGCAGCTTCACAACCGGCGTGTCCTCCTCCTATTACAATGATATCCACACTCATAAACAAATATTATATGAATTATTTATATTAATTGGTTTATATTGTTATTGTTATAGGGTAGCGCATATTCTGTTGATAACTTATCCAGGCTAATAGCTGAAAGCACTGGAGCTAATAATATCCCCTTAAATAGTCTGTATATATTTTGAGAACAAAGCTGTATTACTTGTGAGTAAAGACAATCTTCAAAATCGGCTTCAAAACCTTTAACAATTTATACACTCTTATCAACAGCATTATTTACCAATGCAAAATTTATTAAATATCTTTCCTAGCAAATCGTCAGAAGAGATAGGATCATATATTTCTCCCAAAAGCTCATCGCAGCTTTTTAAATTTTCAGCCACTAGTTCTAAATTAGAACTAACCAAGACAGGGGAAATTAAAGCTATGTTCTTGTATGCTTTTTTTATTAAATCTAAATGTCTAATATTTACTGACAAGAGTTCTGCTTGATTTAATTTCAAAAAATTATGAGCAAGGGCTTTTTTAAGTAACTTAAGGTTTTTTTTCGTTTTTGCAGAAACCGCAAGCCCTCCAACAGGAGCCTTCTTTTTAGTAAGATCAATCTTGTTCAATACAAAAATATTTTTTTTATTCTTTGCAATTGGCAATTTATCAAAATCACTTTCTTTATCAGCTAAGTAAATAACAATGTCAGCCCTTTTAAGTGCTTTTTTGGACAATTCTATGCCTTCTTTTTCGATTTTGTCTAAAGTTTTTCTAATTCCAGCAGTATCGCTAAATACAAACCTGATTCCATCAATTAAGCAAGAAGAAGTAACAACATCTCTAGTCGTTCCTTGTTTTTCATTAACAATAGATACTTTTTTGCCGATTATAGCGTTAATTAGGGTTGATTTCCCTGAATTTGGAGGACCAATAACAACAACTTTTACATCGTTAGAAATTGAACTATATGCCTTCATGTCCTCATTAAATGAATCGAAAAATAGTTTAAATTCATCAATTTTGCTTATAACCTCTTCGATATAAACATTTACATCTTCATCCACAAAATCAATTAATGTTTCTACCAGAACCCTTGTCTCTCTCAATTTATCTTGAATAGCTGATATTTTAAATTTTAGTCCTCCTTCAAGGCTGTTCTGTGCGGCTTTCAAAGAAGCCTTTGAATTGGCGTTTATAATATCTATTACAGCCTCAGACTGATCCAGAGAAAGCTTATTATTCAAAAAAGCTCTTAGAGTAAATTCACCTGGCTTAGCTATTTTTGCCCCTGAATTCAGGCATTTCTTTATTACTTCTTCAACAATATAAGGATTACCATGAGTTGAAATTTCTACAACATCTTCCCCTGTATAAGAATTCGGTGATTTAAAAATAGTAAGTACACACTTCTCAATTAAACCATCACTTAAAGGAAACTTAATTAAAGATATCTGTTTTTTAAGCTTATTTTTTGTGATTTTTTGAATAATAGAAAAGGCTTTGTTACCAGACAGCCTTATTATAGAAATAGCCCCTCTTCCTGGCGGAGATGAACAAGCTACTATAGTATCTTTTTCACTAAGCACTTCTAGGAGAATGCATAAGCATTTGTATTGCAGACACCAGAGAGTTAATGAGCCAATACAAAACCAGGCCGGCAGGGAAGAAAGCAAACATTACACCAAAAATTAAGGGCATAAACTTAAATATCCTCGCTTGCATTGGGTCTATCCCAGCAGGCTGCGGTTGAAGCATTTGCATAGCCCACATGGCCCCAATGTTTAGAATAGGCAATATGAAAAGGGGGTCTCTTGATGATAAATCGGTGATCCAAATCAAAAAAGGAGCATATCTTAGCTCAACGGTTTCAATCAAAACCCAATAAAAGGCAAGAAAAAAGGGCATTTGGAGCAACATCGGCAGACATCCAAGCGCCGGATTAACTTTCTCGTCCTTATAAAGCTTCATCATTGCTTGTGACATCGCCTGACGGTCCCCAGAATGTCTTTCTTGAATATCTTTAAGTTGAGGCTGAATTTGCCTCATTTTGCCCATTGATTTATATGAAACGTAAGATAACGGCCATAAAATTACTTTTATTAACAAAGTAACCAAAACAATAGCCCATCCCCAATTTCCGACCATATCAAAGAAGAATTGCATAGCCAGAAACATTGGCTGCCCTATCCAATATAAAAACCCATAATCTACCGCCAAAGGAAGGTCTTGGTTTGCCTTGGATAACTCTGACTGAACTTTTGGACCAAAATACAGTGAATAACTAAAAGATATCTCTTCATATGGCTGAATTTTTATTGGCCTGCCAACAAACCCAACCGAAAACCTCTCGTTTGTTTTGTTTTTTTTCCCAACGAAAACATTAATGTTTTCTTGGTCAGGAACAATCGCAGTAAGGAAATAGTGTTCTAAAAAAGCAGCCCAACCTTTTATAGAATTTTCTTTGAAATCGTTTTCCTCTAGCTCTCCTAGATTAACTTTTTGATAATTATCAGACTCGGTAGAAAAAACTGGGCCAAGGTAAGCAAAGTTTGCAGGATCTCCGAAAAAGGCTCCTTCAGCCCCAGGAGGCTTAAGAGAGTTTCTTTCTATTTTTGAATAAGAAGAAGAATTTATAATCTCTGAAGATAAGTTTTTAATGGTGTGTTTAACTTCTACAAAATAATCTTCAGGCTGGAAAGATATAGTCTTCGATTCTTTAAGAGAAGCAGACTCTCTTACAAACTTGTAGCTATTTGTATCTGAACTTCTATTTATATCTTCAATCTTGAATGAAGAAAAATCTTGGTTAGCATTATCTCCAAATACAAATCCAGATAATTGCGAGTATTCGTTTCTCCCGCAAGCATCAAACATTAGCTTGTTGTTATCTGAGCCTATTTCGTCTGGATAATTTTTTAATTCAGCTTTTTTAAAAGAACCGTCCACTAGATCAACAGAAATTTTCCAATTTTTGGAATCTATCTCGTAATCGTCACCTGAAGCACAAGTTGTTGATACGGCATTTGTAATTAATTCTTCAGGCTCATTTTTAATACTCTCGTCAATGAAACCAAAGTCTTCTTTTGGTGAGTTAGTACTTACTTCGCTTTTAACATCTTGAAATGCTGGCGCGCTAGATGGAGGATCCCACCTAATAATTAAGAAATAGCTCATAATGAACACACAAGCTATCAGAAAGTATCTTTGAAAATTTTCCATTATTCTTTGTTTTCAGGAACAGGGTCATACCCTTTAGGGCCCCAGGGATGACATTTAGAAATCCTTTTTATTCCGAGATTTAAACCTTTAAGAACGCCATGATGTTTAATAGCTTCTATGGTGTATTGGCTACATGTCGGCTGAAATCTGCAATTTGAACCTAACAATGGGCTTAATGTAATTTGATAAAATTTAATTAAATATATAATTATTTTCTTCATTCAATTTCTTTGTTAAATTCAAAAACAGAGTTTTTATTTCTCTTCTTAATTTATCTTTTTTAAAATCTAATATCCTTTTTTTTGAAACCACAACCAATGATACTTTAGATGCCGCAAAGACTTCGATAGATAAATTCCTAATAATTCTTTTTAAATAGTTTCTGTGAACTGCAAGTTTAATATTTTTTTTGGGAAGAATCATGCCCAGCCTAAAATTGTCGTTAGTTATTAAAATTAAAGCTTTAAAATTTTCTGAATTTATATTTTGAATGCAATTATTAAAGACTTCGTCGAAGTCATTCTTTCCTATTAAAGGTTTATATGACAATTTAAACTGTAAGAGACTTTCTTCCTTTGCTTCTTCTGCTTTTTAAAACTTGTTTTCCTGAAACGCTAGAGTTTCTAGTTCTGAAGCCATGAGTTCTTTTTCTTTTTATCTTGCTGGGTTGATAAGTTCTTTTCATTTTTAATGATTTATTTGAGCAGAAGAATAATATAGATAGAAAAGATAAAAGCAAGAAAAAAAAAATAGAAAAAAATAGAAAAATCTAATAACTAACAGTTTATCCACAGAAAATTAATAACATATCCTGTGGATAACTTTGTGTATAAGGTATATTATCTTTTTATCTCTCATGATGATCAAATCTTGGAAAAAATGTAAAAAAGCTCTTCAAAAGGAAATGTCCCAAGAAGAATTTAATGCCTGGATAAATCCTTTACAGTTTTCTGTAAACAAGTCTCCATCAGGAAGGAAGGATCTTTTTATACTCGCTCCCAATGCCTTCATAAAAGAACATGTAAGAGAGAATTACGATGAAATCATTAGAAAACACTTATTAAAAGGAGAATTTTCTGATATGCCGCTTGTTTATGAGCTTATTTCTGTACGTAAACCATTGATTAGTAAAGAAAAAAATAAAAATTTGGGTCTTTTTCTTAACAAAGAAAAAACATTAAATGATGATTATACTTTTGATACTTTTGTAGAAGGCAAATCTAACAACATAGCTCTTGCAGCAGCTAAGCAAGTTTCCGAGTCCAAAAATGCAGCCTATAATCCTCTATTTATATACGGTGGCGTAGGCCTGGGGAAGACTCACCTTATGCATGCTGTTGGAAATAAGCTTAAAGAACAGGACAAATCAAAAAATATTGTTTATGTTCATTCAGAAAGGTTTGTAAGCGACATGGTAAAATGCTTGCAATTAGGATCAATAAACGATTTTAAAAATTTTTATAGATCTGTTGACGCGCTTCTTATTGATGATATTCAATTTTTTGCTGGCAAAGAACAATCTCAGGAAGAACTTTTTCATACTTTCAATACTTTGCTAGAAGGCGGCCAACAAATGATCCTAACTTGTGATAAATATCCCAAAGAAATAGATGGCTTAGAAGAGAGGCTTAAATCCAGACTTGGATGGGGCCTGCCTGTAAGTATTGAGCCCCCTGAACTAGAAACAAGAGTTGCAATTCTTTTAACAAAAGCCTCAGAGATGGAATTAAAGCTATCAGAAGAGTCAGCTTTTTATATTGCTGAAAAAATTAGATCAAATGTAAGAGAACTTGAGGGCGCCTTAAGGAGAGTAGGTGCTAACGCTAAATTTACAAATAGAGAAATTGATATAAATTTAATTAAAGAATCTTTAAAGGATTTACTTGCTATACAACAAAGACAAATAAGCATTGAAAACATACAAAAAATTGTCTCTGACTACTACAACATAAGAGTTTCCGACCTTTTATCCAGCAAAAGAACACGTTCTTTAGCAAGGCCCAGACAAGTTTCCATGTGTTTATCAAAAGAATTAACTAATCATAGTCTGCCAGAAATTGGTGATTCTTTTGGAGGAAGAGATCATACGACTGTTTTACACGCATGTAGACGAATTACAGCGCTTAGAGCAGAAGATGCTGATATAGCGGAAGATTACACTAAATTAGTAAGGACGTTGACAGCATGAAATTTTCAGCTAAAAAAGAGGCTTTGGCGGATAAACTTTCATTATGTTCGTCAATTGCTGAAAAAAGACAAACCATTCCTATACTTTCTAACGTTTTATTGAAGGCAATTAATGGAAATTTAACGATTGTTGCTACTGATTTAGAAAGACAATTATCGCTTATTGTTTCAGATTGCTCGATAGCTGATGAAGGGGAAACAACCGTATCAGCAAGAAAACTATTTGAGCTTATAAGGTCTGTTCCTGATAATACAGAGTTAAATTTTGAAGTTATAGAGAACCAACTCGAAATATCAGCATTAAGTTTTCAGGCAGACTTAGCAGTTTTACCTGTTCAAGATTTTCCATTCGTGGACTTAGAGGATCATAATTTTAATATTGCTTTGGATGGAAATAAGTTTAGCCAGGTTTTAGAAAGCACAAGTTTTGCTATGGCATCAGCAGACGTTAGATATTATCTAAACGGATTATTATTTGAGACTGCTCAAAAGAAAATTAATATGGTTGCTACAGATGGACACAGACTTGCCTGGGGGTCTTATTTACACTCTGAAGATTTGGATGATAAAAAATTAATCATTCCAAGGTCTACGGCTCTAGAGTTACAAAGAATTTTGAATTTATTTCCTGAGGAAATTTCTTTCTCTTCAAATAACTCTCAATTAAAAATAGAATCTGATAATTTTACTTTTGTAAGCAAATTAATAGAAGGAGCTTATCCAGATTATAAGAAGGTCTTTCCTTCTGGGGAGGAACAATCTCTTGCAACTTCAAAGTCACCAATTCTTACTGCGCTTTCGAGGTCAGCTGTTCTTTCTAACGAAAAATTTAGGGGAGTTAAATTTGAACTTAGCAAAGACAAATTAAAAATTCTTGCTAATAATCCAAACAAAGAAAGTGCAGAAGAAGAACTCGATGTTGATTATTCCGGTGAAGATTTAGAAATAGGTTTCAACATAAATTATGTCCAAGAATCTTTAAATTATCTTCCAGGTGATGATATTGAATTTGTTTTTTTTGGTTCGGAAAATTCTTGTCTAGTTAAGAATTCTTCTAGTGATGATTTAGTTCATGTAATCATGCCGATGAGGTTATGATGAAATGCTGCTATCAAAAATAAATTTAAACAATTTCAGATCTTTTAAAAATTCCTCTTTTGATCTTGCGAAAAAGAATTTAATTCTTGGAAAAAATGGGGCAGGGAAGTCTTCTTTTTTAGAGGCAATTTTTTTCATTCTTTCTAAAAAGTCATTCAGAACATCTTCTTCAAATGCGATGATTAATTTTGGATCAAATTTTTTTAAAGTAGATGCGATTTTAAACGGAGAAAAATTTTCTTTAACAAAGGATTTATCATCCTCTATAAAATCTAAAACAGGTAATATTCAAAACCACTTTTTGCCTCTGGTGCTAAATAATTTTTCTTTGAGTCTTTTGGAAGCGCCAAAAGAGAATAGAAGGTCATTTATAGATTACTTAATGTTTCACGTGGAACACGATTACAAAATAGATCACTTGCAGTTTAAAAAAGCCCTCGCCCAAAGAAACAGATCGCTGAAAAAAAGCTCTTCCTCTGAGCTTAAATCTTGGACAAAAGTCTTCATTGATTTGTCTCAGAAGTTAACTAAAACGAAGCTTCAGTTTATAGATTCTTTCTTAAAAAGCTTCCCGTCTTTTATAGACTCCTTGTCTATACCTGAAAACCTAAAAAATAAGTTTAAGGAGATCTCAATTACATACGATAAAGGCTGGAAAGATAACTTATTAGAGGAGTTAAGGGAGTCTTTTATTAAGGATCAGGCAAGGGGATTTACTTCTTTAGGGCCGCAAACCTCTGATTTAAGTGTAAAAATAAATAAGCAAGATTCAGGAAATATTTTATCAAGAGGTGAACAGAAACTATTGATTTTATTGATTTATTTGTTTTTTATTGAAGCCTATAACGATCTCAGGCCAAACAAAACAATTTTCTTGCTAGACGATCTACCTTCTGAACTTGATGAAAAAAATTTGGAATTAGCATTAAATCTTCTTCAAGATGTTGATTGTCAATTATTTATAACTTCTTTGGAAAAGTTAGAAAAATATGAGTTTGATTTTGTAATTGATTTATAATACTTGATGCCTAAAAAAGCTCCCAAAAAAGAAGTTTATGACTCATCAAACATCAAGGTTCTGAAGGGGTTAGAAGCTGTTAAAAAAAGACCAGGCATGTACATTGGAGACACCGATGATGGAACTGGTTTACACCACATGATCTTTGAAATCGTAGACAATTCTATTGATGAAGCATTAGCAGGATTTTGTGATGAAATTAAAGTTGTTATTCATTCCGATGCAAAAGTGAGTGTCAGTGACAATGGCAGAGGTATACCGGTAGACATTCATAAAGACGAAGGTATTTCTGCAGCTGAAGTCATAATGACAAAGCTTCATGCAGGAGGAAAGTTTGATGATAATTCTTACAAAGTTTCTGGCGGACTACATGGCGTTGGTGTTTCAGTGGTAAATGCTTTATCAGAAACACTAGAGCTGGAAATCAAAAGAGAAGGAAGTGTTTACAAGCAATCCTATAAGGATGGCGTTCCTAAAAACAAGATTAAAAAAAGTGGATCTACAAAAGATCAAGGTACTTCTTTAACGATCGTTCCGTCAGAATCTACTTTTGGAAAGAACAGGGTATTTGATTATGAGATCGTTCAAAAAAAATTAAGAGAGTTATCTTTTTTAAACTCAGGAGTTCAAATAGAACTCATTGATGAAAGATCTTCAAAAAGTAATGTTTTTAAATCTACTGGAGGTTTAGAAGAATTTGTTTCTTATAAAAATAAAAACAAAACCGCTCTAAATAAAATTTTTTCTTTCAGCAAAGAAGCAGGCAAAGGCATCTCTATAGAAATTGCTTTGCAGTGGAATGATTCTTATCAGGAAAACATTCAATGTTTCACCAATAACATTCCTCAACGTGATGGAGGAAGTCATTTGGTAGGTTTTAGAACCGCCCTAACTAGAACTCTAAATAATTTTATGGAGAAAGAAGGGTATTTAAAAAATGAAACATCCCCGCCAAGCGGTGAGGATGCTCGTGAAGGACTTACTGCAATTATTTCAACTAAGCTTCCGGATCCAAAATTTTCATCTCAGACAAAAGACAAGTTGGTCTCTTCAGAAATAAAACCGGTTGTCGAGCAAGAAACCTACAAGCACCTTTCTGATTATTTGTTAGAAAATCCAAACGAGGCAAAAATAATTGTCTCAAAAATATTGGAAGCTTCAAGGGCAAGAGAAGCTGCCAGAAAGGCAAGGGAAATGACTCGCAAACAAGGCAGATTGGATGGATCTGGTTTGCCTGGAAAACTTGCAGACTGCCAGGAAAAGAAACCCGAATTAAGCGAAATTTATCTTGTAGAGGGAGAGTCAGCAGGCGGCTCAGCAAAACAAGGCAGAAACAGACAAAATCAAGCAATCTTGCCACTAAAAGGAAAAATCTTAAATGTAGAGAAAGCAAGATTGGACAAAGTATTAAGCAGTCAGGAAATAGTTATCTTGATTACTGCTTTGGGCTGTGGAATTAGAGATGAATTTACTCTAGAGAAACTTAGATATCACTCCATAGTTATCATGACGGATGCTGATGTAGATGGCTCTCACATCAGAACTCTTCTTTTAACTTTTTTCTACAGACAAATGCCCGAGTTAATAGAAGCTGGCCACATTTTTATTGCTCAGCCTCCCCTTTATAAAGTAAAGAAAGGCAAGAAAGATATTTATTTAAAAGATGAGGAAGCTCTTCAAGAATTTTTAGTAGACAAAGCGGTAGACGAAACAGAGCTTTATGCAACAGCATCCAAAAAAATAGATTCAGGAAAATATAAAGAATTATTAAAACTTTTTAATAACTTTCAATCTGCTATTTCAAACCCTTCTGTTTCTCTAGATCAGGACATCCTCATTTCAATGTTGAATTCAGATGAATTTCCTTCTTCGCCATCTGCTGAAAATGTAAAAAAATGGATAAAAGTTTTTCTTAAAAATATCGAACAAAAAAAAGGAGTTTCATGGAAAGCCTCAATCGATGAAAAAAATAAACAGTCTATTTTGGTTGAAAGGTCTGAACACGGCCACTCTTCCTTTTCTATAATTCCTTTTTCCTTTTTCAAATCTAATCAGACAACACCATATAAAATTATCAAGGCTTACAAAAAAGCACTAAAAGATCTCAAATTAAAAACAAGCTATCTCATTATTTCTGATGAAAAAATAAAAATAGAAGATTATCTAAAACCATTTAGTAAATTAATGGACTCAACAAGAAAAGGCTTATCTCTTCAGAGATACAAAGGCCTGGGTGAAATGAACCCAGAACAGCTATGGGACACCACTATGAACCCTGTTGGCAGAAGATTGGTTCAAGTAAAGATTGAAGATGCCGATGAAGCCAGTGACTTGTTCGAGCAACTTATGGGAGATAATGTCGAAAATAGAAGAGAGTTTATTGAAACCAATGCTTCTTTAATTGGCAATATAGATATTTAACTCAAAAAAGTTCTGAATATTTATTTTCCGTCCAGTCTCTAACTATTTTTGTTGTTTCAGAGGAGTTTTCTGTTGGCTGTATAGGGTCTCCAATAAAAAACACCACATCACCAGAATTTATAACAAAATCCCCGCCATACCAAGATTCCCCGGCATTATGGACGATAGGGATAATTTCACTATCTGTTTGCAAAGCTAATTCAGCACCCGTTTTTTTGTAGAAACCAAGGTCTCCTGGTTTTCTTCTAGTGCCTTCTGGGTAATAGATTAAAGAAAAACCAGAATCTAATAACTCTTCACCCATAGAAAAAATCTTTTTTACAGCTTCTGAGCCTTTGCCTCTATCAATTGGAATTGAACTAAGCAGTCTCAAAGCCCAGCCAATAATTGGCCATGATAATAAAACATCTTTCAGGATGGTTGCTGTAGGAACAAATCTTTCATACAAAACCAAAGTTTCAATAAAACCTTGGTGGTTAGAGAAATAGATTTTTTTTCTTTGAGAATTTATGACCTCAGCATTTCCCTTAAAAACAATCTTTACTCCACAACAAATTCTTATCCACCAACGAAAGAAAGCAACCCAGGAAAGAATAATTTTCTGTCTGAACTTTCTATCAATAAAAATACAAGCAGGAAAGGTTAAAGAAATTATGATTAAAGAAATTCCTAAAATTACATAAAAAAGAAAAGATCTTGCGTATAAAATCATTGGCAGATAAATTTTGTTGCTGAAAATAGATTTTCAAAAATTTGAGCTTGAGAAGTATCATGATTTTTCAACGTGATCTCTCCATAACCAGTTTTAACCAATAAAGGTTTACATTCATGAGCGAGAGCACACTGAACATCAGAAAATTTATCTCCAACAAAATAACTACCTTTAAGATTAATACCAAGAGCTTTTTCTGCTTGTAGTAAAAGACCAGTTCTAGGTTTTCTGCATTCGCAGTCATCTTCAGGTCTATGGGGACAAACCTCTACATGAAAAATATCCGATCCGTGTTCTCTAACTTTTTGTTTCATGTGAGAATTTACGTTATCTATTTGATCTTTAGAAGCTATGCCAAGGCTTATGCAGGCCTGATTTGTGGCAACAATAATTTTAAAATTATTGTCGGATAAAATAGATAATGCATCTAGGCTTCCATTCTCGAATTTAAAATCTACTGGCTTTGTAACATAATCAAAGAGATCAACGTTAATAACGCCATCTCTATCAAGAATAATGTACTTCTGGTCTGACATGCTTAGCCCTTAAATAGCTTCAGAATGCTCGTTTCAATTTCGTTTAAGTCGATTACTTCTTGTTCCATAGAATCTCTATCTCTAAAAGTGACTTTGTTCTTTTCTATGGTGTCATAGTCAACTGTGATACAAATTGGGGTGCCAATTTCATCATGTTTGCGATAACTCTTTCCTATATTTCCAGTATTTTCAACTGCAACTCTTCCAATATTCAGTTTTAAAAGCCTGTTTTTTATTTCTACAGAAGCGTTTACTATTGCTTCTACGTTCTTTTTAAGAGGAATAACAGCTATTTTTATAGGAGATAGGTGATTTTTCAAAGATAATACCACCCTTTTTGTATCATTTCCAAGATTTTCTTCCTTATATGCATCATTTAGAATAGCTAAAAATGCCCTTTCTACCCCAGCACTTGGCTCAATAACATAGGGCACAAGCCATTTATTAGATATTTTGTCCTGGAAAGCAAGCTTCGCTTTTGAAGTCTTATTTTCCTTAGTTTGCGCCTGTATGTTAAATTCTTCTTGAGACTTAGTATGAGAGCCTAAATCAAAATCCGTTCTATTCGCAATCCCTTCCAGTTCTTCTGTTCCATGAGGAAATTTATACATAATGTCTGTAGTTGCTTTTGAGTAATGGGATAATTCCTTTTTGGGTACATTGAATATCTCTAAATTTTCTTCACTTAAGCCCTGATCTTTCCACCATTTCATTCTTTCTTTAATCCAATATTCATGAAATTTCTCATCATCTTTTGGCTCTACAAAATACTCCATTTCCATTTGCTCAAATTCTCTTTTCCTAAAGATAAAATTTCTGGCTGTTATCTCGTTTCTAAATGCTTTACCAATTTGGGCAATTCCAAAAGGTAGCGTTCTAGAAGTGCTATCTAAAACATTCTTAAAATTAATAAAAATATGCTGAGCTGTTTCTGGACGAAGATAGGCAATGGCAGAGCCATCATCTACTGGCCCAATATTAGTTTTAAACATCAGATTAAAGTCCCTAGGTTCGGTTAAATTTGTTGACCCACAATTTGGACACTTCATTTCGTTTAAAGTATCGGCTCGCATTCTGAATTTACAATCTTTGCAATCAATTAAAGGATCAGTGAAAGTGTCTTCATGACCTGACTGCGCAAATATGTTTTGGCTGCCCAAAATTGAAGAATCCAAACCTTCTATATCATCTCTTTGGTAAATCATAGATTCCCACCAAGCTCGTTTAATGTTGTTGGCAAGTTCAACGCCTAGCGGTCCATAATCATAGACGCCCTGCATGCCCCCGTATATCTCTGCGGTTTGAAAAATAAAACCCCTCCTCTTGCAAAGAGAAACAATTTTATCCATTTTATTTTCTGCCATGTCTGTATCTTATAAGAAGTAAGTACTTACTATTCCTTCCAGAAGAATGCTGTAAATAATACTAACAAAGTATAGATTTCTAATCTTCCAAGTATCATTACAAAAGCCAAAAGGACCTTCGTAAACGCATCCATTCCTGCGTAATTATAAGCTACTTCACCAAGTCCCGGACCTAAATTATTAAGACATGCTGCTATCGCAGAAAAAGCAGTTTCTGTATCTATCCCCTGCCCCATTAAGACAAAAGATCCAGCTAAAAAAGTAAGCAGGTAAACTGTTAAAAATCCCCAGACGGAATCAGCAACTTCACTGTTGATTTTCTTTTTGCCAATTTTTAAGGGCAACACTAGATTTGGGTGTATAAGTTTTTTAAGCTCTCTTCTCGCATGATTCAAAAGCACCAAACCTCTTATCGCTTTAAAACCTCCAGCAGTTGATCCTGCACAAGCACCTATCATGCCAATAAAAATTAACAGTTGAGGAAGGTATGTCGGAAATGAAGAATGATCCAAAACCGTAAAACCTGTAGTCGTCGCAAAAGAAGTAACAGTAAACAAGGAAGATATAATTAGACCCGAAGAAATCTCAGAACCACTAAACCAGATAGTTATCAAGAAAATAACAAAAGCAAGAAAAAGCATTTTCCAATAAAACCCGAATTCAGGATCTTTAACATAGTTTAATAATTTAAAATTTGAAAAAGAAAGGTAATGCAGAGAAAAGCTTATGCCTGAAATGAACATAAAAATAACTGCCAAAATATAAATTGTGTTGTTATTGAATATGGCAAAACTCTCGTTGTAATTAGAAAAACCACCAATTGCAATCGTAGTAAAAGAGTGAACTACTGCATCGAAATATTCCATGCCAGCTACGAAGTAGGACAGGAAACAAAGCAGAGTAAGAATGAGATATATGTATACCAAAACCATAGCAGTTTCAGCAATTTTTGGCCTTAATTTGCTTTGATTTATAGGGCCTTGAGTCTCACCTCTATACAGCTGCATTCCACCAACTCCCAAAAGAGGCATCAGAGCAATGGCTAAGACGATAATACCGAGGCCTCCTATCCATTGGAGCAAACCTCTATAAAACAGAATAGAGTAATATTCTCCAGAAAGATCAGAAAATATCGTTGCCCCTGTAGTAGTTAAGCCTGAAGTCGCTTCAAAGTAAGCACTTACTATTGATAAATCACTATTAGTTCCGAGTATAAGCGGCAAAGTTGCAAAAATAGTAAAGAATAACCAAAGCAGAACAGTTAACAAAAAACCCTCTTTAACTCTTATCCCTTCATATTTCTTTTCGAAATTAACCAAATATAGAAAAGAACCAAATGCCAGGGTAATTAGAAAGGAATAGGCAAAAGCCGAAATATTATCTTCGTTATAGATAATTGAAACTATAATAGGTGTTAGCTGTAAAAAAGAAAAGGCGATCAAACCTATTCCCAAAACTCTAGAAATTAATCTAAATTTCATCTAAATTTATTTAAAAGCATTTAAAATCTTGTTAATTCATTAAACTTGTTTCTAGTGCAGGAAACAATTTTTTATCTGATAAGAAAATAATGATATGATCATTTTCATGTATTTTAACATCATGATGAGCGATTTTAACTTCTTTTCCACGTATTATAGCGCTTATTGTGCAGCCATTTGGTAGTTTTATATCATCTATCCCTTGACCAATGATTTTAGGAGTTGTTTCAGGGCTAGCTATCAGTTCTAAAGCCTCAGATTTACCTTTTTTGAAGGTATGAGCCCTTTCAATTTTTGCTTTCGTTATATTTTTTAACACAACACCAATGGTAATTTCATTTGGAATTACAGTGATGTCCACTTCGCCTTGATGTATCAGATCTAAAAAAGATTGTTTGTTCATCAAAGAAAGCACTTTTTTTGCTCCAAGTTTTTTTGCTAACAAGGAGGACATCACATTTGCTTCATCACTATCAGTGACTGCACAAAACATATCAATTGATGATATGCCTTCTTCAATCAATAAATCTTCATCTGTTGAATCGCCAATGAGGACCAATGCAGAATTTAAATTCTCAGATAGGTAATCTCCTCTTTTTCTACTTTTTTCAATAATCTTTACGACGCTAAATTTATCTTCAAGTAGTTTTGCTAATCTTCTGCCAATCTTTCCGCCACCTGCAATCATAATATTCTTGTATTTAGAGTCTCTTGGTCTAATTTCGGACATTACTTTTTTGATATTTCCTTTAGCAGAGATAAAGAAAACTTCATCGCCATCTTTTATATAATCTTCCCCGCTTGGAATAATAATCTCTTCTTCTCTATAGATAGCCGCAACTCTAGTATCAGCATTAGGAATATGCTCTCTTAGTTCTGAAACTTTATGACCAGTAATTGGAGCTCCTTCAACAGCTTTTACGCTAACCATCGATGCTCTTCCATCGCCAAAATCCAAAACCTGAAGAGCTCCTGGAAGTTGTACCAATTTTGAAATATATTCAGTGATAAGAGTTTCTGGTGAAATTAAGACGTCAACTGAATACTCTCCATTTTCGAAAATCTGACTTCCTTTGCCTTTAAGATATTCTCTAGCTCGAATTCTAGCCATTGTTCTAGTTTTTTTGTTGAGATGTTTAATCATCTGACAGGCAACCAAATTAACTTCATCATATTCGGTCATGGCAATAGCCAACTCTGTATCTTGAATATTTGCGTCTTCGAGAGTTTGTGGATAGCAACAATTTCCGCACACAATTTTTATATCGTGCTGTTCCGACTCTTTTTCGAGTTTTTCTTCGTTAAGATCTACGAGGGTTATGCTGTGACCATCTTCAGATAGAATTTCGGTTAATTCTGATCCAACTTGGCCGGCACCTAAAATTAAGATGTTCAATTATTACTCCAATAAAAAATTATACTCTCAGAAAAATAATATTGTGAATTTGATTATCACTATTTAAAACTTTCATCGGAGTTAAAAAAATCTTTTGATCCATTGTAGAAACTTTTGTATTCCATTCTTTTTTTATTCTGTCTTGCAAGTTCTTTAATCTCGACACACTGATCTATTCCAGAGACTAAAAATTCGTTTTTATCAGCCTTAATAACTTTTCCGGGATCTGAAGCGGGCAGGGCATTTATTTTTGCACGGTAAATAATAATTCTTTCATTTTTATATTCTGAAAATGCACAAGGATTAGGACAAAGACCGTTAATTTTGCCAACTATTTCTTCTGCTGATTTTGTCCAATCTATTCTAGCTTCGTCTTTAGTTACTTTGGGAGCATAAGAAGATTCGTTTTCATTTTGTTCTGTTAGAGTAAAACTATTATCTACAATAGAATCAATAGTTTGCAAGATATTTCTAGATGAAATATCGCTCATGATTTCCTCTAAATCTTCGGTATTCATCCCTTCCTCAATAGGAAATTTTATGTTGTTTACAATTGGGCCCGTATCTAGACCGGCATCCATTTTCATGAATGTAATTCCTGTTTCCCTGTCGCAGTTAATTATGCTTCTTTGAATTGGAGCTGCACCTCTGTACTTAGGTAATAAAGATGTGTGAATGTTAAAGCTTCCATGTTTTGCTACGTTCAAAAGATCTTCACTAATGATATGTCCAAAAGCAAAGACAAGAAGAAGATCAATATTGAGTTTTTCCAAGGTAGGTCTGAACTTTCTATCTTTGATTTCATCGTATGAAAAAATTTTAATTTTTTTCTCTTCCGCAAAAACCCTGATCGGACTTTTAACAAATTTTAAACCTCTACCCGAACGCTTTTCTTCTGCACAAATAACCCCAACCAGATTGTGTTTGGATTCATAGATCGTTTCTAGAGTTTTAAGAGCAATCTTCGGCGTAGCAGCAAATAAGATATTCATTATTTCTGTTTGACAATTTTATTTCGGATTCTTCTTCTTTTCAGTTCAGAAATATGATCAACGAATAATCGACCGTTGAGGTGATCAAGTTCATGCTGGACAACTTTAGTCAATAGTCCTTCAGGTTTAATTTCTTGTTTTTGTCCATTTAGATCTTGATAAGAGAGTTGTATATCTGACGGCCTAGAAATAGTCTCAAAAAAACCTGGAACACTTAAGCAGCCTTCATCGTAGTCTTCTGTCTTGGAAGGATCCAAAATTTTGATTGTAGGATTGACGATTACTAAAGGTTCATTTTTCTCTGGACTGATGTCGATAACAGCTACTTGTTTAGCAACGCCAATTTGAGTAGCTGCCAGACCTATGCCATTTACAGAGTGCATGGTTTCGAACATATCGTCCGTTAAAGTTTTCAACTCCTCATCAAAAGTTTCAACAGGGTTTGCTTTAATACGCAAATCTTGATCAGGAAATTTTAAAATTTTTCTAATTGCCACGATTGTTATTCAATTTATTTTTATCATCTGTAAAATAACATTTTAGTTAAGGAGATCAAAAATGAAAGTTTCAATTGTCATGGGTTCAAAATCAGATTTAGATTTAGCAAAAGCTGCTGGAGAAATTCTCGATACGCTCGATGTTCCATACACAATAAATATTTTAAGTGCGCATAGAACGCCAGAGCTATTGCATGCTCATATAGATGAAGCAATAGCAAATGGAGTGAGAGTTTTTATCGGCATTGCAGGTTTGGCTGCTCACTTGGCAGGAAACGTAGCCTCCAAAACCACTTTGCCAGTCATTGGCGTTCCAGGAGATGGCGGACCTTTGAATGGATTTGATGCTCTTTTATCCACTGTCCAAATGCCTAAAGGCGTTCCAGTAGCAACGGTCGCCATAGGTAAGGCAGGAGCTATAAACGCAGGATATTTAGCTGCTCAAATGTTATCCACAGGCAACGAGGAACTCGCTGAAAAAGTAAAAAACCTCAGAGAAGAGCAAAAAGAGGCTTTAAAAAAGGAAAACGAGGAGCTTCAAAGCTAAATTATCAAGGAAAATGATTTACGCATACCCAACTGAGGGAGTTTGGGGTTTAGGCTGTCTGCCTGATTCAGAAGATGATGTAAAAAAAATTTGTTTTCTTAAACAAAGAAAATTAAATAAAGGCTTAATTTTAGTTTCTGGCCATTTCTCCCATTTTGATGCTTACCTATCACACTTGTCTGAAGATTTGATAATCAAAACAAAAAGTAAATGGCCTGGAGCTCATACTTGGTTGGTCCCAGCAAACGATAACGTTCCCTCATGGATAAAAGGCGATAGCGACTTTGTGGCTTTGAGGCAAAGCGTGCATCCTTCAATTATTAAGCTCTCTGAAAAGTTAAACAGTGTTATTACATCTACTTCAGCGAATATTTCATCAGAACCTCCGGCAAAAAATGCTGAAGAAGTTAGAAACTTATTTGGAGATGAGGTATCTATATTGGAAGGAGAGCTTGGCGGGGCAGATAAACCTACCCCAATACAAAATTTAATAACTGATGAATGGATAAGAAATTGAAACTCGCTGTAATTGGTCATCCGATAAGCCACTCAAGGTCTCCGGAAATTCACCAAGACTTTGCAAATCAATTTAATGCAAAAATTGAATTTAGAAAACATGACGTTACATCAGATACCTTAGGAACATGGCTTACTGACTTTTTTAAGGATGGCGGCAAAGGTGTTTCAATAACACTTCCAATTAAAGAAGTAGCTTTAAGTTTTGCAGATGAAATTTCTGATCGTGCCAGACTTGCCTCGGCATGTAATGTCATTTATGCGAAAGATGAAAAATTATTTGCAGACTGCACAGATGGATTTGGCTTAACTCAAGATCTAGAAGGAAACTTAAAAACCTCTTTAAAAAATAAGAAAATATTAATTTTGGGTGCTGGAGGAGCTGCGCGTGGAATTATTCCCTCCATTATCGAAAAATATCCAGCGAAGCTGAAAATAGCTAATAGAACTGGAAGCAAAGCTCTTCTTTTAAAAAAAGACTTAGAAGGAAAGGTTAATCTCAAAGAAAAAAACATAATTTTTGAAGCCGGAGGTCTTTCAGATGATTTTTTATTGTCAGATTCCTACGACATAGTTATCAATTCAACTTCAGTTTCTACGCAAGTCGGAAAATCCATAGGGCTGCCAAAAGCCTTATTTTCAGGCACTAGGCTTGCTTATGATCTCTTTTATTCTGCTGAAAAAACAGTCTTCATGCAGGAAGCATTCGAGAATGGAGCTGAAAAAGTATCGGATGGCTGGGGCATGCTGGTTGAGCAGGGCGCGGAGTCTTTTAGATTATGGACTAATCTTATTCCAGATACTTCTAGATTGCTTGAAAAGCCTATTGATTAGGGCTTATTCATATATAATTCTTGCACGTAACGCCCACAAAAAAACTTTTTGAAATGTATTTGAAAAAACTTATTCTGTGCCTCTCGGCATTGTTCTTAGCGCCTCTATCTTTTTCGGCCTGGGACGACATCAATATGACCCCTGGCGTTAACGCCATTGCTCAAGAAATTTTTGGCTTGCACATGACCATTTTTTGGATTTGTGTCGTCATTGGCGCATTGGTTTTGGGCTTCATGGTTTTTCTTATTATCAAGTATCGTAAGAAAGAGGGTGTTGAACCTGCTGATTTTGATGACAATCCAAAACTAGAACTGACCTGGACAATATTGTTTGCGGTCATTTTGGTTGGTATGGCAATTCCTGCTACTACAACCATGATCAAGGCTTACGATGACGAAGAAGGTGACATCAACATTCTGATCACCGGTCATCAGTGGAAGTGGCAGTATGAGTATATGGAAGATGAGGTGAGCTTTTTCAGTAACCTCCTGACTTCTCTGGACGCAAGAAACAACATTGCTCCAAAAACTGAAAACTATCTTTTGGAGGTCGATGAGCCTTTGGTTATTCCGGTCAACAAAAGAGTACGATTTTTAATAACTGCTAACGACGTGATCCACTCTTGGTGGGTTCCAGATTTTGCCGTGAAGCAAGATGCCATTCCGGGATTTATTAATACCGCTTGGACTTACGTTGATGAGCCTGGCGTATATCGTGGACAATGTACCGAGCTATGCGGGGTTTACCATGGGTATATGCCGATTGTAGTGAAAGCAGTGTCGGATTCTGAATACAAAGATTTCATTCAAGGAAAAAGAGACTTGAAAGCCCAACAAGCTCTTCTTACAGAAAAACTCTGGGAAACAGATGAGCTATTTGCGATTGGTGAAGAAGTCTATTTAAAAAATTGCGTGGCTTGTCACCAAGTTAATGGTGCGGGTATTCCGCCAGTTTTCCCAGCCCTAGCTGGTAGTGAAATTGTCATGAACGACAAAGGCAGACAAGTTGAGATTTTAATGGAAGGGGTTCAAGGAGCAGCGATGCAATCTTATGCAGAACAACTTACCGAAGTAGAAATTGCAGCAGTGATTACCTACACCCGAAAGGCATGGGGTAATGATGCTGGAGGTGACGGCGAAATTGTCGTGCCTAAAGAAATTTTAGATTATAAAAACAACAAACTTTAAAAAGGAGCTTTAAAAAATGAGCGCAGTAATAGAAGGACATCACGACGATCATCACCATGGTCCGGCCAAAGGCATAACCCGTTGGCTTTACACCACCAACCATAAGGATATTGGTTCGCTGTACTTATGGTTCAGTTTCATCATGCTTTTCATTGGAGGAGCAATGGCTATGGTCATTAGGGCTGAGCTTTTTGAGCCTGGAAGTCAGATTGTTTCCCCAGAATTTTACAACCAAATGGTTACTAATCATGGATTGATCATGGTATTTGGTGTAATCATGCCTGCTTTTGTTGGTCTGGCTAATTGGTTAATTCCAATGCAAATTGGTGCGCCGGACATGGCCCTGCCAAGATTGAATAACTTAAGCTTTTGGATTTTACCTGCTGCTTTTGGAGTTTTACTTGCTACTTTCTTTATGGAAGGGGGAGCACCAAACTTTGGTTGGACTTTTTATGCGCCTTTATCAACTGAATACGCACCACCTACAGTAACTTATTTTATTTTTGCAGTGCACATTATGGGAGCTTCTTCCATCATGGGCTCAATCAATGTCATAACCACAATTTTGAACATGAGAGCACCAGGCATGACTCTTATGAAAATGCCTCTATTTGTATGGTCTTGGTTAATTACTGCCTACTTGTTAATAGCAGTGATGCCGGTTCTTGCTGGGGCGGTGACAATGATGTTAATGGACATCCATTTTGGTACCAGTTTCTTTAAAGCCGGTGGTGGAGGCGATCCAGTTTTATTTCAACACATATTCTGGTTCTTCGGTCATCCCGAGGTCTACATCATGATCTTGCCAGCCTTTGGAATTGTTTCTCATATTATTGAAACCTTTTCCAGAAAGCCTATTTTTGGATATGACTCCATGGTCTATGCGATAGCCTCAATTGCATTGCTATCTTTTGTAGTTTGGGCTCACCACATGTTTACTGTCGGAATGCCGATAGCTGGGGAACTATTCTTTATGTATTCCACCATGCTAATTGCAATTCCAACTGGAGTTAAAGTTTTCAATTGGCTTTCTACCATGTTCAAAGGCTCACTAACCTTTGAAACGCCAATGCTTTTTGCGATCGCATTTGTAGCATTATTCACCATTGGCGGTTTATCAGGTTTGATGTTGGCAATTGCTCCAGCTGATTTTCAATATCACGATACTTATTTTGTTGTTGCTCACTTCCACTATGTATTGGTACCAGGAGCTTTATTCTCAATTATTGCAGCAGTATATTATTGGCTGCCAAAATGGACTGGCTACATGTACGACGAATTTATGGGCAAAACTCATTTCTGGTTATCTTTTGTTTCAGTAAATTTAACCTTTTTCCCAATGCATTTCGTAGGCCTAGCCGGTATGCCAAGAAGAATTCCAGACTATGCTATGCAGTTTGCTGACTACAACATGATTGTCAGTGTTGGAGCCTTTTTGTTTGGATTGTCTCAGCTACTCTTTTTATACGTAGTTCTAAAAGCAATCTTTTATGGCAAAAAAGCCACCGGCCAAGTTTGGGAAGGCGCACAAGGTCTTGAGTGGACTCTAGATTCTCCGCCCGCATACCATACCTTTGAAACCCCCCCTAATTTAGAGGCTGGAGAAGCTAAAGGTTAAAATGAGCAGTATTAAAAAAAGCGTTTCGAAACTTTTTTTAGCAACAATCGGAATGTTTTTGTTTGGTTTTGCCTTAGTGCCAATTTATGACGTATTCTGTGAAATCACAGGACTGAATGGAAAAGTCACTGGGCCTACTTTTTCCGAGTATGAGGACATTGGTAACCGTGAAATAAAAATTACTTTTACCACTACCAACAACAATGGCATGCCATGGTTTTTCGATTCGGACAGATCTCAAATGAAAGTTAAGACTGGCGAGCAAAATTTAATGTCTTACGTCTTTACCAATACCACTGAAAAGCCAATGATTGCTCAGGCAATTCCCAGCGTTTCCCCTGGCAAAGGTGCACAATATTTTCATAAAACTGAGTGTTTCTGTTTTGAGCAACAATACCTTGAGCCTGGTGAAAGCATCTCGATTCCTTTGAAATTTGTCATCGATCCTGACTTGCCAGCAGATATTTCTTCTTTGGCTTTAGGCTATACTTTGTTCGACATTACAAAAGATCAAATGACTAAACAAGCGAGTAACTAATATGAGTTCTGATTCTTCTTATTACGTACCTGAAAGCAGCAAGCTGCCAATATTCATGGCCTTTGGGTTGCTTCTTTTTGTCTTAGGTGCGGGCAGTACGATTAATGATTTGGGTAAAGAAAGTTCAAATTCATATATCCTTCTAATGACTTCGTTTGCTGTCATTTGGGGAGTAATGTTTGTTTGGTTCAGCAATGTAATCAATGAAAACAACAAAGGAATGTATAGCGATCAGCTCAACCAATCTTTTGTTTGGGGCATGGCATGGTTTATTTTTTCTGAAGTCATGTTTTTCTTTGCATTTTTCCTAGCTCTTGGCTATGTCAGAATGTTTTCTGTGCCATGGCTTGGTGGGGAAGGCGAAAAAGCTATAACGAATATTTTGTGGCCAGCTTTTGAGGCAACCTGGCCGGTCATGGTTACACCTGATAACGAAACTTTTCCTGGAGCTGAAAAAAACATGAACATGCCAGGGATAACCAAACTGCATACTTGGCTGCCTTTCTGGAATACTTTATGTTTGGTGACTTCAAGTGGAACCATTGCCTTAGCAGAGGCAGCTCTTAAAAAAGGCAAACGAGCAGCTTTTAAAAGCTGGATGGTGGTAACTATTTCTCTAGGTTTTATTTTCGTCTTTTTGCAAGGCTTGGAGTATTACGAAGCCTATGCGCACATGGGTTTAACGTTAGGCGCAGGTATTTATGGCACGACATTCTTTTTGCTTACTGGATTTCATGGTTTTCATGTTTGCTTAGGAGCAATCATTCTAACAATCATGACCATACGAGGCTTTGGCGGTGCTTTTTCTGAACATGATCACTTTGGCTTAGCCGCCGGATCATGGTATTGGCATTTTGTGGATGTTGTTTGGATCTTATTGGTGCTGGTAGTTTATGTGTTTTAACCCCAAGGGGAGTTAAGACCAAGTTGACCTGTGTATAGACCGTATCCAATAGTCAATAAAAGTAGCATCGCTATAGTAACTCTCACTCGTAAAGTATAAATCGCCCTAGAGGTATTGCCTTTGTCTTTCAAAAGAAAAAATGCGCTTGAGAAAAGGCTGACTAGCATAGCAAGGGCAAGGACTGCGATTATGAATTTAAGCATTGGTTATGAAAGTTTCTGAGTATCTGATTTTATTGATTTTCATTATTGTCTTTATTGGATCATTATCTCTTGGTATTTGGCAAATAGACAGAGGCTATGACAAAAAGGCATTAGAAAATACTTTTTCTCAAAGACAATCCTTGCCAGTCGAAACAAATCCAGGTGAGCTCAATCAAAATTTATATTATAGGAATATACAAATTTCTGGGATTTTCGGTAAAAAAAATTTTTTTGTGGATAATAAAACATTTAACGGCAAAGCTGGATATGTGGTTTTTTCTCCATTTACTTTAGCTGACAGTAAAAAAATACTCGTCTCTATAGGTTGGATAGAATCTGATCAAAGAGATTCTTTACCAGAGCTTTCTTTGCCTCAAACAAATTTAAAACTTGATGGAATGATAAGACCTTTTTCAAAAGACTTTGTATTAGAAGATCAGGCAAAACAAATTGCAAACAACTTTATTATTCAAGGATTGGACAAAGAATTAATGGAAGATTTAAGTGGCTATAAGTTTTTGCCTTATGTATTTGAGCTATCTGCCTTATCGAATTTAAGTTTGGAGCCTATTTGGCGACCAACCTCACTAAAATCAACTAGGCATTTTGGTTATGCCATTCAGTGGTTTGCTCTAGCTTTGGTAGTTTTGTTTGGCGGTTATTATTTATTTAGGAAAAAACAATCGACATGAAAAACAAAGGCTTTCTTATAGCAATGATAATCTTCGGGACCCCGTTTTTAGTTATCTCTTTATCTACTTTTTGGTATTACGCAGGTCTTGGGCCCAAAGCAACGGTGAATTATGGAACCATGATAAATCCACCAGTTGACCTTGGTAGCTTGGAACTTGAATTAGATTTTCAACCGCTTAACATAGATTCGATGGAAAGAAAGTGGATGATCATCCATTTCATAGACGATCGATGTAATGAAGCTTGCTTGCAAGCTTTTTATTTTTCTAGACAAATAAATACTGCAATCGGCAGAGAAAAAGACAGAGTGAAGCGCTTTTATGTTGCCTCAACAAAGACAAATGAAAAGATAAAAAAACTTTTTCAAGACGAAACTAATTTAACTCCTATTTCTGCAAAGAATTTAGATTTATTAAAACAAAAAATGGTTGAAGCTGGCATCAACCCATTCGTTCAACCTGGTTTTTTCTTAGCAGACCCTCTGGGAAATATTATTTTGTCTTATCAAGGAGACATCGATCCAAAAAAAATCTTATCCGACATTAAAAAATTATTGAGAGCATCAAAAATTGGCTAATTTAAAAAGAATACAATTAATCGCTTTGCTTGGAATGTTTCTGGCTTTTACTGTAGTAGGGCTTGGGGCTTGGACTAGATTAGTCGACGCAGGATTGGGTTGCCCAGACTGGCCGGGTTGTTATGGTTTTGCTATTTGGCCTATGTCAGAAACGGAAATATCTATAGCCAATGAACTTTATCCAGAAAGAAAATTTGAAATTGAAAAAGCAGTTCCTGAAGTAGTGCATAGATACTTTGCTGGTTCTTTAGGTCTTTTGATTATTGGCCTTTTTCTCTATGCAGTTTTTTCCAAACCGAGAAACTCTTTCATTGTAAAAATAACCTCAACCATGACGGCACTAGTTTTGTTTCAATCGTTGCTTGGTTATTTCACAGTAAGTTTAAAATTATGGCCTCAGGTCGTTACTGCACATTTGCTTGGAGGCTTTGCGACTACCACCTTGCTCTTTTTAACTTATTTGAAACTAAAAGAAATTAATTTATCAGGCGCTATAAATTATTTTGCTGTCTCCAAGAATACCCTAAGGATCTTAAATATAGCTTTCCCAATTTTGATTATTCAAATAATCCTAGGGGTTTGGCTCAGTTCAAATTATGCAGCTTTAGCTTGTTCAGATTTTCCTCTTTGCAAAGGGCAAATCTTGCCGGATGCAGACTATGTTAAGGGTCTAAATTTTGCTCAAAGAATAGGCCCTGATTATTTAGGCGGGCAGTTGGATCATCAATCGAGAGTTGCAATTCATCTGGTACATAGATTTGGTGCTTTAATTGTGACCTTGTATTTTTTATTTTTGGCATACATATTCGCTAAAGAAAAACACTATTTTGTTTCTGGTCTAATTGGCGGTTTGCTTTTTCTGCAACTTGCCTTAGGTATCTCAAACATTATTTACAGACTTCCGCTTTACGTTGCGATTGCACATAACCTCGGAGCTCTTTTCCTATTGTTGGGATTATCGTATGCTAGGTTAAGGTCTCGTGAATACTGAAGCAATTTCTCAATCTCAAAAGTTTCCAATATCTGGATACTTAAAGCTTACAAAACCTTCCATAATTTACTTGTTGGTTTTAACTGCAGCTACTGCAATGTTCTTAGCCGATGGTTTCGCCGGAGACTTATCTAAAGTTATCTTCGGTCTAATTGGTATAGCCTTAATTGCCTCATCTAGTGCAGTTATTAACCAAATTTTAGATGTTGAAATTGATAGCAAAATGGCAAGAACCAAAAATAGACCCTTAGTTAAAGGAGAAATTTCAGCTACCAACGCAAAAGTATTTTCTGGAATTTTGTTAGTCTCTGGAACGATACTCCTATTAATATTCAACAATGTTTTGACGCTTACGCTGACCTTGCTTACTTGGGCTTTTTATTCTTTCTTTTATACGAAACTTCTTAAGTTCGCTGGTACGCAAAATATAGTTATTGGCGGTATTGCTGGCGCAATGCCTCCACTTCTTGGGTGGACGGCAATAACCAATTCTATAGATGCCCTTCCTTTATTAATGGTCTTAATTATTTTTATTTGGACGCCACCTCACTTTTGGGCTTTGTCTATTAACAGAAAAGAAGACTACATTGCGGCAAAGATCCCGATGATGCCAGTCATCAAAGGAACCGAGTATACAAAATTGCAAATCGCACTCTACTCAGTTTTACTAGCAGTGACTTCAATTTTCCCTTTCGCAACCGGTTATCTTGGAGGCTTCTATTTCATAAGCGCATTAGTTTTAAATGCCGCTTTCATCGGCATGGCAGTCGCTCTGATTTTTGATAAAAGCAATAAATTAGCTTTGCCTTTATTTCTTTACTCTATTGTTTTTTTAACAATATTGTTTATTTGCATGGCCCTTGATAAATTAATTCCTATCCAACTATGAGCAATAATAAATCCATCAGAATAACCGTAGCGTCTTGCCTCCTCATCGTTTCGATGGTTGCCGGTCTTTTCGTTTACTCGACTATTGCGCCTAAAGAACTCACTGCCGAAGAGTATAAACAAATAGGATTTTATAAATTAGTAAGAACCAGACAAATCAATAATTTCGAACTAATTGAAGGAGATAGTAAGTTTTCAAACAATGATTTGGTTGGTGCATGGGATGTATTATTTCTAGGGTTTGCCTCATGCCCCGATATGTGTCCTATGACGATGAAGAAAATGGCTATGGCCAATAGCAATTTGTCAGAAGAAGCATCCTCAAAAGTAAACTTCAGAATGATTTCTGTTGATCCAGATCGTGATACACCAAAAAAAATGCAAGAATACGCAGAAGCCTTCAATCCATCCTTTACTGGAATTACGGGCGACATTGAAGTTATTTACAAGCTAGCTACAGATTTAACACTACCTTTTGTCCCAGTGGTAGGTTCTGATACTTCAAATTATGATATGGACCACAGCATGAATCTTGCAGTTATAGATCCAAATGGTAATTATTTTGGGTTTTTTAAGTCGCCCCACACTCCAGAAAAGATGGCAGAAGTTCTTGAAAGCATTGTAGCTTTCAACTAAGGCCTTTCTGTCGTTCTCAAAATAAAAAAAATAGGATATATTAAATGAGAATTATTCTTATTAATTTTTTTTGGGAGAAAAAATATGGAAATGGCACAAATAAGCCAAACTTACATTTCGATCATTCAAATGAACGGACTGTTTTTTATTGGAAATGTCGTCCTTTTGTGGATGATGTTTAGAGGCGTAACTAATGCAAATCTTTACGGTGCAAATACCTTTGGCAAGGTTATGCATTCAGTAATTTCAATTTGCGTAGTCGCATTTAATACAAATACTTATGGGAATGTAACTTCTGCTGTTAACAATTGGGCATATGCAGCTTCTCAATCTAGCGAAGAGCTTACGGGAGGTATGCAGCAGTTTGTTGACAACATGGGAGCTACAGGCTATTCAAGTGGATCTTTAATTCCATCTGACCCTTTAGGAATTGTCTTTTTTGCGGCAATTCTTATCGCTTTAATAGGTGGAATGTGGACGGCACCCGGTCCTAAGGAATAAAAAAATATCAAGGGAGGCTTCAGCCTCCCTTTTTTCATTTCATTAAATCTAAAAGGAGGAAAAAATGGAAGAAATGCAAATATGGCAATTATTGGCAACGCAAATAATTGGATTTTCAATTTTTTTAGCTGGAAATGCTTTTCTAATATGGGTTGCATTTAGAGTATCTAAATCTGTAAATGAAACTGGCGGGAATATTATATTCAAATTAGTTGGAACGGTTTTTGGTTTAGGCATAGTTTGGAATGGGCTCATCATTCAAGGCTTTGTTGGAAATGTAGTTCAAAGTGCTTCTTACTCACTTGGACAACTTAAAGAAAGTGGAGGAGAAGTATCAGCTTTAGCTGAAAGCTTCATGTCCCTTAACGGAACAAATTTACCTGAATTTAGCATTATGCCGGACATAATTGGCGGTATCTGGTGGTTATCTGTTTTGGCAATTATTTTATTGCCTATATGGGGACCTAAAGCTTCTGACTAAAAAACTAAACTAAAGAAAAGAGGAGGTTATGCCTCCTCTTTTTTATATTTCGATTACGACTTTCCCAGTAGCAGTCCTATCTTCTAAAGATTTTATTGCCTCAACAGCCTGATCCAAAGAATAGCTTTTGGTGATTTCTGGCTTTAGCTTGCCTTCGCTGTGCAAAGCAAATAATTCCTCAAAATTTTTAGCATTCTCTTCTGGCTCTCTGCCCGTAAAACTTCCCCAGAAGACACCGACTATTGAGCAACCTTTTAAAAGAGCTAAGTTTGTTGGAACTTTAGGAATCCCTGCTGGGAAACCAATTACCAATACTCTTCCTTTCCAATTAACACATCTCATGCATTGCAAGAAGATATCGCCACCGACAGCATCATAAATTACGTCAGCACCCAAACCATCGGTTAACTCTTTTACTTTCTCTTTGAGCTCACCATCTCCATAGTTCACCACTTCATCAGCACCCAATCTCTTAGCGATGTCCAGTTTCTCTTGATTACTAGCTGCAGCAATTACTCTGGCACCCATCGCTTTACCAATTTCTATAGCGGTTGTACCCACTCCGCCTCCAGCTCCAGTTACTAGAAGAGTCTCACCTTTCTTTAATTCTCCTCTTTGCTTTAAGGCATAGTAAGTCGTTCCATAGTTAAGAGGAAAAGCAGCTCCGTCTTTGAAATCCATTGACTCAGGTAGAGGCATTAAAGTTGATGCAAAAGCAGATGTCTTTTCTGCTATCCCGCCGTTACCTACCATTGCAATTACTCGATCTCCTTCTTTCCAATCGGCAACACCTTCGCCTACTTCAGAAATTACTCCAGCAATTTCACCACCTGGAGAGAAAGGAAAGGGCGGTTGAAACTGATATTTCCCTTGCACAATTAAGACATCTGGAAAACTTACTCCAGCAGCTTTGACATCAACCACAACCATTCCTGGCTCTGCTCTGGGATCTTCTATTTCTTCCACTTTATGTGAATCAACGGGACCAAATTCTCTACAGACGTATGCTTTCATATTTCTCCTAATACCAATTTAATTATTTTTAAATAGAAACAAACCTTATATATCGTTTACAAATTTATCAAGATAAACCTCAAACTCTTCTTCTTGATGATTTTCTAATTGTTTGAATTTTTCCAATGAACTTTTAGCTTCTTCAGAAAGATAATTTAAGTCTGTTTTTAGGCTGTTAAGAGATTTTAAATGTTTCTTTGCCAGCTCTAAATTTAATTCTTCCCAAGTTTTATTGCTATTTTTTAATTGATCAACGATCAGCCCAGAAGGAGTAAGTGAGGCATCATTTAATTTACCTTCTTGCTTATCCAAAGATTTCATAACCTTTTCTACATAGCCACTCATTTCAGGAGGCATCTGTTCAAAAATGCTTCTTAATGAATCAACTACTTTCATTCCCGAATCTTTGACAGTAATTTTTTCATTGTTTTTTAAAAGTTTCAGCTCTGGGTTTCTTCCTTCTTTTACGACATTTCCCCAATTGACCAAGAGTTCTTTAATTTCATCCTGAGTAGACTTTTTATCTTCACCAAAAAAACAACCAATAAGATAGGCTTCTAAAAAATAACTAGTATCTTCATCAATGCCAGTCGGCAAAAAAGAATTGTTATCCAATGCTCGAATCTCGACATAATCTATACCTTCATCTCTTAAAACATTAATAGGTCTTTCGCCTGGTGGGGTAACTCTTTTAGGTCGAATAGAGCTGTAATATTCATTTTCAATTTGAATAATAGAAGTATTTATTTGTATTCTTTTGCCGTCTTTAATGACGCCAACTTCACCATATCTTTTGTGTTCTTTGGTTAAAGCATTTTTTAAATCTTTTAGATATTCATCTATATCGTTGTATGCAATGTAAAGATTATCTTGTGCTTTAGACATATAGCCCAATTCACTCATTCTTAGGCAAGTAGCATATTCCAAAAACAAATCTTCTTTATTTAATTCTTCAAGGAAATTTTTTCTATCAGTGATAAAAGTTTTAGGCACCACTGGACTCGACCCAAAAAGATAAAGAATCATCCAAGCATTACGTCTAAAATTTCTTATTAAACTTAAATAAGATTTATTCTTGAAGGTCTGGAGATCTTCTTCACCCCTTAAGCTTTCAAAGAATGCATCACTAAAAGAAAAATTATAATGAATGCCAGAGACTGTTTGCATCATCGAGCCGTACCGGTAGCTCAATCCTGATCTGTATAAAGTTTTCAAAAGCCCAGAATTTGAAGTTCCATAATCAGCGAGTCTGATGGAATCTTCGTTCTCTATCTTGCAAGGAATGCTGCTTGGCCAAATAATTTCAGGAGTTTCTTCTACAACAAATTTACAGATTTCATCTAAATTTTTAAGAACATCTTCAACTGAGGAATGAGTAGGGGTTATCAGTTCTAATAGAGCTTCAGAAAAATCAGTTGTGATGTATTTATTTGTAAGCGCCGAACCTAATGAAGAAGGGTGGTCACTACTAGAAATGGTGTTATGTTTAGATACTCTAAGAGATTCTTTTTCAATTCCGCGAGAAATTGAATTTTCTAGGTTTATATCACCCTTATCTGCTAGAAGAGATAAGGCCTCTCCCAAAGACCTTGTCATAAATTTTTTTAGATAATTGGCCCAGCCTGTCTTATTTCGTCTGAGATATCAAACTTATCTATGTTTTCCTTAAATTTAGCTGCCAATTCTTTGGCAGCAGCATCATAATCATCCTTGCTGGACCATGTTTCAGATGGATTTAATAGTTTTGTATCAACATCATTGAGCTTTGTAGGCACTTCTACATTCATGATGTCCAGTTTTTCGGTTTCGGCATCATTTATTGAGCCATCTTGGATGGCTTTGATAACTGCTCTAGTAACTGGTATGTCAAAACGCTTACCAACCCCATAAGGACCGCCTGTCCAACCGGAATTGACAATGAAAATCTTGCTACCGAATTCTTCTATTCTCTTCATAAGCAGTTCTGCATATACTTTTGCAGGCCTAGGAAAAAAAGGTGCGCCATAACAATTTGAAAATGTAGAATCTATTTCAGAGGAAGAGCCCAACTCTGTAGAGCCTACCTTTGCTGTATAACCGCTTAGAAAATGATAAGCCGCTGCCTCTTTAGATAAAATTGAAACTGGCGGCATAACACCTGTTAAGTCACAGGTAAGAAATATTATATTTTGTGGTTCACCACCATAATTTTTTTCCAGATGTTGTTCAACGTGACTCAGCGGATAAACAGCACGAGTATTTTCGGTAAGGGTTTGATCGGTGTAATCGATTTCTAAAGTAGATGGGTTAAAAATTACATTTTCAACTACTGCACCATGTTTTATGGCATTCCAAATGACAGGCTCATTTTTTTGCGACAAATCTACAGTCTTGGCATAACAGCCACCTTCAATATTGAAAACGATACCATTACCCCAGCCGTGTTCATCATCTCCAATGAGCCATCTTTCTGGGTCTGCTGAAAGAGTGGTTTTTCCTGTACCCGATAATCCAAAAAATAAAGAAACATCACCGTCTTCCCCAGCATTTGCAGCACAATGCATTGGCAAAACATCAGCATCTGGCAAAATAAAATTCATCACGCCAAACATCGATTTTTTCATCTCTCCTGCATAAGAAATTCCTAAAATTAGAACTTTCTTTTCACTGAAATTAACCATGATGGCGCCATCCGAATTTGTTCCATGAACTTCAGGTTTGCATTTAAAGTTAGGCAAAGATCTTAAAGTCCAAACATCTTTATTAGCTGGATTGAACGAGTTAGGTTTTATAAATAAGCTTTGGCAGAAAACATTATGCCAAGCTAATTCGTTTTCAACGTGAACCGGTTGGTAGTGTTCTTCACTTGCGCCGACATGCATGTCAGCGGTAAAAATATTTTTTCCTTTTGAATAATCTTCAGATTCTTGCCAAAGCTTAGCAAATTTTTCAGGCTCTATGGGTTGACTGTCTTTGTTCCAATTGACAGCATCGTGAGTAATTGCATCATCTACAATGAACTTATCTGCAGGGCTTCTACCAGTTCGTTTACCAGTAGTTACAACAAGAGCACCATTGCTTGCTATTACACCTTCTTTATTGTCGACTGCAATCCTAATAAGTTCGTCAATGGGTAAATTAGAGCTCAAAATCTTTCCAGGTTGTAATATTATTAACAAAAGGTAGATTATTATGCCAAACTTCTTTCATACTTCTCAAGGAAGTTGAGAATTGTTCTTATTTTATAATGAATGAAACTATAGAGCTAAAAAGCGGCCAGCAAGGATATATCGAATATAAATCTTCTAATCCTTTTGAGTTTTACCATATTTTAAACGAGTTAGATAAAGCTCCAGAAATAGACGCACAAGGCTGGTTAATTTTCCCTGAAAAGGGCACAGGTCCTTTTCCCGTTATATTTTGTGTGCACGGAAGCGATAATTGGGCGGGACATCATCATGAGCACATATTGAACTTTTTAGAAGCAGGATTTGCTATTTTTAGAGTTCATAGCTTTGATTCTCGTGGCGTTGCTTCGACTGTAGAGGATCAAATGTCTGTCACAGCTGCAATGATGATGGTTGATACATTTGAAGCCTTGAAAATTGTATCAAGACATCCGGATATAGATTCTTCAAGAATTGGTATCACCGGTTGGAGCTTAGGTGGAACAGTAAGCTTTTACTCTTTTTGGGAGCCCCTAGCTGAAAAATTAGCTCCTAATGGAGAAAGATTCAAATGTTGTTTACCATTTTATCCTGCAACCTATATCAAACCAGAAGAAAATAGGTGGAATTCAGGACCAATTTTAAATCTTGTTGGCGAGAGTGATAATTACACCCCTGCAGCTTTAGTGCACCAAATGTCTGATGTTGTTAATGCTTCTGGCGGCAATAGCTCAGTCATTTCTTATCCTGGAGGAGAGCATAGTTTTGATTCCATAAATCCAGTTACTCATTGGCCAGATGCTATAGCTGTCTCAGAAAAATTTTGTACTGTTGCTGCAGATGGGAATATGACTTATGAGACAGAGTCTGGAGAAAAACTAGAAATGAACCAGCCAGAAGACAGATTAAAAATTTTTGAATCAGGTGAAATAAATTTTGGGGCTAAAACAGGAGGAGATTGGTCTATTAGGCGCCAATGCAAGAAAGACGCCCTTAATTTCTTTAAAAAAAATCTTTAATCAAAGGTTTAAGTCAATATCTTTTGCTAGAGCTTTAAATAACTTATCGTTATCTAGCTTGCTTTCAAAAACCTTGTCGCCATAAATTTTAAAAACAGGGCTGGTTGATGAAAATTTTGGCCAATTTCCTTTTGGCTTCCCATTTTTAGCAAAATAAGTCCAATCAGAAACCATTATTTCGCTAAGTTCTTCATCCCAAGCATCCTTTGCGACAAAAGGAAAAAAACTTCCAAATAGGTATGCAAGTTCTAAGGCATGAGTAGCGCCAAGAGTTTGTTTCTCAGAGGGCACGGCTCGATCAAATAAATACATGTACGTTGTTAAGTCATCTTCACTTCTTTTCTGCGCAGCATAATATGCAGGCCCTCCAAAAAATAAATCACCCCAAATTTGAGTCGCTGATTCATAAGGATTTAGTCCTAGAGATTTTTCATATTCTCTTAACTCATCTGGCACATCTGAATCAGCTTTACCTGTAAAATCATTCTGGCTTTGCCAAAACTCATTCAGCCAATCGTTAGAAGAAATTGTTTGATTAAAAACTTCTTTTGGCGTGACCAAAGGAAATAATGAGGTCCCTTCATTGGCATTGAAACCGGTAATATACGGAACATTGTGTGTTGTTCCATTTCGGTAGGCGTCATGAAACCTTTCAGGAAAGAAAAAGCCATCAACTACTTGCGCCATGCTTCCAATAAGCTCTTGATCTTTAACAGGATCTGAAAGTTGAACAATCTTGCTAGCAGGAATATTTCGTAAACCTTCCAGAGCGCTATCATTATTTTCTATTCCAAAATGATCAGCAAGAGCCATACCAATTTTTTCGGCAGAGATTAATTTAGAATCGTTCCTTAAATTTCTTATGGGAAAAATTCCAGATCCGCTTTGGGATATAGCTTTATGGAAAAGACCTTTAGAATATGGGGAGGCTAATAAAGTGCCAACGGCTTGACCGCCAGCTGATTCTCCAAAAATAGTTACATTGCTTGGATCTCCTCCAAAAGCTTCGATATTTTTCTTAACCCATTTTAAAGCGGCGATCATGTCTAAAGAACCATAATTTCCTGAAACATTATTTTCTGATTCTGCGGATAATTTTGGATGAGCAAACCAACCAAGAGAGCCAAGGCGATAGTTTGTTGTCACGAGTATTACGTCTTTTTCAGCAAATTTTGAAGTCAAGTAAATGCTTTCTCCTCCAGAACCAAATCTACTTGCTCCACCATGAATCCAAAACATTACTGGTAAATTTTTCTTCTCTTTAGGCGCAATCACATTTAGAAATAAGCAGTCTTCCGAGTACTCTGTAGATTGACCTAAATTGAGAAAAGCTAATATATTAATTATTAATTTTTCATGCCAAGCGAGCCCAAAACCATCAAGCATTAGTTCTAAGAATAAAGAATTGCCAATATTGGTAGGCTGCATGCATGCAGCTCCAAATTCTGTTGCTTCTCTAACTCCCGCCCATTTTTTTGTTGGTGCAGGAGGCTTCCATCTCAGGTCTCCAACTGGAGCTTCAGCGAAGGGAATTCCCAGAAAATAATTCACGTTTTCTTTCTCATAACCCTTTAAATCGCCATCTATAGTTCTAACTATTTCTGTAGATGGTGAAGAGCAACCTATGAAAAAACCAACAATCAATAAGGAGAATACTGTTTTCATCAAAATATAAAGTCCCTTTTGGTATAACGCCAATAAGCAATAACAAAAACAATAAATTCATTAGCGAAAGCAATTGCAGTACCTGTACCAAAACTATTGTCCAGAAAAAAACTTAATGTTCTGCCAATTAAAAAACTCCCCATCAAAATACCAAAGGTTAAATAAACCTTTTTTCTAAGCCGAATTCGGTAGACACTTATTAAAGACATCAATCCCAGAACAGTAAAAAAAGAATACCAAGCTCTAGTTTCGCTTAAAAAGAAATCAGAAGTTTCATTGATACCAATCATATTGGAAATGATTTCTGGAAAGAAAAGTCCTAAAACTCCAAAACCAAACCATTCGATTCCAAATATAAAAAGAAAAACTTTATCTAACATCGATTTTTAATTTTTTTGATAGCATAAGCATTTATTTAAGCATATAAATAGCAGCATGACTAAAAGAGCTTCTTTTTACTTAATTGGCATTTTATTTATCCTTATTTTTGGAGGATGGTTTGCATATGAAAAATATTGGGAATACCGAGTAAAAGAAGGAGCTAAAGCTCTTGGTTATGAACTTAATGATGAAGAAGTTAAATATTGGGTTAAAAGAATACGAAGTTACAACAAGTTAGATGGCTTCGACGAAGATATTGAGCAATTTGTTGCTCAAGATAAGATTGTTATGCCTCCAACTAATGGATTTTTATTTATCGGAAGCTCCTCAATTAGACTTTGGCAGTCTTTGGAAGAAGATATGAAGCCGCTTAAGGTCATTAACCGTGGTTTTGGCGGCGCACATACCAAACATATAAATCGCCACAAAGATAAAATCGTTTTTCCTTATAAACCAAAAGCAATTGTATTTTTCTGCGGCACCAACGACATCAATGGCTGGAATGCTCCACAAGAAGTTTTTGCTGAATTTGAAAACTTCTACAATTCTGTAAAAGAAAAACTTCCAAAAACTATGGTTTTTGCTATAAGCATTCAACCATCTCCAAGTAGATTTGACCAAAGACCTAGACAGCAAAAATGGAACGAATCGGTCAGAAATTTAGCTAAGACGGAAGATAATTTAGTTTTTGTTGATGTTTCTCCACCAATGTTATCTGAAGACAAAAAACCAAGACCCGAACTTTATACAGATGACTTGCTTCACATGAATGAAAAAGGTTATAAAATTTGGGCTAAACTAATTAAGTTCAATTTAAAAAAATATTTTCCAGAAGATTTTCTATGAAATTAAAGCTCTATCACGCTAAATGGTCTTTATGCAGTCAAATGGTTCGTGTTGCCATGGAAGAAAAAGGACTTTGCTATGAAAGCAATTTGATAAAACTTTGCGATCATTATCCTAAAGGAGAAAACCTTTCTCCGGAATATCTCGCGATAAATCCAAAAGGCGTCGTTCCTTCCATTGACTTAGATGGCGAGATTGTCACAGAAAGCACGGACATTATCAAAAGACTGAATACACTGACTGGTAAAAAAGATATTGACTTGTGGCCAGCAGATGTAGATCAAGAGAAACTTAATGCCTGGGTAGAAGATACGACTCTTACAGATGGCGTGCCTTTTGGTAAAACTCTTGGAACGGCAATACCTCCTTTTTCATTAATTTTAATTAACTTTATGGTTAAAAAATATTTATCTTTTTTTCAGGCCATAAAAGTATTTTGGAAACACCCTTTAAGAGATAGAGGGAGGGGGTTTCTAGCTATGAAATTCTTCAATATTCATAAACCTGTAGCAGCTAGCAGCTACAAAGTTTTAGTAAGGAGTTTAATGGATATTGAAAAAAATTTAGAATCTTCCGGGCCATATTTTTTAGGTAAATTTTCTCATATAGATATTAATTTGATGTGTTGTTTTCATAGACTGTCAGACGTCAGGCTAGAAAAAATTTTAGAGATTGAGGAGTTGCCGAATATAAAAAAATATTGGGAGCTTTTAAAGAGCAGAGAAAGTTATAAAAAAGGAATTTTAGATTTTTATGGAGAAAAGGAAAACGGAGATATTGAGGAGGTATTCGGGTCAAATGATTCCATGCACCTAGAACCTCTGAAGAGCATGATCAAAAAATATAAAACTTAAGCCTTTAGCTTCTCTAATGAACTAAAGGATGTCTTATATGGAATTTTCTTTTTTTATGTCTCAACCTGTCAAGATGGGCATATAAATTATCGCTTCTTTGCGAGAGCGTTTTTTTCAAACGAGCCCTTCTTTGTCTTGCATGGATTGATCGGCCTAAGCGTTCATTTCTATCCATGTATTCAAGATTAGCCATTCTTGACTGATATTTCTACTAATTTAAAATTATTAAAAAAAAAATAGTGAGAATAAATGTTTATTAAAAAAATATTCATATTAATGTTTTTTTTGTTTGGTTTTCATGTGATTGCAGCTGAAGAAAAAAAGATTATTCCTGCGCCTGCAGAGACAATAAAATTTAAAGACCTTACAGAGTTTGATGCTTGCTTCCTTGTTTATAGGTCGCCCATAAGCTTTAATCTTAAAGACATGTTAAAAGATTATATGAAATTCAGAGATTTTGACTGCAAAAAATATAGCGAAATATTAAAGCGTGGATCCATAATCAAAGGCTCTACATTGCCAAAAAATTCTAAGGCATATGAAGTCAACAAAAAGAAATAATTTTTAGAGCTCTATTCTTATATACTTTTTCTTATGACGGAATATATCCACCCTTTAAATATGCTCAGCGCGTCTGAGATAAGTGATGCAGTTTCAATTCTAAAAAAGTCTAAAGCAGAACATGAAAATTCTTCCTTTAGTTATATTTCGTTAGAGGAACCAGACAAAAAGTTACTGAAAAAAAATACCAACTTAGAAAGGATTGTAAAAGTTGTAGGCGTTGACCAAAAATCTAATGGTTTTGAAGCTGAAATAAATCTGTCTGCTAAAAAACTTTTAAAAGAAAAAGAAATTTCTAATTCAGCAGGACCCACTTACACATTGGCTGAAATCTTTAATGCTATTGAGTTAACAATGTCAGACAAAAATTACCAAGCAGCTTTGGAGAAAAGAGGCATTAAAGATTTAAGTCTTATTCAAATAGATCCATGGCCAGGCGGGGGCTTTATTAACAAAAATATAAAAAAAGGAAACAGAGCACTCAGGGCCATATCCTTTTTAAAAGATAGTGAAAAGGATAATGCCTATGCTCGTCCCATCCAAGGTTTGATTGCACATGTAGACCTAACAGAGAAGAAAGTTGTAGAGATTGAAGATCATGGTGTTGTAAGGGTACCTGAAGCTCATGCAAGATATGATAAAGACGGCCAAGAATCTCTGAGAGAAACTCCCAAAGAAATTGCTATCACCCAACCTGATGGTGTTGGATTTTCAGTTGAAGCTAACTTAATTTCATGGGAGGGCTGGAAACTAAGGGCTTCTATTGATCCCATAGAAGGCTTGGCATTGCAGGAGGTCTCTTTGAATGATAGACCAATTTTTTATAGAGCGGGTCTATCAGATATGGTGGTGCCCTATGGATCTTCTGACCCCATGCATTGGTGGAAAGCAGTTCATGATGGAACTGAATATGGATTCGGTACTATGACAAACTCTTTAACTTTAGGGTGCGATTGTCTTGGAGAAATTTATTATTTAGACGCTTATAAGTTAGCATTCGATGGTTCTGTTGAAACTATTGAGAATGCAATATGTATTCATGAAGAAGATTATGGCGTGCAATGGAAACATAATGATTCCACTCAAATGGGATACAACGAAGTAAGGCGATCACGTCGTCTTGTAGTCAGTTCCTTTGCAACCATTGGTAACTATGATTACGGGATATTTTGGTACTTATACTTAGACGGTACGATCCAATTGGAGATAAAACTCACAGGCGTGGTTGGTATTAGTGCCTATCATGAAGATATTCATAAATCCGGACAAGATTTTAAAATTTCTCCTGAATTAGCTTCTCCAATACACCAACATCTTTTCAATGTAAGAATTGATTGGGATTTGGATGACGGTGACAATCAATTATTTGAAACAAACGTAGAGCCCTTACCAATCGATGAAATAAATCCAAATGGAACTCAATTTCAGGCCGTCTCTTCGCATTTAACAAAGGAGAGTGAAGCGCAGAGGAATATTGCTCCAGAAAAAAGTCGTACTTGGAAAATTGTTAATCCCAACAAGCTAAACAAAGTTGGTTTGCCGACAGCCTACAAGATACTATATGGAAACACACCAACTCTGCTTTCCAATCCTGACTCTCCGCCAGGGAAAAGAGCTGCATTTGCGAAACATAATATTTGGGCAACACCGTTCCAGAACGAAGAAAGATCAGGGGGCGGCAGACACACGGTTATGCATTCTGGAGAGGGCGGCTTAGAAGAGATTACGGCACAAGACAGAAATATAAGCGAATGCGACTTGGTTACATGGCTTACTTTTGGAGTAACTCATTTACCACGTCCGGAAGACTGGCCTGTAATGCCCGTAGAGTATTGCGGAGTCCACTTAATTCCGGTTGGCTTCTTTGATCAAAACCCAACAATTAATCTTCCTCCCAGTTGTTCTTCTAAGTCAAAAAGCAATAAGTAGTAAGGACTTGTTATGAGCGTAAAAGATTCTTTCAACCCAGGAGTTACAAAAACAGGTCCCAAGGGGCAATTGGCTCATCCTACAACTTTGGAACACAGCAAGCGTTTAGAAAAAAAGCTTTATAAAGTCGGTGATAATGCTTGGTCTTTAATTGGCAATGGCCTTTCCAACCAATCATTTGTTGAGGGGCCTGAAGGTTTGATTTGTATTGATACTGGAGAAAGCAATCAGGAGATGGCAGCAGCCCTGCAGGAAGTGAGAAAAGAAACTCAAGCTCCAGTTGTTGCATGTATTTATACCCATTTTCACTATGTTGGCGGCACCCAAACACTTGTCGATGAAAATAAAAATCTAGCAATTTGGGGGCATGATGGTATTCAAGCTAACTTAGATAGATTTGGTGGAGAGGTTGCACCAAGAGTAACAAGAGGTTTGGCTCATCAATTTGCGACATCCATGCCCCAAGAAGGGCCTGATGGTATTGTTAATTTAGGACTGGGAAATTTCTTTCGAAACCCAGATCATGCTCCTTTCACTAATGGTTATATTCCACCAAAACACACTTTTGTTGAGCCGACAAAAGCAAAAATAGCTGGCTTAAAAGTGGAGTTTTTTCCAGCCCCATCCGATGCAACCGATTCCATCACAATTTGGTTTCCTGATTTAAAGCTCGCTATAAATAATCTTTTGTGGCCAGTTTTGTTCAATGTTTTTGCTATTAGAGGGGAAGAATATCGAGACCCCCGAATTATGATGAAAGGTTTAGATCAACTAGCTGAGCTTGAAGCAGAAAATTTGATTGGTGCTCATGGTCCACCATTTTCAGGGCAAAAAGAAATAAAAAAAATAATTGTAAATTATCGAGATACTTTGCAATTTTTGTGGGATCAAACTGTAAGATGCGCTAACAAGGGTTTAACTTTAAATGAAGCCATAAGCACGATTAAACTTCCGAATCATTTTCAAGAACATTACACTACGCAACAGTTATATGGTGTAGTAGAGCATCATGTTAGACAAATCTATTCTGGTCTTTTTGGATGGTTTGATGAGGACGAGGCAAACCTTTTTCCAGTTCCTTCTCCAGAAAGATCTATCCGTCTAATAGAAGGCTTTGGTGGAATTGAAAAGGTGAGGACAATCATTGATTCCTCCTTGAAAGCAGAGGATTTTCGTTGGGCCATAGAGCTTTCTTCATGGCTGGTCCGCTCAAATTTGAATGCTCAGGGTATTGCAGATGCTGGAGAGCCTGAAGACCGCAAGCGTTTAGCTGCTGCGCTCAGAGGAGTAGCTTATACAACTTCTGCTGCAAATATAAGGAACTGGTGTATAACCAGAGCTCTTGAGCTGGACGAATCTTTGAATTTAAGTCGTTTCAGGAAGCACCGTTTCAATAAAAGAGAGCTAGCGAGACGTACTCCCATTGATTCATTGAAGTTATTACGGGTACTTTTGATTCCAGAAAAGGCAGATTCTTATGCTCAAACATTAGAATTTAATTTTCTTGATGATGAAAATATTTCTTACTCAATTAGAAACTCCGTAGCAGTAATTGATAAAAAGTCTGAAGGAAGTATTTCTTTAAGTTTATCTTCAGATACTTGGTACGATCTTTTGAGTATGAGAAAAACTTTTTCAGAAACTCAAGAAGAAGCTTTAGTACAAATGAGTAACTCTGAAGAGGTAAAAAAATTCTTTTCTTGTTTTGACCTTGAATCTTTAAATAGCTGATAATACTTTTGTGAAGAGATTAAATCCTGACACAGGCAAGCCTTTTGAAATTGGTGACCCAAGGCCTAAGTCTGATATTCAGGATGGGAAAGTTTTTGGCGGATATTACACATCTCTTTATAAAGAACGTCCTCAATCAGGAGAGTATTTTGAAGAGTTTTGGGTCTTAGAAAATTCATTAAACTAAAGATATGAAGTTGGAATTACACGAAAAAAATAAATCTTTTACATGGAAACAAAAAACCCCTCCATTTAGCTTTCTTTCTAAAGCACAAGTTCAACAATATGACGAACAAGGGTTCTTTCTTCTAAAAGGAGCGTTTTCAAAAGAAGAAATCGATCAAGTCTTAAATGAAATAGACCCTTTTGAGAAAAAAATAACAGAAGATCTTCGTCTACATAAGGATGGAAAGTTTTTAATTTCTAGAGCAGACGACATTACATTTACAACTCATTTAGTTATGTATTCAAATTTCTTAAAATCATTTGCAAGTCATGAAGTTTTTAAAGGTTTGTGCCAGGATTTAATCGGTGGAGACGTAAGATTGTATTGGGATCAAGCCGTATATAAGAAAGCAGATACATTAGAAGATTTTCCCTGGCACCAAGACAATGGCTATACCTTTGTTAATCCTCAAGCCTATTTAACTTGTTGGATACCCTTAACCGACACTGATGAATCAAATGGCTGTCCTTGGGTTATTCCAAAATTACACAAAATGGGAACGCTTAAGCATGATATCACTGAACTAGGCTATAAAATAAAACTTGATGATTCGGATGCTGTTGCAGTTCCAGCAAAAGCAGGAGATATTGTGGTCTTTTCTTCTTTAACCCCTCATTGCACAGGACCAAACAAAACAGACTTAACTAGAAAATCTTACATTCTTCAGTATGCCCCTAATGGTGCGGTTCGTTATCCGCCTTTTTCTGATAAAGAAGAGGCAAATAATCCCGATAGACAGTTTTTTGTAAACAGAGAGTCTTAGTCTTCTATTAAGCCAAATTCTTTGGCGCTCTCAGCGGCAGATTTTACGGCCTCTTTAGCGGATCTTGGATTCCAGCCTAACAAATTTCTTGCTTGTGAAGAATCCATGCTTCTTTCTTTGCCTAAGCCTTCAGCAATCATTTTCAAAGCGGGCAGGAAAAGTGCCAGAAACTTAATTAGCCAGTTTGGCGCTACTCTCTTTGGAATTTTAGAAGCAGATTCTGGAAAAAGTTCCGAGAGATACTCATTTTGATCTTTCATGAACATATTTTCTGCTGAGCAAACAAATCGTTTACCTGCGGCTTCAGGTTTAGTCATCGCTAATATTTCAAGTGAGGCTACATCTCTTACGTCAACAACACCCATATCCCAATTTGGAACAATTGGATATTTACCATTCATCATATCTAGAATTGCACCTACGCTAACGCCAAAATCTTCCTCTAAAATTGGGCCGAAAACCATTGCCGGCAAAACTGTAGAAAGTTCCATGCCGGAAGTATCCTGTTTCATGAAATCCCAAGCAGCTTGTTCAGCTAAAGTTTTTGATTTCGCATACACGTTGGTTGTTTTGCTTTTCGGATCGGTCCAATCTTCTTCATTAAAAACACCTTGTTTGTCGGTGCCGTACATAATTGCGGCTACAGAGGAAGTAATGACTACTCTTTTAACCCCAGCTTTTGAAGCAGCTCTTAAAACTCTCAGCGTTCCTTCTACAGCAGGCTTAACCATTTCATCTTCATCCTTTGGCAATTGCATGGCAATTGGTGATGCTACGTGCAAAACATAATCACATCCTGCCATGGCTTCATCCCAACCTTCATCGGAAGATAAATTCGTTACCTGCCAATCAACGGAAAGATCTGATTTTCCTTCATATTTTTCTAAGCCATATAAAAGCGTTTGGTTGAGTTTATTGGTTCTGGATAAGTCTCTTACCGTTGCTTTGACTTGAAAACCTGCTGCAGCAAGCTGAATAATACAATGCGAAGCAATAAATCCTGATCCACCTGTTACTAATACTGTTTCTTTATTTTCCATAATTCATCCTTGGTAATGTTTATCAAATTCATCTTATAATAATTTTTTTAAAATTATTAAAATAATGTCACCACAAGATTATTGGAAGGCAAATTTAAAACTTCTTGCAGTTCTCCTGTCTATCTGGTTTGTTATCTCATTTGGTTTCGGCATTGTACTTTCTGATTTTTTAGACCAATTTTCTCTGGGCGGCTTTAAGTTAGGATTTTGGTTCGCTCAACAAGGGAGTATTTATGGTTTCGTTGTTCTCATCTTCATTTATGTTTTTGCTATGCGTCGCCTAGAAAAGAAAATCAACAAAAAAGAAGAGGAAAATGAGTAGCCAACTTCTGACTTATATATTTGTTGGCCTATCTTTTGCTTTGTACATTGGTATTGCAATTTGGTCACGAGCTAGTTCTACAAATGAATTTTATGTAGCTGGCAAAGGAGTAAACCCAGTTGCCAATGGCATGGCAACTGCAGCAGATTGGATGTCTGCAGCATCTTTCATTTCTATGGCAGGACTTATTTCCTTCTTAGGAAAGGATGGAGCTGTTTATCTCATGGGCTGGACTGGTGGATACGTTCTGCTTGCCTTGCTTTTAGCTCCATATTTAAGAAAATTTGGTCAGTACACTGTGCCAGATTTTATTGGCACTAGATATTATTCAAAAACCGCTCGGTTGGTAGCTGTTTTATGTCTGATTTTTATTTCTTTTACCTATGTTGCAGGTCAAATGCGAGGAGTTGGTATAGTTTTTTCTAGATTTCTAGAAGTGGAAATAAATGTTGGCGTCATCATTGGGATGATAGTTGTCTTTTTTTACGCAGTTTTGGGCGGAATGAAAGGTATTACTTATACGCAAGTTGCTCAATATTGCGTAATGATATTTGCCTACCTTGTTCCTGCAATTTTTATTTCTATTTTAATTACTGGAAATCCAATTCCGCAGTTAGGATTTGGCGATACCTTGGTAAATAGCTCAACTTATCTTCTGAACAAGCTTGATCAGCTGTCTGTTGATTTAGGCTTTAACGCTTATACGGAAAATACCAAATCAAATATTGATATTTTTTGCATTACTGCAGCTTTGATGTTTGGTACAGCCGGTCTACCGCATGTAATAGTAAGATTTTTTACTGTGCCTAAAGTAAGCGATGCCAGAAAATCAGCTGGCTATGCCTTAATCTTCATAGCTTTGCTTTATACAACGGCTCCAGCAGTTGCAGCCTTTTCAAGGGTAAATTTCATAGAGTCAATCCAAGAGAAAAGTTATTTAGACTTACCTGATTGGTTTAAAAATTGGGAGAATATTGGGCTTATTGCCTGGCAAGACAAAAATAATGACGGCTTAATTAATTATTCAGCCGGCAAACCTTTCGAAGGAAGTAGGCCAATTTTTTCAAATGGTTCTGGTTCTCAAGGCGAACGTGAAATAAAAAATACTCCCATTAAAGATAATTCAAATGAAGTATATATCGATCGAGATATTATGGTTTTGGCCAATCCAGAAATAGCTAAGCTACCGGCATGGGTAATGGCTTTGGTTGCTGCAGGTGGATTAGCTGCAGCACTGTCTACAGCAGCAGGACTTCTTTTGGTTATTTCCTCTTCCATATCTCATGATTTACTTAAAAAAACTTTCATGCCAAAAATAAATGAAAGACAAGAATTATTTTATGCAAGATGCTCGGCTGCGATTGCAATTCTTATTGCAGGACTTTTCGGTATCTATCCCCCGGCTTTTGTAGCACAAGTTGTTGCTTTTGCTTTTGGTTTAGCTGCCTCAACAATTTTTCCAGCTCTTCTTTTAGGAATATTTTCTAAAAGATTGAATAAAGAAGGAGCAATAGCAGGCATGTTGGCAGGATTAATGTTTACTGCTAGCTATATTATTTATTTTAAATTTTTATTCAGCGAGCTTGATACCAACTCTAATTGGCTCTTGGGAATTTCCCCAGAAGGAATTGGGTTTTTAGGCATGATTATAAATTTTGTAGTTGCAATATCGGTTTCTTCATTTTCAACCAAACCTCCAATTGAAGTAGGGCAGATGGTTGATAAAATAAGACTGCCATGACAATCATAAAATTTTTCACTCTAATTTCTTTTTTACTTATTTCTCCATTAACTTTTTCTGAAAGTCAGGATAAAAATTATCAAGCACGCCTTCAAGATGTTATGAAGGCAAGAAAGCTCATGGATAAAAAAAGAGAAAGAGATAAGTTTAAAGATCTTGCTCAAGACTTGGCACAAGAAATTTTAATTATTGATACCCACTTAGACACTCCTATTCAATTGTATATGCAGCAGGATAAAAATGGATCATATGAAGATATCACCAAGGCCTCTTCCTTGCACTTTGATTATGATAGAGCTGTCAGTGGAGGTTTAAATGTACCTTTTTTTGTTATTTTTACACCGCCATCTGCCGAAGAAAAAGGTACAGCCTTTGAAATGGCTGAAGAACTTATTCAGATTCTCGAAGATATTATGGATAAAAATCCCAATAAATTTAGATTAGTTAAATCCCCTGAAGAAATTACAAACAATAAAGGTGTTATGCAGGTTGTTTATGGTATGGAAAATGGCGCTCCTATTGAAAGCAAGCTTTCAAATATAAAATTATTTTCTGATATGGGGATTAATTACATCACTTTAGCTCACTCAAAAAGCAATCATATTTCAGATTCCTCTTATGACGAAAATAAAAATTGGGGCGGCTTAAGTCCTTTCGGAAGAAAAGTCGTTGCTGAAATGAATAAGCAAGGCGTAATGATTGATATAAGCCATGTATCTGATGCTGCCTTTTATGAAGTTTTACGATTAACTAAAACTCCCGTTATAGCTTCTCATAGCTCACTAAGACACTTTGTACCAGGTTTTGAGAGAAATGTTTCAGATGACATGTTACGAGAACTAGCTAAAAATGAAGGCGTTATTCAAATTTGTTTCGGTTCTGAATTTATCGCCGAAAAGAAAAAATATCCAAAACTTATTGTTACTGTTCAGGATGTTGCTGATCATATAGACAGAGTAAAAAATCTAGTTGGTGTTGATCATGTTGGAATAGGTTCCGATTACGATGGCTGGCGGAATTTCCCCGTCGGCTTGGAAGATACTTCAACTTACCCGAATTTAATTGAAGAATTATTAAAGAGAAATTATACCCGCGAAGAAATTAAAAAAATTTTTGGAGGAAACTTATTAAGAGTTTGGAGGGCAGTAGAAAACTTTTCAAAGCCTTGATATATTAAATGTCCAATTTTTTAGGAGAAAAAATGAAAAAAATATTTTTAAGCGCTATTCTCGCCATCAGTGGCGTAGGATTTACAGCACCTGCAATGTCAGTGTTTACAATTAATACATCTGATCCAGTTGCATACATGGAATGGGCTAGAGGAAGTGGAAAAGCCCTTGCAGAAATTAACAACGTAGTATCTTCAGGCGTTTGTCAGCCAGGCTATGGCGCAGAAGAATTTGGAGATATGTATTATTGGTCTCTATTCGAAAATCATGCTGACTCTATTGGTGGTAATACAGCAGATCCTGTCTACATTAGAGAAATTTCAAAAATAGCCAGTAAAAGAACAATAAGAGAGGTAGACCATTATTCAGTTTTAACAGAAGCTTCGGGCTCATTTGAAACAGGACAAACTTTTGCGAACTATAATATAAACGTAAAAACTAAAAATCCTGCTGCATATTTAAACGCAATATCTGAGTACGAAGCATTAGCACAAGCCAATGGTTTTGAGGATATTACTCTGGAGGCTTATCAGATTAATACAGGAGATTACACTGGCCAGATGATGGTTGTTATTCAAGCACCCTCACCACAAAGATTAGGAGCCTTTTTAGATAGCAGAAATGAAAATTGGGGACAAAGTCTTACCAATCAAATTCAAAAATTAAGATATCTGAAAAGAGGATTTATCATGAATTGCGAAGTCAATTACGCGAGATAGTAATTTTTATATATAAAAAAGGCGGGATATCCCGCCTTTTTTATTCTTTTAGAATTTTAATTATAAATTCTATTTCTTTCTTGTCATAAGGAGAACCGTCCTTTCTGTAAATATCGTGAAACCACTCTTTTGGTTCTGGCAGCTTGTCTCCCTCATTTATAAATTCACCTCTTTTCTTTTTTTCTTGAAGCTCCAAAATTGTTGACCAGCCAAAGTGAGTTTGGCTCTTACCTGCAACAAAACCCCAGTTGTAACAACCGACGTTTTCTTTTTTAAAGATGGGCATTGAGAATTCAAAAGTGGTGCCAAATTCTCTAGCCATATATTCAGTACACAACAAAGGCCTTCCAAATTCTTTAAGTCTTTTGATAGTGGGTTCTAGTTTTTCTGCTTCATAAGTATGAAAGGTTATGACATCTGAATTTGCACCATTGAGTTTTAAGATCTCGTCACCGATGGCGCCATCTAAACAAGCAGTTAGAGGTTGAGAAGGTCTTACTTCGAAAGCCCATTCCCAGGTAAGTTGAAGTAATTTTAGAGCTTTATCACCAATTCCAAATTGACCAGGTTCATTGTAAATATCCCACATCAAAATTCTTTCGTCATTTGAATAGTCTTTGAGGACGCCTTGGACAAATTCTTTTAATCTGTTTAATTCTTTTTCATCAATTTTTTCCTCATCAACTTGATTGACCAGTTCCATACCGGGACTTTGCTTCCAACCTGAGTTGTGAACTCCCACAACTGGCAAGGGTTGTTTGCCTAATTTTGGATAGGGCCGATGACAATCATCAAAGAGGACAATAATTGGTTTGATATTTCTTGTTTCACAAAGATCTAAAAATTTATCAAAATTTTTTTTGAATTTCTCTTTCTCAGACCAAAGCAAATCATGCAGATAAACCCTTAAAGAATTGAAGCCAAGATCTTTTGCCCAATCTAATTCTCTTTCAATTGTTTCTTCGTCAAAGGTATCTTCTTGAAACATTTCTAGCTGATTGATTGCTGAACTTGGTAAAAAGTTACAACCAACAAGCCATGGTTGTTCTTCGTACCAACTATTTGCTTTTTCTTCTGACCACTTCATGTTTTTAAGTTTAATAAATCAGAATAACAATTGAAAACATATAACAGCCACAAACTCCTGAGGTGAGGTTTTTTCTGAGTTTCAAGTAGTTAGGATTTGTAAATTGAGGATTAATTTTGGACTCCAATAGATAGAAAAGAAAAAATAAGAAAAATAATAAAGTCATTGCATATATGAGATTTATCCAAGCCAATAAAATTGCTCCAAATCCTAAGAGCGAAAAGATGATAGCTAGAACTAGATTTTTTTGATTTGTTGTATCAATACCCCAAATGATGCCCGATAAAAAAGAAATTATTATTCCCCCGTATACCACTAACAATAGAAAAGAAACCTCTTCGTAAGTTTCTCCAAAAATCCAAGGTAGGATGGTAAGCGTTGCAAAGGGCAGAAAGCCTATATAACCAAGAGTAATTTTAGTTTGCATTTATCCATGAGCCATTTTGAGTAGAGTCATGAAAAGTATACCTGTTCCGATAACACCCGCTATAAGTATTACTAAGTCAACTACAAACACCTGAAAAAGCTTCAGCCAAGATCTTTCTTTTCCTTCTTTGATATCTTGCATTAAGAATATAAATGCACTGATTTTAAAAAGCACAAAAGCAGTTATGAAAGTTATTCCGCCTAGAATGAATATTCCAGAGTTCATCCAGAATTAAACACGTCTAGAGTTTATATCCCGACTGACCGTGCTCAGCAACATCCAGACCTTCTTCTTGAGAATCATCAGAAACTCTAAGTCCAAATATAGACCTAGTGATGAGCAATAAAATTACCGAACCAAC
>CACJRI010000009.1 GCA_902595715.1 uncultured SAR86 cluster bacterium
CAGAAGTCAAGGATACCTTTAAATCGCCTAAATTTGGTTTGATAGCTGGTTCAATTGTTGTAGAAGGTGCAGTGATAAAAAATCTTCCAATTCGAGTTCTCAGAGACAACATTGTTATTCATGAGGGTAAGCTCGATTCTTTAAGAAGGTTTAAAGATGAGGCGAGTGAAGTAAAAAGCGGAACCGAATGTGGAATTGGTATCGAAAATTACAACGATGTAAAAGTTGGAGATAAAATAGAAGTTTTCGAAAGAACAGAAACTGCTAGAAAAATTTAATTGTTTAGTTCAAAACCTTATAAAAGAGCTCAAAGGAGAGTTACTGTAAATTATGCTAGGAGAAATCCCAACCAAATGGCTATGGGACAAGCTTCGCATGTTCCATTAAAAGTAAACATGTCAGGAGTGATCCCTGCTATTTTTGCAAGCAGTATAGTTCTTTTTCCAGCATCAATTAGTTCTTGGTTTGGACAAAGTGAAGGGATGGAGTGGCTGCAAGAAGTATCTTTGGCATTGAGCCCTGGACAACCTTTATACGTAGTTGTGTTTTCTATTTTGATTGCTTATTTTTGCTTTTTTTACACTGCGATACAGTTTCCAGCAAAAGATATTTCAGATAATTTGAAAAGGTCTGGGGGCTTCCTTCCTGGAATTAGACCAGGAGGTCACACGGAAGAATACATCGATAATGTTATGTCCAGACTGACAGTCTGGGGATCTATTTATATGATAATGATTTGTTTATTACCCCAATTTTTAATTGTTTCTGCAAACGTTCCTTTTTACTTAGGAGGAACTTCACTTTTAATTGCAGTAGTAGTAGTAATGGACTTCATGGCTCAGGTACAATCACACCTTTTATCGAGTCAATATCAGTCTTTGATGAAGAAAGCTAATTTAAAAGGGTTTAAAAGATAAAATGAAAGTAAGAGCATCAGTAAAAAAAATATGCAAAGATTGCAAGCTTGTTAAAAGAAGAGGCACAGTTTATGTAATCTGCAAAACTGATCAAAAACACAAACAGAGGCAAGGATAATGGCAAGGGTAGCTGGAGTAAACATACCTGACAAAAAGCAGGCTTGGATATCATTAACACATATTTTCGGAATAGGCAGAACAACTGCCCTGAAAATTTGTGAAACGACAGGTATAAAGTTTGATACAAAGATTTCTGCATTAAATGAGCAAGAATTAGAAAAGTTGAGAAAAGAAGTAGGTAATTTTCTCGTAGAAGGAGACTTAAGAAGAGAGGTTAGCACCAACATCAAAAGATTAATGGACCTCGGTACTTTAAGGGGTATAAGGCACAGAAAAAGACTACCTGTAAGAGGTCAAAGAACAAAGACAAACGCTAGGACTAGAAAAGGGCCTAGAAAACCAATCAGAAGATAATAATGGCAAAAGAAAAAGGAAAAAAAACAAAAAATTCTAAGTCAGTTGCAAGCGAAGGCGTAGCTCATATTCTTGCAACTTTTAATAATACGATTATTAATATTACCGATAAAAAAGGTAATACGATCTCTTGGTCAAGTTCGGGCGCAAATGGATTTAAGGGCTCAAGAAAAAGTACTCCTTTTGCAGCTCAAATCGCTGCAACCAAAGCAGGAGAACAAGCTATGAATTTAGGTTTATCGGAAGTGGAAGTGGAAGTTTCAGGCCCAGGATCTGGTAGAGAGTCAGCAGTTAGAGCTTTAAATGGTTGTGGTCTGAAAATTACAAAAATTTCAGACGTCACACCAATTCCTCATAATGGCTGTAGACCGCCTAAAAAGAGAAGGGTGTAATAATGGCAAGATATAGAGGACCAAAAATTAAGCTTTCTAGAAGAGAAGGTACAGATCTTCAACTTAAAAGCGGATATAGATCTTACGAATCAAAGGCAAGGTCAGAAAACCCTCCTGGCGTCCATGGATTAAGGAGAGGTAGGCTTTCAGATTACGGTATGCAATTAAGAGAAAAGCAGAAAGTAAAAAGAATGTATGGTGTTCTTGAAAAACAGTTTAGAAATTATTACAAAAGAGCAGCTCGTCAGAAGGGCGAAACCGGTACTAATTTATTACTATTTTTGGAAAAAAGACTTGATAATGTTCTTTATAGACTTGGTTTTGCATCAACTAGAGCCGAGGCAAGACAACTAGTCAGTCATAAATCTGTTCAAGTGAATGGAAAAATAGTAAATATTCCATCTTATCAGGTTGTTGAAGGCGACGAGATCTCAATAGCAGAAAAATCTCAGTCGCAAAAAAGAATTACACAGGCTTTATCTTTAAGCGAACAAAGAGAAGAATGTGAATGGCTATCAGTAGACAAATCTAAGTTTACCGGTACTTTTAAAAATTTACCTACGAGAGAGTTGCTAAGTAGTGAAATAAACGAGAACTACATAGTAGAGCTTTATTCAAGGTAAAAAATCTAAATTAGAGGATCATATGACAGACAATTTTGACATTATCAAGGATTTCTTAACTCCAAAAGAAATAATCGTTGAGGAAGTTAATCCTAATCATTCAAAGATTATATTAGAGCCTTTGGAAAGAGGATTTGGCCATACATTAGGAAATGCTTTAAGAAGAATTATTCTATCTTCCATACCTGGCGCATGTGTTGTTGAAGCAAAAATTGATGGTGTGTTGCACGAATTCTCAACAATTGATGGAGTGGCGGAAGACGTGATAAATATCCTTTTAAATTTAAAAGGTATAGCCGTGCGAATGATGGATGTTGAAGAAGCAGAACTATCTGTTGAGAAATCCGGAACGGGAAAGTTAACTGCAGGTGATTTTGAACTTCCTGCTGGCGTAGAAATCATTAACCCAGATCATCAAATTGCAACTCTAGCTGACAACGGTAGTATAAAAATGTCTATCAAAGTAAAAAAAGGTAGAGGTTATGATCCAGTAATAATAAGTGCTACTGAGGAAGGAGAAAGTAAAGAAGTTGGATTGTTAAGATTAGATGCTTCTTATTCACCAATAGAAAAGGTTGCTTATCAAGTTGAAAACACAAGGGTAGAAAATAGAACAGATCTCGATAAGCTTATTTTAGATGTTCATACTAACGGCACAATTGATCCAGAAGAAATTTTGAGATTAGCAGCAACTATTTTACAAAGACAACTTATTGCATTTGCTGAACTTGGGTTTGAAACCGAAGAAGAAGAAGAAGAAGAGATTCCTCCAGTCGATCCAATCATGCTTCGACCGGTAGATGAGTTAGAACTTACTGTTAGATCAGCTAATTGTTTGAAAGTAGAAAAAATTTATTACATTGGCGATCTTGTTACTAGAAAAGAATCTGATTTATTAAAAACACCCAACCTCGGGAGAAAGTCCTTGAATGAAATTAAAGATGTATTGGCCGCTAGGGGATTATCTTTGGGATTGGATTTAGATAACTGGCCGCCTTCAAATATAGAAACCTAATGAGTAATTTAAAAAGAGGTAGAACCTTCGGTAGAACTAGCTCCAGAAGAAAGGCGCTATTTCAATCTTTAGCTATTTCTTTAATAGAACATGAAGGTATTAAAACAACTTTACCAAAAGCTAAAGAATTAAGGTCATTCATAGAACCATTGATAACACTTGCCAAAGATGATTCTGTAAGTAATAGAAGACTTGCTTTTTCAAAAATAAGAAATAAGTCAGCAGTAGGAAAACTTTTTTCTGATTTAGGTCCTAGATTCAAAGATAGACCAGGAGGCTACTCTAGAATTATTAAGATTGGTTTCAGAAAAGGAGATGCTGCTCCGATTGCTTTTATTGAACTCGTAGATAGATCTTCAGGCGACGAAACTGTTGTTGATGCACAAGCAGAACCTGAAAAGGCCTAAATCCAATTTTTTATAAAAACTTTCCAGTATAGGATTTTTTGCATTTAGAAAGCTGACTAGTATTTCCTGCAGCAACTATTTCTCCACCACCGTTACCACCCTCGGGCCCAATATCAATAATCCAATCAGAGTTTCTAATTACATCTAAATTATGTTCAATCACGACAATAGTGTTTCCTTGAGAGTTTAATTTTTGTAAAACATCCATAAGCAGCTGAACATCATGAAAATGTAAACCTGTTGTGGGTTCATCTAATAAATAGATTGTTTTACCTGTAGACGTTTTAGAAAGTTCTTTAGCAAGCTTAACTCTTTGAGCTTCTCCTCCTGATAAAGTGGTAGCTGGCTGTCCCAGTCTCAAATAGCCAAGTCCTACTTGGTTCAAAGTGTCGAGTTTTTTCTTAATTTTTGGGACGGCTTCAAAAAATATAGTAGCTTGTTCAACAGTCATGTTTAAAACTTCTGAGATATTTTTACCTTTATATTTAATTGTTAAGGTTTCATTGTTGTATCTCTTTCCATTACAAACATCACATTTAACATAAACATCTGGTAGAAAGTGCATTTCTACTTTTATCATTCCATCACCCTCACAGGCTTCACATCTTCCTCCTCTGACATTGAAGCTAAACCTTCCGGGCTTATATCCTTTGGCTCTAGCTTCTTGCGTTCCAGCAAAAAGTTCTCTTATTGGGGTGAAGATACCAGTATAGGTTACGGGGTTAGATCGCGGAGTTCTACCGATGGGACTTTGACTTATTTCTATCACTTTATCGATAAGTTCTGTTCCTTCAATTTTTTCAAAATCCTCAGTTTTCATGGAACTTTTACTTAAAATATTCGACAGGGCAGGATAAAGCGTTTGATTTATCAAAGTAGATTTTCCAGAACCAGAGACTCCTGTAATGGAAATTATATTCCCTAGAGGAATTTCCAAATCTACATTTTTTAGGTTATTTCCCGAACATCCGTATAACTTGATTTTTCCTTTATCTGTAATTTTTTTCTTTTTTTCTATTTGAATTCTTTTTTTTCCAAAAACATATTGAGAGGTAAGAGAATTTTTGGCTTTTTTTAGAGATTCAATATTTCCAGAAAAACAAACTTCTCCTCCATGGACTCCTGCTTTTGGACCTATATCTATAATATGATCTGCTTCTTCAATTGTTTCTTGATCATGTTCTACAACGATTACGGTATTACCCAGTTCTTTAAGCCTTTTTAGAGTGGATAAAAGTTTTTTGTTATCTCTTTGATGTAAGCCTATAGAAGGTTCATCAAGAATGTATGTTACTCCCACTAAACCTGCGCCAATTTGTGAAGCAAGCCTTATCCTTTGAGCCTCGCCTCCACTTAAAGTTTCAGCACTTCTAGAAAGAGTAAGGTAGTTAAGACCAACATCAGAAAGGAAAGTTAAGCGCTCTTTTATTTCTTTAATAATTTTTATTGCAATTTCTCCTTTTACCCCTGCCAAAGTTAGTTTTTTAAAAAAACTAAGAGCTTCACCGATTGTCATACCTACAATTTCAGGTAAAGAAAATTTATTTATAAATACGCTTCTTGCTTCTAAGTTTAATCTGGTTCCACCACACTCATCACAAAGGGTGTTCGTCATAAACTTTGTATAATATTCTCGTCTAAAATTTGAATCTGTATCTCCAAGTCTCCTTTCAATATTTCTTACAACACCCTCAAAAGGCTTAAATATCTCTCTTTTAAAACCTCTTTTGGAAACATAACTAAAATCCACTTCATCATCGCTACCATAAAGGACAATCTCTTTTTCTTTTTCTGATAGCTCTTCGAAAGGAGTATCAAGAGAAAACCCAAAAGTTTGGCTTACTCTATTTAATAGATATCTATTATGGTAAGTGTGACTTGCATCCCAGTCTTTTATAGCACCTTGATTAAGACTTAATTCTGGCCTAACAATCAATTTCGAAAGATCTATTTTTGATTTATAACCCAAACCATCACAAGATGGGCAAGCACCAGATGGGCTATTAAATGAAAATAATCTTGGCTCCAATTCTTGAATACTAAAGCCACATTTTGGACAAGCCATCTTAGTCGAAAATGTATCGATACTTCGTTCGTCATCCATATCCTGAATTTCTACCAATCCATTAGATTCAGAAACACAAGTTTCTAAAGATTGTATGAGACGACTGTTGTTTTTTGAATCAATAGTGAGTCTATCAACTACAATGGATATTGAATGTTTTTTCTTTTTATCTAGTTTGATGTGATCGCCTAAATCGTAAACTGCCCCATTCACTATTACTCTAACGTATCCTTTCATGAGAAGATCATTGAATAGGTTCAAATGCTCACCTTTTTGCTCTTTAATTACAGGAGCTAAAATGAATACTCTTTTTTTATTGAAAGTTTTAAGTATTTTTTTTCCTATTTGATCAATGGTTTGGCCCTCAAGAGAAATATTGTGGTCTAGACATTTTGCAGTACCTGATCGTGCATAAAGCAACCTGAGATAATCATAAATTTCTGTCACTGTTCCAACTGTCGATCTAGGGTTATGAGAAGTTGATTTTTGCTCAATGGATATTGCAGGAGACAATCCTTCTATAGTGTCAACCTCAGGTTTATCCATGACAGATAGAAACTGTCTGGCATAAGCAGAAAGAGATTCTACATATCTTCTTTGTCCTTCAGCATATAAGGTATCAAAAGCAAGTGAAGATTTTCCTGAACCCGATAAGCCAGTTATTACGGTTAATTTGTCTCTAGGAATATCTAAATCTATATTCTTAAGATTATGCTGCTTGGCACCTTTAATTTGTATAAATTTCATTTATTTAATTTTTCTTTTGGATTAGACTAACTTATCAGATATCAATTATGGCTCAAAGCGGAATAAATAAGGTTATATTACTTGGAAATTTAGGGCAGGATCCTGAAGTTAGATACACTGCAGGCGGCGTTCCAATAGCTAATGTTTCAATAGCTACATCAAATAGTTGGAAGGATAAAAACTCTGGAGAGACTGTTGAACAAACTGAGTGGCATAGAATTGTTTTTTTTAATCGTCTGGCTGAAATTGTTGAACAATATCTTAAGAAAGGTTCAAAAATATATGTAGAAGGCCAGCTAAGAACCAACTCTTGGGAAGATAAAAATACTGGGGAAAAAAAATATAGAACTGAAATTGTTGCACGAGAAATGCAAATGCTTAGCTCTAGAGGTGAAATGAGCCAGCAAAATCAGGAATCTGGATTAGATCAGTCTTCGCAAAATTCTCCAGAGGAAAGTGTTCCTTGGGACGACGAGGATATACCTTTTTAGTTCTCGTATTTTGAAAGAACTAAACTTACATTAGTTCCACCAAATCCAAAACTATTACTCATAAAAGAGCTAAATTCTTTTTCCAAAGATTTTTTTGGAATATTTATGCCATCTGCTTCAGGGATAGGATTAGTTAAATTTTTATTTCCAGCAATGAAATTACCATTCATCATAAGTATGCTGTAGATACATTCTTGAACACCTGCAGCCCCTAAGGTATGTCCAGTAAGTGACTTTGTTGAACTTACAATTGGAATATCATCTTTAAAAACTGATTTTATGGCGTTCAACTCTATAGGGTCTCCAGCAGGAGTAGAGGTTCCATGAGCATTAAGATAATCAATAGATTTTAGACCGCTCATTTCTAGAGATTTTTTCATGCAATTTTTTGCTCCTTCACCAGATGGAGCAACCATATCATCTCCATCAGATGTTGCTGAGTATCCTTTTATTTCAGCATATATTCTTGCTTTTCTTGATAAGGCATGTTCAAGCTCCTCAACTATCAAAATTCCTCCTCCGCCTGAAATGACAAAACCATCTCGATTTTCGTCAAAGGGTCTAGACGCTTCAGTTGGATATTCATTGAAATTACTTGATAAAGCGCCCATTGCGTCGAACAATCCAGATTGTGTCCAATGTTCATCTTCTGCTCCTCCTGCAATTATTACATCTTGATTACCAAGCTGTATCTGTTCCCAAGCAGAACCAATGCAGTGTGCGCTGGTTGAACAAGCTGAAGAGATTGAGAAATTTACTCCTTTAATTTTCAAAGAAGTAGCTAGGCAAGCTGAAACTGTACTTCCCATAGTCTGAGTTACGCGGTAAGGACCGACTCTTTTAACTCCTTTTTCTCTTAAAATATCTGCTGCATCAACTTGACTTCGAGAGGATGCTCCTCCAGAGCCTGCAATGACTCCAATTCTATCTGTTTTAAAGATACTTTCTGGCAAATCTGAATCTTTTATTGCATCTAAAGCACTTAGATAAGAGTAGGCCGCAGCTTCCCCCATAAACCTGAATAATTTTCTGTCAATTAAATCTTTAAGATTTATTGATATTGATCCTGAAATTTTGCTTCTAAACCCTAAATCATTGTAATCGTCATTTTTTGCAATTCCTGAGATACCATTTCTTAATGAAGAAGATATTTCTTCTAAATTATTTCCAATACATGAGATTGAACCCATGCCTGTGATGACTGCTCTTTTTTTAGACATCAGAAATTTTGTGGATCTTCAAACAATCCAACTCTCAAATCTTTTGCAGAATAAATTTCTTTACCATCAACAAACATTAATCCATCCGCAAAACCTATAACAAGTTTTTGTTTCCTAATCCTCTTTATACTTATTTTATATTCAACTAGTTTAGCTTTTGGCAGTACTTGTCCATAAAATTTTACTTGACCTGAACCAAGAGCTCTACCAATACCGCTATTACCTTCCCATAAAAGATAAAAACCTAATAATTGCCACATTGCGTCAAGCCCCAAACATCCTGGCATTACAGGGTCTGTTGAAAAATGACAGTCAAAAAACCATAGATCAGGAGTTATGTCCAACTCGCCTTGAATTTCACCAATGTTGTAATCACCTTTAGAATCATTTATCTCAACAATCCTGTCCATCATCAACATTTCATTATTAGGCAATCTTCCATTTCCTGGTCCAAACAAATCTCCATTAGAGCAAGCTATTAGCTCATCTTTAGAAAAATTATGTTTATTTTTTAAATCCATTTCTTAACAATTACCTTATCTTTCTTAAAGATTGCGAGGAAAGACTTTATCCTATACTATTCGCTTCTATTTTGTAATTTGTAAAGATGTACGCAGTAATAAAAAGCGGAGGAAAGCAACATAAAGTTTCAGAAGGAGAGGAAATTCTTCTCGAAAAGCTTTCTCTGGATGAGGGAGAAGTCATAGAGTTTTCTGAAGTTTTGGCTGTAAACAAAGACGGTAATTTAAATGTTGGTAAACCCCTTTTAGAGGGAGCTGTTGTAAAAGGTAAAGTAATTAATCATCTCAAGACAAAAAAAATCACAGTCATTAAAATGAAAAGAAGAAAAGACTATAGAAAAAAACAGGGACATAGGCAGAATTTAACAAAAGTAAAAATTGAATCTATAAGTTATGGCTCATAAAAAGGCAGGTGGTAGTTCCAGAAATGGAAGAGATTCTGAGTCGAAAAGACTTGGAGTCAAAAGATATGGTGGCCAATCAGTTTCTGCTGGAGAAATACTCGTTAGACAGAGAGGAACAAAATTTCATCCCGGACAAAACGTTGGTATCGGGAAAGATCATACTCTTTTTGCAAAATGTGATGGAAAAGTTTTCTTTAATAAAAAAGGAAAAAACCTCAAGCAATTTGTGAATATAGAATCTACTTCATAAAATCATGCGCTTCATCGATGAAGCAGTAATAGAGATTTCATCTGGTGATGGTGGTAATGGCTGCCTAAGTTTTCGTCGAGAAAAATTCATTCCAAAAGGAGGACCGGACGGAGGCGATGGTGGAAAAGGCGGTAATATAAATTTTATTGCAAATGAATCTTTGCATACCCTGCAAGACTTTAAGCTAAAAAGAAAATACAAAGCTCAAAATGGGCGACAAGGAAAAGGGAAAAATATGCATGGCAAGGATGGTGCAGATACCATCTTAGAAGTACCCTTGGGAACCTTATTGATAAATGACGAAACAGATGAACTCCTTTGTGACCTTACTGAATCTAATCAAATATATACTGCTGTAACAGGAGGCAAAGGCGGTCTTGGCAATGCCAGGTTTAAGACATCCACCAATAGAGCTCCAAGAAAAACTACAGAGGGAAAGATAGGGGAAATAGTAAAAGTGAGATTGGAGTTAAAAGTCTTAGCAGATGTAGGGCTTTTAGGAAAACCCAATGCAGGTAAATCAACTTTGATTTCAAAAATATCTTCAGCTAAACCTAAAATTGCTGATTATCCATTCACGACATTAAGCCCCAATTTGGGAGTGGTAAAGTTAAATAGTTATTCAAGCTTTGTTATAGCTGATATACCTGGATTAATTCCGGGAGCGTCAGAAGGTATTGGATTGGGAATAGATTTCTTGAAGCATCTCTCCAGAGTAGAAATTCTTTTGCATTTAATTGATATTGAAGAGGGGAATCTTAAAGAAATCAAAAAAAATTATGACAATATAAATAAAGAATTGAAAGCATTTAGCAATGAGTTAAATCAAAAAGAACAATGGGTTGTAATTAGTAAAATCGATAAAATTTCAGAGGACAAAATTAAGAGTATAAAAAAAGAAGTAAAGAAACTTTTCAGCAAAAAAAATGTCTTTTATGTATCATCGATTTCTGGAGCAGGTTTAGAGGACATAATTCAAAGTATAGGAAATAGACTGGCAAGTGAAAAAAATAAAATCTGAAAAACTGATCGTAATTAAAGCTGGTTCCAGTTTAACTACTTTGGCATCTGGACTACCAAATTTGAGATTTATAAAATCAATCTCTGAACAAATATCTAGGCTATACAAAAAAGGATTTCACATTGTTTTGGTTTCTTCGGGAGCAATTGCCCAAGGAATGAAAATATGGAATTTATCTTCCAAACCCAAGTCTGTAGATTTCCTTCAGGCCTTATCCGCATCCGGTCAGATTGAATTGATAAATAATTATCAAAAGGAATTTAAAAGGTTTGATTTAATTGCTGCACAAGTTTTACTTAGTCATTCTGATTTCGGCGTTAAAAGCAGATCTGAAAATGCTAAAAATAGTATTTCTAATCTAATTAAGCTAGGCGCCATTCCAATAATTAATGAAAATGATTCTATATCGACAGAAGAAATCTTAAATGGAGACAATGATAGGTTGAGCGGAAAAGTTGCAACTTTATTAAGCTCAAAAAAATTATTTATTTTGACAGATCAAAATGGACTTTATGATAAAAATCCAGACCAACACAATGACGCAAAAATCATAAGTAAAATAAATCTTAATAAATTTAATTTTAAAGAAGTATCTTTTGGCGATTCTGGTATCTTGGGAAGAGGAGGAATGACAACAAAAATTAAAGCTGCAAGGGATTACCTCAAAAAAAGCAATGAAGTTTGGATACTAAATGGAAATGATAAAGGAATATTAGATAAGGCTATCCAAAAAAAAGGAGTTGGAACAAGGATTTATTTATCCTAATTTTTTGATAGATTTAATTAATCTAGACTTTTGACGAGCAACAGCATTTTTTGGAAGAACTTTTTTGTTAGCCAGCTTATCTAAAACTTTTTGAGTTGAAACAAATAAATCTTTGGCTTTGGAAACATCACTTTCTTTAATCGCTTCTTCCACATTTCTAATCATTGTTCTCACAGAGGCTCTTTGTGAACTTTTTAAATAATTTCTAGAATTAGCTTGTCTAGACCTTTTTTTTGCTGATTGGATATTCGCCATAGGAGGCGATGATGAAGATTATTTGGTTTATTGTCAACTTTCTATTTTAATTTTTACAAAAATAAATATTTTATAAAATAATCTCGTTAGTTCATTTAATATTCTGTAGGGTGCCATAATCCAATATCTTTTATAGAAGGGAAATTTGAATTCACTCTTTGCTTGAATATAAGAGTTTCCTAAATGCAATTCTTCCTTAAGATTTACCGGGGATGGAGTAATACATAGCGACCTCAAGTTTAAGGCCCAATCTCTATCAATTGCATGATCTATGGGAAGGCTCATTATCCTCATTCTTTCTATAAGGTTTTTAGCAGCAAATCTATTGACTAGATAACACCCAGTTCCAGATTTAAATCCAAAATTCAAAGCAATATAGAATTCTTTATGAATTTTCTTTAATTTAATAGGCATACCTTTTTCCTTTTTTCTATCACTTCCTCCGCTGAGCCTTAATAAATCAAAATTGATTCCCGAACTTATTGCACAACTGATAATTTCAACTATATCTTCTTCAAACTCAATATCATCTTCACAAACTAAAGCAAAATCTTCTTTGGTATCTAAAAATTTTTTTAAAACATTCAAGTGGCTAAAATAACAACCTAATTCTCCAAGATTGGTTTTTTTGCCATGCAGCAAGTTATATTTAAGCTCCGCATAATTGGGGTTTGGAAGGGAAAGCTCTTTGCCGTCGACTGCAACTTCAAGCTCAAATTTAATTCCAACCTTATCAAAAGTCTCTTTTGCAGACGATAATCTATCTTCTGCTCTTTTTAGATTAATTAAATATGCAATCACATTGAAATTATACATTGGTGGAGGCGGCGGGTATCGAACCCGCGTCCATCGATTTATTCCTATCAGCTCTACATGTTTAGATTCATCTTTTAATTTCCTATTTTAAATCTCCGATGAGCAGGATAGATAAAAAGTATTCTGTTAAAACTTTTTAGAAAAATCACAGAAAAATTTTCCTAAGCAACCTATTAGTCGACTTTCTATTACCTTAATAGGTATGGGGTAAAGAAAGCTAGCCAATTTAAGCGGCTAGAGCGTAGTTTGCTTTATTGCCAACTAATTTTTTTGAAACTTATTTTTACGAGTAAGTTACAAGCTCGACATGCACTTTAAGTTCAAAAATAGATGTCTAATCCATTTCGCCCCCAAAAAGGACTTATATTCTAATGAAATTATGAAAAGTTGCTATTTAGTTTTGAGGTTTTGGCTTTTTCTTTCTTCCACTCTTTTTGTTTGATGCTTTCTCTTTTATCAAACTTAGATTTTCCTTTTCCTAAACTTATTTTTAATTTAACTAAATTATCTTTCCAGAAAATTTTTATAGGAAGACAGGTTAAACCTTTCTCTTGAGTACCCTTAAATATTTTTGATAATTCTGATTTAGTTAGTAGCAGTTTTTTTGTTCGAAGTGGATCAACTGTATGCGTTACTTCATTAAGTGGTGAAATGGACATTCCAATTAGCCAAGCCTCTCCTTTTTTCATTAATACGTAACTATCTTTTATATCAACCCTAGCAGCTCTGATTGATTTTACTTCCCAACCTAATAAAGAAATTCCAGCTTCAAAACTCTCACCTAATTCATAATTAAATTTAGCCTGTCTATTTTCTATTATTGGTTTTTTTGAAAGTTTGTTGTTTTTAACCATCAATTTAGTATAACTTGTAAAAACTTTAATAAAATATTTTGCTATGAGCGCTAATAAAATTTGGCAAGGAAATACAACATTCATTTTAGCAGCTGCAGGATCTGCAGTGGGGTTAGGAAACATATGGAAATTTCCATACATGGTTGGCTCAAACGGCGGAAGTGCTTTTGTATTTATTTATTTAATTTGTATCTTTGCAATTGGGCTTCCAGTAATGGTTTCAGAAATTTTAATAGGAAAATATGGTAGAAAAAGCCCAATAAATTCTTTAAAAAAACTATCTGTTGAGTTTAATTTAAGTTCCTACTGGAAGTATTTGGGAATTCTAGGTGCATTTGCAGGAGTAATAATACTTTCTTACTATAGTGTTTTTGCAGGAATGGCATTTTCATATATTTTTAATGTATTTCCTTCAGGCTTGGAAAATCCTTCGCAATATTCGACGAATTATTTTACAAATTTTTCTTCCTCTCCCTTCGATTTAATTTTTTGGCATAGTTTGTTTATTATTTTGACTTCTTTGATAGTTGGTTTTGGGGTGGTAAAGGGTATCGGCAGATCGGTAAATGTCTTAATGCCATTTCTTTTTCTCTTTATAATTTTGGTGTCGATTTATTCTTCGTTTGTTGGCGACTTTTTAAGCACAATCTATTTCTTATTCAAACCTGATTTTTCAGTTATTACTCCACAAATAGTTATCAGTGCTATGGGACAGGCCTTTTTCTCTTTATCAATTGGGATGGGAGCAATAATGGCTTATGGGGCATATATGCCAGAGAAACAAATGATTGGAAAAACTGTCATAACAATCATCTTTTTAGACACTTTTGTTGCTCTTGCAGCTGGACTGGCTATTTTTCCTATAGTTTTTAGTAATCCATTTTTAGAAATTAATGCGGGTCCAGGACTAATTTTTGAGACTCTTCCAGTAGCATTTTACTCACTACCCCTAGGAAGTATTTTTTCTATTATTTTTTTCATCTTAATTTCAATTGCTGCTTTAAGTTCTTCAATATCTCTTCTTGAGCCATTTACAGCTTGGATGGAAGAAAAAGAAAAATTTAAAAGACCCGTTTTAGTAGCTATTCTAGGTATTTCTATCTGGTTTTTAGGCTTGGGAAGCATTTTCTCTTTCAATATTTGGTCAGACCTGAACTTATTTGGTTTTAATTTTCTAGAGCTTATGGATTATCTAACAAATAACATCATGCTTCCTCTTGGAGGGCTTTTTGTTGCAGTTTTGGTTGGTTGGCTTGTACCAGAGAAATTTCTTGAAAAAAATTTAAATTTATCAAGATATAAATTTAAAACTTTTTATTTTTTCTTAAGATTTATTGCCCCAGTTTCAATTACTCTGGTATTTCTTTACTTAGTTTTTTAGACTCTTCCAGAACATTATCATTAGCTTCAGTATCAACTTCTTTATTCCATTCAACTAATTTATTTTTTTCAAAATAAAGAGAATGATGAACTTCACGAAATACCTCGTCGCCTATAATTTCAAAACCTACGTAATCCCACCTCGATGAATTAAAAGGATCTTTGATTGATGGGGTGCCCATAATATATTGAACCTGAGCTTTAGTAAGTCCAGTTTCCAACTTAGAGATCATATCCAAGCTAATAATATTTCCTTGAGATACTGGAACTTGGTAAAAATCATTAGCACAAGAAATAATAAAAAAAGAAGATATAATAATTGGCATATGGAAAATTTTCACACTGAGATTTAAGCATAGTTTTAAAAATGAGCGAAGATAAAAATTTAAGAAAGGCTGGTTTAAAGGTCACTCTTCCAAGAGTCAGAATTTTAGAGATTTTTGAAAGCTCATCAGAAAGACATTTAAGTGCTGAGGACATATACAACAAAATAAGAGAAGGAGGAGATGAAGTTGGTCTGGCAACAGTCTACCGAGTTCTCACTCAATTCGAGTCAGCTGGAATCTTAATGAAACAAAATTTTGAAGATAATTTTTCAGTTTATGAGCTTGTTTCTGATGATCATCACGATCATATGGTTTGCATTGATTCCGGCGAAGTAATTGAGTTCAAAAATGATGTAATCGAAAATGAACAAGATAAGATTGCAAAAGAACATGGTTATAAAATTGTTGATCATAAATTAGTTTTATATGTGAAACCTTTGAATGGTAAAAAATAAAGATAAAAAATCAAAATCAGACTTAGACGAAACTCCAAAAAGTAGTCAAGAAGAAAAAGAACTCGATACCTCTCTTGCGGAAGAAAATGAGGTTTTATCAGAGTTGGTAAAATCCCTAGAAGAAAAAATCCTCAGGGCTCAAGCCGAAATAGAAAATGTAAGAAAAACTTCTCAAAAGGAGATATTAAAGGCAAGGGTTTATGCGTCAGAATCATTAGCAAAAGAACTTCTATCACCAATCGACAACCTACAAAGAGCTCTAGAGCATTCCGATCAGGATGTTCCTAAGTCTCTGTTAGAATTAGTTCTAAAAGAAATAAATCAAGCCTTTTCTAGTAATAATGTAAAAGAAATCAATCCCATAGGCGAAAAATTTAATCCCAATTTTCATGAAGCACTCTCGGTACTAGAGGATCAGAAAAAGGATCCAGATGAAGTTTTAGAAGTCATTCAAAAAGGATACTTAATAGAAGATAGAGTAATCAGACCCGCTCTCGTTGTCGTAAATAAAATTTAGTTTTTTACTTGTTTTTTTTTGTTTAGCCCCTATCTAAGGTTAGAGAAAATAATAAGGAGTAAAAAATGTCTAAAATAATTGGTATTGATTTAGGTACAACCAATTCTTGCGTATCTATATTAGAAAGCGGTCAACCAAAGATTATAGAAAATGCTGAGGGCGATAGAACAACCCCCTCAGTAGTTGCATACACCGATGGAGAAACTTTAGTAGGTCAAAGCGCTAAAAGACAAGCTGTAACAAATCCAGAAAATACTCTTTATGCTATTAAGAGGCTCATAGGAAGAAAATTTGATGGAGAAATCAAAAAAGAATCCGAAGTAGCTCCATATAAAATTATCAAGGCTGATAACGGAGATGCCTGGGTGGAGGTAAAGGGAGAAAAGCTTGCTCCACAACAAATCTCTGCACAAGTTTTAACAAAAATGAAAAAATCAGCTGAGGATTATTTAGGTCATGAGGTTAAGGAGGCAGTTATAACTGTACCTGCATATTTTAATGATTCGCAAAGACAAGCAACCAAGGATGCTGGAAAAATCGCCGGTCTCGAGGTTAAAAGAATAATTAATGAGCCAACAGCAGCTGCTCTTGCCTTTGGAATGGATAAAAAAACCGGAGATCAGAAAATAGCAGTTTACGACTTAGGTGGAGGTACTTTTGATATTTCAATTATAGAGTTAGCTGAAATTGATGGAGAAAAACAGTTTGAAGTTCTCTCTACGAATGGGGATACCTCTTTAGGTGGCGAAGACTTCGATAACGTTTTGATAGATCACCTTGTTGATGAATTTAAAAAAGAACAGAATTTTGATTTAACTCAAGACTCATCTGCAATCCAAAGGTTAAAAGAAGCAGCTGAAAAGGCTAAAATTGAGCTTTCATCTAACCAACAAACGGAAATTAATTTACCTTATATCACAGCAGATTCATCTGGGCCAAAACACCTTCTTTTAAAGCTAACAAGAGCAAAATTAGAATCTTTAGTTGGAGATTTAGTTTCCAAAACTTTAACACCGGTTGATCTAGCACTTAAAGATGCAAAATTATCCACTTCAGAAATAAGTGATGTAATTTTAGTAGGGGGCCAAACAAGAATGCCTCTTGTTCAAGAAAAGGTAAAAGAATTTTTTGGCAAAGAACCAAGAAAGGACATAAACCCCGATGAGGCAGTAGCAGCTGGTGCTGCTATCCAAGGGGCGGTTCTATCAGGAGATGTAACGGATATTCTTCTTTTAGATGTGACTCCATTGACTCTAGGAATTGAAACTATGGGTGGAGTAATGACTCCTCTGATAGAAAAAAATACAACGATACCGACAAATAAATCTCAAATTTTCTCTACAGCCGAAGATAATCAAACCGCCGTTACAGTAAATGTAGTGCAAGGTGAAAGAAAGCAAGCCAAAGATAATAAACAGTTAGGTTTATTTAATTTAGATGGAATTCCTGCTGCTCCAAGAGGAATGCCACAAATAGAAGTCTCTTTCGATATAGATGCAAATGGTATATTGAATGTATCAGCCAAAGACAAGGCTACAAATAAAGAGCAATCAATAACCATCCAGGCATCAAGCGGTCTTTCTGAGGAAGAAATAGAAAAAATGGTACAGGATGCTGAAGCCAATGCAGAGGATGACAAAAAATTCGAAGAACTTGTGCAGGCAAGAAACGCTGCGGATACTCTAATACATGGATGTAAAAAAACTCTTGACGAGTCTGCAGATAAAGTCGAGTCCTCTGAAAAAGAAAGTATTGAAGCTGCTATTGCAGATTTAGAAGAAGCTTTAAAAGGTGAAGATAAAAATCAGATAGAGGAAAAAACTAAATCTTTAGCTGATGCCTCATCTTCTTTGGCTCAAAGGCTTTATGCAGAACAACAGCAAGAAGCTCAAGCAAATGAAAATAATACAGAAGCTGACTCTAGTAATCCTGCAAATGACGAGGTTGTCGATGCAGATTTTGAAGAAGTAAAAGAAGAGAAAAATTAATTTTTTTATTTCTTAAAACATCATGAGCAAAAAGGATTATTATGATGTTTTGGGAGTCCCTAGGGATGTTTCAAAAGACGAACTTAAAAAGGCTTACCGTAAATTAGCCATGAAATATCATCCGGATAGAAATCCTGATGATGATAAAGCGGCTGAAAAATTCAAAGAGCTTTCTGAAGCATATGAAATTCTTTCAGATGATCAAAAAAGACAAACTTATAATAGCTTTGGTCATGATGGTGTAAATTCCTCATTTACAAATTCACAAGGTGCCGCAGATGCATTTAGTGATATTTTTGGAGATATTTTTTCTGACATATTTGGCGGAACTTCCTCAAGGGGCTCTTCAAGAGGGCAAGATTTAAGCTATAACTTAGAGGTAGACTTAGAAGAGGCGGTATTTGGTAAGTCCTTAAATATAGAGATACCTTCAAAAGAAAGATGCAATGGTTTATGGAATAGATGTTCATACTGTGGCGGTTCTGGAGTAATAAGACAGCAACAAGGCTTCTTTTCAATGCAACAAACCTGCCCTCACTGCAGAGGCGAAGGAGAAACTCACGATCCAAATTGCTCCAATTGCAATGGAGTTGGTTTTATAAGCAAAGATAAGAAATTATCAGTAAAAATCCCCGCTGGAGTTGATGATGGAGATAGAATCAGGTTATCTGGAGAGGGAGAACTAGGACGAGGAGGTTCTCGGGGAGATCTTTATATTTCTATAAATGTAAAACAACATAAAATCTTCGAGAGAGATGGAAAACATCTTTATTGTGAAGTTCCTTTGGATTTTGCGGATGCTGCTTTGGGAGGATCAATAGAAGTACCAACACTAGTTGGAAAAGCAAAGATAAAAATTCCATCAGGAACTCAAAGCCATAAAATATTTAGACTCAACGGAAAGGGCATCAAACCTTTGAGAGGCGGCAGAGTTGGAGACATCTTGGTTAGAGTAATTGTTGAGGTTCCAGTAAACTTAAACTCAAAACAAAAAGATTTATTGAACGATTTCAAAGCAAATATGTCTCATGAAGATAACTCACCTTTAATGAGCTCTTGGCTAAACTCAGCAAAAGATTTTTTCAAAAATTTATGACGACTTCTAAACCTCTAGAACAACAAACAAAATTAATCTTAGTTGGAGCTACTGGAAAACTTGGTAGATCAATTTCATCCTACAATCAAGTAACTTATGGCGTATGCTCAGAAGATAATCCTCTTTTGGGAGAGGTAATGGAAGGCATACAGGAACCTCTAATCTCTTCTTTATCAGAAGTAAGCCTTAAGATTGCCAATATTCCTTTGGTAATTGATGCATCGTATCCAGAGAATTTTGAAAATGTCTATGATTTTTGTTTTCAAAATAATATACCCTTAGTCCTTGCATCTACAGGCCACTCTGAGAAACAGCTCCAAAAATTAGAAAAACTATCAAAAAAAGTTCCTGTTTTGAAAGCGCCTAATCTAAGTGAAGGTGTAGCTTTTTTCAAAACATCTATTTTGGATCCCTTAATTAATGGTATTTTTAATAGGGTTAATCTACCTTGGTCTAATGAAAACATGTATTCAAATGAAAACTCGCGTGATCTGAATATAAAAATTATTGAAACACATCACGAGAAAAAAAAGGACGCTCCATCAGGAACCGCTCTAGACTTGAAAGATTACATATCTAAAAAAGGACTAAGCAGACATTTTGACCTCGATATAGAAATAAAATCCATAAGAGATAAAAAATCTGTTGGTAAGCATGAGGTTATCTTTAAACATAAAAACGAGGAATTTTCTGTTATGCACAACGCACTCAGCAGGGATATATTTGGAGAGTCAATAGGTCTTGCAACTGATATAAAAGACAAAAGCCCTGGTATTTATTCAATGGTTGATCTTTTGAAAGAAATGGAGGGATATGACTTTTGACTCTGCTCTTTATTCTGCTTTTGTAATGTGTTCTAATTCGCGTTCTGTTTTTTTACAGACATAAATACGCACTCGATTGGATAGAGTATTAGGGTGCTGATATTGCTCAATATCAGTTTAATGCTTAGCCACGAGGAGGAATAACCCAGCCCAAGGGCTACAAAAAAAGGAGCAATGAAATGGAAATATCCATTGAACAAATGTTAAAGGCCGGAGTACATTTTGGCCATCAAACAAAATTTTGGAATCCCAAAATGCAGCCATATATTTTTGGCGATAGAAAAAAAGTTCATATTATCAACCTAGAAAAAACTTTAGAGTGCCTAGAGCCAACCATTGAATTTTGTAAAAAACTTGCTGCATCTAATAATAGAATTCTTTTTGTAGGTACCAAAAGAGCTGCTAGAAGAGTCATAAAAGAGGAAGCTGAAAGGTGCAATATGCCTTACATCAACCATAGGTGGCTTGGCGGTATGTTAACGAACTATAAAACAGTAAGGTCTTCTATCAGGAGGCTGGAGATTCTTAACTCACAAGAAGAGGAAGGAAAATTTGAAGATCTTACCAAAAAAGAAGTTTTAGGCATTAAAAGAGAAATGGAAAAGCTTGAGCGTTCTATTGGAGGTATAAAAAATATTGGCGGTCTTCCGGAGGCTTTATTTGTTGTTGATGTTGAGAATGAAAAAATTGCCGTGGCTGAGGCAAAAAAAATGGGAATACCAATAATCGGAATTGTCGATACAAATTCAAATCCAGATGATATTGATTATGTTATTCCTGGAAATGATGACGCCATAAGATCTATATCTCTTATTTCGAGAATAATATCAAATGCTTGCTTAGAGGGCTTTGAAACTTCCGGTGGATCAAGACAAACAAAAGATGGCCCAATTGTTGTTAAAAAATCTACTCCAAGTGATGAAAATACCTCTGAATCTAGCGAGGATGAAAAATCTCTAGAAACTAAAGAAGAGACTAAGGAGGATTAAATGACAATTAAAGCTGCTGATGTAAAAAATCTAAGAGAAAAAACTGGCTTAGGAATGATGGAGTGTAAAAAAGCTCTTGAAGAAGCAGGGGGCAATCTTGAAGAAGCAATTACAAATTTAAGAAAAAATAGTGTTTTAAAAGCAGAAAAGAAATCTTCAAGGACTGCCGTAGAAGGAATAATTCTTTCAAAAAAAATAGATTCGGAAACTCTTTTCGTAGAAGTAAATTGCGAAACAGATTTTGTAGCTAAAGATGAAAGCTTTCTAGAATTTTGTCAACAGATCCTTGAATTTGCTTGTGATAATAGGTCCTCGGATAACATCTTTGAAAAAGTAAGCAACGGCATGGAAGAGCAAAGAATGTCTTTGGTTCAAAAAATAGGAGAAAACATAGTCATAAGAAAGGTAGTAAAACTTCAAGGCAATATCTCTGAATTTTATATTCATTCAAATAAAAAGATTGCCTCAGGGGTATCTTTAAAAAAAGGAAATGAAGAAATAGCTAAAGAGATAGCAATGCATGTTGCGGCATCCAACCCATTAGTGTTATCTCCTGAACATTTAGGGGAGGAATATATTCAAAAAGAGAGAGAAATATTTAAATCTCAGGTTGAGAAAGAGAATAAACCGCCTGAAATCCTTGAAAAGATGATTGAAGGTAAACTAAATAAACAACTGTCAGATGTAAGCTTATTGAAGCAGCCTTTTGTTAAAGATCCTTCAATAAAAATTGAAAATTATCTATCTCAAGCAGATGCAGAAATAGAATCTTTTGTAAGAATTGAGGTTGGTGAGGGCATTGAGGTCGAAAAAAAGGATTTTGCTGAAGAGGTCCAATCTCAATTGGAAAGCTAGAAAATGCCAGCATTTAAGAGAGTTCTTCTCAAATTAAGCGGAGAATGGTTTTCGGGCGTAAATGAAAAAGGTTTTGATAAATCAACTTTTGAAAAAGTAGTTGAAACAGTTAAAGATACTTCTGAGACTCAATTGGCTATTGTTTTAGGCGGCGGAAATATCTTCAGAGGAAAAGAATTAAATATTCTTAACATTGACCAAGTATCTGCCGATTACATTGGAATGCTTTCAACAATTATGAATGGCATAGCATTATCAAACTTTCTTCAAAACCAAGGTTGTGAAAACTCTCTATTTTCTTCCTTTGCAATAGGAAATTTTGTAAAAGCCTATAGCGCAGAAGAAGCAAAGAAATCATTAAACCAGAGAAAAACAGTCCTTCTTGTAGGAGGATTAGGAAATCCTTTATTTACTACAGACTCTACTGCAAGTGTAAGAGCTGTTGAATTAAATGCAGACATTATGCTTAAAGCAACAAACGTGGATGGTGTGTTTTCAAAAGATCCTAAAATAAATCCTTCTGCAGAAAAATACGATACATTGTCTTTTGATGAAGCAATAAATAAAAATCTAAAAGTGATGGATCAAACTTCCTTATGTTTTTGTAGAGATTCAGGGCTTAACGTGAGAGTATTTGACGCAGATAAAGAAAATGCTTTGATTTCAGCAATTAAAGGAAATGAAATAGGAACATTGGTACATAATTAAATGATTAATGAAACCCAAATAGAAACCAAAGAGCAGATGGAAAAAACAATAGTTTCTTTGGAAAAGAAATTACAAAGAATTAGAACTGGCAGAGCAAATCCATCAATATTAGATTCAGTTGAAGTAGATTACTACGGTTCCAATACCCCAATAAGCCAAATGAGCAACATTTCCGTTGAAGATGCGAGGACCTTGTCAATTGTTCCTTGGGAAAAGGATCAGGTTCAAAATATTGAAAAGGCTATTCAATCTTCTGACATTGGACTTCAACCCGCGACCTCTGGAGATGTTATTCGAGTAATAATTCCAGAATTAACCGAAGAAACAAGAAGAGATCTTATAAAAGTAGCCAAATCAGAGGCAGAAAACTCCAAAGTCGCAATAAGAAATAAAAGAAGAGACGCCAACGCTCTTCTTAAAGAGTTTTTAAATGAGAAAGAAATTTCTCAAGATGATTTAAGGCGTGGAGAAGAATTAATTCAAAAAATTACTGATGATTTTATAAACAAGATAGATTTCCTTTTGGAAAAAAAGGAAAAAGATCTTTTAGAAATATAGAATGAATTCAGACCTAAACCATGTGGCAATCATCATGGATGGTAATACTAGATGGGCAACTAAAAGAGACTTGCCATCTAAAATGGGACATAAAGAAGGAGTAAAAAAAGCAAAAGAAGCCGTAGAATTTGCATTAGAAAATAATATCCCTTATTTGACCTTATTTGCTTTCAGTACAGAAAATTGGCTTAGAGACGAAATTGAAGTAAAAGATTTAATCTCTATATTTTTTGAGGCCTTAGAAGAACAAACCCCCGAGCTAATAGATGAGCAAGTAAAACTCAATTTCATTGGAGATATTTCAAGGTTTAATAAAAGATTGATAAATAAAATTGATAAATCTTCAAAAGCAACCGAAACATATAATCCTAAGCTTAATTTGATAATTGCTGTTAGTTATGGAGGCAAATGGGATATTGTGAATGCTGTAAATAAAAGCAATTCAAAAAGTAATCGGAAGAAAAAATTTACTGAAAAAGAATTAGAAGAAAACTTAGAAACTTCTGACTTTCCAAATCCAGATTTGATAATAAGAACTGGAGGAGAAAAAAGATTGAGTAATTTCTATTTATGGCAATCATCATATTCTGAGCTTTATTTTTCAAATAGACTTTGGCCAGACTTTACAAAAAAAGATTTAAAAAAAGCTATCGAAGATTTCTTCAAAAGAAAACGTAAGTTTGGTATTAAGACGGGTTAAATAATGATATGAAAAGAATTATTACAGGACTTGCATTAGGGATTTCAGCTTTATGTTTTGTTTTTCTTTCATCAAACTTTATATTTCAACTTGGTCTATATGGCCTTTTAATAATTTCATCCTTCGAACTATTAAGTCAAAAAAATAAAAATAATATATTTGTTTGGATAATTTTTACTATGGTTTTAGTGAATATTTTACTTGTGAAAGTTATTACCGAAGATTTTTCAAGAAGTTTCTTTTTTACAGTTCTATTAATTTCTGTTTTAACAGATATCATTGCTTTGGTTTTTGGAAGGTTGATAGGGCGTATCAAAATTGTTCCTACTATAAGCCCAAATAAAACTCTAGAAGGTTTTATTTCAGGCTTATTCTTACCAGCAATATTATTAATATCTTTGTCTTTTTTTATTCTGGAAAACAATATGTTTAATTCCGATATTTTCTCGCAATATTTATATCTTGATTCTTTAATTTTTGAATTGGGCTATTTTTCTAGCTTAATAATTTTAACTTTATGTTCACTTGCAAGTATTTTTGGAGATTTAGTTGCAAGTAAGGCAAAGAGGTTAATGAATGTTAAAGATTTTAGTAATTTATTACCAGGTCATGGTGGCATTCTTGATAGAATTGATAGTCACCTTTTCTGTATTCCCATTTTTATTTCTTTTAATATTTTTTTATGATGCAAAAAATTGTAGTCCTAGGCTCAACAGGCTCTGTTGGAAAATCATCTTTGGAAGTCATAGAACAAAATAAAAAATATGTTGCAAAATGCCTTGTAGCTTCAACAAATTCCAATCTTATAAATCAACAATCTAAGGTTCATAAACAAGCAAAAATATATTTAGAAAATCCAAAAAAAAACTCTATTTCAAAACCCTTAATTAACAAAGAAAAACTTTATGATTTAATTTCTAGCCCGCAAACAGATACAGTGATTGCGGCAATCTCAGGATCTTCAGGTCTAGAGTTAATTCATCATTCTATAAAGTCTGGAAAAAAAGTATTAATTGCAAATAAAGAGCCTTTAGTAATGGCAGGGGAATTCTTGATGAATGAGGCAGAGAAAAACAAAGCGTTAATTATCCCAATAGATTCTGAACATTGTTCTGTGCACCAAAGCATTAAAAACTTAGATAGAAAAGATATTTCTAAAATAACCATTACATGTTCTGGCGGCCCTTTTTATTCTCTTCCAAAAAATAAATTCAAGGGGATAACTTTAAACCAGGCTCTAAAACATCCTATTTGGAAAATGGGGAAAAAAATTACAATTGATTCTTCTACTTTAATGAATAAGGCTCTTGAGATTATTGAAGCAAGATATTTATTTGATTTAAGTCCGGATAAAATAGAAACGATTATTCATCCAGAAGGTTTAATTCATTCTTTTGTTGAGTTAATTGACGGCACTATCCTAGCTTCCATGGCAAGCCCGGATATGAAGATACCAATTTCCTATGGGCTAGGGTACCCTGACACGGTAAATAATAATTTTCCTAAAATAAATCTCCAGAGATTGAAACAACTTACTATACAGAAGATAGATTACTCAAAATTTCCATCTATAGAGTATGCTTATTTTGCAATGAAATCTGGTAAGGGAATGCCTATTATTTTGAATGCTGCTAATGAAGTTGCTGTCGATAGATTCTTAAAGAAAAAAATTAGCTTTTTGGAAATCTTTACGATTATTTCTTCTGTATTAAATTATGCTGAAAAAAATAATATGAAGTTAACTTCTGTATCGTTAGAATCTATTTTAGATTTTAATAATGAAGCTAAGAGAATTGCTTCAAGCTTGATAAAAAATTAATTTAATGACTTTCCTTACGTATTTATTTTCTTTTTTAGTTCTTATAAGCATCATAGTTTTTATTCATGAGCTTGGTCATTTCTGCTTTGCGAGAATTTTTGGCGTAAGGGTTTTGGATTTTTCTATAGGCTTTGGAAAATCTTTAAAAACTTGGACAACTAAATCTAATACACATTTCAATCTCAGAATCCTTCCAGTAGGAGGGTTCGTTAAGATGAAGGGTGAAGAGATTTCAGATACTGATGAAGCTAATGATTCTTTCAACTCAAAGGAGTACTATCAAAAACTTTTAATTACTTTGGGAGGACCACTATTTAATTTCATTCTTGCAATATTTATATTTCTTATTTTGAATTTATATGGGGTGTTTAAAATTACTCCGCTGATTGGAGATGTTTTGCCTAATTCTCAAGCCGACCAGGCAGGCTTATTAAAAGGGGACTTAATTCTTGAAATAGATTCCTCTGAAATATCCTCATACTCAGATTCTCAATTAGAGTTATCAAAAAGATTGGGAAACACAGGAAGTATTATTTTTTTAGTATCCAGAAATGACAAGGTTTTAGAATATTCAATAAATATAAACTCTTGGTTAAGTAATGAAGAACCATCAAATCTTTTATCTTCTCTTGGAATTGTCCCTCCATTAGAGCCTTTAGTGGGGAATGTTTTGCCTTCAAGCCCCGCCGATAAAGGCGGTATTGAGATAGGCGATAGAATTCTCGAAATAAACGGAAAGCCAGTTGCTTATTGGGGAGATATCAAAGATGAGATTAATTATTCTCAAGGAGACGATCTTTTAATTGCTGTATCTCGTAACGAGGAAGAAGTTTTATTGAGAATTACGCCAAAGTTATCCGAAAAAGATTTCACTTGGCAAATTGGAATTGCATCATCTTATCTTATTAGTCAAAAGACAAGAAAATTAATCAATTATAGTTTTACTGAATCGCTTCAAAATTCTGTATCACAGACCTATAGCGTAGTAGAAAATTCATTATTATTTTTTAAGAAAATCATTTTTGGCCAAGTATCTGCAAAAAACCTTGGAGGCCCAGTGATGATCGGTCAGTATGCCGGAGAGTCAGTTATTTATGGAGGCTTATATTCTTTTGTTTACTTAATAGCTTTTATTAGTATCAGTCTCGGCATAGTTAACCTTTTACCTTTGCCCATTCTGGATGGGGGACAAGCTTTAATTTTAACTATAGAAAAAATGATAGGAAGAAATTTACCAGAAAAATTATTGGATTTTTTTTATAAGATAGGAACCTTTATGCTTTTATTTCTTTTTATATTCGTTTTCTATAATGATATCTTTAGAATCATCAACTAGATAAATATCATGCCAAAGCTTTTTTTAATTATTACTTTATTTTCAGCATCTTTGATTTCTCAAAATGAAGATTCTTGGTTAATTGATGACATTAGAATCACAGGCTTGCAAAGGGTTTCTGCTGGAAGTGTATTTGCAGTAATGCCTGTTGGACTTGGCGATCTTGTAAGCAGAGATCTTCTAAAAGAAATAACTTTATCTATTTTTGAAACCGAAAAATTTGACGATGTAAAGTTAGGAAGAGATGGCAATGCCTTGCTTATTGACTTAAAAGAAAGGCCTACAATCGATGAGATTTTCATCGAAGGTAATAAGCAAATTAAATCAGACGCTCTTTTGGATGGGCTAAAAAAATCAGGTATTTTTGAAGGGGCTCTTTATAAAAGATCTGTATTCGAAAGTTTAAGTGTTGAGCTAGAAAGGCAATATTCATCTCAAGGTAAATATTCTGCATCTGTAGAAGTAAAAACCGACGAACTTCCTAAGAATAGAATAAAACTATCTATTTTAATTGAAGAAGGAAGTTCCTCTACTTTAAGAAAAATAAACATAATTGGAAACAATTTTTTTTCTAATCAAGATATTCTTGATGAATTTAAGTTGCGAGAAAAAGACTGGCTGTCTGTATTTAGGAGAGGTTCAAATTATTCAAGAGAAAATTTAAAAGGAGATCTTGAGACTCTTGAATCAATGTATAAAAACAATGGTTATTTGAATTATAAAGTAACAAATACCATGGTTTCTTTATCTAAAAATAAAGAAGATTTGTTTATCACTATCTCAATTGATGAAGGTGATGTATATAGGGTTAGTGATGTAAAACTTGCCGGTGATTTAGAGGACAAAGAGCTTTTTATTAGAAGCTTAATTAATATTCCAGTTAATGAGATTTATATTGAAGGCTTTTTAAAAGCGTCTGAAGATCGAATTGTAAATTTATTAGAAAACCTTGGATACATGAATGCTGAGGTGTCAACTTCTAAAGATGTTGATGAAAAACAAAAACAGGTATCTTTGACTTTATTTGTTGATCCGGGACAAAGGGCAATGGTAAATCGCATCTCTTTCGAAGGAAATGAGAGAACTCATGATGTTGTACTTAGAAGGGAAATGCGTCAAATGGAAAAAAGCTGGATTTCAAATAATCTTCTTGATGCTTCTAAATTGAGACTGAATAGATTGGGTTTTTTTAAAAGTGTGGAGTATGAAAAAAAATCTGTTCCTGGTTCATCTGATGAAGTTGATGTAATTTTTAAAGTTGAAGAGCAGTATTCAGGATCGATAGGAGGATCTTTAGGCTATGGCGCTTATGGATTCAGTTTGGGGGCAAATTATTCAGAAAAGAATGCATTCGGAACAGGCAACTCTGTTTCTGTAGGAATAAACTATAGTGAGTGGAGACAAGACTTATCTTTTGATTTTTTTGATCCTTATTTCACTATAGATGGAATTGGACTGGGATACGGTGCCTATTTAAGAAAAACAGATTATGGAAATTTTAATATTGCTGCATACAATACAGACTCTTATGGGGGAAGCGTCAGATTTCAACTCCCCATCAGTGAAATTGAGTCATTATCGCTATCATTAGCTTTGGACAATACGCAATTAGCTACAAATTTTTATAGTTCAAGACAATTGCAAGATTTCTATAATTCAGAAGGCTCTGAGTTTACTACCTACAGTGCATCAGTAAGCTGGGCTAGATTTAGTTTGGACAGGGGCTTATTTCCTACTAATGGTTCAAGCAATACAATATCTTTGTCTTTAACCCTTCCCGGAAGCAATTTAAATTACGGGAGATTCACTCATGAATTTAAGATTTTCAGACCCTTACCTCAGAGACTAATCTTTGGATATAGATCAAGAATTGGAATTTTGTTTGCTTATGAAGATACAGAAACTGCGCCGCCTTATCAGCATTTTTATGCAGGAGGTATGAGGTCAGTCAGGGGATTTAGACAAAATTATCTTGGTCCAAAAGCAGTTTATGATTCAGGCTATAACCCAAGATATCAAAGGCCTGTTGGAGGTCCTTATAGTCTTGCTGGAGGATTTGACCTAATCATTCCTTTAGACTTTGTTCCTGATCCAAGATCTGTCAGAGGCTCTGTATTTTTAGACTATGGAAATGTTTTTAGTGACGGCTGTCGATCTTATGAAGTTAATTGTTATGAATTTGATTTATCTGAGCTTAGATATTCTTTAGGTGTTGGAGTCACATGGATAACTGCTTTAGGCCCTTTATCTTTTGCCATCTCTCAGGTATTCAACGATACACCTGATGATAGGACAGAAACTTTTCAATTTGAAATCGGTACTCAATTTTAAAAAAAAATAAGAATTTTTTCTATCAAAAGGGTAAACTTCAATACCTTTTTTAATTAAAATATCTACATCTAAGGGGTTTTATATGAAAAGCATAAAAAAATTATTAATTTTTACTTATCTATCTTTTTTTACTGGTTCAGTCTTCGTTTCTGAAGGAATTGCCGTAATAGATTACAACGCGATTTTCCTTGGGACTGATCTAGCAAGAGAGCGCATCGATGATTTAAGAGATTCTCCTGACTACAAAGAACTTACTGACGAGGCACAATCAAAGGACAGCGAAAGAATTAAGCTAGCTGAGAAGTTAAATAAAGACGAATCAACTTTATCCGATTCCGAAAAAGAAGAAATTTTAAAGAAAATCCAAACTTTATATCAAAGCATACAACTCCTTTCACAGCAAATTCAAGCTAAAGAACAAGAAGTAACTCAAAAGCTTCAAGCTGATCAAGCAGAGGCAGTTCAAAAAGTAGTAAATGAGCTCATCAAGGCTAAAAAAATTAAAATGCTTTTGAATTCTCAAGCTTTGCTTGCTTTTGATAGATCAGATGAAAAAATAAATCTTACTCCTGAAGTTGTTGATCTCATTAATAAAGAACAGAAAAAATAATATAGTTTGCCAAAAAAGACCTATAAGCTATCAGAAATTTCAGACTTTCTTGGCGGTCAATTAGAAGGCGATCCTTCAAAGTCTATAACTGATATTAATACACTGTCAGAAGCTCATGAAAGCTCAATTTCCTTTATCTATAATAAGAAATTTTTAAAAGACCTTAAAAGTACATCTGCAGCTGCGGTTTTATTATCTGAAGACTACAAAGAACATTGTCATAAAGACTTCATCCTAGTTTCTAATCCACACGAAGCTTATGCAAAGTTAACTCAACTCTTTGCAGGAAATATAAGAGAAAATATCTCAACACAAAACCATATAGATTCATTATTAAAATCGGATGTTCAAATTGGAAATAATGTATTTATAGGAAAAAATGTAATTGTTGAAGATGGGGTAATTATTAATCATGGCTGTTATATCGGGGATGATGTTTTCATTGGGTCAAAAAGTTATCTCCATCCAAATGTGTGTCTCTATCATTCTACAAAGTTAGGAAGTGGGAATATTATTCATGCAAACTCCGTAATTGGTTCTGATGGCTTGGGTTTTGCAAAAATTCAAAACTCTTGGGAAAAGATCGAACACCTTGGTTTTGTTGAAATTAAAGATGATGTCGAAATTGGTGCCTCATGTACTATTGATAGAGCGTCATTGGGGTCTACTATTTTGAATAACGGGGTTAAACTCGATAATCAAGTTCATATCGCCCATAATTGCATCATTGGAAAAAACACCATTATTGGGGCGAAAACTGCTATTGCAGGCTCTACAGAAATTGGAGAAGATTGCCTTATTGGAGGGGGTTGCGGAATAGTTGATAATATAAAAATAACAAACGAAGTTAGAATTAATCCGATGACCTATGTAACTAAATCAATAAATAAATCAGGTATATATTCTGGCGGTGCTGTCGTTTTAGAACATTCAAAATGGTTAAAACACATTACAATTCAAAAAAAACACTTTGATGATTGATATAGAAAAAATAAAGACTTTGTTACCTCATAGATATCCTTTTCTTCTAGTAGATAGAGTTGAGGAGCTGGAAGAGCATAAATATATAAAAGCTTATAAAAATATCACTAATAGCGAACCTTATTTTCTAGGTCATTTTCCTAATAGATCAGTAATGCCTGGAGTTTTAATTTTGGAGGCTTTAGCTCAAGCTTCTGGTGTTTTGGGGTTTGTCTCGATGAATAAAACTCCTGAAGAAGGCTCTATGTATTATTTTGTAGGGGCAGACAAATTACGTTTTAAGAACCCAGTTATTCCAGGAGATAAACTTACCTTGGAATCAACTAAAATTTCTGAAAAAGCAGGAATTTGGAAATTTGATTGCAAGGCTTCCGTTGGAGATAAATTTATTTGTTCTGCAATTGTTCTTTGTGCCGATCGCCCTAAATGATTCATCCAACGGCTCAAATTGATTCATCTTCAGAAATAGATGAAGGCGTGTCTATAGGTCCTTTTACAGTCATCGGGCCAAATGTAAAAATTTATTCAGGAACGGTTATTGAAGGTAACGCATTTATTCACAAGAATACTTTAATAGGAAAAAATAACCTTATTTTTCCCTTTGCCAGTATAGGTGGCGATCCACAAGACTTAAAATACAAAGGGGAGGAAACATATCTCGAGATCGGAGATCATAATGAAATAAGGGAAGGATCCACTATAAATAGAGGAACTGTTCAAGAAGACGGAAAAACAATTATTGGAAATAACAATTTACTCATGGCCTATACCCATGTTGCTCACGATTGTATTTTAGAAGATGATATTGTAATGACAAACAATTCTGGAGTAGCAGGAGTTGTCAGTGTTGGAAAAGGAGCAAGACTAAGCGGTTTCACTTTGGTACACCAATTTTGCAAGATAGGGAGTTTCAGTTTTAGTGCTTTAGGAACAATCATTACTAAAGATGTTCCTGCTTATGTAAGAGTGAGTGGAAATCCCGCAATACCAAGAGGACTAAATACAGTGGGTATTCAAAGGCAAGGGTTATCCAAGGAAGCCAGTGAAGCTCTAAAGGAGTCTTACAAAATTTTGTATCTCAGGAAAAATAAATTGGAAGATGCAAAAAAAGAAATAATCTCTAGATTCAAAGAAATCCAAGAATTAAATCTTTTCATTGAAAGCATTTCAAATACTGAAAGAAGTATTGTTCGTTAAAGGTAAATATATTGAAAGTCGCAGTATGTGCAGGAGAGGAATCTGGAGATGCCCTCGGTCATGAACTCCTCATTGACTTAAAAAAAAATAATAAAGACATCGAGTTTATTGGTGTTGGAGGTTCGCTGATGGAAAGTGTGGGCTTACAAAGTTTTTTTCCTATCGCGGATATTTCATATATGGGCTTAATTGATCCATTACTTAATTTAAAAAAAATTTTAAACATAAGAAAAGATTTTATAAATTTCTTAAAAACAGAGAATCCGGATGTATTTATCGGGATAGATAGTCCTTCTTTTAATAGTGGAATTTGTAAAGCATTGAGAAAAGAAACCAATATCAAAACAGTACAGTATGTTTGTCCTCAGTTTTGGGCATGGCGTTATGGAAGAGTTTATAGATTCAATTCTCTGTACCATAAAATCTTTTCGTTATTTCCTTTTGAATCGAAGCTTTTAAAAAAACATAATGTTAACTTCTCTTATGTGGGCCATCCTTTAGCTGAAAATTTACCTAGTAATCATGATGAAATTACTTTGAGAAAAGATTTAAACATACCCTTAAATAAGGAAGTCATAGCTATTTTACCCGGCAGCAGAAAGTCAGAAATTAAACACCATGGTAAACCCTTAGCAGATTTTATAAAGAAATATAAAAAATATAATCCCGATACTGAAATTATTCTGGCTTTAAATAAAGAATCTGATCTTACAGGGGAGTTAAAAAAATTATCAAAGACCATTAGAGTAATTTTTAATACTACTCAAAGGGTTTTGGCTATTTGTGACTTGGCTGTAATAGCATCTGGTACAGCTACTCTGGAAGCTGCAATCTTGGCTAAACCAATGGTAGTAATATATAAAAGCAACCCCTTGAGTAACTTCATCCTTTCTAACTTTTTTCTAAAAACTGAATTCATATCTCTTCCAAATATTCTTTCTCAAAAAAAAGTTGTTTTTGAATTGAGGCAAAATCAAGTCTCGGGAAATGAAATTTATGAAAAGGTTAATCTTACTTATAAAAACAAGCGCAAGATCTCTGAAAAACTGAGCTTAATAAGGGAAAGTTTATTGGTTTTAGATTCAAATAAGTTCTCAAAAGCTTTAAATGAAATCCTTTCTAAATGAAATCCTATCTTGTTGGAGTAGATGAGGTAGGTAGGGGGTGTTTATTTGGTCCAGTTATTGCTGCAGCAGTCATTTTAGATAAATATCAAAACTCTGAATTGAAAGATTCAAAAAAACTTTCGGAGAAGAAAAGAGTTCTTATCTGTAATCAAATACGAAAAAATGCAAAAAGAGTATCTATAGGAGAAGCTTCTGTAGAAGAAATAGATATTTTGAATATCAAGGAGGCTAGCCTTCTGGCAATGAAAAGGGCTATTTTAGGTTTAAAAATTAAAAATATAGAAGTTCTGGTAGATGGCACAGATAAACCAAAAATTAATTATCCCTGTAAGGCAATTATTAAAGCTGACGATAAAATTCCAGAAGTAATGGCCGCATCGATCGTTGCAAAAGTTTTTAGAGACGATTTAATGAATGCTTTTAGTAAAAAATATCCTGACTTTTCTTTAGAAAAAAACAAAGGATATCCAACAAAAAACCACTTAAATATTCTAAAATCTTTAGGTCCAACTAAATACCATAGAATGAGTTTTAAGCCAGTTTTAGATGCAAGATAAAAAATTTACACACCTAAATATCCATAGTGAGTACTCTATAATAGATAGCATAGTCAAAATTGACCATCTCTCTGAAAAAGCAAAACAATACAACTATGAAAGTTTGGCTATTACCGATTCAGCTAACCTTTTTGGTTTTTTAAAATTTTATAAAGCAGTAAGATCAAAAGGAATAAAGCCAATTGCTGGGGCAGAAATTAATCATGTCAGAGATAGTTCGTCACACAAAGAACATGCTAATTTGACATTGATCGCTAAAAATCAATTAGGTTATAAAAATCTGATAAAACTAATTTCAAAATCTCAAATATTAGGCAAGACATCAGGCGTTCCTGTAATAGAAAGTGCGTGGCTATCCGAGCATGCTGAAGGACTTATTGCTTTATCAGGAGGATTTAGAGGTCACATAGGAAAAGCTGTTTTAGATAATAATCACGATCTTTTTTTAAAAAGGATTAAGTACTTTCAAAAATTATTTGAAGAAGATTTCATCTTGGAAATATCCAGAATCAATAGGCCTCAAGAAGACTTATACAATGAATACATACTTTCCCAGGCAAAAGAACTTGGATTGCCAGTAGTGGCAACAAACGAAGTGAGATTTATAAATCAAGAAGATTTTGAGGCTCATGAAACAAGAGTATGTATTCAAAATGGAGAAGTATTGAGTGATTCAAAAAGAAAGAGAAATTATTATGAAAATCAGTATTTTCTATCTCCTGAAGAAATGTATGAAAAATTCAAGGACATTCCTGAGGTACTTACGAATGCTTATGAATTATCAAGAAAATGCAACTTAGAAATAGAAACTGGTATTTACGTTTTACCTGACTTCGAAACGCCTTTGAATAAAACAGCTGCCGATCACTTGATAGAACTTTCCAAAAATAATCTTAAAGAAAAAATTAAAGATTTTTCTGAAGATGAAAAAGTTGAATACTTAGACAGGCTTGATTTTGAATTAGATGTGATATCTAAAATGGGTTATTCCGGATATTTTTTGGTCGTGTCTGATTTTGTCAATTGGGCTCAGGAAAACAACGTACCAGTAGGCCCTGGAAGAGGATCAGGGGCAGCTTCCCTAGTTGCTTATTGTTTAGGTATAACAGGAATTGATCCTCTGAAATACGGTTTACTCTTCGAAAGATTTCTAAACCCAGATAGGATAAGTAATCCCGATTTTGATATAGATTTTTGTAAAGACGGTAGGGATAAAGTAATTGATTACGTTACTCAAAAATATGGAAAAGAGGCAGTTGCTCAAATATGTACTTTTGGAACTATGGCTGCAAGAGCTGTTGTAAGAGATGTTGCAAGGGCCCAAGGAAAGTCTTATGGCTTAGCAGATAGATTGGCAAAAATGATTCCTTTTTCACCTGATATGACCCTTGCAAAAGCTTTGGATAATAATGACTTAAAAAGAGTATTAAAAACCGATGAGCAAGCGGAAGAAATATTTGATATGGCAAGAAAACTGGAAGGAATCATTAGGAATGTTGGAAAACATGCGGCAGGAGTAGTCATAGCACCTTCAGAAATAAATGATTTTTCCCCTCTTTATCTCGATGAGGCTACAGATACCTTAGCCACTCAATTTGATATGAAAGATATTGAGTCAGTTGGCTTGCAAAAATTTGATTTTTTGGGTTTAAGAACTTTGACAATTATTAAAGATGCTTTAGATCTTATCAACACAAAAAGAGAAAAGCTTAATTTAGAGTCAATAGATTTAGACCAAATAGATCTTGAAGATAGAATGACATTTGATCTTTTGCAAAGTGGTCTTACAACAGGAGTATTTCAACTAGAATCTCGAGGTCTAAAAGAGTATCTAGTGAAAATAAAACCATCATCTTTTGAAGATATTATCTCAGTTGTTGCTTTATATAGACCAGGACCGTTAGATGCTGGAATGGTTGATACCTTTATTAATAGAAAGCACGGCTCAGAAAAAACGGACTATCTTGGAGATAAAGATATCGAAAAAGTATTAAAAAATACTTACGGTGTAATTGTTTACCAAGAGCAAGTCATGCAATTGGCTCAAGAATATTCAGGCTTTTCTTTAGGCCAAGCAGATCTTCTTAGAAGAGCAATGGGTAAGAAAATTCCGGAAGAAATGGAAAGACAAAGACCTGAATTTATCAATGGAGCTTTAAAAAAAGGAAAAGTAGAAAGAGCGGCAGAAGGGTTGTTTGATCAAATCCAAACTTTTGCAGGATATGGCTTCAACAAAGCTCATTCAGCAGGATATGGGCTTATAGCATTTCAAACAGCATGGCTTAAAGCTCATTATCCAGTAGAGTTTTTAAGTGCCGCTTTGTCCTCAGATTTGGATGATTCAGATAGAGTCAGATTACTTCTAGATGATTGTAAGAATTTTGAAATAGATATTCTTAAACCTGATGTTAATAAAAGCCACCTGAACTTTGTTAATCAAGGCGATAATGAAATTTTGTACGGTTTAGGAGCAGTGAAAGGTTTAGGCAAGGCTGCTATTGAGAACATTATCAGCGAACGACAACACAAACCTTTTGAAAATTTATATGATTTTTGCGCGAGGGTAGACTTAAGCAAAGTAGATAAAAGGGGTATTGAACCCCTAATCAAATCTGGCGCAATGGATTCCTTTAATTTATCTCGAAAAGAGATGTTGGAAAGTCTAGAAGATGCAATGAAGTATGCAAAACAAAGCACTATGACACAAGAAAGTGGGATTTCAGACTTGTTTGGCGGAATCAGTGAAAGCAATGATTTCATTCCTGTCAAAAAAGATAAGTACGATGATTTTGCCAATTCAAAATTTGAATTTTCAGCTCTTGGATTTTATTTAGAAACGCATCCGGTTAAAGAACATTACTGGGAATTGAAAAAACTTGGAACACATTCTATTGAAAATGTTAAAGAAGAAAGAGTAAATACGATATCGGGTGTTGTCATTCGTCAAAATAGAATTCAAACGCGCAGAGGACCCTTGGTGTTTGCTACTTTAGATGATGGAACAGATAGGATAGAGCTTGTCATCTCGTCAGAAGTTCTTGATAATTTTGAAGGAAATTTAAACCCTCAAAAAATCTATATTGCTAGTGGAGATGTTTCTTTCGAAAAGGATACACAAAAGAAAAATATCGGGTTGCAAAAGAAGATGAGAGTTACGGATCTGAAGTCTCTTGAAGAGGCAAGGATAAGGTCTGTCACTAAATTAAAAATCAATATCGAAGGACAAGAAAAAAAAGATGTTCTAGATATTGTTGAAAACCTTAAAGCAATAGCTTTGACAGAAAATAACTCTCAGGGCAGCCAAATAGAGATGCAATATAATCTTAATACAGGTACGGCAAATATTGAGTTAGATAAAGATTTTAGAATTCTTTTAAATGACGATAATATGGATAAACTTATTGAGAATTGTGGTAAAGAAAATATTGATTTCCAATATCGCGCGAGATAAACATGGCATACACCTATTTAGAATTTGAGAAACCGATAAGCGATCTTGAAAATAAGATTGAATCTTTAAGAGATAAAAAAGAAAACAATGATAGCGTTCATAAAGAAATTTCTTCCTTGAGTGATAAAATTGAAAAGCTCACTAAAGAAATTTATGAGGGTCTGTCTATTTGGCAAAAAGTTCAAGTAGCTCGCCATCCTCATAGACCTCATTTTTCTGACTATATAGAAAATATTTTTACCGATTTTGATGAGCTACATGGCGATCGATTGTTTGGCGATGATCAAGCAATCATTGCTGGTTTAGCTAAGTTTAAGGGTAATCCAGTTGTAATCATTGGCCATGAAAAAGGCAAGTCTACTGAAGATAAAATATCTAGAAACTTTGGCATGTCTCAACCTGAAGGTTATCGTAAAGCTTCTAGATTAATGAAATTAGCTGAAGATTTTTCTTTACCTATAATTACTTTTATAGATACACCAGGAGCTTATCCTGGAATTGAAAGCGAAGAACGCGGTATGAGTGAGGCTATTGCTAAAAATTTAAGTATTATGTCGGGTTTGAAAGTACCAATAATTGTAATTATTACAGGCGAAGGCGGTTCAGGAGGAGCATTGGCTATTGGAGTAGGAGATCATATCTCGATGCTGCAATATTCAATTTACTCAGTAGCATCTCCAGAAGCTTGTGCGTCTATCGTTTGGAGAGATAATTCAAAAGCTCAAGAAGCTGCAGAGGCAATGAAGCTTGATGCAAAGAATTTACTGGATTTCGGCTTGATTGATAACATAATTGATGAGCCTTTGGGTGGCGCTCATAGAGATACAAAAAAAGCATCTTCATTGATTGCTCAAGAAATTGACGAAAATTTAAAACGTCTTAAAGAAATTGATATAGATGAGCTTGTAGAAAAGAGATATCAAAAAATCATGTCTTATGGGTCACTTTAGAAGTGAATGGATTTTTCTGAATATCTAAAACCATACATAAATAAAAAAACTAAAGATTACTATGTTGCTTTAAGTGGTGGGGCAGATTCTCTTGTTCTTCTTAATGAATTAAAAAAGCTACAAAAAGACTATGATTTCAACTTAATTGCAATCCATATAAATCATAACGTTCAGAAAGATTCAAAAAAATGGAGAACTATTTGTGAGGATATATGCAAAAAAAATGAAATTAAATTCATCACTCATTCTTTAAGACGAAAGAAGAATAGCTCTTCTAATCTTGAAAAAAATCTAAGAGACGAAAGATATAAATTTTTTGAAGAAACTTTAGAAAAAAACTCAATTCTTTTTATGGGTCACCATCTAGATGATGTTATTGAGACTTTCTTTTTAAGTGCATTGAGAGGAAGCGGCATTGAAGGTTTAAGTTCAATCCCCAAAGAAAGGGCTTTGGGAAAAGGCAGGCTTGTCAGGCCCTTCTTGCATGTTTCAAAAAATGAAATTTTAGATAGAGCAAAAAAAGATAAATTGAAATTTATTAAAGATCCATCCAATAAAGATAATTCGTTTAATCGAAACTATTTAAGAAACGAGATATTACCAAAGATAGAAAAAAGATGGCCTTCATATAGAAAAAACCTAAATCAGTTGACTGAGAACTTAAAAGAATCAAGCGACTTACTAAACATCCAGGCAGAAAAAGACTTTACCGAGGTAAAGGTAAAAAAAAATCTTATCTCTTTAAAAAAATTTCTTAACCTATCAAAAATTCGTCAAAAAAACGTTTTTATTTTTTGGATCAATCTTAATGGGTTGAATCAACCTAGCGCTAAAGTAATAAATCTTTTTTTTAGCAAATTTCTAAAAGATGAAAAGACGCCCAAAGCCAAATATATTTGGGGAACTGCTTTAAAAAAAGGCTCAGTTTGTATTTCTAAAGATACAAAGGAATTAAAGATTTCAGAGCTATCAGCTTAAAATTTTATTGATGCAATTAAGAATCGCTTTGTAAGATGCTACTGTGGTGTTCTGATCTATTCCTGCACCCCAATCTGAGGAGTTTTTATTTTGTATCTCAATATATGCCGCAGCTGAGGCATCTGATCCAGAAGAAATTGAATGCTGATGATAATCGGAAACCTTAAAGTCAGAGGACAGGTGATCGTTTAAAGCATTAATGAAAGCATCTATCGGTCCATTGCCAGTTCCCTCAATCTGTATTTCTTTTTGATTCTCTAATAGCGAAAGCTTAATGACGTCTTTTTCTTTTGATGACTGAATTTCATGAGAATTATAAGAAATCTTCTTTGCATTATTTTTGAGATAATAATTCTCAAAACTTTCCCAAATCTCTTTTGAATCCAACTCTTTTCCAGTTTCATCGGCTTGCTTTTGTATAACTTGACTGAAATCGATTTGCATTCTTCTTGGCAAGGTAACGCCATAGTCTTGCTCAAGAATGTAGGAGATGCCTCCCTTTCCCGATTGACTATTTATTCTTATCACGGCTTCATAAGTTCTTCCAACATCTTCAGGATCTATAGGAAGATAGGGTACTCGCCACTTAGAATCATTTGAATTTCGCATTTCATCAAATCCTTTTTTGATTGCATCTTGATGAGAACCTGAAAAAGCTGTGAAAACCAAGTCTCCTGCATATGGGTGACGTGGATGAACAGGAAGTTGATTGCAATATTCCACCTCACGCATTGTCTTGTTGATATCAGAAAAATCTAGCTGAGGATCTATTCCTTGGGTGAATAAATTTAACCCTAAAGTAACAATATCTACGTTACCTGTTCTTTCGCCGTTTCCAAATAGAGTGCCCTCTATTCTATCTGCACCAGCCATCAAACCAAGTTCAGCCGCCGCAACTGCTGTTCCTCTATCATTATGAGGATGCAGGCTAAGAATAATATTGTCTCTATTATTTAGATTTTCATTCATCCATTGAATTTGATCGGCATAAATATTTGGCGTGGACAGTTCCACTGTTGCAGGTAGATTAATAATTGTCTTATTTTTATTACCTTTATGCCAAATTTCATTGACCTCATTACAAACTTCAGCTGCATAGTCTAGTTCTGTGCCGGTAAAACTTTCTGGACTATACTCAAATTGCCAATTCGTCTTCTTGTATTCTTCTGATAGTTTTTGTACAAGTTCAGCTCCTTCTGTAGCAATTTTTGTAATGCCTGCTTTATCTTTTTTGAAAACAACTTCTCTTTGGAGAGTTGAAGTAGAGTTATACAGATGAAAAATTACATTTTTTGCACTTTCTGTAGCTTCAAAGGTTTTTTGTATCAAGTGTTCTCTAGCTTGAGATAAAACTTGGATTTTTACATCGGAAGGAATCAAATTATCATCTATCAATTTTCTCACAAAGTTAAACTCTGTTTCAGATGCCGATGGAAATCCTATTTCTATTTCTTTAAAACCTAATTCAACCAACATTGAAAAAAATCTGAGTTTCTTTTCTATTCCCATTGGCTCAATAAGAGCCTGATTTCCATCTCGTAGATCAACGCTACACCAGATGGGAGCATTAGTGATTTGGTTGGTAGGCCAGCTTCTATTTTTAAGTTTAATTGCCTCAAAAGATGAGTACTTGGAAATAGCGCTGTTATCTATTTTCTTCATGCTTATAAATTAACTTAAGTGTGCTTATCATATAAGATATTTACAATGAAATCAGAGGAAAAGCTTTTGAAAGAAATGGGAATTTCTTCTTGGGCTTTGAAAAAAAATTTTTCGTTCGATGGCAAACATATCACCAAAAAAGATATTAAAAATATCTCAACTGGAGATTTAAAACTTTTAAAGTCTTTAAGCATTTCCCTTAGACAAGAGTTTTCCGAGAATTATCCAGAGCAAATAATTGATTTTTTGTCTTCTAAGAAAATCGAAATAGATAACCTTAGTTTTTTAAAAAATATGTCTGCCAAAGAAAAAAAAGAGCTTTTGATTAACATTGAGAAAAATTGAAAAAATAAAAAAACGTTATCTTGAGCAAGTCTTTGGAATAGAACAGCTTTCTAATTCTACTCCTTGGAGCTACTCCAGCTTTCTCGATTGCATGAGAAAAGATTACGAATTTTATGTTTGTCTAGAAAACGAAAAGGTTCAGGGTTTTTTTATAGCCAGTTTTAGTTTACTGGAAGGACACTTGCTGAATATTTCTGTCGCACCTAATATGAAAAGACAAGGAATAGGCAATGAACTTTTAAAGAAAGTTGAATCCATTGCCAATAAGTTTGGAATCAAAGAAATATTTTTAGAGGTCAGAGAATCAAACAAAGAAGCCATATCTTTTTACAAAACTAACGAATTTCTTGAGATTGGATTGAGAAAAAACTACTACAAACTATATGATGGAAGGGAGGATGCTCTCATTTTTTCAAAGAAGTTGAAAAATGATTCTTTTTCTTTAAAGCAGATTTTCTATGTCTTGAGCAATATCTTTAGGTTCCGTATTCGGTGAGTATCTCTTAATCACCTCACCATCTTTATTGACCAAAAACTTAGTGAAGTTCCACTTTATAGCTTTGCTTCCAAGTAAGCCTTTCTTTTCCGATTTAAGAAAATCATACAAAGGGTCGGCATTTTTTCCATTGACGTCTATTTTTCCCATGACCGGGAAACTGGTTTGGAAATTTATTGAACAAAATTCTTGGATTTCTTCATTGCTTCCAGGCTCTTGATTACCAAATTGATTACAAGGAAAGGCTAAGATTGAAAAATCCTTTTCTGAATATTTTTTTTGCAACTCCTCTAAACCATCATATTGCGGTGTAAATCCACATTTGCTTGCTGTATTTACAATTAGCAGGGTTTTTCCTCTATATTTTTCTAATGATACTGAATTATTTGCATTATCATTCACTGAAAAGTCATATAATGTTTGGCTCATAAAAACCATTTTATCAGAAAAAATATAAATACTTTAATCAGGGGAGAGCAATCATGAAGTACAAAAAACTAGGAAATACCAACTTAGATGTAAGTCTTATTTGTTTAGGAACAATGACTTGGGGTCAACAAAACACCGAAGAAGAAGGTCATGAGCAAATGGATTATGCTGTTGATAGAGGAGTAAATTTTTTTGATACTGCAGAACTTTATTCAATTCCACCAAAGGCAGAAACACAAGGGAGTACTGAAACAATTATTGGAACTTGGTTTAAGAAAAATAACAATAGAGACAAAATTATTTTAGCCACAAAAGTTGCTGGCAGAAGCGGTATGGATTGGTTTAGAGGAGGAGAGACTAGACTCGATAAAAAAAATATAGAGGCTGCGATAGAAGGGAGCTTGAAAAGACTTCAAACCGATTATGTGGATTTATATCAACTTCACTGGCCGGATAGACCTTTGCCTATGTTTGGCGGGGGAGCAGGTCTTTACAAACACTATGATATGGAGAGCATCGCAATTTCCGAAACATTGGAAGTTCTAAAATCTTTAGTCGATTCTGGTAAGGTGAGATACATAGGTTTATCGAATGAGACCCCTTGGGGACTTTCAGAATTCATAAGAATTGCAGATCAAATGAATTTACCGAGAGTTCAGTCAGTTCAAAATGCTTACAATCTTTTAAATAGGACATACGAATATGGCATGTCTGAATTTTATTTCAGATCCGAAGTAGGTCTGTTGGCATACTCTCCGCTTGCTCAAGGGTATTTATCTGGAAAATATTTAAATGGTGCAAGACCTAAGGGTTCTAGAACTCAATTGTTTGGCAGAGGTCAAAGATATGAAACAGAATCTGCCGAAAATTCAATTCAAAAGTATGTCGACTACGCAAAAGAAATAAATATGGACCCTTCAGTCATGGCCAATGCCTTTGTTAATTCCAGAGATTTTGTGACATCCAATATCATCGGGGCTACAACAATGGAACAACTAAAGTTAGCCATAGATAGTTTTGAAGTCGAACTTAGCGAAGAAAATTTGACCTACTTGGATCAAGTACACGCAGCTTGCCCTAATCCATGTCCTTGATTAGATGAAATGGATTTGGCACCAATATCATGATTTGGAGGACTCGCAGTTAAAAGATATTTCAGAGCTAAGAAAATCTTTTTTTGAAGCAGATAATCAGGATCCTGTAATGGATGAATATGATGAAATGAGCTTTCATCTTTCAGGACTGATTGATTCTGAACTGGTTGCATATGGTAGAGTGATTCCTCCTCACGGTGACTTTATTAATCCTTATCTAAGTAGAATCATAGTTGCAGAAAAATTCAGAAAAAAAGGTTTTGGTAAAGCTCTGATTAATGAGTTAAGTAAAAAATCACAAGCTTTGTTCTCCAATAAAATAATAAAAGTATCTAGCCTAGCTTCTACTTTAAGTTTTTATAAAAAACATAATTTCATTGAAGACAAAAAAGTTATTGACGAAGTAGGAGTTGAGCATTTTATTTTGCTGAAAAATGATTGATAGAAAATATGTCAATATTGCATTAATCGTTGTTTTTTTTGCTTCCTTATTTATTTCTTTAAATTCAGTTATTTTTGAAACTAATTTTCATCTTGATCAAGCTATTGCCCGCGTAGGTGAAAAGGAGATAAGCCGAAAAAAGTTTGATGAGATAATTAAAGTTTTAGACGATCAAAGCAATTCAGAATTAACTTTGGAAAAGAAAAATTTAATTCGAGAAAGATTGATAGATGAGGAGCTTTTAGTTCAAAGAGCAATAGAACTTGATTTGATAAGAAATGATCCTTTGGTAAAAGGGAATGTAATTCAGACCATGTTTCAATACATAATAAATTCTAGTGAATTGGCTGAACCTTCTGAAGCTGAGTTAAGAGAATATTTCATTATAGAAAAGAACTACTTCTCTTCGGAGAGGCGATACAAACTGAAGAATTATACTTTTCGTAATTTAAGTGATGCAGAAATAGCAAGAAATTCTCTAACCCAAAGCAATTTAGAAAACTTTTTAAAACTTGTAGAAACGGAAAATACGATAGATTTACCAAGCGTTTTTCTCACGCCGCAAAAAATAAGAGATTATTTAGGGCCGAATGTGTTAGAAGAATTACCAAGTCTTGAAAAAGGGGGCTTTTCTAATATCTTTGAAATAAACCAAGTACCTAGCATAGTTATTTGTATTGATATTTTGCTGGACAATAACCCAAAGTTTGAAGAAATCATCGAACAAATCAAAAATAAATACATCAGAGATCGAGAAGATACTCTTGTCAAAGAGTACATTGAAAACTTAAGAAATTTTTATGAAATTAAAAAATATTCTTTTTAGCTTTCTTTTAATCCTTTTTTTTTCAGGAAATATTTTATCCCATCAAAAGAGTCAGTCTTATACCTCTTGGAAGGGCGAAGTAGTTGGAACGGACTTTATAGTTTCTGTTTCAACAAAGATCAGCAAAGGAGTTTTATTTAATCAATTACAAAATAATGGCTATCGCATAGAGCGGCTTGAGAATTATTTTAAAAACAAAATAAGCTCTGATGATTGCTTTTCTCAAAATCCTCTAATCCAAGACCAGGGCAGTAACTTTCTTAGATACCAAGATAAATTTATCTGTTCCTCAGAGCAGCCTAAATTTAACTTCAACTTGTTTTTTGATTTGAATCTTTCCCACTTGGATTTTTCTTCTCAGCAAAAGAAAGATCAACCTTTCCCTGACTTTATTATTTCTTCGGATAAGCGTGAGATTTCTATTTTTGATGAGAATCAGAGTACTGAGCTTAATTTATCTTTTTTAAACTTCCTATCTTTTGGTTTCAAACATATTTTGAGCGGTTTGGATCACATCGCTTTTTTATTACTGATAATTTTTTTGTGTTCAAACTTAAAAACTCTTTTTTTTGCAATTTCAGGTTTTACCTTGGGTCATTCAGCTAGCCTTTTCTCAAGTGTTCAAGGTCTCATTGTATCTTCAACTAGTTTAGTTGAGATCATGATTGGATTTTCTATTTTAGTTTGCTCGATAGAGGTTTTAGGAAAAAAGACCGCTCAACTCGGCATCTTTTCAAATCTTCTGTTAATTGCTTGGGCAATTCTTACTTTTGCTATTTATGTCCTTTTACCCAAACAGTCGCTTTTCTTTTTATCACTAGGACTCATGATGTTTTGCTACCTGAGATTATCTGATAACTATCAAAGCAGCTTGAATCTTATTTTTATAACTATCGTATTTGGGTTTATACATGGCTTGGGCTTTGCAGGTGCAATAAATGAAATTTATCTACCAAAAGAAGATATGTTAAAAATCCTTCTCGCTTTCAATCTAGGCATTGAAATTGGCCAAATTTTAATTTTTGGTATTTTTGCTTTATTTGCTTACCTTTTAAAATTTTATAATTTTGAAAAGTTTAGAAACTTTGCCACTATAGCGATTACTGCATCTATTTTTGGCTATAGCTTAAATCTCATCATCGAGAGATCTTTTTTAGTTTTTTAGATGATTCTTATATCTTTTGCTTGAGGTCCCTTGAGACCATTAGTTACTACGTAACTGACTCTAGTGCTTTCTTTGAGAAGTTTTCTATCTTTGATTTCCACCGAGGCGAAGTGAATAAATAAATCTCCACCTTTATCTCTTTCCACAAACCCATAACCTTTGCTTGGATCAAACCACTTGATTTGACCTTTTTCTCTTCTAATTCTTCTCTTTATTTGCTTGCCATAAACAATAATCATGCTGGAGGTATAAATACCAAGAAAAAAGAATAGAGTTAAAAATACGAGATTTCCCTGAAAAGCCTGGCTAAAAGATTGATTTTCAACGAACCAAAAATAAGCAAAAGCAAATAAAAAAGAAACCAGCAAAGATGAAGTCGCTCCTCTTAACCACATAGGGGTATTATATCTTTATTGTTATAAAGCTAAAAATTACTTTAATTTTTCAAGAGTTTTAATGTGTTTTTCAGTAGTAACAATTTTTTGGGAAATTTCTTTTAAATTTCGTTTTCTTTCTTGAATCAATGCTTTTGGAGCATTCAAAAGAAATTTTTTATTATCAAGTTGATTTTTCAAGCCTTGAAAAGACTTATTGAATTTTTCTAGGTTTTTATGATTCCTTGCAATTTCAGACTGAGGGTCAATAAGACCTTGTAGTGGAATATGAATTTTCGTGCCGTCAACAAGAGAAATTGCTGAAGGCGGGAGGTTTTTGCTTAAAAACTCAATCTTTTTAACTTTTGTTAAGTTGAGCAAGTAGTTTTTATTTTGCTCCAGTAATTTCTTGATGCTTTTATTTTTTTCGACAATGATAGTGATATCCTTTTTAGGAGAGATAAGCATTTCGGATCTTATGTTTCTAATGCCTGAGATTACTGATCTCAAAGATTCAATATTTTTCAGGTTAGAGGTTCCTAAATATCTTGTAGGAAGCTCTGAAATCATAATACTCTTTTCTTTTGCTTTGAACGTCTCTTTGAAAGATTGCCAAATTTCTTCTGTAATGAAGGGCATCATGGGATGGGCTAATTTGAGTGTCTTTTCAAAAATATCTAACAACGAATTTTTTATTTGGGCTTTCTCAATATTGGAAATGCTCTGGTCATTTAGTCTAATTTTGCAGAACTCTATGTACCAATCGCATAACTTTTCCCAAATGAATTCGTAGAGAACTTGCGTAGCCAAGTCGAATCTAGAGTTATCGATATGATCAACATAACTTTCTAAACTTTTATTGAATTCAGATCTAATCCATTTATCAATTGGATCGTCACTAAATTTCTTTGATTTTTTATATCCTTTGCATTGCAGCTTGATAAATCTTGAGGCATTCCATAACTTGTTACAGAAGTTTCTATAGCCTTCGACTCGTTTGACATCAAAGTTAATGTCTCTACTTCCCGATGCTAGAGATGCAAAAGTAAGCCTAAGCGCATCAGTTCCGAAAGAAGGTATACCAGAGGGAAATTCTTTCTTGGTTGCTCTTTCAATTTTTTCTCTCAAACTTGGCACAATTAAGTTTTCAGTTCTTTTTGCTATCAAAGTTTTCAGAGGGATTCCATCAATTACGTCAATTGGATCAATTATGTTCCCTTTTGACTTGGACATCTTTTGACCTTCCGAATCTCTCACCAATCCGTGAATAAAAACTTTTTTAAAAGGAGGCTCTTTAAGAAATTTTTTCGAAATCATAATCATTCTGGCAACCCAAAAAAATATGATGTCAAAACCCGTAACCAAAATGGAAGTGGGGTGGAATTTTGCAAGTTGTTTGGTTTTTTTCGGCCAACCTAAGGTGGCAAAAGTCCACAATTGCGAAGAAAACCAGGTATCCAATACATCCTCATCCCTTGTTAGGGTTCCAGAAACTTTATTTCTCTTTCTTACTTCTGCTTCGGACTTTCCAACATAAACTTTTTTATTCTCATCGTACCAAGCTGGAATTCTATGTCCCCACCACAATTGACGACTGATGCACCAATCTTCAATATCCTTCATCCAATTGAAGAAAGTTTTTTCCCAATTTTTTGGTACGAATTGAACTTTCCCATTTCTAACCAATTTCGAAGCTTCTTGAGCTAAATTTTTTGTTTTCAAATACCATTGTTCGGTTAAATAGGGTTCTAAAATTTCTCCGGTTCTTTCGCCTCGAGGAATAGCAAGGTTGTGCTTTTCACTTCCTGCCAGTAAATTTGCTTGATCTAGATCTTCGATGATAATTTTTCTAGCTTCTAGCATTTTTAAATTCTGATATTTCTTTGGAGCGTTTTCGTTCAAAGTTCCGTCTTTGTTTAAAATATTTAGAAACTCGAGTTTATGACGTTTGCCTATTTCAAAATCATTGAAGTCATGAGCTGGAGTTACTTTCAGACAACCGGTACCAAACGACATGTCAACATAGTCATCAGCAATTACAGGTATCTCTCTATCCGTTAGCGGCAATTTAACTGTTTTGCCGATAAGTTTTTTATATCTTTTGTCTTTGGGATTTACGGCAACAGCCATATCTCCCAATAAAGTTTCTGGCCGAGTGGTTGCTACTGTTAGGTGGCCTGAATCGTGTTCGTACTTGATGTTCCAGATGAAAGAACTTTCTTCTTCATTGGAAACTTCAAGATCTGATAATGCAGTTTGCAAAGAGGGATCCCAATTAACGAGTCTGTATCCTTTGTAAATAAGACCTTCATCGTAGAGCTTGCAAAATACTTCCGATACTGCATCGCTGAAGTCAGCATCCATAGTAAATTTTTCAGAAGACCAATCCACTGAAGAACCCAGTCTTCTCAGTTGCTTGGTAATGGTATTGCCAGAGTACTTTTTCCATTTCCAGATTTCTTTCTCAAACTTACTTCTGCCAAGAGATTCTCTTGTTTTACCTTCAACTTCAAGTTTTCTTTCGACAACCAATTGTGTTGCGATGCCTGCATGGTCCGTTCCGACTTGCCATAGGACGTCATACTGCTGCATTCTTTTTAACCGCGTCATAATATCCATTAAGGTATTTTGAAACCCATGACCCATATGCAAGCTACCCGTCACATTGGGCGGCGGAATCATAATGGAAAATGTTTTTTTAGATTTATAAGTGGGTTTAAAAAAACCAGATTTTTCCCAAAATCGATACCATTTTTTTTCTAAATTTTTTGGGTTGTAAGTCTTTTTCACTTTTAGCTGATGTAAGTAGGATCCAATCCATCAATTTTACATTGTTTGAAACTTTCTCTTGCTTGATTTTGCAAAGAAGCATTATCTTTAATGACAATTTGAAACACGGTGTCGTAGTCCTGATAGTCTGGTGGTAACTTTGGGTTTAGATTGATCAAAGTTGAAAAATCGTTTTTTACCTTAATGCCTGGGTAAGATATTTCTACAGGACAAGAGGGTATTTTTGCATCGTTAGAAATCTTATGCGCTAAAAAAACCTCATTGAGGTCTTCCCAAAGCTTCTGATCGAGTTCATTGGCTTGCGCAGCGTCATTGCACCTCAGATTAATTTTATTCTGAGGAGAAGAGCCAAGTTCTAGAAATTTTTCTTCAACAAACTTAAGTAAGAAACTTATGGCTTCTTTTTCATCTTCTCCTGCAGAAATAAAACTTATTTCTTGGGTCATGCAGTGAGTAAATATTCAGACAAGAGGGGGACAGGTCTTCCGGAGGATACCTTTTGCCCTCCAATTCCATAAGCCGTTCCCGCTATATCTAAATGTGCCCACTTGTACTTTTCGGTGAATCTTGAAAGAAAACAAGCAGCCGTAATTGTGCCGGCTGAACCACCTATATTTGCGATATCGGCATACCTACTTTTTAAACCACCTTGGTACTCATCCCAGAGAGGCAATTGCCAAGCTTTATCGCCACTGGCAATTCCCGAGCTAAGAATCTTATCAGCCAATTTTTGATCGTTTGACATGACGCCGGTAGCTTCGTGCCCAAGGGCTACGATTACAGCACCCGTTAGGGTAGCAATATCTATAACACTGGCCGGCTTAAATCTTTCTACATAAGTAAGTGCGTCACACAGTACCAATCTACCTTCGGCATCGGTATTGAGTATTTCCACGGTTTGACCTGACATGGTACTGACAACATCGCCTGGCTTAGTTGCAGTACCACTTGGCATGTTTTCAGCTGAGGCAATGACACCGATAATATTTTTCTTAGGTTTTATTTCTGCTATCGCTCGCATCGTACCTAAGACACTAGCAGCTCCAGACATGTCGTATTTCATTTCGTCCATGGCACGCGAAGGTTTGATGCTAATCCCTCCAGTATCAAAGGTAATTCCTTTTCCAACAATTACATGTGGCTGTTCATCTTTTTTACCACCAGCATAGTTCATGATGATTAGCTTCGATTCTTGTACGCTACCGTTACCAACCGACAAGAGACAGTCCATACCTAATTTTTTCATTTCTTTTTCACCGAGAACTTTGGTTTTCACTGCAGAAAAAGTTCTAGACAAGGCTCGTGCTTGATTTGCAAGGTGCGTCGGGGTGCAAATGTTGGCAGGGGTATTCGCAAGCTCTTTACTGAAATTGCTGCCCGCACCAATGATTTGACCTTTTTTAAGAGCTCCAGACAGACCTGCTTTTTTTGAATCCATAAATATTTCTACTTTTTTTAAGACATTTTTAGGTTGATTCTTTTTGCCTTTAAAAAAGTATTGATAGCTTGAAGCTTCAAGATGTCTACCCAAAACTTCAACCGTCCAACTGGTATCTCTATTTTCTACAGAAACTTCAGGAATGATAATTTTTACCGAAGCAGATTTCGAAGCCAACGCAGCGCTTGAAATTGATTGGCAAATTTTGAAATAGTCTACTTCTGAAATCTTTTTATTTTTTTTACCGGTTCCAACGAAATAAGATTTTTCCGCATTGACCCCACTGATGGCAGGCAGATAAACGCTATTGCCAATTTTTCCGGTAATTTCTTCCCTGGAAATTAGTTTTTTAATAGTGCCATTGCTGACATCGTTGATTACTTTTAAATCGCCATCTAGAGTTTTGGCTTCGCTTACACCTATTATCAAAGTCTGAAATTTATCTTTTTTGAAATTTAACTTTTTATTTGATGATATTGATTGATTTAATAATTTCTTCATTTCTTCTCCATACAAAATTTACTGTTAAACATGTGGGATAATACCCTAAGAATATAATAGCAATGCCAAGAATTATTACATTATATTTAATAGGCCAAGTAACTAAGATTAGTTTTTTAACCTTAATCGTTTTATTTAGTGTTTTTTTTCTAAATGAGTTTACGGTCTATCTTGAGAAAGTCTCAAGTGGCGAGCTTTATCCTGAACTCCTAATACTGGTTTCGATTTACAGCATGTCTGAAATTGTTGAGGTCGTGCTCCCTCTGAGTGTCTTTATCGGTACCATCATTGCCATTTATCGCCTGGATCAAAACAATGAGCTATTGGCTTTTTCCAAAATGGGTCTTGGCAAACGCAAGGTCGTTTTAATCTCTTGTATTCCAGCCATATTTTTTGCTCTTTTTGTGGCTTTGGTGTCTTTTTATCTCACTCCGCTTTCAAATAACAAACTTGCTTTTTTAAACGATGTAGAAAGATTTTCAGACAGATTTAAATTAATGGGAGCCGAAAAGATCAATGTCCTTGATGATCTCAATGCAATTTTTTATGCCAAGGAAGCTTCAGATAGGGGCTTCCAAGATGTCTTTTCAAGTTTTGAAACCAACGACTCAGAGTTTGTCTTAACTGCTGACGAATTGATCTCCAAACCCTTAAACGAAAAAGAAAACCGGATATCTTTCGAGTCAGGTAAATTTTCTATTTTGTCCGAAGCCATGCCGCTGGATTTTAGCTTTGATGAATTCTTTTTAATTTTGCCGAAAAAACCAATTCTCAATGTTGAAGACTTGAAGAGAAAATATTTTCACGAATTGTTTTTTGCTAAAGATTTAGAGCGAATCGAATTACTCAAACGTTCTTCCATGCCGTTGATCATTATCATTTCAGCCTTAATAGCTGCATCCTTGACCATGAGGTTGAAAGACTCGGGACGTTTTTATATTTTTCTTTCCGGTCTAATCATATTTATGTCTTATTATGGACTTTCGCTTTCCCAGGAAGTCTTTAGTAATTTTTCTCTAAACTCCACAATTGTGTTTTTTAGCATTCACGGTATTTATTTGATCGCGGCGATCATGTTGGCACTCGATCAAAGCTATCAAAACCTTAGTTTCAATCTTGGTGGTTTAAAATATTCAAGAAACTTCATGATCAATCTTTTTGTGTTGTTTTTAATTGCAACGGTATTTTCCTATTTGGTTTTTTATGTTTTTTTATAGTCTTGTTTTTGGTGATACTTTAGACAATCTTTTCACGAGATATGCCTGGCGCTTTCTTTTTCTAACGATTGGGATATTTTTTTTATTGGATTTGATTCTTTCGTTTTTGAATGAATTTGAAGATTTAAGCGAATTTTATTCATTCAATAAGATTCTACTTTTTTTGGCTTTTACTTCGGTTGATGCGGTTTTTGATATTTTTCCACTAAGCGCAATTGTTTCAACAATCATTTGTATGGGTGCAATTTCAGATTCAGGAGAATTGATAGCAGCAAGGGTATCTGGAAAAAAATTATCAAGAATTATCTTTGCGGTTTTAAAACCAGTAATTTTTGGAATCTTACTAATGCTCATTTCATGGCAATTATTTATCCCCAATCTTCAAGAGGCTGCAGATAAATTGAAATTTGAACCTGCATCAAATGTCTCCGAAAAAAAAGAGCAGTGGGTATTTAAAAACGATCGGTTTTCAAAAGTTATTGATAAAGGCACCAGTAAGGAAGTAAAAATTTACGATCTCGATGAAAAAGGAAATGTCGATAGCATTGTCGTCTCCAAAGACATTGAAATTGCTGAAAACGAATGGGTTATTAAAGAGGTAAGAGATTACAAAGAGGATATTAGTAAGTCTGATTTTATCTGGAAGGACGCACCAAAGCTCACTATGAATTATTCCATGAAAGGTTTAAAACATATGTCTTTAACGGATAACTATTATTATTGGCAATCCATCAACGAAGTGGCTGATCGAAACAAAGTGGGTTATGAGTTTTGGAAGAAAATGCTTGAGCCTATTTCTTTGCTCTGTCTCATAATTTTTGCTTTAGCCATTTCGCTGAGAGCCATAGGCAGAAACAAAAGCGTAGATCGTTTTGTTTTGGGAATTTTAATTGCCTTTGGCTTTAATCTTTTGATAAAAATCTTCGGCAACATTTCTTTGATTCTAGGTTGGAGTGCTTTTTGGGGTATTCTGTTGTCTTCTTTGCTTCTGCTTTACTTTGGCATAAGAATCATTCGACGCGTTTAGACTTTTACCAAAAACGTTTTTGACAAAATATCGTTTAAGGTTTTTTTGTCTTTACGAAAAAGCATCGGTAGATAATTCAACCCAAATAACAAAGTGAAGATCAGCCCCAGTAAACATCGATAAACCATTTTCCCAAAACTTACTTCAGAAGAGTCATCTTGAGCCAAGCGAACCTTCCAAACTTGCATACCTAAAGTTTGACCTTTATTTTTTTTCCAAAAATAACAGTAAAAACCAACACCTAAGGCTAAAAATACCAAATACATCAAAGGGCTTTCTACCTCAGTATTCAATGCATAGGTAATGAGCAGGGTGAGACCCACACAAAGGGCAATGATTAAAATCAAGTCATAAAAAAGAGCAACAATTCTCCTGAAGAAGCCTGCTGGTTTATAATCTAAAGTAGAATTCATATTATGTCTGAACAAGAAGCTAATCTAACACAAAGCAATTTCTTCGGTCATCCCATTGGCTTAAGAACCTTATTCTTTACTGAGCTCTGGGAGCGTATGTCTTATTACGGTATGCGGGGACTCCTTGTTCTTTATATGACGATTGGTGTGGTTGGCAATCCAGGCCTGGGTTGGTCAAACGTTGAAGCCAATGCTATATATGGTATTTATGCTGGGATGGTTTATTTCCTAGCTTTACCGGGCGGTTGGCTCGCAGACAATTTATTGGGTTATCAAAAGGCTGTGCTTTATGGCGCGCTCATCATCATGTTGGGTCACTTTACCTTGGCCATTCCTTTGGAAGAGACTTTTATCTTGGGTCTGGCTTTTGTTGCCATTGGTACCGGTCTTTTAAAACCCAACATCTCTTCCATAGTAGGACAGCTTTATGCCGATCACGACGAACGCAGAGATTCTGGCTTCACCATTTTTTACATGTCGATCAATATTGGCAGCATGCTCGGCTTTGCCGTTTGCGGTTACTTAGGCGAGCGCATCGGTTGGCATTGGGGTTTTGGTGCTGCAGGCATTGGTATGCTTTTTGGCATCATTCAATTTGTTTATTTTCGAAGTCAGCTTGGAACTGCTGGCTTAAATCCAAATGAGATGGCAGAAGGGCGCAGAAGTACTTTGCGACTTTGGACCATTATTACGGTTTTATTTTTTGCTGCAGTGGTTATCTCAGGAGTCCTTGGGCTTTGGAGCATTGATCCAATATTTTTTGCTGAGCGTTTTCGTGACTTCTTGGTTGTCATTTCATTTATCTATTTTGGTTACTTGTTTTTCTTTGCAGGACTCACAAGTCATGAAAAGAAAAATGTCTTGATGCTTTTACTCTTATTTGTGGGAGCGGCTGCTTTTTGGTCTGGTTTTGATCAGTCTGCAGGCTCATTATCAATTTTTACCAGAGACTATGTGAATCTTACTTTTGGTTCCTTTCAAGCACCTGTCAGTTGGACGCAATTTTTAAATCCACTTTTTGTCGTAATGTTTGCACCGTTCTTTGCTTATCTTTGGGTCTATTTAGGGAAAAGAAATTTAAATCCCAATACACCCATTAAATTTGCCATTGGGTTAATTTTCATGGGGCTAGGGTTTATTGTAATGCTTTACGCTGTCCAATACGCCATGGTCGAAGCACCGGTAGGAGTCCAATGGTTACTCTTAACTTACCTCTTACATACTTTTGGGGAATTGGCCTTATCGCCAGTTGGTTTGTCTGCTTTTTCCAGATATTCACCTAAAAAATATCTTGGCCAAATGATGGGCTTGTGGTTTTTGGCTTCTTCTCTTGGAGGAGTCCTTGCTGGACTGTTTGGTGGAGAAGCAACCGAGTCCGGTTTGAGCAGCATGACCCCAATATTTTCTGAGCTAATCTATTACTACTTGATTTTGGCAGCAGTTTTAATAGTTCTTTCTTTTTTTATCAAAGGCAAAGTTAATAAATGAAAAACCTACTCCTAATTCTGGCTTTTTTTGTTGATATGGATGCTGTTTGATAATTTTCATGTCAAAAGTTATTATTCAATCAGCAAGAAGACGCTATTCAAATAGGAAATCGATATGGCAAATATGGTAAGAATTGAAGTGCAAGATCAATTTGGCAAGTGGAATAAGTTCACTACCGTCACAAATAATCCAACCAGTATCAAACAGGGGCTTGAACGAGGGCTAAAGACTCAGTTAGCAAGTAAATCAAAAAAAGCACGGGCAGTAGATGATAAAACAGGTGTGTTGATAGACATGGCGCACGGCTAAAAATGGGGCGAGTCATTCATATTTTGGCTTTTCGGAGCAGAAGGAGTATTTAGAAAAGTTATCGCCCAATGTAAAAGAATAACCGCGGTTAAATCTCCAGTTGTATCTAACATTCTGCTAAAGCCCATACCGCCAAGAAAAGTAAAAATACAAGCATTGAGTTTCCAGCGTAAAGTGAAATAGTGAATGGTTGCAAAAAGAAGGTTGCTTAAAAGAGCTCCAAGCCAAAAGAAACTGATTCCTGTTAAATCTGATGTGATTAGAAGAGGCAGAGAAAGTCTAAATGCAATTTCTTCGACTACAGAAATCAAGAAAAGATAGCCAACCCAGATTAATTGACGAAGATCAAAATCCCTTTTTGTATATTTCAGAAATCCAAAGATAAAAATTGCAACTATCAAACTCCAAAAAAGATATTTCAAAGGATTTCTGAATAAATTTTCCAGTGAAGACAATAAGGCAGTTTGTATAGATGGTAACAGAAGACAAAAAATAGCAACCAAAGTCATGGTTAGGCCGTGCCTGGCAAGGACTTGACGAAATTTAGAGATGTAAGTCTCTTGATTTAAAGCTGCTCTTTGCAGTCGACCTGCAGGAATTGGATTAGAAGCTTCCTTCATTGATAGCGATACGATTAAGTTAATCGTTGGAGTGCAATTCTTCGTTGAGTTCTATGACTTTTTTATTCGGGCGACATTGAATGGAACCCGTTAAAGAATTTCTGATAAACAAAAGATCGGATTTAGAGGCAAGTTCAGAAGCTTTCACCGTTTCAGAAATCTCACCCTTATCATCGATAACTTCTACTTTGGAAGAAGCCGTCAGATAAAGTCCAGCCTCAACTGTGCATCGGTCTCCCAGTGGAATTCCCAAACCAGAGTTAGCGCCAAGCAGACAATTTTTTCCAAGAGAGATTCTGACATCGTTACCACCCGATAAAGTCCCCATGGTGGAAGCGCCACCGCCGATATCGGTTTTATCACCAATCACAACACCTTGAGAAATTCTGCCTTCGATCATTGCTTCACCCAAAGAACCGGCATTAAAGTTCACAAAGCCCTCGTGCATGATGGTTGTTCCTGAGCCCAGATAAGCTCCCAATCTCACGCGGTTGGCATCGGCAATTCGGACATCGGATAAAGTCACGTAATCGGTCATACGTGGAAATTTATCAATGCTGTGGACCAAGATATGTCGGTTCTCTTTTCTTGCCTCAAGTTGTGCTTTTTTGAAATCAGCAATCGAGAAGGGACCTTCAGAAGTCCAAACGACATTTTGTAAAATTCCAAAAATACCATCGAGATTGGTTTCGTTTGGCTTGACCAAGCGATAAGAAAGTAAATGCAGTTTCAAATAAGCTTCTGGTAGTGAAGTAGGAGCTTTCTCATCACTGACAGAGACTTTTTCAAAAGCAGCATCGGATGACTCAAGATCTTCAGAGGAAATATTTTCCTCGGCAAAAAACATTTCGATCCAGTCACCGTCACTATTTTTTGTTCCTATGCCTAAGCCAGTCCAATTACTCATTATCTAAAACCTTTTTTATGCTCGTTAATGCTTTTCTTGTTGATTCTATATCATGCACCAAAGCAATTCTTAAATATTGCTCTGCAGGATTTTGCCCATTGTCTTCGGCACCTAAATATTTACCTGGTAAAACTATGACTTGCTCTTCGTCGTAAAGTTTTTTAGTAAAAGCTTCTGCATCCTTAACTTTCAACCAAAGATAGAAAGCTCCATCTGGGGTTAAAGAGTCTTTGTCTAAAATTTCTTCAGCTAATTTAAATTTTTCTGCATAAGCAGCTCGATTGTCTTCAACGGTTTTGTCGTCTGCCCAAGCCAAAGTACTCGCATTTTGAATAGGTAAGGGAACGCTGACACCATGAAACATACGATATTTTGAAAAGGCACCAATGATACTGGCATCTCCCGTAGCACAACCAGATCTAAAGCCGGGTAAGTTGGAACGCTTTGACAAACTATGAAGCACTAAAACATTCTCCAAGCTGCCGTTAACTTCCATGGCAGCTTCCAAAAGAGAAGTGGGTTTTTCACCAAAATAGATATCTATGTAGCATTCATCGCTTAAAACTTTAAAACCAAATTCTTTGGAGAGATTTACCACCTTACAAAGTTCGTCTTTAGTCATTACTTTGCCGGTAGGGTTGGAAGGCGAGCAAAGGACGAGCAGCTGACATTTCTCCCAAACTTCTTGCGCGACATTTTCCAGATTTATTTGGAAATTATTTTCTTCAGAGCAATTTAAGAAATGAGGTTTGGCTCCTGCAAACAAAGTCGCGCCACCATAAATTTGATAATAAGGGTTAGGCATACAAACATAAGGTTTCTCATTTACTACTTCTCTATTGACCATGGTTTGAATGGCAGAAAAGGTTCCTTCTCTGGTCCCGCCAACCAAAAAGATTTCTTCATCTTTAACATCTTTTAATTTGAAATTATTGGCTAGGTAATTTTGGTAGCTTTTTTTCAGTTCAGGCACCATTGCCATCGGAGGGTAGTGACTGAATAATTCTTTGTTCTGATTGATGGCGTCTAAAATTTTTGGACTGGCAGGATGCTTTGGCTCGCCAATGGATAAATTGATCTCTGATG
>CACJRI010000010.1 GCA_902595715.1 uncultured SAR86 cluster bacterium
CTGAACTAAAGAATGAATAATTCTTAAAGTCACAAACGCCCAGGCTAACTGCATCATCAAAGGATCAATGCTATTAATTAAGGCTATGGCTAAAGTGACAGCATAAAATGCGACTGGTTGTTCAAATAGATGGTTATAGTTATCAGCAGCTCTCTCCACCCAAGCAGGTAAAGTACCTTTTAAGTCCTTTGTGTGAGCTGCGTCTTGGGGATCTTTCATAAATCTCGTTCGACCATAAGACACAATCAAGAAAATTGTAAAAGTCCAAAGAATTAAGACGAAAACTGGTGTTAATAGTGCTATTTGATTCATGAAACCCTCCCTTTTTTTTAATATATCAGATAAATATTTCTTAAGCGAAATGCCTAAATACTGTTAAAGATATTTGTTCAATTATGGATGCTTCCCAGAAAAGTTAGAAAAATATTCTTTGATAAATTGCAAGTCTTTATCCATGTCTCCTGATGGGCTAAAGAAATCTCCAAGCTCGATAGTTTTTTTTGAGAAATCTATTCCAGCCATCATAATTTTGCTGTTGGTTTCATTTGCAATTCTTAAAAAACCAGATTTGAGTTTTTCTACTTTTTTTCTGGTTCCTTCTGGGGCTATAGCAATCATGAAGCCCTTGTACTTCTCAGTAATATTATGAATTTCGTTCTTTAATTCTTTTGGATCTGCTCGATTTACAGGAATGCCGCCCATTTTTCTGAGTATCCTGCGAAAGCCTCTTTTGAAAATTGAATGTTTACCAACCCAATGAATGTTGACATCAAGACTTAAAATAAATGACATCGCAAGAACAAAGTCCCAATTTGAAGTATGTGGTCCAGCGACAATTACCACTCGCTGATCTCTAGGAAGGTGACCAATTGTTTTCCAGCCTGTTATTTTCATTAGAAGTTTACCTAGCCATATGAGAGGCAAAGATCTATGCGCGCGCAAGTGCTCAGGGACAAAGGTTTTATATTTAGCCATAAAAATTTAGACTATTATAGAAGAATGAGTAACAAACATTTAGTCAATTTGGGGTATTTCTTCATCTGGGGAGATTTTTTGTTGGTTATATTTTTTGTTCATTCTTTGTTTGTAAGTCCAATTACGGTTGAGATGTATTTTTCAGAGTATCTTCAGATAGCTTTATATTTATTTAATTGGATTAAAACTTGGGGCGAATTTTTTGATAGGTGGGTTGGATTTATTTACACCTTGCCAGCAGCATTAATTTTCTTTATGAGATACTTTATTACAACCTCGATTGGTATTTGGTTAGTAAGAAAATACGGTTAATTTAGTTCCCTCATTTCATACACTGCCTTTTCAGAAATTTTGTGATATTCGGAAACATTCTTTTTAAAATTTTCTTGAGACTCAAATATCCTTTTCGATAAAGGATCCTCAGCAATCAACTCTTTCAAAAGTTTAGAAGTAATTTCTTTAAATTTTTTCAAAACATCATTTGGGAGTCTTTTTAGCATCACTCCATGAGTATTTACCAATGTTTCCAAAGCTTGATTATTCCTTGCAGTGTATTCATCCAACATATCCTGATTCACTGCCCTGCTTGCTGTTCTAACTATTTCTTGAAGATCAGCGGGCAAAGATGCAAAAGCCTCTTTATTGATAATTATTTCTAAAGTGGGACCGGGTTCATGCCATCCCGGATAGTAATAATATTTTGCTGCTTGATGTAATCCAAAAGTCTGATCATTATATGGTCCAATCCATTCAGCAGCATCAATAACTCCTGTTTGAAGGTTAGTGAAGATTTCGCTGCCAGGCATTAAAACAGCTTCCCCACCTGCCTCAGTCCAAACTTTCCCAGCCAAGCCTGGAATTCTCATTCTGGTTCCTTTTATATCCTCTAGCGAATTTATTTCTTTGTTAAACCAGCCTGCCATTTGCACACCAGTATTACCACCTGCCAGAGGAATCAGATTGTATTGATTATAAGCTTCCTCCCAAAGTTCTAAACCACCTCCATAATGAAGCCAAGCATTCATCTCTTGAGCGTTTAAGCCAAAGGGCAAAGCAGTAAAAAATTGTGCTGAAGGTGCTTTGCCAATCCAGTAATAAGACGCTCCATGACCAATCTCAACTGTGCCTCGAGAAACCGCATCAAAAACTTCTAAAGCAGGAACAAGCTCGCCACTGCCATAAACTTTTATTTGCAGTCTGCCTGCTGACATTTTATTCACTAGTTTTGAGAGGTTTTCTGCTCCCAAGCCTACTCCAGGATAATTTTTTGGCCATGTAGTTACCATCCGCCAAGTAAATGTCTTTTCAGATTCTTTGAATGCAGTATTTGCTTCTTCTTGCTCGCATGCGATAAAGAAGGTTAATACGATAATTAAAACTAAACCTTTTTTAAATTTGCGAAACTTAAAACTAGCCATTTTATTCCTTCTTTTGTGAAATTAACTTCAACTCTAGCATTGGCACCCTCTCCTTCATAGTTAAGAATAGTTCCTTCACCAAATACATCATGAGTAACTAAGTCGCCCAAAGAAAACTCCTCGCCTTTAAACTCAGTGCCGCCTACAATTTTTGGAACAAAGCCCTTTGAACTTGGTGTTTCCGAAGATATTCTAATCTCGTATTTCAATTCATCTGGAATTTCTTTTAAAAATCTAGATATTGGGCTAAAACTTTCCAACCCATACATATTTCTTACTTCTGCATAAGTTAAGTAGAGTCTTTCCATAGCTCTGGTAATGCCTACATAACAAAGCCTACGTTCTTCTGCCAGTTGTCTTGGGTCTTCTAAAGATCTTTTGTGAGGAAATAAACCTTCTTCGCATCCAGTCATAAAAACCAATGGGAATTCTAAACCCTTCGCTGAGTGCAAGGTCATCATTTGTATTGCATCTTCATCAATATCTGCTTGATTTTCACCTGCGTCCAAAGACGCTTGATCAAGAAATATCTCCAATTCATTTCTATCGTCGTCAGTGTCTTCGCCTATAGAATTGAAACCAGAAGCAGCAGAAACAAGTTCCTCTAAATTCTCCTTTCTTGATCTACCTTTCTCTCCAGGCTCTTTTGCGTGAAAATCTTTCAGTCCGGTGGTATTAATAATTTCGTCAAAAATTTCTCCCAGACCTTTTTTTTCAGTATCAATTTTAAGCTGAGAAACTATTTCGATGAAATGAGATAAAGCTCTGGAAGATTTCTTTAAATTGTCTTTAGAAATAGATTCCGCTGCTTTCCATAAAGACAAACTTTCAGCTCTGGCATGTTCACGTACGCTATCCAAAGTTTTAGCACCAATCCCTCTTGTAGGTACATTTACTATTCGTTCAAAAGCTGCGTCATTATCAAAATCTACAAGTAATTTTGCGTAAGCAAGAGCGTTTTTGATCTCCATTCTTTCATAGAACCTTACGCCGCCATATATCCTATAAGGCAACTCGGCCCTTAAAATACTATCTTCCAAAACACGGGATTGAGCATTCGATCTATACAAAATTGCTACATCATTAAGAGACCTCCCTTCATCGATCCAGTTTTTTATAATGTCGACAATAAAACTTGCTTCATCTCTTTCATTGAAGGCACGATAAATTTTTAAAGGCTCGCCTTCTTTATTTTCCGACCAAAGTTTTTTCCCTAATCTTTCGGGATTATTTGAAATCACTGCATTAGCGGAGGAAAGAATGTTTTTTGTAGATCTGTAGTTTTGTTCAAGTTTGATGGTTTTTACTTTCTTAAAGTCTTTTTGAAACCTTTTGATGTTTGCACTTTTTGCTCCTCTCCAGCTATAAATTGATTGATCATCGTCTCCAACAACTGTCATAAAACTTTTTTTGCCTAAGAGTTTTTTTAATAAAAGATATTGAATTTCATTAGTGTCTTGAAATTCATCCACCAAAATATGCTCAAACCTATTCTGATAGTACTCCAGAATTTCTTTGTTATTAGATAGCAGTTCAAAAGAACGCAAGAGGATTTCAGCAAAATCAACCAGTCCTTCTTGGTCACAAACTTTTTGGTACTCGTTCATGATATCTACCATTTTTTCTTCAACAAAAGAGGCGCTGGACTTTATTTTTGCCTTTCTTCTGCCTTCTTCTTTCTGATTGTTAATAAACCATTGTGCTTGTGATGGCTGCCAAGTTGCATCATCTAATTCTAAAGATTTTATTACTCTCTTTATCACCCTATTTTGATCCTCCGAATCTAGAATGGAAAAGTTTTTTGTGAGTCCAGCCTCTTCCCAATGTCTTCTTAACATCCTATGAAACAAAGAGTGAAAAGTGCCACACCACATCTGATTGAGTTGTTCGCCGAGAATGTTTTCTATTCGGCCTCTCATTTCTTTTGCTGCTTTATTGGTGAAAGTAACTGTTAATAGAGACATGGGATTTAAGTTATGAACCTTACACAACCAAGCAACCTTATGAGTTATAACTCGGGTTTTTCCAGAGCCAGCTCCTGCTAGAATCAAAGAGAATTGAGATTCGTCTGATACAGCTTCTCTCTGAGGAGAATTTAAATCATCCAATATATAAGATACATCCATATAATTTTATTTTAAGCTAAAGTAGATTCTTTATATAAATAACATTTATGAAAGATTTTGAAAATTCTTTGGATACGATGCTTGAAAAAGCTTTTTTGACCATTTCTAACGGAGTTGATGACTCTAAAAGTTACTTCCATACTCCAACAGTATGCACTTTTGAAGGTCAAGACATATCAGCAAGAACGGTTGTGCTCAGAGATTTTAATGAACAAGAAAGAGTTTTGAGGTTTCATACCGATCAAAGGTCGCCAAAAATTTCTCAAATAAAAGAAAATAATAGAGCTTCTGTTCATGCTTATGATCAAGAAGAAAAAATTCAAATTAGATTAAAAGGAACTATAGAAACTCACCATCAAGATTTTGTAACTGAAAGAGCGTGGGAAAATACTAGAGAAATGTCCAAAGAATGTTACTCAGTAAAAGACTCTCCAAGTAAAAAGATAGACAATCCTATTGAATTTGATATTGATAAAACCCAAATTGATCGGGAAGCGGGTTATGAAAATTTTGCAGTTAGTCTTTTTACCTTTCAATACCTAGAAATCTTATATTTAAAAAGAGCAGGTCACAGACGAGCCATCTTCGAATGGGATAATAGCGATATAAGGAAGGATTGGTTGATACCTTAATTTACAGTATTAGCTAAAACTAAAATAACGCCAGTTACGATTAAAAGTATTCCGAAAGAAACAAGCAAAGACGGAAATTCTTGATATTTGATTGCTCCTAAAATTGCTATTAAAACAATTCCTACTCCTGACCAAATTGCATAAGCAACCGAAACGGATATATGTTGAAAAGTTAAAGACAAAAAGTAGAAGCTTGCAGCATAGCTAAAGACAACAACAAGGTTCGGAATCATTTTTGTGAAGCCTTCTGTATCTCTTAAAAAAAGAGTACCAACAACTTCTAAAATGATTGCTAAAAAGAGAAAGGTGTAAGGCAAAACCATAATTCTTTTATTTGATTGTAATCAGTAAATTAAAAACTATCTTGGAAAGATTAGCTATTCAATTTTTAATATTTCAAGTTAAAATTATCTTATGAGTAAACATAATGCTTTGGACATGTTCGGCAGGTCTGGAAATCCCACATTGAGTGATGCTACTTTTGCTGATTTTGAAAATGTAGATCAAAAAACTATGACCTTACAGGGAACTGTGAACAAGGTTGGTATTCTTTTGGCATTGGTTGTTTTAAGCGCAGCCTACACTTGGAATGTTTATTTTGTAACTGGTAGTCCAGGAGCATTGATGCCAATCGGGCTTTTTGGTGGCATGATTTTTGCCCTGATAACCATCTTCAAAAAAAACTGGGCAATGTACACTGCACCCATTTATGCCATATTAGAAGGTCTATTTTTAGGTGGAATATCTGCCATTTTTGAAAGTCAGTATCCAGGAATTGTTATTCAAGCAACAGGATTAACTTTTGGTACTTTGGCTTCTTTATTAGTACTTTATAAAACAGGGATAATAAAGCCTACAGAGAATTTTAGACTTATGGTGGTATCAGCCACTATGGGCATTGCATTGCTCTATGTGGTTAGCTTTATTATGAGTATGTTTGGTACGGGTATCGGTTTTATTCATGACAATGGAATTTTTGGTATTGGATTTAGCCTTTTTGTTGTGGGTATTGCGGCTTTAAATTTAGTTCTAGATTTTGATTTCATAGAAGAAGGATCGGAAAAAAATGCTCCCAAATATATGGAGTGGTTTGGTGCCTTTGCTTTAATGGTTACTTTGATTTGGCTTTACTTGGAAATGCTTAGACTGCTTGCAAAACTCAGAAGCAGATAGCGTGTCTCTGACAGATATCTTTTTTTTACTGCTTACGATTGTTTCACTTGCAGTATTCTTTTTTTTTGGTCGCTTTAGAGCATCAGAAAAACAACTAAACAGAGAAGATCGAATTGATTGGTCCAGTAGAAAGTACGATTTTCTGAAGTATTTTCTTCTTATTCTTTTTTTGGCGATAGGTATAGCGTTTTTGATCAGAACTTTCGCTTAGAATAATTTTTCATGATTGATACCGAAGTTTTAATAATTGGTGGCGGAGCAGCTGGGTTAACAGCAGCAATTGAGCTTAGTCAGAAACATAAGGTGTCTGTTATTTCAAAAGAAACTATTGTTGATAGCTCTACTTGGTATGCGCAAGGAGGAATAGCAGCAGTAATGGGAGAAAAAGATACGGTCGAAGAGCATATTGCTGATACGTTGGAGGTTGGAGACGGAATTTGTGATAAGGATGCTGTTGCCCACTGCGTAAAAAATAGCAAATCAGCAATTGATTGGCTTATTGAGATGGGAGTTAACTTTACAATGACGCAAAATGGAGAAAAATTGCATCTCACTCAAGAAGGCGGACATTCAAAAAGACGTGTTGCGCATTCTAAAGATACCACTGGCAAAGAAGTTTCAAATTCTTTAATAGCCAGAGCTAGAAAAATAAAAAATATAACAATTTATGAAAATCATCTTGCAGTTGATTTGATAACTAGTGGTCGCTCATGTTTAGGAGCCTATGTATTCGATAAAAAAAAAGAAGAAGTTATAACCTTCAAATCAAATGCAACAATTCTGGCATCTGGAGGAGCGAGCAAGGTTTATTTATACACTAGCAATCCAGATGGAACTAGTGGCGATGGTATGGCACTAGCTTGGCGAGCAGGATGCGAATTATCAAATATGGAATTTAACCAGTTTCACCCAACTTGTCTTTATCATCCAGAAGCAAAATCTTTTTTGATTAGCGAAGCATTAAGAGGTGAAGGGGCTTATTTACTAAATCATGAAAACGAAAGATTCATGAAAAAGTATCACAAAAAAAGTGAGTTAGCTCCAAGAGATGTGGTAGCTAGATCAATAGACGAAGAAATGAAAAAAACAGGTAAAGACTTTATGTTCCTGGATATTAGCCATAAGCCGAAGAATATGATTTTAAAATCATTTCCTGCAATTTATAAAAAATGTTTGAGTTATGGATTTGATATTACAAAAGATAAAATACCTGTTGTTCCCGCAGCTCACTACTCATGTGGCGGTGTTAAGACAGGCTTGTCAGGTGAAACGAATATAAAGAAGCTTTATGCTATTGGAGAAACAGCTTGTACTGGGCTACACGGTGCCAACAGAATGGCAAGCAACTCCTTATTAGAATGTATTGTTTTTGCAAAGTCTGCAGCTTTGCACATCGAAAAGAATTTTCATGTAAATGAGAAAAAGCTCAAGGATTGGGATTCCTCAAAGGTTATAAGATCGGGAGAGAATGTTTTGATTTCTCATAATTGGGATGAAACTAGAAGATTGATGTGGGACTACGTTGGCGTCGTCAGATCAAATGATCGGTTGTTAAAAGCGAAAGAAAAAATAAAAATCATTCAAAATGAAGTAGAGGGTTTTTACAAAAACTTTGAGTTGAATTCGGATTTCATTGAGTTGAGAAATTTAGTTCTAGTTGCAAGGTTGATTATCGAAAGTGCTATTTTGAGAAAAGAAAGCAGAGGTCTTCACTACAACATAGATTTCCCAAATAAAATTAGAAGAGGATCTTCTTCAGTAATTTCAAAAAAAGAACTTAAAGTTGCTTGATTAAATCTCGCATAGAAAGAACCCCAACAAGTTTTTCTTTATCCATTACCGCAAGGTGACGAATCTGATTTTCCATCATTAAGTCTAAAGCTTCGAGCTTTGTACATTGAGGTGTAACGCTAATAATATTTTTAGACATTATTTCTTTTACTTCATTATTTAAGGCTTCTTTTCCTTTTCTGGCAATGAGCTCAATCACATCTCTTTCTGTAACAATGCCTTCAAGATCTTGAGGGTCATTTGAATCAGAGCAATAAACCAATAGAGCACCTATTCTATTTTTGTCCATTATTCTGCAGGCATCTTCAATGGAAGAGTTTCTAGCTACAGCAAATATATCCCAATATCTTTGGTTTAAAAGCAATGATTCTATGTTTTCAGACATTAAGTGAGATGATTTATGGAGTTTTTTGTTTATAATACTTCAAATCTTAGGAGATTTAAAAATGATATTTAAAAAAGGAATTAAATTATTGTCTCTATCTATTCTTTTCTTAGGGTTAAGTTCCCTAATGCATGCTGATAAAGGCTTTATTACTGTCGACGGAAAAAACATCGAAATGAATGTTGAAAGACAATATCAAGCACCTGCAAGCTATCCAAGAAAAGCTTTGAGACTTGCTAAAGAAGGTTATGTTATCGTTGAATTTGACGTTAGCGCTGATGGTGATGTGATTGACCCATTCGTTTTAGAAGGAGAACCTGCAGGCCTTTTTGACAGAGCGGCAATGAAGTCTATTAGAAAATGGATTTATCAGCCTCCTGTTTACGAAGGCGTACCTGTTCAAGTAAACGATGTGCAAGTTAAATTATCTTTTCGAGTTCAATAAGATAATCAATTTTTACGCGTAAATGCGTATAAGAACAGTATTAATTGGAATTGGTCTAGCAGGTAACTTACTGCTAGCCCTTTCCTTGTTTTTTTTATTTAACTACAGAGATGCAACTCAGAAAGAGTTTGCAAATGAATCTTTAGTATCAACATATGAAGCCGCATGGTTTCAAACTCTTGAAACTTCAATTGATGCAATTTCTGCTTGGCTGCCAATAACAGGAGAAAGGGGTAATTATTGGGATCCCGAAAATCCTATTTATCCTGAAGAGGAACTTTCCTCGCCTGAAGACTCTTATGCCAATCCATTAATCCAATTCATCACGGATAAAAATATTGGAGAGGCAGGGTATCTTCTGGACCTAATGTTTGAGTTCGATTTAGATGAAGGAAATTTAAGTTTCATTAAAGCTTATTATCCAAGTGGGCAGAGGTTTTATTGTTCTAGTGCGTTAGACTTATCTGGAATCGACGCATGTAGTCCCCAGGCGAAAAATGAATACGACGACAATCTTGATGAATTTCTCATTGATGCAGGCAAGAGGCCAAGGAGATTTTTACAAAAAATTGTAGACTCATCTGGAGAAAAAATTTCTACTTTAAACCAAATGATGGCCTTCCCTATCAAGGCTTTTAGCAGAAATGCTGAAGCAATTATTGTCATGGGAATAGATGTAAGAAAATCTATGGAGACCTTTGGCGATGAGTTTGAACTTGTTACTGCAGTGCAAACAGAAGACGGAATCATTTCATTGGGTGATGATTATGCAAGATATGAATCTGGCTTAGAGTTAGACGAAACTTCTAATTTTGGAATTACTAATATTAAAGGTCACGTTGATAAAGCAAATTTAAACTTAGAGGAATTTGGTAATAGGACGTCAACAAGAGATTCAGACTTGGGATCCCTAATAACACTACTTCCATTGAGTTCTTACCTTTCATCAGATAAAGCACAATTATTTATTTTTAGAGATGAAAGCGAAAGTATCGCTCAAGAAAATGCCATCTTAAATTCAATTTATATAATAATCACAATTGTAATCTTCTTAGTGATAGCTTTAACTTCTGGAATTCTTGCTAGTGTTTTCGGATCGGTAAATAAAGCAATTGAAGTTTTACAGGCCCTTACCAGTGGGGACTTATCTAAAACCATGCCTCAGAGAAGAGGCCTTTTGAGATCTGAAAATGATGAGGTCGGTGAGCTTGCAAAAGCTCTAGAAATTTATAGAGGCCATCTCAATGAGATGGAAAATATTAGAACAGAACAGGCGCTTAGAAGAAAAGAAAGGGATACTGCGATCATAGAAAAAATGAGTATTCTTGCTGATGAACTTGAAGGAGATTCAAGAACTTTAATTCTTAACGATATTAATAAAATGCAAAATCTTGCTCAAGAAAGTTCACAAGATAAAGGAGAAGAAGCTTCGGTTGAACTAATGACAGTTGCTTTCACTAGGATGGCAGATGAAGTACAAGTTCTCATAGATACAAGAACCAAAGAAATGGAAGAATCTCGAGATGAGGCGCTTGAGGCTAATGAACAAAGGAGTAAATTTTTTGCCAATATGAGTCACGAACTCAGAACACCATTGAATGCAATATTAGGCTATGGGGAAATGCTTTACGAAGAATGTGAGGATTTAGGTTATGAAGATTTAATGCCTGATCTAAAAAAAATAACAACTTCCGGAACACATCTGTTGTCTCTTATTAACAATATTTTGGATCTTTCAAAAATTGAATCAGGAAAAATGGAGCTCTTCATTACAAGTTTTGAAATTGAAAAAGTGGTTGAAACTCTGAGAGATATAAATGCGCCTTTAGCGGCAAAAAATGACAATGGTTTTAAAATCAATATTCAAGAAGCTATAGGATCTATGTCTCAAGACGAAACAAAGCTAAGACAATGTGTAACAAATTTCTTAAGCAATGCCTTCAAATTTACTGAAAATGGTCTCGTTACTTTAGACGTTACTTCTTTCATGAAGGATGAGGTTGAGATGATTGAATTCAAGGTGACAGATGATGGAGAAGGTATGAGTGAAGAAGGTGTAGCAAAGGTCTTTGAAGAATATGAGCAAGCCGAAAGATCTACCTCAGCAACTCATGGTGGAACTGGCCTAGGCCTGCCTATAAGCAAAAGGTTTGCTGAATTAATGGGAGGCGGTGTAACGGTCTCAAGTGAAAAAGGAGCTGGATCTGTGTTTTCAATTTTTATTCCTAGAATCTGTGATGAATCTGAAGAACTTGAAAATGAAGAAATATCTACCTTAGAAGGTGAAAACTTGTGCGTCCTTATTGATGACGATATAGCGATGCATGACTTAATAAAAAGAACTGTGAAAAAAGCAGGTATGACTTTGATTGGTGCGACTAATGGTGAACAAGGCCTAAATATGATTAGAGAGTCAAAACCAAAGCTAATTTTATTAGATGTATTAATGCCAGGTAGGGATGGTTGGTCAATTTTAAAAGAATGTAAATCCGATGAATCTATAAAAGATATTCCGGTGATAATGGTTTCTCAAATGTCACAGGAGACTTTGGCATTTTCTTTAGGAGCAGATGACTATCTCACCAAGCCGATTGATCGGGATAAATTCCTTAAAATGGTCACAAGCTTACTAGGTAGCTCAACAAATAAAAAAATCTTAGTTGTTGATGATGATTCAAATACAAGAGACATTTTGGGCAGAGCTTTAAATGATGCTGGATACGAAGCCTTCTTAGCGAGAGATGGAAAAGAAGGACTTGAAAAGTTAGATAAAAATCCAGCACTTATTGTATTAGATCTAGAAATGCCACGCATGGATGGTTTTGAATTTTTAGAAAACTTTGTTGAGATGGATTTTGAAGATAAGCCTAATATTCTTGTTTATTCAGGGAAAGATTTGTCAGAAGTCCAAGAAGAACTTTTAAGAAAAAACGTTGCAGGGCTGGTCAAAAAAGATGAAGTATCCATTAATCAACTCCCCGGATTGGTTACTAAACTTTTGGGCGCTAAGAGCTAAGCACCTAAATTTGACTCAATTTTTTCTAAAAGCCTTTTAAAATCAACAGGCTTTGTATCGAAGTCATCTGCTCCACATTCCAAAGCTTTTTGTCTATCATGCTCCATTGCATGAGCAGTTAAAGCAATGATTGGAATATTTGAAATCTCAGGATCAGCTTTTGCTTGGGTGGTCGCATCCCAGCCATCTAGGACAGGAAGACCCATATCCATTAAAACTAGGTCTGGGCTTTCTGATTTCATTTTATCAAGTCCTTCTTGACCATCAAAAGCAAAGATGACCTCATATTCTCTTCTTGTGAGTCTTCTGCCCAACATGTCACGATTCATTTCATTATCTTCAACGTAAAGAATCTTTTTCATAACTCTCTCCCTCAGCTATAAATAAACTGATTTCTTCCCCCTTCTTTTGCTTTGTAGAGTCTTTCATCTGCAAGGTTTACAAGTTCTTCTTGATCCTTAACCTCAGAAGAATTTATGACTCCACCACTTATAGTAATATTAATTTCAACATCTTGGAAGGGAATTGATAATTCAACTACAGCTTTTCTTATATTTTCACAGTAATCTTTTAAGCTCATTCCTTCTTTATTTTCTAAAACCGCAATAAATTCTTCTCCACCTACTCTGCCAATAACGTTTACACCGCATGCATCTCTCAAGCCATTAGCAACCGCTTTCAAGACCTCATCACCTCCAGGGTGTCCATAGGTATCGTTTATAGATTTAAAAAAGTCTATATCCATAGAAAGCAAAGAAAATTCGTAGCCTTTATCTTGTTTTAGTTTGTCAAAACATTCCTCGATTTTATCAAAAACAACCTGCCTGTTATAAATTCCAGTTAATGGGCAAGTTGTTGCTCTAAGATTTAACTCTTTTAATAGCTCTTGTTCTCTTGCTCGGAAATATTTTGCTTCTAAGCTTGCAATTGATTTTGCCATTAAAATTGTTCCATTCAATGGTTTAGGAAGATAGTCTGAAGCGCCTAACTTTATACATTTAGCTGTACTATCAACATCATTGAAAGCCGAAACCATGATGATTGGGAGTTCATCTCTATCATGATTCTTCCTAAATCTTTTGAGAAGCTCTAATCCATTTATATCTGGCAACATTACATCTAGTAAAATTAAATCGGGCGTCTTGGCATCCACTTCTTCAATTGCAGTTGTACCGTCCAAAGCTACTCTGCAGGAAAGTCCATTTTGAGTTAATCTCCTTTCTAGGACTTCACAGTTAGTCTTGTTATCATCAACAATCAATACATCTGATCCTTTGAGATAATCATCTATATCCAAACTGTAATCTATATCTCCTAAAGATCTAAAGAGAGACTCAGCATTTTGAATTTGACCTTGTTCAGAATCTTCAGCTGCTTTTTCATTAAGGTCGCCTTTTATAAAATCCACGAATCTTTCAATAGCAGTTTCTGTTTCTCTAGATAAAGATAAAATTGTATTTAAGTCTTTAATGCATTCTTCTGATAAATCCTCTTCAAAATCTTCGATGAGTATCTCGCTATAACCAATAATTGCGTTTAGGGGCGTTCGAAGGTTATGCCTTAATTCTGAGTATTCTTGTGATGTTTTAGTTTGCTTATCTGCCGAAGTATTTTCTCTAAAGGCTTCTTCATACTGACTTAAGAGTTTATCCTCAGCCTCTTTTATTTGATTGATTTCAGAGCTAATTTCTAAGTTGTTCTGAATTGCAAACTGCTCAACCAAATCAATATATTGTTCTATTGCTTCAGCAGGAGCAGCGAACTCTTGTTTTATTTGCGCTAGTAATATTTTTTCTGCGCCTTTTGAAGGCTTTTCCAAACCAGCCATTAAAATTCCTCCTTGAATTCTGTTAAAAACTGAGGACGATGATGATAATAGCCTTGTCCTTTATTGCATCCTAGTTTCAAAAAAGTTTCTTGCTGTTCAATTGTTTCTATCCCCTCAGCCAACATGTCTAGCTCCATGTTTTTGCAAATTGAAACTACAAATTTAACAAGCTCTTGTGTGTCCAGTTCTGATACTGTCTTTGAAAAATCTTTATCTAATTTAACAAGTGTAATCGGTAGGTCTCTTAAATAACTCAAAGAAGAATAGCCTGCACCAAAATCATCAAGCGCTAGAGGTATTCCATGAGATTTTAGTTTTTCAAAATATTGAGCCGCTCGAGATCTGTCTTCTAGCTCAGCAGTTTCAGTAATTTCAAGTCCTAAGTCACCTGAATTTAGGTCATTTTCTTTAACAAAATCTAAAATGATATTACAAAAATTTTCTTGCATAGCTGTATAAGCTGAAACATTGAGATATACGGTGAAATCTAATTTTTTTTCTTTCTTAAAGGCAAATACCTCTTTTAATTTCTGCATTGAGGCAAGAACTACGAGAGAAAACAAACTTTCTCCTTCAACCAAGGGTATTAATTTGTCATTTGGGATGATATCTCCCTTTTCGTCTTTTAATCTTAGTAGCGTCTCCACACTGACTAAGTCTCCAGTAGCAAGATCATATTGCTTTTGGTAAGCCATATCTATTCGGTCATTTTCTAAACAGGAAATTGTGTTTTTCAGAGCTTCTAAGGCATCCTCTGACTGAGCCAGGACTTCTATCAGAAAAAAGGATTCTTCTTTATCCAAAGGAATTTCATGAACTCTCGATCTCAATAAAAACTTTATTTCCCTTAGCGAAAGTTCAAGGTCCGATTGAAATGAAGATCCAATTGCTTCTATTTTCTTAGATGTGCCATGAGATATTATTGGAGCGATGCCAATATCATCGATTGCAGATGTATCAAAAACATATTGAGCAGATTGATTCATCCATTCCACCCCATCATCTTTGCAAAAAATCAAATATGGACTTGGATGATGTTGCAGAGATTTAATTAGATATTTAGCCTGTTGATCTTCAATTATTGTCATCTTCTATAAGCTCCTCAACAACTTCAACGAAACTATCGTTAAATGTATTTTTCATGAAAGACCATAGTTTCAAGTGATATTTTGATTTAAAAAGTGTTTTGAAAGATCTTTTGTAATTATCCCACTCTCCTTTATCAATCATTCCGATTGTGTATTGATAATGTTGGTTCTCTCTAGATCTTAACATTATGCTGAAATATGACATGTATTTAGCATCTTCTTCGGGAGTTAACTCCTCATCATTTCGCAACTTTAACTTAATCTTAACCATGCTTTTTTTCATACCTTCTAAAGCAATTTCCTGATGACTATCGGCAACATTTTGCCTAGCATTTGCCCTAGCTACTCTATTCTGCTCTCTCATTTCTTGTATTAAATAGTAAATTGAAGCTACAGCTCCAATTGCTGCCAATGCTCCAACTATGCTATTAAAATACTCTATAAAAAATCCCATAAATCATTCCAAAAATGAAGACAGATAAGCTTAATTGTTTTAGCCAATTATTTAAATGATTTTTTAAAATAAATAAGGTATCAATCTTGCTTTAACTTTTTTACAGTAAGCTTCATAACCTTCTAAATCATTAAGTAGTGTTTTTTCTTCAATGATTATTCTTGACCTCAAGGCTATTGCTAAAAATATTAGGCTCAGTATGAGTGATAGATAAGTTCCTAACCATATATTTACTCCGGCAATAAAGAAAATAAATCCGGTATACATTGGATGTCTAACCATGGAATAGATACCTGTATCTATAACCCTTTGACCTCTTTCTTCTTGAATGTTGACAGTAGTTTCTGCAAACTCATTTGCATTCATTGAAGCCATAACCAAAAGCATGCCAATGGTATAAACACCCAAACCAATATTTTTTATAATGCCTTCAAAACTAGATGAAAGGTTTAAATGAAAAATATCTATCGGTGCCAAAGAAAGTCCTACAATGATTGCTGACAACATTAATGCTGTTGCAAGTCTATCTTCTTTAGGCTGAGCCTCTGAATTGTAATTCATTCGAGCTTCTATACTTGCTGGTTTAATAATGAGTAAGTATGCAGAAGCTAGAATAGTTATTAGAAAGTGAATGGATAAAAATAAAAATGCGTCGGACCAATTTAAGGTCAAGGCAGGTAAATATAAAAAAATACCCAATAAAGAGGTTTGAAAAAGTATCCCAAAGAAAGTTTTTATCCACAACATGTTTTTCTCCAAAATCATGTTAACAAATATTATTAGTTAGTTGTTTTTAACTAAAAATTTTTCAACTGCCTCTGAAAAAATATCATTTTTATCGCCTGCAACCATATGAGCTGCATTATTGATTTCTTCAAATTCAGCATGAGAAACGATATTTAAAAAATAATTTTTATCTTTTTCTGTCAATACATCACTTAGCCCACCCCTAATAAGTAATGTGGGTTTGTCTAAAGACTTGGCTGCATCTTCTAAGTGACCAAAATATTCTTTTATGTCTTGATCTTGCCTGCCCTGCAGAAATTTAGGATCCCAGTGCCAATAAAATCTATCTTCCTTTTTTCTTAAGTTTTTATTAAGTCCAGTTAAATCCTTTGGCTTTTCTCTGTGAGGCAAAAAATCAGATATGTAGTTTGCAGCCTCTTCCAATGAAGCAAAGCCATCTACTGCTGACCGCATAAATTCTAAAATTTTGTCCGATCCTTCTTGATTTGGATAAATGCCTATATCTACCATAATAAGGGATTTGCATAATTTAGAATGACTTGGATCTCCAGCTAGCGATAAAGAAGTCATTCCGCCTAAGGAAGCTCCAACTAAATTCGCCGGTTGATCAAAGTTTTGTATGATTGAAATTAAATCTTGCTTATGGTGATGAATTCTGTAATTTCCCTCTTCTGACCAAAAACTATCTCCATGCCCTCTAAGGTCGTAGGTGATGACGAAAAACCCTTTATGAGAAATGCTTTCAGCAGCTTTATCCCAAGCAAATCTTGTTTGTCCTCCGCCATGCAAAAAAATCACTAATGGGTCAGATTCTTTGCCAAAAACTGAAGCAGCAATACTATTCCCTTCTAGATTTTTAAATGTTCTATGCATTTAAAACCTAAATCCACTCTGTAACGAATTCAGAGGTATTCATTTCAGGAATTTTTTTTTGTTTTCCTGAAGCAGTTCCTACATAGAGATAGCCAATTACCTTTTGATTATCATTTAGCTTGAGATATTTTTGAATTTTTTCATTTAGTGCAAATACTCCGGTTCTCCACATGCCTGCAAAATTCAGAGCATTTAAGGCAAGCAATATATTTTCTGCAGCTGCAGCAGTTGAAAGCATTTGTTCAATTTCAGGAACTTTGGGGTGAATTTTTATTTCAGAAATTAAGATAATTATCATTGGTGCGCGAAAAGGGGCCTCTTTATATTTTTGCAAAGTCGCATCTGAGACGCCTTCAATATTTTCCTTCGCATAATCTACAAAAACTGCTGAAAGTTTTTCCAAGCCCTGGCCAGTGACCTGAATAAATCTTGATGGTCTTTGCCAAGCATGATCAGGAGCTCTAAGTGCTGCTTGATAAACAATCTCCATCTCCTCTTTGGAAGGGTGAGGTTTAGAGAGCTCTCTGGGAGAGTTTCTATTTAGTATGTTTTTTAGCGCTTCATTCATTTAAGCTTAATCGTCTTTATATCCAATCATCTTATCCCAAACTTTAATTCGATCTTCTGAAATACCAGCCTCGATGACATCATCGCGGAATCTTTTATAGGTGTATGGATATATAATTTTTTTAGTGTTGAGGAGAAATACTGCTATTCCCCAAATATTAAATAAAATACAAATGATCAAAATCTCTATTCTTACAAGATCAGCAAATAATAAAAACATAATTATAGAAAGATAAGTCTCTGGCTTAGTAAGAAGCATGGCTACTGCCATTTTTCCAGGCGGCAAAACCATCCATAAAAGCATCATGATTAATGCGAGGCCAATAAATAAAAGTTCAATTTCAAATCTAGATACAACTCCTTCTAAAATACCATTTAAAGCAATGAAACCTAAAAAGAAACAAACAATTGCATGAAATTTATGTTGCATCTTATCTTCCATGAACAAATAGTGATTTAATTTGCCATTAAGATTTGTCCATGATGGAAGTTTTCTGAAGAAGTCATCAAATATTTCAAATATCCCTAAGCCTAAATAAACTATTGCTTCTACCCAGAGAACAATTTTTAGTGCAAGAGTAAGTTCAAAAAGCTCTGTGGAATTCATTTATTTTAAAATGACTAATGTTGCAAAGAGCTCAAGAGCTTTTTTACTAAGCAAGCAATCCTTTTGGTTATTAATTAAAATTATTACTATTAAGTTCAAGACCTTGAAGATCGCCTTTGTCACGCCACTTTTTCATCAATTTAAAAAAGTTTAATGCTCCACCACCATAGGGGTTGTTTTGAGGAGCTTGCATAGGCTTTCCTTCGTTGTTGTAGTAACCTGGCGTACAACTTTCTTGAAAGCTCAGCATATCTCTTGAATTGTCTATGATGGTTTTCACCCAATTTGCTTCTCCTTCTTTAGAAGCTTCCACCAGAGTCATATTCTTTTCTTTCATGGTTTTCAGAATATAGGCCAAATGAATGCTTTGCTCGTCTAAAGAGTGAGTATAGTTTGCGGTGAAGCCACCTTGCTGAGGACCAAAGAAAAAACTGTTTGGAAAACCTCTGCTGTGCATACCATGCATAGTGGAAAGACCATCTTTCCATTTATCCATTATTGAGAGACCTTCTCTTCCATAAATCTCATAACCACTTCTTCTGGTGTAGTCAGTACCCACCTCAAAACCTGTAGCAAATATGATGCAATCTACTTCGTACTCTTTGCCGTCGAAGAAAATACCTTTTTCTGTGATTTTATCTAAACCCTTGCCTTGAGTGTCTACCAAAGTCACATTTTCACGATTGTAAGTATCTAAATATTCATCGTGAAAACATGGACGTTTACAAAACTGTCGATAGTAGGGCTTCAAAGATTCTGCAACATTTGGATCCTTTACTATTTCTTCAGCTCTTGCTCTGATTTGTTCCATCTTCGCAAAATCTACCATTTCTACTTTATTTGAAATATTTTCCTTTCCGACAAAATTCATAAATTTATCCGCCATATATGGCTTGAGACCTTTTTTATAAAAATCTTTATTAAATGGCGCAAGTAGTGCCCATGAAGCCATTCTAAGTTTAGATGGTCCTGATGACCTGAATGCTGCCAATATGGTTCTAAAAATTTCAGTCCAACCATCATTTACTAAATCTTCTCCACTGAATTCTCCTGCTAAAAATCCTTCAAAGTTAGCTCTTCTTTTTTCGTGCCACCCAGGCTTCATAGAATTGAACCAGTCTTCATCGGTTTCTCTATTTGCTCTTACATCAATCGACGAAGGAGTTCTTTGAAAAACATAAAGCTCTTTTGCAGATGCGCCTAAATGCGGAATGCACTGCACAGCGGTTGCTCCTGTACCAATGATAGCTACTCTTTTATCCGAAAGATTTTTAAGATCTCCATGAGAAGACCCTCCGGTGTATTCATAGTCCCAACGACTTGTATGAAAAGTATGGCCTTTATAATCATTAATTCCATCTATTGCAGGAAGTTTAGGTCTATTCAAAGGTCCATTTGAATGAACCACAAAATTTGCAGTTATTTCGTCCCCTTTATTGGTTTTGATTGTCCATAATCCAGATTCATCCGACCACTTTGTTTCTGTAACTTCAGTCTGCAAAATTGAGTTTTCATAAAGATTGAACTTTTCAGCAATAACCCCACAGTACTCAAGAGTCTCGGGAGCGTTGGTATATTTTCTTTTTGGGATAAATCCAGTTTCTTCAAGCAAAGGGAAATAAATATAAGATTCAATGTCACATGAAGCACCGGGATATCTATTCCAATACCAAGTTCCTCCGAAATCCCCGCCTTTTTCAATTATTTTAAAATCATCAAATCCTGCTTCTCTTATTCTCGCAGCAGCAAGCATTCCACCAAAACCGCCGCCAATAATTGCAATTTCAGTATGCTGTTTTAAAGGCTCCCTGTTGGTTTTTTCTTCAACGTATGGATCTTCAACAAAATATGAGAAGTCTCCTTTTACTTCCTTATATTGTTCGTTGCCATCAGGTCGAAGACGTTTATCCCTTTCCTCTCTATACTTTTGTCGAAGTTTTTCTGGATCAAAATCTAATTTTTCTATATTTGCTACCATATTGAATTACCTTAATAAATTTAAAAAAAATATAACTTATGACAGTCAACGCGTCAAAAGATTATTTTTCTGAAAAGAGATATTTAACAATAAGATAAAGAAAAAGTTTATAAGCAAGTATATTGCTAAGGGCAAAATGAATTTGTCTATTTCAGGAAAGAAAAAAGAAGCTATGAAAATTCCTATAAAGAATACTATTCTTAGCGTGTCTGCAAATAAAGCCTTCTTACAATCTAACCACAAAGATACACAATAAGCTGTTGAAACCATTGCTAAAGCAACAACTATGCCTTGAGCTAGATTCATTTCACCCAATTCAATAAAAATTGTACTAAGAAGAGAAACAAACATTAGCTGGAAAAAAGCATAGACTTTGGAAACAAAAGTAGAGTCGGGATTGTATTTTTCAAAATTTTGAACATCAAAGTTAGTTTTGGGAGATAAGTGTTCTGAGTCACTAGGAATCCACCTAGTCGGCGCAACCAATACATAAAACTTATCCTTTAAATTCTTTGTGTGAAAGATCTCTTTAAACATCTTCACGTAAATATGAAAATTTGCCCAAACAGGATTGAAAGTTTTAAGAGGACCTCTTATGCCATAAATACAAGTGACTTCGTCTTCTTCCTCTTTAAAAGTTCCAAATAATCTGTCCCAAATAATAAATACTCCGCCATAATTTTTATCTATGTATTCCTCGTTTTGAGCGTGATGAACTCTGTGGTTGGATGGAGAAACAAAAAATAACTCAAACCAACCTAATTTGGGAACATGTTCTGTGTGAACCCAAAATTGATAAATCAAATTAATGGAAGCTACAGAAACAAAAACATATGAGGGTACGCCGATAATAAAAAGTGGGATATAAAATACCCAGGTGAGAAAGAAGCCTGTACCTGTTTGTCTTAATGCTGTAGATAAATTGTAATCCTCACTTTGATGATGGGCTACGTGAGATGCCCAAAAAATTTGTCTTTCATGACTAATTCTATGAAACCAGTAATAAAAAAAGTCATATGCAACAAAGGCAATGACCCAAGTCAGAATTGAACTTGAATCCCATCTAGGCAAAGAGAAATAGGTTTCTACAAAGAAAAAAACCGCTCCTCCTAAACCTATTTTCAATGCTGAACTAGTTGACCGAAGAGCTCCCATAAACATGCTAGACAAAGCATCATTGGCTCGATAAGTATTTTTATTTTTTAGCCATCCATAGCAAAGCTCTACTAGAATAGCCAATAAAAAAAACGGAACTGCATATGGAACATAATCCATAAACTTTAAAGTTGTTTAATTGCGCAAAGCTTATTTCCAGAAGGATCCCTTAAATAGGCTAAATACATTTTCATACCTTCAAACTCTCTTACGCCAGGTGCGTCTTCAATAGAAACTCCTCCTGCTTCAAGGCCAGCTGCATGCCATTTGTCTCCTTGAGCTTCGTCTTCTATATTGAATCCTATAGTTGAGCCGTTGCCTGCTGTAGCAGGCTCTCCATCAATAGGTTCTGAAATACAGAAAGTCATTCCCTCTAAAAAGTAAAAGTAGCGAGTTTGACCAGTAAGATTTGGAACCATTAAACCTGGTTTAGCACCTAGAACTCCTAAAACACTGTCGTAAAAAATTTTAGATTCCTCTATATCATTTGCTCCGACCATAATATGACTAAACATAGCTTCTCCTGTAATTTTTTTATTTTTTAATAAGGTCTGTCGCCAATGACGGTAACCCTTTCAACTCTTCTTAGTTGCGGCCAATAATCTGAAACAGCGTAGTGTTGGCAAGCTCTATTATCCCAAAAAGCAATAGAATCCTTTTCCCAGACAAACCGACATTGATACTCAGGTATTGCTGCCTGTGCATAGAGAAAATTAAGCATAGCGGAAGATTCTTCCTTATCCCAGCCTTTAATATACTGAGTAAAAGCTTTGTTTACATATATAACTTTTTGCTTGGTATCTGGATGAGTTCTAATCACTGGATGTTCTGGGCAAGGAAATTGTTTGTTTAAAGTTTCTATCTCCTCATTGCTTTTTCCATCTTGAATCAACCTTTTCCTAAAGCCGGCAAAATCATGAACTGCAATTGCCCCTTCTAACTTTTCCTTTATTTCATCAGGCAGCCCCTCGTATGCCATACACATGTCTGAAAATAAAGTATCACCCCCAACTTGAGGACCTTCAATCATTCGTAAAATGGATCCTAAAGAAGGTATCTCTCTCCACGTTACGTCTGAATGCCAGGTATTTTCTCTGCCTTTATTTTTTTCATTATGAGTAATACATAAAACTTCTGGAAAGCCTTCTTTGTGTGGGGCAAAAGGATGAACTTCCAACTCACCAAAGTTTTTTGCAAACTTTAAGTGTTGCTCAGTAGTGAGATTTTGTTCACGAAAGAAAATTACTTTGTAAGTTAGAAGAGCTTGATAGATTGATTTATAAGTTTTTTCATCTAGATCTTGTCGTAAATCAATGTCCAGAAGCTCTGCGCCAATGTTTGGAGACAAACGATTTATTTTGAAAGGCAAATCCAAATTTTCAAAATTTTCAAAATTAAAATTTTTCATGTAAATGTAGATTAAAAAATTTACAGGTTATTTACAACCTCATCGTAGGATGGCATTGATTTAGCAGCGCCTTTTTTGGTCACAGATAATGATGCCGCAGAATTTGCAAATTTAACTGCAGAAAATATATCTGGATTTTTAGAAAAAGAAAATCCTAAGGCGCCTACGAAACAATCTCCTGCGCCAACTGTATCAATAGCTTTAACTTTTTTTGATTTGTAATATTTTCTTTTTCCATTTGCATATGCAATTGCTCCTAAATCTCCTAGAGTAATGACAACATTTACATGTGAAGGAATTTTTAAAGAGGAAATATTCTTATCAATGAAATCAATATCAACTGAGTGGCATGTCTTATTTAGAAGCCCTAAAAATTCAGTCTCATTGACTACTAAAATATCTGTTTGCTCCAATAATAATTTTGATGGTTCTTTGTATGGAGCTAAATTGAGTATTGTTAAACAATTGTTTTGTTTCGCACGCCTGAATAAATCTGAAGTCTCAACTTCTTCCAACTCCATCGTGCCAATTACAATTAAGCAAGCTTCTAATTCCTTATTACTGACTTGTTTACTTTTGGAAATCTTATTAGCGCCTGAAAAAGCCACGACTTCATTTCTGCCATCTTCTAATACGTTAATCAACGCAACGCCAGATTTTCCTTTCTTCTTTCTCAAGTTCTTAATATTTACTTTTTCTCTTTCGATCAAAGACTCTAGGTCTTGGCCAAATAAATCTTTACCAACGGTACCAACAAAACTTACCTGTGCGCCTAGTCTCGCCAAAGCTACTGCTTGATTAGCTCCTTTTCCTCCCAAAAAGAATTCCATTGAGTTTGCCTCAATTGTTTCGCCTTCTTCAGGTGATCTGGGAAGATAAGCAAAAAGATCCATATTTATGCCGCCAAAAACAATAAAGTCAGACATTTTTTATGATTTTTTTAATTGCGAACTTATATTTTCTCGAAGATTATCTGTTCTTTGAATGAGGTTTTCTAAACTTAATTCTCCTATACCAGAAATGGCAGTGTTTACTTTTCCATTCCAAGGATCGGTCCACTTTGATGGAATCTCACCATTAGCAAGACCAAACAATCCACCAACAGTTGCTCCATTGCAATCGGTATCCCATCCCGCTGTAACTGCTTCGCCTACTGCTTCATCAAAAGAATCTTGAAAACTTAAAAAAGCCCAAACAACGATGGCTAAATTATTAAGGCTATGGACTGGGGAAAGATCTTTATATTTATCTATGATTTTGTTGCAAGATTTGCCTATATTTTTTTTCCCTATTTCCACTGCTTTATAGGCATCTGAAGTCTTGTCTATATATTTTAGAGCTTCTTCAACCGCATCCATTCTCTTTTCGTTAACTGGTATTAAAGCTGCGAGAGCAGCAATATATGCAGAACATTCAACTGCACATCCTCTATGAGATAGGCGCGCATCTTTTCTGGCCAAATCTGCAGCTATTTCAGGATTGCCTGGCAAAACCCAACCATACATATCAATTCTTATTTGTGCTCCAATCCAATCATTAAACTCATTATCGCTGAGAGCATCTATATCGAATTTTCTTTCCCCGCCCCACTGATAATCAAAGTTCATATTTTCTAATAACCTGATGTACGCTTCTCTTTCTGCCGTAAAAGTAGCGCCAGCTGGCAGCTTATTAATCCAAGTCCTTGCAATGTCATCTGTATCAAGTTTTAAGCCATGTTCTTCGAGCATCATTAAAGCTAAAACTGTGTAAGTGATATCATCATCTTGTTCAGCTCTATTAATTTTTCCCTTACAGCAATTAATTGATAACCCTTTTATCAAAGGATGCTCGACATGATTTATATAATCCCTCAATGGGAAAGACTTTGCTTCTTTGAGGTAATTTTCTAAAGAGTCTTTTCCTTCCCTCATTGATAAAATTTCTATGGGTTTTCCTAGCAAACAACCTGAAATCCTTCCTTCCCAAGCTGCTTTTATTCTGTTCATCATTTTTTAATTTTTGATAGTTTTGAGAAAAATTTCATAAGAATTTTATTTTCCTCTGATTCTTTCAATTATTTGGCCAATTAGTAACAAAAATACAAACAAGGCAAATCTTAAATCGGTAATGAAAGGAGTTTCTACAGGGATGGCTATCGTCTTATCTAATGCCTCTACTTTGTATGCATGCCTTTCATCAAAAATGGGATTCAGACCGATTTCAAACAAATCTCTTCTGCTCCTGTATCTAAATATTGCAACAATGTCCCAGTCCTCCATGCCTTGGGCGGCAACGATGTCTAGAGCAGGATTTAAAACAAAGGCAAAGAATACGGGATGAGAGGCTCTTTTAAACTGTTGTGGCCACATGTATTCCATGTAGTGCATCTGCAAATCTAATGAAGTTGCTCCTTCTCCAGTAGCTTCCATGGTTCGCGGTGATTCGTTCCTATCTAGAAAGTTCACCATATAAAAGTCTTTGCCATCATCCTCGCTCATGAACTTGAATGCTTTTTCCCATTGCCCAGAATCTCTTCTTGCTGAATTGCTTTCTTCATAGATTTTTTTGTAGGCTTCAATTTCCTGATCTGTAAGAGGGCCAGATAGATTCGTATACCAGAGAAAAAAAACTAAATAAACGAGTCCAATGGGAAGCCAAAGTTTAATATCAAATTTCATCACATTTCTCCTAGTTTTTTAAAAACATTACCATTTTGTATCTTTTAGGCCGTCTATTTTTAAATTCTGCAATAGTCGTTTCTTTGAAGATGGAATTTCTTCCTCCAGAAAAACTATTTCCTAATATATATGCTTTGCTGTAGCCGCAATCTTGCAAAATTTGTATTGAAGACAAACAGTTCTTTAAATTTCTTGTCATCTCCATTTCTAAAGAAACTACTGGGGAATCAGAAATGAGAATTTCTTTAGCACCTCTCAAGGCAGCTTCTTCATGCCCTTCTATATCTATTTTTAAGTAAGATATTTTGCCTAAATTATTCTCAGACTTAAAATTATCAAGTTTCTCAACCTGAAAGATCTCATTTGAATCTAAATCTTCAACAATTTTACCTGAGCTAAGGTTTCCCTTATCAACAAAAGCTTTTAAAGCTTCTTTTTTATCGGACAGCCCTAAATTAAGAGGCTTAATATTGCTCACTGATGAGGCATTGATCTCTAAAAGCTTAAAAACTTCTTTATTTGGCTCGAAAGAAAAAACCTTCTCGAAGATTCTTGAAAAGAATAATGAATGATTACCAATGTTAGCGCCTGCGTCTATGCAAATCTTTTTATTGAGTTGCATTGACGAAAAGAACTTTTCTAAAGCGTAAAGCTCTCTTTTCTCAAACCAACCATCTAGAATGATTTTTTGGGTTATGTAGTCATTTGCATAAGTAGCAATAGGTAAATTGATTAAGGAACTTTTCTTTGCAGCACGTTTTATTGCTCTTGAGAGAATAAATCTAGTAAGAAGATTCATGATGAATTCTATGTTTGTTTTTCTTATTGTGCATTAGTTTTTGTTTGCCAAAATTTAAGCATCTTTGAAGTTGTATCATCTTTTGCAAAAAAATGATGATACAGAGCTGCGCCAATATGGATGATAATTAATAGTATGATTGCGTTTGTACAAAACTCATGGAAATCTCTAATTAGATGAAAGGTGCTTTGATTGTGAAGCGCAAAAGCCAAATCAATACCGAAAACTATTATTGGGTCTGACGCAAAGCTCGCCATAGATATTCCAGTTATTATGAGACCCGCCATAAGAAAATATAAAGAAGAATGTCCTAATTTTGCAGAAACAACCTGCCAGGCAGGCATCGTTGATGGAAGTTTTGGAGCTCCATAAAAATATCGTAATCCTATTCTCAGAATAAATAGAAAAGTTACGATCATGCCAGCTGTTGCATGATCGGCTCGTGACTCAAGTCTGTCCCATAACTCCATATTGCCGCCAAACTTTTGGGCGACATTAAGATCTAGCATGATTATGATTGCCATAAGCCAATGAATTATTTTTTGTGTCTTTGTGTAATCTATAGTCATAAAAAAGGCTTAATCTAAATCAATTGCATATTTTTTAAGCACCTCTAAATCTATAATTTTTATAGATTTCTTGTTTGTTCTTCTCAAATAAATCTTTGGCGCTTTGTCATTTTCATAAGCTTCTTTCCATCTCTCTGCACAAACACACCAGTGATCGCCTTCTTTTAGCCCAGGAAAGTTGAACTCATCTCTTGGCGTTGAAAGATCATTGCCTCGAGATTTAGAAAACTCTAAAAAATCCTCTGTGATATACGCACAAACAACATGCAGGCCCTGGTCCAAATTATCGGTGTGACAAAATCCATCACGAAAAAAACCAGTAATGGGATTTGAACAACATTCCTCTATTTCTTCTTCAAAAACATTGAATTGTTTTTCCATCTTAGGTGACGACCAAAATTATAAGACAGAGTACTAAAGTGGATAAAGTAAGTATTACACTCAATAAGTGCAGATACTTAAAACTTTTATCTCTTCCTTCGTCCCTTGCTTTGTTTGTTGCCGGAACAATCCAATAAGAAATGCTCATAAATAGCAAAGAAACAAAGAATAGTGCCTGAAGCGAAAGACGATCACCAATTATTGATAAGATAAAACCCATGAGACTAAGAACTGCCACATTTAAAAATAATTTTGGAAAAATAGCTCTTAAAAAAGGTCCGGCTTGTTCTTCGGAGTACACTTTAAAAATAGTAGGAGCATTCAAAGCTGCTTGAAACAAGATCATTCCAGCCATTAGGCCTGCGAGAAAAATAAATAGACTATCCATTTAAATTGATTTTAAGATATGAAGTATATTAATTTATTAACTAATTTATTGGAAAAAAATGATTGAAAGAACTGTCTATGGAAATATGGAATGGTGGGATGTTGCAGAGCAACCAGATGATTTTGAGAGTCTCCCAAGCGAATTCAAAGAAGCTTTCGATTTATGGAAAGAAGATGGTGAGAAAAACTTTGAAAAGATAGTTTCATTGCTTGAAGGTTTTTTAGCTGGTCATTTTGTTGCAGAAAATATTTATGATTTTGAAGAATTTTTCGAATTTGAGAGCTTTCCGGAAGCGGAAAGCTATGAACTGCAGCTAGTTGGCGTTTCTTTTGAAGATGCAACGCCTATTCCTAAAGTAAAAACTCAAGCTCGTTTTAGAGTGCCCTTTTCCGATGATGTAAATTTTGAGTCACTAGAAGAAGACTTAGAGGCTAAAGGATCTCGCTTATGTGACTGCATTAGTTTTCGATGGATTTTGGATGAACTAGATGACTACGACACCTCTTTTGGAGATAATCTTGGAACAGAAGCACTTTTGTTAGAAGATTAAATGACTCAAGCTTTTCTTTTTCACAACCCTAGATGCAGTAAGTCTAGACAAGCCCTAAATCTCCTTGAGCAAGAAAAAGAAAATTTTGAGGTTTTCATGTATCTCGATGAGAAGCTCGAAAAAGATTTTTTGAAAGAAATAATTCAAAAACTTGGTATCTGTCCAAGAGATCTTTTGAGGAGAGGAGAACCTGCATATAAAGAGAATAATTTAAAAGATTCTAATATTTCAGATGAAGAAATCATTAATTTAATGATTGAATATCCTAAGCTCATTGAAAGACCAATTTTTGTAAAAGGGTCTAAAGCTATAGTTGGCAGGCCGCCAGAAAATGTTTTGAAGATTATTTAATTAATCTCTCAAAAGTTTTTTAGGTTTAAAAATATTTGTTAGTCCTATACCAATTAAAATACACAAAGAGCCAAGTATGACCTTCTGATCTATAGCCTCATTTAAAAATATTGCCCCCCAGAAAATTCCTGTTATGGGTACCAAGAAAATTATCGAAGAGGCTTGAACTGGGGAGGATCTTTGTAACAAAACAACATAAGCAATAAATGAGATGCCTGTTGAAACTAGTCCAAGGAATAATGTTGCTAAATAAGTTTTTAGTGACAGATCAAATGAAAAAGATTGTGGTTCAGACAGAAATAATGGAATTGAAAAAATAAAACCTGACAGCATAGTTGCAGAAGCAAGAGCAGATGAATTTATATGGTTCAATTTAAATAAGACATTGTTTGAATATGCATAACAAAAAGCTCCAATTAGGCATAAAGTTACTGGGAAAAATACTACTCTAATTTCATCGAGTCCTATAAAAATTAAGAGACCAATAAATCCTGCTAAAAGACCAATTACTTGGAGAAAGGTGGTATTTTGTCTAAAAAGTAAGATTGCAATAATTAGGGCAAATAAAGGTGAAGTTCCATTTAATATAGAAAGCATACCAGCGGTAAGTTCTTGAGCAGACCAAGCAAAAAGAAAGAAAGGCAAAGCGGCATTTATAATTCCAAGCAAAATCAAAGAGGGAATCACTTTAGACATCTTTAAAAATTCTTCCTTATTAATAAACAAAGGCCCTAATAGAAGAGCAGCAAGTAATAGCCTTATTGACACTAAGTGAGAAGGAGAAATTTCTTCTACTACTAAGCGTGTAAACATAAAAGAAGCTCCCCAGCTAAGACTCACAAATAAAACTAGCAGCCAATTGATAATTGTTGTCTTCATTATTACCTAAGCTTTTCTGAACTAATTCAAAGCTTCTTTTTCGTGAGTGGTTGGTGGGCCAAAAAAATGGTCTATGGCTTGTCTCAAGCTTGAAGCTTTTTTCATATCAAGAAATATTTTATTCCAGCCCATGAATGTTATTTTAACTGGGTTAAAGGTGTTTACATTATTTACAAGACCGTAATTCACAGGACTTTCTTCAGGCTGAAAAGTACCAAACAAGCGGTCCCAAATAATAAGTAAGTTTCCATAATTTTTATCTATGTATTCTGGGTTTGAGCCGTGATGAACTCTATGGTGGGAAGGAGTATTAAAAAGCCATTCCAGGGGCCCTAACTTGCCAATAATTTGGGTATGCCCCACTACCCCCCATAAAGTACTTATGACTCCAGCTATTGCAATCATTAAGGGGTCTAAGCCTAAAATTGGTAACACCATAAAAAAAGGCACTTTTGAAATTGGGCCAAACCATGCTTGTCTGAAGGAAACTGCAAAATTCATTTCTTCGCTGGAATGATGACTCATATGAATTGCCCAAAGAAATCTAACCCGATGAGAAAGCCTATGATAAATATAAAATACTAAGTCTATTAAAACGAAAGTTAAGATCCATAAAACCCAATTTGGCAAGATCATTACTAAATCAACAATTCGAAACTGATATAAAAAGAAATGAAACCCAACAATGGATCCTTTGATGGCAAATCCCATTAAGATATTTCCAAAGAGAAGTCCTGAGGTACACCAAGTATCGCCAGAGTTGTAGTAATTCTTGTTTTGCCAGTTTGAAATCAAGACCTCAAATAAAATAAGGGCCAATATGATAGGAACGCCAAAGGCATAAACATCTGTGATGGTGAGTTCTGTCATTTTTCGGAACATTATATAGCCAGTTAAATCAATATTCTTGTTTTCTAAAAACTTCTGGTTTAAATTGCCCCATCTAAAAAAAGAAACCAATGAAAATAGTAGTCGATAGCCTGATAAGCAAACTTTATGAATCAGAAATTCTAATGCTTGATCCTAATATGGAAATTATTGTGCTGAACCCTGAGGATCATACAAATCCTGCTTGGGGAGATGTTCCGGAAGTTGATGCCTTATTTTTGTCTTATCAATTTCTTTTTGCGGTGCGAGACCACAAACATCTTTTCGAACCTATGTTGGAAGTTGCGAAAAAAGCTAAATTCATTCAAAGCGGATATTCGGGAATGGATGATCCTTTTTTGCAAGCAGTCTTGAAAGAAACGAACGCAATCGTTGCAAATGCAAGCAGCATATATGGCAAACCTATGGCCAATTACGTTTTAGCGCAAATGTTGAGATGGAACAAAAGAATTGATCTTCATATTGAACTGCAAAAAGAAAAAAAATGGATGCCAAATGGAGGAGACGGGGAATTAACGAATAAGAATTTACTCATTTATGGATATGGGGGTATAGGAAAAGAAATTGCTCGAATTGCAAAGTCATTTGAAATGAACGTTACTGGTGTTAGAAGATCGCCTGTTACTTGTGAATTTGCTGACGAAGTCAAAACTCCAGAATATTTAATGGATATGTTGCCTTTTGCAGATTTTCTTGTCACGGTTTTGCCGGATAGCGAACATACAAGAAATATAATTGACAAAAAAGTTTTCAAACAAATGAACCCGCAAAGTATGTTCATTAATGTCGGTCGAGGCAGTGCTGTGAATGAAGCAGATCTTGCGGAAGCATTAAATACTGGTGAAATTGCTGCTGCGGCTTTGGATACCACAAGAAAAGAACCTCTAGAGAAAGACTCTCCTCTTTGGGAGGCAAGCAATTGTTACATTACTCCTCATGATTCAGCCCACTCCTTAATGTCTCTGCCGAGATCGTTTAATCTTTTTCTTGAAAATGTCGCTAACCTAAAAGATGGCAAGCCGATAAAAAATCTATTTGAGCTTTAAATTATGAAAACAAATCTTCTTGGTATGTCTTTAGATGCCATGGAAAAATTTTTCGTATCTTTAGGAGAAAAGCCCTATCGAGCTAGACAAGTTTTTCAATGGATTCATCAAAAAGGAATTTCAAACTTTAATGAGATGAGCAATCTGTCAAAGGACCTAAAGTGTATTTTGGAAGAAAAAACAGAAATTAAGCCCCCAGAAATTGTTTATGAGAAAGATTCTAAAGATGGCACTCGGAAATGGGTATTAAGTGTTGGAGAAGGTGATTTAGTTGAGATGGTCTTAATTCCTGAGGGTAAAAGGGCTACTTTATGCGTTTCCTCTCAAGTGGGCTGCGCTGTTGACTGTAGTTTTTGTGCTACTGGAAAACAGGGCTTTTCAAGAAACCTATCGACAGCAGAAATCATAGGACAAGTTTGGGTAGCGGAAAATTCTTTTGGAACACCCAGAGATCACGGTTCAAAGAATGTAACAAACATTGTGATGATGGGTATGGGAGAGCCTTTGCTGAATTTCGAACCAGTAACTGAAGCTATGAACTTGATGATGCACGATAAAGCATATGGACTTTCCAAAAGAAAGGTTACTTTAAGTACCTCTGGATTGGTGCCAATGATAGATAAGCTTTCGGAAGTTACCGATGCAGCATTAACCATTTCCCTTCACGCTCCCAATGACAAGTTACGTGATGACTTGGTGCCCCTAAACAAAAAATATCCAATTAAAAAGCTCTTGGATGCGGTAACGCGTTACGTAGAAAAATGTGGTGATCAAAGAAAAACTACCATGGAATACATTTTAATAAATAAAGTAAACGACTCTTTAGACAATGCAAAAGAATTAGCAGAAATATTAAGAGATATTCCAAGCAAGATTAATTTGATTCCCTTCAATCCATTTCCTGGAACAGAATACAAAAGACCTTCAAATATGAGAGTGGAAACTTTCAAAAAATTCCTTCAAAAACAAGGTTACATTACAACTGTAAGAACCACTAGAGGAGAAGACATTATGGCTGCATGTGGTCAGCTAGTTGGAAAAGTAAATGATAAAACCAGACGAAAGGAGAGATCACAAAACAAAAGAAAACGAATTTCTACTAAGTTAATTGGTTAGATTATCTGAAGATTTTTTTAGACGATTTTTACGAAAGATAAAATATGCCACAGGTATGCCAATAATATAAAGGATTCCAACCACAGATAGAAACTGCCATAAAAAATTTATCATAAGTAGAACTAAAACTACGAAACCGACAAAAAACCTTAGGAAAAACTTCCTATTTACGGTTATGTTTAATTCTTTAAATGAAAATGTTGGAATTTTGCTGACCATCAGCAAGCCAACTAGACTGGTATATATTGCGACCACCTCAGGGTTTTCTATCCCCCAATTGAAACCGAGAAAAGAATGAATCAAGGGTAGCAAAATCAGCCCTGCACCTGATGGAGTTGGTACTCCTAAAAAATAACCTTGTTTTTGAGCATCCTCTGTTGGCGGTAAATTTAAATTGAATATAGCAAGCCTTAAACAAGCAAAAACAATAAAGGCAGTAACAGCAAGATATCCCCAAATAGCTAATTCTTCTAAAATTCCAAAATAAACTAAAATTCCAGGAGCCACTCCAAAACTCAAAAAATCAGCCAGTGAGTCAAGCTCTGCTCCCAAATCAGATTGAGTTTTTAAGAGTCTTGAAAATAATCCGTCTAAGACATCGCAAATTGCAGCAATAAGAATGCACACAACTGCAGCTTTGAAATCTTCTAAAACTGCAAACCTTATAGAGCTGAGACCAAAACAAAGCCCAGTTAAAGTGATTAAGTTTGGAATAAAATTCTTGATGCTTCTTTCAGACATAATTGTTAACTCGCAATGATGCTCTCTCCAGCAGTGACCTTTTGTCCCAGTTCCACTTTTGGATCGTAATTGGAAGGAAGATACACATCAACACGGGAACCAAACCTTATAAGACCAAATCTTTCACCAACCTTTAGTGAATCAAAAAGATTCACAAAAGAAAGGATTCTTCTTGCAATTAGCCCTGCTATTTGAACCACAATGATTTCTTCATTTTTATTATTTTCTAGCACGAGAATATTACGCTCATTATGTTCGCTTGCCTTGTCCAAACTGGCGTTTATAAATTTGCCAGGAACATAGATTATGTCTTTGATGTTACCTGCAACTGGAGCTCTGTTTACATGGACATTGAAAACATTCATAAAGACCGAAATTTTTAGTAATTTCTCAGAACTTTTTACCTCATTAGGTGGAAAGGTTTTTTCTATTTTGCAGATAACGCCATCTGCAGGAGAAATTATGCCTGCTTCAGGCGAAGGAACTATTCTTTCTGGATCTCTAAAAAACCATAAAACGAAAATCGTTAAAAGGAAACCTAGAATTCCCAGAGGAAAGTAAAAAAAACCCAATAAAGAAGAAAGTAAAATGAATATCAAAAAAAACTTATAACCTTCAGGATGAACTCGCTCAAGAGACAGCCAAAAAATAACTACTCCCATAGAAGAAATCAAAAGGTTCTGTGAACCAGAAAAAATAACAAATCCGATTAGTTCGCCTAAAAAACTTGAGATTGCTCCGGCAGCAACAAAAAACAGTCCAAAAAACATCAATAATTTTCTTAAAATTCTCATCGGAGAGGAATTATACATATCTAAAATGTTTTGAATAAATTTCTCTATGTTTTAGATTCAATAAGATTACAATAGCGCTTCGAAATGCGAGCTGATTTCTATGCAAAAAAAATTAATATTCCTTATTTTATTTTCCAGTCTTCTTATGTCTGACGAGAGATTTAAAAATACCAACAATATGCCAAATTTAAAAAGTTTTGGAGACTTTTTGAAGTGGAGCTTCAATAGAAAAAGACCAACCCCAATAAAAATAGAATCATCAGATGAATGGAAAAACTTTTCTGAGCTCGGGGAAAACTACTTAATTTGGATCGGACACTCTACCTTTTTAATTAATATAGAAGGAACAGTTGTCCTAACTGATCCGGTTTTTTCTGATCGGGCTTCTCCGGTTAAGATAGCGGGGCCAAAAAGGATTATTCCTCCAGCCATGCAAATTACTGACTTGCCTGAAATAGATGTCGTTACGGTAAGTCATAATCATTATGATCATTTGGACATCCCTTCATTAAAAAAACTTTCAGCAAAGAATCCCAAAACTTTGTTTCTAGTGCCAAAAGGAGATCAAAAACTTTTAAATCGAAAAGGTATTAAAAATACTAAAGAATTTTTATGGTGGGAAAACATTGAAATAAAAGGGACTAAATTTACTTTCACTCCTACTCAGCATTGGTCGGCTAGAGGTTTAGCAGACAGAAATAAAAGTCTTTGGGGTGGATGGTTCATGTCCTTTCCAAATTTTAAAAGCTTTCATGCAGGAGATTCAGGTTACTCTAAAGATTTCCAAGATACTCAAGCAAAACTCGGTAAACCTGATCTCTCTTTGATTCCAATTGGAGCATATGCGCCACAATGGTTTATGAAGGCAAATCACGTAAACCCTGAAGAGGCTTTGCAGGTTGCTCTTGATTTAGGATCAAAGAAAAATTACGCCATGCACTGGGGAACGTTCCAACTTACAGATGAAGAAACGTTGGAGCCACCAGCTTTGCTTGAAGAAGCCTTGACAAAAAATGGACTGCCTAAAACCTTTTTTGAAATTTTAAAGCCTGGACAACTAAAAAAAGTTACACTCAATTAGGAGATGAAATATGGATTGTGGCTGTGGAAGAAGTCCAACAGGTAAATGCATCGGTTGGCATAAACTTTCAGAAGAAGAATACCAAGAAGCTTTAAAAAAATATAAAGCTAAAGAAACCGACTAGGTTTTAAGTTCTTCTTTTAATAATCTTAGCTTGGTGGTTGAGCCTCCTACCCCACTGTACCCTCCTGTTGATCCATCTGATTTTATTGCTCTGTGACAAGGTATTTTTATAGGATAAGGATTTTTTCCACAAGCGTTTGCAACGGCTCTTGCGGCTTTGGGATTACCGATTGCAATTGCTATTTCTTTATATGATCTTGTTTGTCCTTTTGGGATTTTTAGCAATTCTTGCCAAACTTTTTTTTGAAAAAAAGTACCTGGAATTTTAGAAATTTCTTTCAATTTTTTAACGCAGAATATTTTTTTTAAAGATTAAGATTAATGCAAGCAGCTGCAAGAATAACATAGATGAAAAATGAATAAGGTTTATTGGAATACCAAATGGTTCGGGCTCTACGCCGCCTTCTCCAAGAAAAACTCCTCCATAGAAATTTATTGTCAGGGCAGAAATTGCATACCCTAGCAAAACGCAAAGACTCATCATTGCGGGAATGAGTTCATTTTTTTCAATGAATAAGAAGTAGCTGCCTAAAATAAAAATTAAGAAGAAACTTGCAATCATCCATACTAAGTGAGACCTAGCATGCGCATCCCAAAGCTCATTAAAAAGGTGACTGCTTCCAAGGTCCATAAATACAGGAACTACGCATCCTCCTGAAAGAGCAATAAAAGTGAGTACTTTGCTCATCCAGATTTATCTAACTTTTCTATAATTTCTATTACTTCGTGAGCCCAATTTCCAATGATGGGAATAAATTCAAACTGGGCAAGTATTTGTATAAAGATAGTTACAAGCACTGTGGCGCCAACAACAGAGCCAAGACCAATCGCCAAACCTCGCAAAAGGTTGTAATACATGAACTTCCATGCAGATTCATGAATTTTCATGAAATTGTGATCTTTCAACTCTTCCAATGCATCGGCAAGTCTTTTTTGGTCTTCTTCCATTTTTCCCCCTCTAAGTGAGCAGCTTGAATTGTTAAGAGGTAAGATTATAAAGTATTAACAAATAAAAATTATATCGACGATGAAAAAAATTGAGTATTACCTAGACTGCAGTAGTCCTTGGACCTACCTTTCATTTAGGGGGATTTTAGAACTTCAAAAAAACAAAGAATTTGAAATAATTTGGAAACCCATTTTAGTTGGCGGAATTTTCAATTCGACAAATCCAAGTGTTTACGAAAGCAGAAAAAATCCAGTTAAGGAAAAATTGGAATATTCTCAAAAGGACATGGCAGATTGGGCAAAACAAAGGAACATAGTTTTCAACTGGCCAAAAATATTTCCAATCAATAGCGTAAAGTCTATGCGCGGGGCTTTTTACTTTATTGATAAAAACAAAGATATAGAGGAATACTTAGAAAAAGTTTTTAAAGCTTATTGGACAGAAGGTAAGGACATTTCAAGCGATGCTTGTTTGAATGAAATTGTCACTTCTCTATCGACAAAAGCTGATGATTTCTTAGAATTTATTGCGTTACCAGAAACCAAAGAGAGACTTGTAAAAAACACACAGGAATTAATGGATCGTAAAGGTTTTGGTTCACCAACTTTCTTTTTAGAAAAAGAAGACATGTATTTCGGAAACGATAGAATTCAGCTTATCGAAAAAAAATTATAGAGTTTATTCTTTTTCTTTTTTCTTCGCCATTTCAGCAATGCTTTTGGCATCTTGTTTAAACATGGTCTTTAAACTTTCTTTAGAAATGCCTTCACCAAAATTTCTTGCTTCCTTGCCTACATCAATTCCTCTGCGAACAGCAGGCCTGGATTTTATTGCATCAAACCATCTGCGGACATTCGAGAATAGATCTAAATCTACTTCGTATCTCTTATAGGCAGTTACCCAAGGAAAAGATGCCATATCCGCAATGGAGTAATCGCCAGCTAAGTATTCTCGCTCATTAAGAATTCTATCCATTACGCCAAGCAATCTATCGTATTCATTTTTGTATCGTTCTTCTGAATAAGAGTGATCTCCTGGAAAATTTGGTGCGTAGTTAACGAAATGACTTACTTGGCCTGCCATGGGTCCTAATCCGCCTACTTGCCAAAACAACCACTCTAAAACCTTTTCTCTCTCTGGAGATTTTTGGGGGAAAAATTTTCCAGCTTTTTCTCCCAGATACATCAATATTGCTCCGGACTCAAAGATGCTTATTGGCTCTCCATTAATAATATTTTCATGATCTACAATCACAGGCATTCTGTTGTTTGGGCTGATTTTTAAAAATTCTGGGGTAAATTGATCGCCTTTGCCAAGATTTACCGGTACGACCTGATAATCCATTTCGCATTCTTCAAGCATGATGGATATTTTCCAGCCATTCGGGGTTGGAGCATAATATAAATCTATCATCTTAGGATTCGATTATTGGAAGTTTTTGCAAGCCTAAGGCTTCTCTATAGGTATTATGATAATGATGCAAAGCCGGTTCATTTCTTCCAAAAGTTAGAAAATCTATGTTGCCAGATTTTAGTCCTTTGTGAGATGAAGCGGCAACAACATAATCCTCGTCTCTGATAACACTACCAAAAGCACTATATAGTTCTTCTAAAGGATTTTGACCGGTTTCTGGAGAAACTCCCATCTTATCTGCCATTTCTATGGCTTCCGGATAAAAATAAAATGAGATCTTTGAAATGCTTTTATGAGGCGAATTTTCCAAAGGATACTCCTTAACAAGAAATGCTCCTTCTGGTGTAGGCATGAAGATGATATTCGGAAATAAATAGTAAACCGGTAAAGTTCCAGTGGTTATATTCCAATCTTCTTCGGGCAGTTTTCTCATTTCATCTATATCTCTTTTGCAAAGTATCAACCTGCCATTCCTTTCGAAACTATCAAACATTTGACAATTCCCATGAAAAGATTGAAAAAGAGAATCTTTATGTAGGACAGAAAAATGATAAGTTTCGCCAAACGTATCAATTGCTAATTTCCAATTCATATCAGTTTTGTATTCTTCCTCATTTGAAAGAACCAATTTATCAAAGTCCCAAGCAGCAAATTCTTTTTCAAGTTTATCTCCAAGTAAATTTTTTAGATCTATTTTGCCGTCTGCTTTGGGGTGAACCCACAAGAAGCCATACTTTTCTAAACAAGGTAGTTCGGTTAAACCGTAACAATCTTTATCAATTTTGCCAAAGTGATCGCTTTTAGGATATCCAACTAAAGATCCTTGATTATCGAATGTCCAGCCGTGAAAAGGACAAGAAAACTTTGACTTTAAGCCTTTTTTTTCAGTTTCGATTTGAGCGCCTCGATGAGAACATACATTGGCGAAAGCTTTAAATTTACCATCAGCATCTCTAGTGGCAATAATTGGGGGGCCAAAATCTTCAATCGTTATAAAACTGTTGGGTTCTGCAAGATCTCCTGACATGCCAATTATTTGTGGATAATCTTGAAAAAACGAATCCCATTCAAGATCAAACCTTTCTTTGGAAGTATAGGTTTCTGCTGGAGCTTTGATTATTCCTCCTGCATCAACATTGGTTTTTGCATCTAAGTGATTTAATAAACCCTTTAAAAGCCTAGTTTGTTCCTGCTTAAGCATTTAAAAATGATAATAATTTTTATTTGATTTGCCAAATTTAAGACTCTGAAAAGAATAGTCTTATGGCTTTTTGAATAAAAGAGTCATTCTGTCGCTTTCTCCGATAGCGACATATTTGTCCTTATTTTTTTCTTTGAGTCTCAAAGATGGCGGTAAAGTCCAAACTCCTTTTGGATGGTTTTTTGTATCTTTAGGATTAGCGTTTATTTCAGATCTAGAAACTAACCTGAAACCATGTTTTTCTGCAATTTTGATCGCATGGTCTTCAGTAACATAGCCGCTTTTTTTCATATCTTCCATTGAAGTGCCTTTCAAGGCTCTATGCTCAACAATGCCAAAAATCCCGCCTGATTTAAGTGCTGTAAAAGTGTTTGAAAAAACTTTATCCATCATTGGCCCAAGCCAGTTATGGAGGTTTCTAAAAGTAAGGACTGCATCTACCGATCCTGGCTCTGAAAGTTTAGAAGTTAAATCTACTATCTTTACTTTGTTATAAATTGCTTCAGAACTAATTTTTTTTTCGAAATTTATTCTGCTTTTTTTTAAATAATTATTTGATGAGTTTCTGTCAAAGTGCGCTGCAATCAAAGTTCCAGAATTATCTAGATAACTAGCTAAAATTTCAGTGTACCAACCTCCACCAGGAGAAAGCTCTACAACAGTCATAGATGGCTCTAGTTCAAAAAAAGATAATGTCTCATAAGGATTTCGATAAATGTCTCTTGTTGTATTTTTTAAATCACGAAACTCATTATTGACTGCTTTCTGTAGGGGGTCTGCTGAAAGAGAAAAGCTGAAAAATATTATTAAAAATGTAAAAAAATTCTTAGAAAAAAAATATTTATCTAATTTAAGCTTCGTGACAATCACAATCTAATTCTTTACAAATCTGATGATTTTTATAATGGGCATAAATAACAAATAAAGAACCTAAGACCGTAAGAGACTTTTCTCCGATCTCACCAAAAATACTTGCTGTTAATACCGCGAAAACTAGAACGGATAGTCCAAAGATGCCATATAGAAAATAAGACAACTCATCGTGATTAAGATAGCCTTTAACTAGCGCATAAGCACTCACTGGAACAGCCGCAAATAAAATTGCGTAGTGCACAAATTCATTGTTTATAGAAAAAGCAACGAACCAAGAAGACAAAATCAGAAAAGAAGGCATGAAAAGGCAGTGCAATACACAAATGGTGGACAATGATATTGCCAGTTTGTCTGTAAGAAGTTGCAGGTTCATAAATTCTCTCCGGAGATGCAGTCTAAATAAAAAACACCTTGGATACAATTTTTTTGAAGGCTTAAAGGTAAGAATTTCAATTTTCTAGACCAAACTGCTGTCAATGAGCACTGCAATCAACAAAGCGGGCTCGGTACCATGATTTACCCAAGCGTGATTGGTTCTTCTTTGCACAACGACATCATAAGGCTTTAATCTGACTTCTTCCTCATCAAGAATCAGGCTTACATCACCCTTCAAAAGAATGATGTAATCAATCGTATCGGTTTCATGCATGGCAGCATTTCTGGAAGTATCTACTCTGTGATGAGCAGCGCCAATTTTTTCGAAAGCTTCAGCCGTAGCAGCTTCAATAGCTTCTTGAGGAATTCCTTCTGGAATTGGATTTATCTGAAAATATCTAAACTTGGTTCCGCTTTTAACGGGCGAAAGGAGAATATCTATATCCGCACGATCCGTTTTCGATTTTGTATCAAAGCCAGATCCATCCGTATTCCATATCTCAAACAGACCTCCCGCTTCCTCGCCTATTGATCTTGCTGGAGGACCATCTATCGTAATTACAGACTTACCTTCTTCATTATGACCGGTGACAATTCTTCTCATTTTTTTAAGAAACAGAAGTTTGGTTTATTAAGTCAGCAGCTTTTTCAGCAATCATGATTGCTGGAGCATTTGTATTTCCGGCAATTAAAGTAGGCATAATTGAAGCATCAACAACTCTCAGTCCGTCTATCCCATGAACCTTTAATTTATCATCAACAACGCTCATTTCATCGCTTCCCATCTTACAAGTACTCACCGGGTGATATAAGGTTTCGCCTGTCTCTCTAACCCAATTATCCAGTTCATCGTCATCATCGACATTTAACTCAGGGCCTGGCTTGGATGGCTCGCCTCGATATGGATCAAAAGCCGGTTGCATGAGAATCCTTCTCGTTTCTCTAAAAGCATTTCTAGTATCGATGACGTCTTCCTCTTCAGAAAGATAATTGGGATAAAGCAATGGTTCATCATTTGGATCTGAGCTTTTAAGAGTTAAGTGACCTCTACTCTGGGGTCTACAAATATATGCTATACACCCAAATCCATGATCTAAGGTAACTCCTTCTCTGAAATGTTGATCCTGGCTCTGAACAGATACGTAATGTAATTGGGTGTCAGGTAAATCTTTGTCGGGGCTAGACTTAATGAATGCGCCGCCACTACATGGAGGGTAGGCAGCATCTCCTGTACCGAATAATAAATATTTTATTCCAGCAATTTGCGTGCTGAGCCAAGAAGCTGATCTGTGCAGAGTGACAGGTTGCGTTGCATAAAAAGCACTAGTAACTCCATAATGATCTTGTAAGTTTTTACCCACTCCCTTGAGTTCATGAACCATTTCAATGCCGTGCTTGGTAATGTCATTAGAGTCTCCAATACCGCTTCGCATCAGAATTTGAGGTGAGCCCAATGCTCCTGCAGAAAGAATCACTTCGCGATTTACAAAACAGGACGTTCTCACGCCTTTTTCGTTGACATACTCAATACCTTTTACTTTTTTCCCATCAAATATCAATTTATCGACAGTTACATTGGTTTCGTTAAATAGGTTTTTTCTTTTTAGTGCCGGATGCAGGTAAGCTTGGGCTGAACTCCATCTTCTAGGACCTCTAGGAGTATCGTTTATCGTATGTTCATATCTGGAAAAGCCTTCTTGCTCTTTTCCATTAAAGTCTCTTGTTAATGGAAAGCCAGCTTCTTCACCTGCTTCGATAAATTTATCAAGTAGCAGATCATCCTCTCTATCGGATTTTTTCACATGCAAAGGTCCGCTATAGCCATGGAATTCTTCATCTCCGTCACCATGAAAATTTTCAGCCTTCTTAAAATAAGGCAAAACATCATCATAAGACCACCCTTCGTTACCTTGTTGTCTCCATAGATCATAATCATAAGCATGGCCTCTGATGTAAATCATTGCGTTGATTGAGGAAGAGCCTCCCCAACCTCTTCCTCTCGGCCAATATAAAGGACGATTATTGGTAGTTTCTTCTGGTTCGGTTTCAAACCCATAATTAAAGTCATTTTTGGTTGGGACAATTTGTGAATATCCAGAAGGCATGTGAATAAACATGTTTTTATCCTTCCCCCCTGCCTCTAAAATTAGTACCGAGTTTTTGCCATTCTCAGAAAGCCTGTTGGCCATCACACATCCGGAGCTACCTGCTCCAACAACTACATAATCAAAAGTCTTTTCCATAATTTCTCTCCATCAAAGAGATTATCAATAGGAAAAAGTATGTGCAATAAATTAATTTAGAACTTTTTATATAAAGTCTTTGTAATCAAAGTAATTGATTCCCACTTTTGCTTGCAGAGAATTTTTAACAACTGCTGCAGAGAGCTTTTTTGCAGAAATGCTTCTAAATTTTCTTAAAGAACCAATTAAAAAGCGATCAAAAATTAAAGATATTAAATCAGCCAGAAGTATATCTAGCCTAAACTTGTTTCCCGTGAGATGACCTGGCTGGAAAATATTAGTACTTTCAAAATTAAGTTTAATTATTTCCTCTTCAAGCATGCCCTTGGTTTTAAGATAATAATTCCAGGAATTTGAATTTGCCGCTACTGCCGAAATAAGAGAAATATTTTTCGCACCTGCTTCTTTAGCTTTTTTGGCTATTTCTAGCTGATAAGTAAAATCTACCAAGAAAAAGTCTTTTTTAAGACTTGCACTCATCAGGCCCATAACGTTGTGGTAGATCAAAGGATATCCCAAAGAAAGATAGACATGATCAATTTGGGGAAGATTTAATTCCTCAAGATTATCAAAGTCAGCTAACAGCTCCTTTGAGTCCTCAGGTAAGTTGGGCACAGCCCTTCTTCCTAAGGCAATGGTAGGACTCTTGTTAAAACCTAATTCTTTAAGAATATTGTTTCCGAGAAATCCAGTTGAACCTGCAAGTAAATTCATCTTTTAATTATGAAATGACTATTTCTAAAGCAGGAATAATCAGAATAAAAAAACCTACGAAAGTTAACGACATTCCTCCTATTCTTAAAAAAACATTTTTTCTCATAAAAGAAAAAGCTATGCCATGCATTAGCCTGCCCAGAGAAAAAATTATTCCAGCAATATACAACAGTGTTACCGATGCATCACTTAGTTCAAGAGTAAGCATTAAAATCAAAAATAAGGGAGCATATTCGATCAAATTGCCATGGCCACGAATAGCTCTCTCTAGATCATTTGGATCGATTTCTCTGTTAGGTTTATGGAAAGACTTGGTTACTGGACTACCTCTTAAATCCAGAACTCTCACTGCCAAGATGATCATGAATATTGACAAAATGGTTGTAAAAATAAGAGTTATTTCCATTTCAATTAGTTGATTAAGCTTTAGGCGTTTTTCCAAAAAACCAAAGTATTTAGGTTTACCTTGTTATCTTCTTCAATCAATTTTAAAACACTTCGGTAAAATTTGTCTGCTTCCTCATTGGATACAAGAAGTCTAAGAGACTCAATGACTCTAGTTATTCTTAATTGGTTATGATCGTACTTTTGATTCCAATAAGTATTTCTTTCAAGAAAAGAAAGAAACCAGTTTGCTGATTTAACAATATTTTTTTTTGCTTCAGGGTTGTTTTTTATTTGTTCAATCAATGTTTGTGAGTCCAAATAAAAACCATGTGAAACTGCCATGCTTGGTTTGTTTGTTGGGAAGACCAATTGAACAAAGTCGTGAGTTTGCTCTATTTGCTCATCAGAAAAGTCCCAAATGTCTTGAAGGTTTCTACCGAGAAAATCGGCTTCTTCGCATATTAAGAATTTTTTAAAATTCAAGGCAAATTAGCTTTTAAAGCGTTCGCCTCTTTCTTTTGCTAATTTAAATGCAGCATTCGTTTCAGCTTCAACTTCATCACGATGTTGTTGTCTTAACTCAGCATATTCTTCAGCCCACCAGCGTTTAGTAACTTGAGGAAAAGTTCCCATTCTGTTCACGCTAGCATTTGCTCCGCGATCACGGCCTTGTTCATAGCCTGCAGCACCAACATCATCAATATTTGATTTACCGAAAGGAATAAGATCGCCTTCCATTTTAGGGATTAAAAAATAAGGCATTGAAATTCTTGTTTCTCCTTCAGGAATCAAAGTTGTGTTAACACGATGAAGGGTTGCAGAATATTTTCCCTCACTCAAATGCATTAAAGTCCCGCCAGTATTTACTATCACTGATCCAGGAATCACAGGAACATGGTAATCTCCAGGTGCAGTTCTACAAGTGACCGGAGCATCAATCCAATTGCCCTCTGCGGCAACTACTTGCAAACCAGGTTTGTCATTTATTAGTAATGCAATGAAAGGAGGTCCATCGATGTGAGCTCCTACTTTATTGCTTTTAAACTTTTTGTATTCGTCTACGATTTTTTGTTTATCTTCTTCTGCGTAAGCAGATAAGCTGTAGTTGTGATTCAAGCTGGCAGCAAGATCAGGGTCTTTAAAATCAAAATATTCATGAAATGCGGAAACATCCTGACCTAATGACTCAACGATTGCCTCCCCAAGCAAATGAGTTAGACGGTGATAGCGCCCATTTAAGTCATCTATTAAAGGCTTGAAACCTGGGAAAGATTTAGCATCTGGCCAAGTATTTGGCCCTCGAAATAGACGTCGATGGATTGGCTGAGTTTTATCATCGTATTCACATAAAGGTTCTTGCTCAAAAGCATATTGAAAAGCTTCAATGACTTGTCCAAAATTACTAACAGCTGGGTTGGGAAGGCTATAGCCTCTAAAATAAGGTGTTTTAGCTATATAGGCAGTTTTCTTTAATTCTCTGGAAGACTCAAAAAAACCTCTCACCTCTTGAAAAGCACCTTGTTGAAACTCATCAGAGAATCCAGGTGCATTTGTCAAAACCATAAAGCCAAATTCAGAAAGAGCGTAAGAAAGATCATCAAAGAATTTTTCTGGATTTGCTTCTTTATCCAGCCAATCAACTTTAGGGAGTTCTAGATTATTATTTTGGTTTTTTGTAACTGCCGACATACTTCTCCCATTTGATGAAAATCAATTTAATTCTAAACAAATTATCAGTTTAATGAAAAGTTATTTAAGCAAGCTTAAGGTCTTTTGTAGGCAGGGTCGTAGGCATTCATTATATCTTTAGCAATGATATGCAAGTCAGTTTGAAAACCCGTATTGTAAGTATTGTTAGTCAAATTAACTTTATAGATGCTGTTTAGCCAAATTAAGGTTCCAGCATTTATGATGATATCCCCTTGGTGACCTTTCTCATCTGTGTACAGCGAAGTTGCTTTAGCTCCACGAAATGCAATAGTGTCTGAAAGCAAATTATCCTGCCACATTTGAGTCAACTTAAGAGAAGCTAGCCCGGTAGGAATAGAAAAAAAGGTTGTGTTAGGAAATCGAACTCTCAAGGCGTCTACCAGGGTGTCGTTGCTGAAATCATTAACCCACCAATCAAACAAAGCATTGATGTCTGCATAACCATTTTCTGTTGCCCTTTGTGGCCAGGTCTCTGGAAAATCAATTTGCGGAATTGCTATAAATACAATTATGTTTGGGTTATTCGTCAAGGCATAATTTATCCATTCTTCGTATCCATCAAGAAGAGTATTGGGATCGTTTGGATCATCATAAGGCGTGGAGACCATGCCAAACATATCAATGTTGCCAACATCTAAGACGGTTTTAATTTCGGCGCTTGCGCTGGCATCATTCCATAAGTTTAAGGGTCTGCCATTATCACCACCACGAAAAACGACATTAGCATTGTGATCGGTGTAGCCCGCATCAACAGCTAATTCGCCAAGCTTTTCCGCATAAGGTCTGAAAAAACTATTCCCCATCAACATCATGTTGAGGCCTCCCAGTGACGGAGTGTTAGGTGGTGGAGTTGGATCTCCTCCGCCGGAACCCGAGCCTCCACATGAAGACAAAGTTAATGCTATAAGGAGAAAAAGAATAAATCTCTTCATTTGCAGAAAGAGAAAATTAAATACTTAAGTCTTCTAAATTGTAGTCGATTAAATCCTGACGGGCTTTTTCATCCCAGAGGTAAGTTTTGCCGCTTTGAAGAAAGGGTTTGTATTCATAGGGTTTTTCGTCTTTATATTTTGATTTCCTAGCTTCGATTGCATAACCAATGGATTTGGATCTTCTGTTTATGGTTTCTTCATCAAAGACTTGTGCCTCGCTGTGAATGCCACCTCCTTTAGTGCCTAAAACCGATGACCTTTTATGAAATCCAAAGTTTACTGTTACTCTTTTTTCAAATCCGCAGTTTGGAAACGAACCATGCAGAAGTTGTCTGTTGCACATGACAACATCACCTGGGTTACAGATCATAGGAACAGCGCCTTCTAATCTTTCACTGCCTGATTTGGCAACCAACTTTTTAATATCAATTTTGCCAACTTTATGAGTTCCTGGAAGAACCCATACGCCATTGACGGCAGTACTACCATAGACCTGAGCCATGAAATTAAAGCCATGAATATCTTCATTAAATTCTTTGCTGTCCCAATGAGTTACCCCGTCTTGATGCCAAGAAACTGCGGCCCCCACTCCAGGTTCTTTAATGAATAAAGCTTCGTTGAATGGAGCAAAATCTTCCCCATTTATGGATGCTGCAACTTGTAGAAGTTTTGGGTGAGCATAAGTTCGAAGACAGGCATCAGAAAATTGCAATGTGCCTAATAAAATAACCGGTACAGCTTGAGGGGCATCTTCTGCAGCCTCAGGCTCAAAAAGCTTTACTTGGTGTCGACCATTCGCTAGCTCAGTTCCGCCCAAAGGATCGCCCAAAGGTTTTGACCAAACTAAAGTTAGCGCCTTGGAATTTGCATTGAACGCGGGCTTGCCGTTTGCGTCTAAAGTTGTCTCTGGTCCGGTAGGAAAATTTTCTCTCAATTGTTCAAGATCTTTTTTAATGTCTTCAAGTTCATTGGCGTCAATTACATTTTCAAATATGTAAAAACCGTTTTTTGAATATGCTTCTCGAATTTCTTTGGACAGATCGCCGTTTTCATCAAATTCAATAGGCCCTCTATTGCCTAATTCCAAAGCTCTTTTTTCTCCATCTAGCAAATAAGCTTCCATCTCATCAGCTTTTTCCCCATAGTAAGCTGCGCAAGCTTTTATTGAACGAGTTGAATCAATCATAGTTATATCTTGTTTTTAAAAAATTAATTTCGAGAATTGTATCTTTAAATGGCTCCAGATTGAATGATTCTTATATAGGATCTGATTCCATTTAGAAAATCCTCTTTTTTGATACGCTCATCAATTCCATGCAAGCCGCTTAACTCGCTTGCAGATAATGGAAAAGGATTAAATCGGTATGAATTTTTAGCCGCTTTGCCATAATGTTTTGAGTCGGAACCTCCTACCATTAAACCTGGAGCCACAATAATGTCGCCATAAACTTCTCTCACAGCATTACTGATTACCTTATATCCGTCAGCATTCCAGTCAGATACAGAACTCGCCAAGGTTCCTGCACTAAGTTTTTTCACTTCGATATTTTCATTGCCAATTAAATCATTAACGAAATTCATAATGGTTTCTGGGTTGTCTCTAGGATGAAGTCTAAAATTTACCGTCCCTTTTGCCTCGCTGGCAAGCACATTAATTCGATTACTGGCCGACAACATTGTTGGAGCTGTAGTGGTTCTTATCACAGCGTTCATGGTAGGACTATTGGAAAGAAAACTGTTTATTACTGGCTCAAATAGCCATAAGTTCGCAAATAAAATTTTATACTGAAAAGGCATTTGCTTACTGACTTCATCAAAAAGGCCTAAAGAAATACCTTCTAACTTTCCAGGAATGGGATTATCCTCGAGCTTCAATAGAGCTTCAGCCAGATATCCAACTGATGAATTTGAGGATGGCATGGATGAGTGACCGCCTTCTGCTTTACCAATAACCTCGATGGTTAAACTCCCTTTTTTCAGCGACATTAATAACCGCAACGGGTTTGTCGACTCCAGGAATTATGTCTTTGAGCAAGAAAGAACCTTCGTCTAAAGTCCATTCAAGTTCAACTCCTTCATTGATAAGAAATTCAGCAACTTTACCAGCACCCCTTCTGCCACCAATTTCTTCATCGTGACCAAAACTTAAATAGATTGTTTTGTTGGGAACGAAGTCCTGAGTTAACAAATAATCAACGGCCTCCAAAATTGCGATGACCCCACTTTTATCATCTAGGGCGCCTCTGCCCCAAACGTATTCATTATCGATTTTTCCTGAAAAAGGATTTTCTTGCCAAATTGAGTCTGCGTCATCTCTAACAGGAACGACATCATAATGACCTGTTAGCAAAATGGGATCTAGACTGGAATCTTTTCCTTTCCATTTTAATAAAAGCGTCTCACCAAGGTATTTTTTTTCTAAATTTTTAAAAATATGAAAGTATTCTTCTTCCAACCAAGAAAGAAAGCTTTGGAACTCATCGTAATCAAATTTTTCATAATCCGGATGAGATATGGTTTCAAACTGTATTGATCTCGAAAGATTTTCAATGGCTTTGCGTTCATCTAGAACTAATGCTCTTTCGGTATTCGTTTCATGAATGTCCGGCTGATGCATGTAAGCCCTGATGAGAATGACAAATAAAAGAAGCGCGAGTGCAACCAAAGAATAACCAAAAAATCTTTTTACCATCATTGCTTATTAATTGAGTTTCTAGGGGAAGATCTCTGATGACTAACTTTTAGTTAGTTGGATTGCCATTGAAATCATATTTTTCTATTACTTGAACAACATTGCCATCCTTGTAATCTATTTTAGAGGCAAGTTGGCCGTTTTGGTGATAGGTTTCAGAAATTCCATTGAGTTTTTCTGCCGCGTTAAAAGATTTTTTGGTGGCTAGCTGTCTATTCTGATGATAGGTGTATTCCAAATAAGATAGTATCTCGTCATTGTCGTAGTATTCTGTCCAACTTTTTAAACCATATTCGTATCCAGTCCACTCTCCATCTGCTTTACCATCAACATATTGTCCTTCCATAGATAGCCATCCTTCTTCATTCCATTCTTGATATTCGCCATGCTCTAAGCCCTTTCTGTAATACATTTTATAAGCATAGGCCACACCACAACCGTAATAGCCTTCCAAGTATCCATGCAATTTCCCATTCTTATAGGAACCTGCTTCTTCAACGCAAAAATCTACATACCAGATGTAATTTCCGGAAAATGGTGTATTAGAATTAACTTGATATTTAATTTCTTGCCTTTCCACTAGACTATCGTAATTCACTGCTGAGTTAGCATATTTTTGGAAAAGAGGTTTCTCCTTGAAAACATTTCTTAAAGTTTGAGAGAGACCCTCTATAGACTCTCCAATAGATTCTTCTATAGATTGGGTTGAAATTGCTGGAGAAACTAAAACAGCAAACAGCAAAGCAATAAGTAGTCTTGCATTCATAAATCTTATTTACGTTATTAATAATATATAAGAACAGAGTAATTAATACTAGGACAGGGTTGATGAAAAATTAAAGAACTATGGAGAAGTTTCAAATAAGCTTAATTAAAAAATTTATTTTTTTGAGAAAAGTCTCCACTGCTGTACTTTTTCAGTTGCGCTCAAGACAAGCAGCCCTGCAAAGATTGCTAGATTTTTTACAAAGTTTTGAGTTTCATGCCCTGTATCTGTGTTTGGATACTCGTTCCAAAAATCATGCATGCCGATATTTATAAAAATGGTTAAAGCAGCAAGGGTTAAAGCAGATTCTTTGATGCGATAACCTATGATGAGCATCGCTCCTAAGCCTACCTGCAAAACTATTGTGATGGGCAAAAGAATGCTTACCAGAGGAATGTTGTGCAGCAGCATGTATTCGGCAGTGCCTGCATAAGCTGGAATTTTAGAAATCCCTGGAAGTAAAAAATATATACCTAGTAGTACTCTGCCAACAGTGATACAAGTTTTTTCCATGAGCACCCCTCTTTTTATTTAAGACTAAATTTAGTTTATATCTTAGTTTTCTATTTTAAAGGTTAGTCCTGCATTGTCTTGCAGTCTTTTTATGAGTTTGGCTCCCATAGAGGGTGCAGGTGTGTATATACCGCCAGCAAGATCAGTGCACTCTTTTACCAAACATATTGCGCTCTCAGCAATCATCTTTGAGGTTGAGCCATAACCGGGGTCCATATCCCCTGCTACAGAAACATGAACGCTTTCTTCATTAATATCTCCGCAAAACAAAACATCGTAGTTTCCATTTTCTCTGGATTCTCTTGAAGGACCTTCGCCGGGTTCTGGAGCATCGCTAAGAGGGTTAGAGGAAGAAACTGCATCAGCTGCAGCTTTACCTTCATCACCTGACCCCATAATCCACATCTCGTTGTAACAAAATTCCTCCCCATACATATGATTCATCAATGCATTGGATCTATGAACGTTTTTAGTATTAATTGGTGCCATAAAAAATGGAGCTACCCAAGTATCTAACTTTTCATCGAACATGGGTTTGTTGTCGGCGGGCTGCTCTGGCCCTGTAAAGCCATCCGAAAGCGCAAATGGGTTGGCAAGAATCCCAAAAAGTTCAGGCTTTTCTTTTAATGCTGCCATAGTGGCACCAAGAGAGGCTGCTGTACCGCCAGAAAATTCACCATTCATCCCCCTGACTCTTCCTCTGACACTTGAAGAAGGTTTGCCATGTCTTTTAATAACCTCGTTTTGCAAAAATAAAACACCTAAATCAAAAGGAATGCTGTCAAACCCACAGGAAAAAACTATTCTCGAGCCGGATTCTTTTGCGACACTACCTAGCGCATTAATCTTTTCATGCATCCAGCCTGGCTCACCACACAGATCAACATAGTCTGTTCCTGAGTATGCACATGCAGCAACAATAGCATCACCATAAAGTTGATATGGACCAACAGTAGTTAAAACGCATTTGGTTTGTGAAACTAAGGTTTCAATGCTTGAAACATCATTGCTATCAACTACCAAAAGCTCTGTATTTTCAGGAACGCCAATTGACTCAGCAACAGATTTAAGCTTTTCAAGATTTCGACCTGCTAAAGCCCATGTTACTTCAGAATCATTGCTGTATTTTTCTGCCAAATACTCAACAACCAACTTTCCAGTAAAGCCTGTAGCTCCATAAACTACAAAATCATATTCTTTAGCATTGTTCATATTTATCTCCTTTCATTTTTCAGCCCACTCGCCGTCGTTAAAAATTATAGGTTTTTCGCAACTAGGGCCATCGGCGCCTAATTCATTTAAAACCTTTATGTATTTATTTCTCAGTCTTTCTTGTAATTCGGGATCGTTATCTAAAAGATGTGCCTTGGAAAGATTATGAGACGAATCGGCAATTTTGACCTCTTTGGCAATATTATTGCTTTTTACTCTTGGAAGGTAATCTTCAAAATAATCGTCTTCAGGTAATTTCGTCATTGCATTGATAGCGTCTACGATTTCTTGATTAAAAGTGGTCTTTATCAGGTTTTTGATTTCCTCTTGAAATCTTGGCCCTTCATTATGCTTAACTGCATCTTCAATTGCATCGTGAAGCAGTCCCACAATAAAATAGTTTTCTCCTAATTGCTGAACCCGTTTAGCAACGTCATTTACATGTGCCATATAAGGGTAATTTTTCTTATCGGTTTGAGAACCATGAACTTTTTCTGCCGTTTCTTTAGCAATATCAACTTTTGACTTCATTATTTATTTTTTGATTCTTCTATAAGCTTAACAAGATTTTCATGGATTATAAGTGCAGTGTTTGGGCCCAAAGACACTACCTCGCCATAAGTTTCTTCATTCTCTCCGTAAATCCAGGGGGCTTCTTCATCCCATTCGCTTTTTGGAATGATGTAGCCAATAGCATCGTTTGCTAAATTTACCATCAAATTGAGTTTGTCTGGAAATTGACTTCGTAAATGTGGAACTTCTTGTGGTGCTATGGCGTAATCCGCGCCTACAGGATTTTCTATACCTCCAACAGCAATTTCTGGATAGAGTTCTCCGGGAACTCCGGTAATAGATACGTCTCCTATTTGTATGAATGATACTTCACTGAGATAACGCATAAATGGTGGTATCAGACTAAATTTAGGATCGGTATCAATCACCCCTATCAAAGTGCCTAATGAGAGCATGAAATTTTCTATACCCAATTCTATTTCTTTTGAATGGACAGATATCGCTGGCTTTGACGACTTCTTAAAATCGCCTGCCTGAAAAGCCTCTATGACACTGATTGCTAAGCTATATCCATACGCACGTGCTTTGGCATGACTTGGTTCAGTGAGCGTTTTTTTTAAAACAGGATCGTAAATTGGATCGGTTGGTCCTGATGTCATTAAACCTCCAATGTTTCCTGTAAGCCATAAGGTGGTTCCACCAAGTCCAGCTCTAATTAGCTGATCGTTATAGTAAATACCCTCGCTGATGCCTTCTCTTAAGTAGCCTGCAACATCAGCAGTTAGTTCTAAATTTTTATCCCATGTTAGTTCGACATGAATTCCAAAGTTGATTAATGAGCCAATAATTGAGCCATCGGGGCGATTAAACAGAATTGCTCTTATGTCGTCGTCTATCACGATGGGTTTGCGTTTGTCTTTAATAGGCGTGAGAGGATTAGTCGGAATTAAAGCCAAGCTCATTTCTGCAGGCTCCAAGTTATCTATAGCCATTTTTAGTGAGCGTATAAATGCTGTTTTGAGCTGCTCCATATAAACATCATCAACTCCGCTTTTTAAAAAACCTGGTCCCCAAAGACCTTGGGTATCTGGGCCCTCATGATTATGTGTTGCATGCACCATGATGTAATCTAATCCCCACTCTTTAGGGACGTCCTCACGCACATTGAGAACAAATTTTCGCATTAACCCAATAGTGTCAGCGCTAATTATTCCTATCCGAGTCTGGCCGTCATCAATCACCGCAGTTACCGCCATGAGCTCATCCTTAACTCCTTGAGCGGCTCGTTTATTTTGAAACCCTGCCATCCACACGGCATCAAATTTGTTGTTGCCATTCACATCAGTCCATCTATCAATATCCGAATCAAATTGAGCGTCGTTATTAATATCTTCCCATTCATCGATTAGCTCGGGAGTTATTGAAAGCTCAGCAAACCCAACTTTAAATTCGTTTGCATAGCTTTGAGAAGCCAAAAAAATACTTAACATCATAAAAATATAAAGTCTGTTTTTTGGAAAACTAAAAAATATCAAAATCTAGTCCGCTTTTAATTGTATACAGTTGATGCAATTATTCTTGCATCTTCATGGTCTTCCTTCTTTATGTAGGCATAGTGACCCATAAAATAGAATCTTGTGTTTTTGTGTAAACAATTTTTTATGGAATCTTTAATTAGAACGGAATTAAGCTCTCTAGATTTAGAGCCTCCTTTTTTTCGAAGTTCAGTTAACGATTGAGGTTTCTTCAAGGCATTTTTAATTGTTTGAGCGCCAGAAAAAATTAAAATATCTGGTGACAAAAGGCTTAAAAGTTTATTTGACTGTTCAGAAAAACATAAGTCTAAGGAATTTGTGGTGTAGGAATTTCCCTTTGAAGCGCATAGCATCATGTTCATAAATGCAACCGAATCTTTTCTTTTATTTAAACCTAAAGTTTTAAGGTACAAGTCATCCCAGGCGCCCCATTTTGGCATGCCGTTCTTGTTGGTATCCATTAGTTCGTTCCAAAACACTTCTTTGTCTTTATGTGTTTTAGCAAAGTGCATTTTTTTTAGTGGTGCCCACTCATTTTCGGGTGTTTTATCGCCAGAGCCCGGATTAATTAGCATTACACATATCTTTTGAGTTGAATCAAAATAGCGATCTCCAATCCATCTTGGTTGTGGCCCCCTGACATCAGCAAGTTCTAACTTTTTTCCGGATTTTAAGATTTTTTGGTTATTGAAACATTTTGTACAAGGATAATTAGAAGAAAAAAAATTAATTGCGTCTAATTTGCCCATAGTTATCTCGCAATTGCCCCATAGACCTCGATCTTTCTTGTAGGAACTTCAACGCCTGACATTTTGTAACGAGCAAACATATTTTTTTTAAAAAAAGAGTTTTCTGGCATTTTATTGGCGAACCCAGACTTGTTTATCATATCGTTTTCTTGATAAGTAATAACTGTAACTAGGTCAGTCTCTCTTAAAATCTTCTTTATTT
>CACJRI010000011.1 GCA_902595715.1 uncultured SAR86 cluster bacterium
GATACCGATGAGGTAGAAAGTTTATTTTCAAATAAAGAAAGTCCAATGTTTAACCGAGCTATTTCTGGACAATATCCACCTGCATCTACTTTGAAGCCTTTTGTAGGTCTTGCTGCAATAGAAAACGATGTAATTAGTTGGGATAAAAAAATTAAAGACGAAGGTGAATTTTATGTCGAGGGAGATCCAAGGCCTTATCGCGGCTGGAAAGAGAATGGACATGGAAGAGTAGATATGAGGAAAGCGATTGCAGAATCCTCTGATGTATATTTTTATACCATCGCTTTTGACTTAACCTTAGCAGGGATAAGGCCAATGCTTGACAGTTTTGGTTTTGGTAAAAAAACAGGCCTTACTGACTTTGAAGCTAATGGTCTTCTTCCTGATAAAAAATGGAAGTTAGGTTATAAAGGAGATTTTTGGTTCAAAGGCGACACAATAAATTTAGGAATAGGACAAGGTTATATTTTAGCCACACCACTACAATTAGCGATGGCTTATTCTGGTCTAGCAAATAAGGGAGTAATTTATCAGCCTCAACTTATACAGCCGGCAGACGAAAAATCTTTTGAACCAAAAAAAGTAGCTGAAATTCAACTTTCTAATAATAAAGCTTGGGAAAAAATGGAACAAGCTCTAGTTGACGTTATTTCTGCGAGAAATGGAACAGCTCATAAAATTTTTGATGCCAATTCAGCTGTAATTGCAGGAAAAACTGGCACTGCACAAATTAAAAGTATTCTTCCAGGAAAGGAATACGATGCAATTCGTGAAAATCCCGCATTACGAGATCATGCACTTTTCGTTGGCTATGGGCCAGTAGAAGATCCAAAATTAGTTGTAGCGGTCATCATAGAAAACGGTGAGTCAGGAAGTGAAGTTGCAGCCCCAATTGTTAAATCTGCGATAAATTTTTACACAGGAGGATTTGATGCAGAATAAACCATTAAGTTTTTCAGTAGATATAAGATTGAATCAAAGGAGGAATTTATTAAATTTTGATTATTCTATTGTTCTTACGGTTTTTCTTTTAGGTCTTTTTGGGTTGGCGATGATTTATAGCGCTAGTGGGTCATACACTCTGGTCTTAAGACAAGCAATGTACTTTTTTCTTGGGGTAATTCTGATGATTACTGCAGCAATGTCTAATTTCAGAAAAATGGAACCTATTTATCTGAACGCAGTCTGGATAGGTTTCTTTTTCTTGGTTTTAGTTTTAGTTTTGCCTAATTCTGGAACCACGAATCGATGGATAAATTTAGGTTTCATTGGGTTTCAACCTTCTGAGCTAATGAGATTTTTATTACCCATCTCTGCAGCAGCATATTTAACAAGAAACCCACAGATTAAATTATCCGATTGGATAATTGTCCTAATTACGACATTGGTAGCCTTTATTTTAGTTTTCATGCAACCAGATTTTGGTACCTCAGCAATAGTTTTGCTCTCTGGGATAATGCCAATAGTTTTATCCGGTCTACCTTGGAGGTTTATTATTTATAGTTTTTTAGGAGGTATTGGAACTCTTCCTTTCTTATGGATGGGCTTGATGGACTATCAAAAAGAAAGAATTTATACCTTTATCAGCCCCGAAGCAGATACCTTGGGTTCTGGTTGGAATATTGCCCAATCAAAGATTGCCATAGGATCTGGACAATTTTTTGGAAAGGGTTATATGGAAGGAAGTCAGAGCCAACTAGATTTTATTCCCGAAAGTCATACTGATTTTATTTTTGCAGTAATTGTTGAGGAGTTTGGATTTTTAGGCGCTCTTGGACTTTTTCTTCTTTATGCTTTTTTAATTCATCGTCTCTTACATGTTGCTAAAAGCAGTAATTCCAAATTTGCAAAATTGGTCTCAGCGACGCTTTCAATTATTTTAGCTGCCTACATAACGTTAAACATTTCAATGGTAGTTGGCATCTTTCCTGTAGTAGGTATGCCTTTGCCATTTATCAGTCAAGGAGGAACAGCATTAGTGGTTAATATGATTACTATCGGTATAATTTTATCTTTAAGGAGAACGACTTGAAAAAAATAAGTTTGCTTTTGCTTTTAGCTTTTTTTGTGCCTCTAATCCATTTGGATTATTCAAAAAGTTCTGAAACTTTATCTTTTATAGATGAAATGGTTTCTAAACATAAATTTGAAAAATCTTATTTGATAGAAATTTTCAAAAGCGCTGAAAAAAGAGAAAAAATAATTAATTCCATGAATAGACCTGCAGAAAAGAAATTTTCTTGGGTTCAATACAAAGCCAGATTAATTTCGCCTATAAGAATTAACAATGGTGTAAGTTTTCTAGAGAGATTTTTACCAGAGTTTGAAAAAGCAGAAAAAGAATTTGGAGTTCCTAAAGAAATTATTGCAGCAATCATCGGTATTGAATCTAGTTATGGTTCTATTACTGGTAGGGAAAGAGTAATAGATTCTCTATCGACTCTAGCCTTTGATTATCCAAGACGAAGCAAATTTTTTACTAAACAATTAGAACATTTTCTCTTGCTTACAAGAGAAGAAAAACTTGATCCTCTATTAATGAAAGGATCATATGCTGGAGCTATGGGCTATGGCCAATTCATTCCAAGCTCTTATCGATCTTATGCTATTGATTTTGATGAGGATGGAGTAAGAAATATTGTAACAAACCCTATTGATGCAATTGGCAGCGTTGCAAATTATTTAAGCAGTCATGGCTGGGTAAGAAATGCCACTATAGCAGAGTCTCTCACTAAAAATGATGTGAACCCAAACTTTAAGACATCTCTTTCATTAAAAGAACCAGATGCTCTAGAACTAGTATCAAAAATTAATTTACCCGATAAAAAATATTTACAAATAAATTTTGAAGACAAAGAATTTTGGTTGGGCCATAAAAATTTATATGTCTTATCACGTTATAATAGAAGTTCTTTTTATGTGATGGCCGTCTTTCTTTTGAGTCAAGAAATTGACTATGCGTATAGAGTAAAAATATGAAAAAAATTTTATTAATAAGTTTTATATTCTCTTCTATAGCTATCTCACAAACTTTAATTCCCAAGTTACCGCAAATCACTGCCTCTAGCTTTTTACTCATTGACGCTGAAACAAATAAAATAATTGCTCAACAAAACCCAGAAGCCTCAACAGGGTTGGCAAGCATCACAAAAATAATGACAAGTTACATAGTAGCGGACTATTTAAAGCAAGGATTTTTAAACATTAAAGACTCCACAATAGTAAGTGAAAAATGTTGGCGTATGGAAGGCTCGAGAATGTTCATCCAAGAAGGCAAAAAGGTTTTGATAGAAGATTTGATGCGAGGCATGATTATTCAATCGGGAAATGATGCAGCTTGTGCCTTAGCTGAACATATTGCAGGAACTCAAGAAGATTTTGCGAGTCTCATGAACGATTATGCTCAAAAAATGGAGTTAAAAAATACGAACTTTACCAATCCAACGGGCTTGCCAAATGTTAATCACTATTCAACAGCTGAAGATATAGCAAAATTAAGTATAGTTTTAATAAACGACTTTCCTGATGAATATTCAATCTACAGCGAGAAAGAATTTACTTACAACGATATAAGGCAATTAAATAGAAATAGCTTACTCTGGCAAGATGACTCAATAGATGGCATCAAGACAGGTCATACTAGAGCGTCAGGATATTGCTTGGTCGCCTCATCTAAAAGAGCAGACATGAGGCTAATTTCGATAGTTCTTAATAGTGCTTCTGAAAAATCGAGACTTCAAGATACTAGAAGGTTACTGGATTATGGTTTTAAGTATTATCAAACTAAAAAAATAATCGCCAAATACCAACCAATATCTATAGTTGATGTTTGGGGCGGAATGGAAGATAAGTTGGAACTTGGTCCTGAGAAGGATATCTTCATTACATTAACCAAACCAACTTTTGAAAGGCTTACAATTGAGGCATCAAAAAATTTAGGTGTAAAAGCACCTGTTAGGAAGGACTCGGTTATAGACAGATTAGATATCAAAGTTGATGGAGAAACCATTCAATCGGTAGATTTGGTTGCGGTAAATAATGTGCAAAGAAAAGGGATTGTCATTGCAACTTTAGAATCTTTGATGTTTTACGTTTACAGTTTCTTCATGCAAGATGAAATAAATTAATGTCAATTTGTTTTTTAAACGACAAATATCTAGATCTTCAAGAAGCAAAAATCTCACCACTGGATAGAGGTTTTCTTTTTGGAGATGCGATTTATGAGGTAATTATTGCAGTAAATAAAAAACCCTTTGAGCTTGGCGCTCATCTAACTAGATTAAAAAAAAATATATCTTCCTTAAAGTATTCATTATCAGATCAATTTGATCTAGAAGAAACAATTCTAGAAGTAATTTCCAGAAATAAATTTTTGAACCAGGTAATTTACGTCCAAATCTCTAGAGGCACAGACATTGTAAGAGACCATATTCCAAGTAATGATTTAACACCAACCATATTTGTATCTTCTCATGAACTGAAAACAGACTTTTCTCCGAGTTCTGGCGAGAAGGCAATTTTATTAGAAGATTTTAGATGGAGAAAAAGTCAGATAAAGGCTACTTCCTTATTAGCTAATGTCATTTATAGATCTGAGGCCAAACATCAGGAAGTTTTTGAGGCTATTCTTTTTGAAAACGGATTCATTACTGAAGGTGCTGTAAGTAACGTTTTTTGTTGTATCAATAATAAAATCTTAACGCCGCCTTTAACTGAAAATATTCTTCCCGGAGTAACGAGAAAAGTAATCTTAGAGCTGATTCAAGGTACCTCTTTTGAATACGAAGAGACAAAAATTACTGTGGATTCTTTTCTTGCAGCCGAAGAGATTTGGGTTACGAACTCAACCAAAGGAGTCATTCCAATTATTGAACTTGATGGCAAAAAAATAGGATCCGGATTACCTGGTGAAAAATATCTTCAAATTTCCAAAGCTTTCATAAGTAGACTTTACGGTTAGATATACCCAAAATTTACAATAATTTTTCTTAATTCAGTCCAGAATTCTGCCTTTCCTGTTTTAAAGTCTTTATCAAGATCTGCGATTTTTTTTCTTAAACTTTTAATTTGCGGGGGCGATATTTTCTTTGCTTTAATTTTGAGCTTAGAAAGGTAATCTCTTGGAACACCTTTTAGAAAAAAATTTGGATCCTTTTTGTATTGCTCCAATCGATCAAGCTGTTGGTGAATGACAGCTATTATGCCTGGCTCATTTTCTTTATTTAATTTCATAATTTCCAAAATTTCTAAAGATTTTGAAACTTGGTTAGACAAACAACTATTGACCAAGCTAAAGACATGATATTCAGAACTATCTTTTACAAATTCATAATCTGTATTTTTTTGATCCAAACATTTTAGAAATTTTAGTTCTTGATAAGCAGACAATAAATTTTCCTCATTTCGGGAGGCAATTAGACTAATACCTTCTTCGCTCAAAAGTAAATCCATATTTTTCGCCTCGTCCTTGATCCAATCTTTGAATTGATTTGAATAGACTGGCTGTTTTTCGAAGATTTCAAGGTATTTTGATATTTTTTTAAACCAAGCAGATGTTTTGATTTTTTTATTCAATGAAGAAATAACTACTATACGATCTGAGTTATCGTCTCCTAGTAAGCTCAAAAAAAAATCTAAATCATCTTTAAGGATGCTTTTTTCTTGAAGACGCAAATCTATTATTTCTTTTTCACTGAATAAATTATCTTGTTGATTTTCAATATTTATTTCCTCTTTAATTCCTTTTTTGTAAAAGAAAATCTTTCTACTTAGGAAGCCTTCTTTTTTAAGATTAGAAATCAATTCGTCTCTCAACTGAGAGTTCAGTAACTCGTCATTGCTTAAAATTAATTTATGCTGATTTCGCATTACTTTTTTCTGAAAAGAAAATCAATAACTCATTGACCGCTTCACTGAAGAAATCAAGTTTAATTTCATCTGCTTGTTTTTCATTTGAAAGAATACTTTCGGTATCGTAAGAAAAATCTTCTGATGTAAAGATTGGAATCTCATGGATGGTATTAGTATTTTTATCAAAAATACTTAACTTAACTTGATAATCAAGACTTACTACAGCAGGAAAAAAATTTTCATCTGTTGCCTCTAGAAATTTACCCAGTCTATGGTTACTGATTTCAATTACAAAATCTGCAGCATCTCTAGTTTCTGCTAGATTCGCATTCATTAAGAAAAAATTCTTTTTTAATTCTTGCACAAGAGAGAAGTTCAGAGGGTTTTTTTGAAACTCAAAAAAAATCGCAATCTTTTTTTCAGAATAATTTAGTGGTTTAAAACCACATGCAGCAAGAAACAGAATTATTAAGAAATTTAAAAAGATTCTTTTTAAATCAAATGACAAAATTGACGAGTTTTTTTGGAACATATATTGTTTTCTTTATATTTTCTTTTTCTAAATATTTTTTAATATTTTCTAATTCTTTACTTTCTTCAATAATTTTTTCTTCACTACTTGAAATATCCATTAGGATCTTTCCTCTTAATTTACCATTAATCTGAATTGCAATCGTCATTTCGTTTCCTTCTAATTTATCTGCATCATAGGCAGGCCAAGTTTCATTATGAATTGGAGATTTTTTACCTAACGCTTCCCATAATTCATGACATACATGAGGAATGATTGGCGACAACATAATTACACTTTTTTCAATTATTTCTCTAAAAACTTCATTACTTTCTTTTGAAACGGAACTTTTCAACATTGCATTGGGAATAGCATTTAATAATTCCATAATCGCTGCAATTGCCGTATTGAATTGATTTTTATCTCCAAAGTCCGCAGAAACTTTTTTGATAGTTTGATTCAATTTAATTTTAATATCACTTGAATCCAACGATTGCACTTTGTTGTCTACAGTCTGGCTGAATAAGGTTTGTGATAAGGACCAAAGTCTTTTTATGAACTTATGAGAACCATTAACTCCGGAATCAGACCATTCCAAAGATTGCTCAGGAGGCGCAGCAAACATGGAAAACAGCCTCACAGTATCAGCACCGTATTTCTCAATCAACTCATTAGGATTAACAGTATTTCCTTTAGATTTTGACATCTTCGATCCGTCTTTCAGAACCATACCCTGACATAACAATTTTTTAAATGGCTCTCTTACACTGATTAAAGATAAATCATTCATGGCTTTACAAAAAAAACGCGAATATAAAAGGTGAAGAATTGCATGTTCTATTCCACCTATATATTGATCCACTGGCATCCAATAATCTGCTTCAGCATCAAGCATTGATTCTGAAGAGTTATAAGAAGCAAATCTTGCAAAATACCAAGATGATTCAACAAAAGTATCAAAAGTATCTTTCTCTTTGAAATAATCTATTCCATTCAATTCGATCTTTTCCTTCGCAATCTCTTCCTGACTTAAATCATTGAATGGTATAACTTCATTTTCCTTATCCGATATAAACATGGGTATTGGAGCTCCCCAAGTTCTTTGTCTTGAAACCCCCCAATTTCTTAAACGAAAATTTATTTTTTCTGTTCCTTTGAAACCAAAATCATTTTCTTCGGTTAACATCGAAAAAGCTTTTTCAAAAGAAAGTCCATTTAATTTATCTGAATTAATTAAAATTCCTTTAGCTTCTATGGCGCTTTCCATTTTGTCTAATTTTCCTCTACCATCATCAATAACCTGAATGATTTCAATCTGTTCAGCTTGAGCAAACTCAAAATCTCTTTGATCATGACCAGGGACACCCATTAAAGCCCCCGAACCATAATCAGCCAAAACGAAGTTTGCCACCCAAATATCTATCTCTTTGTTTGAAATTGGATGAATTGCCTTAGTCCTTAATTTGAAACCTTTTTTTTCTTGTTTTGATAAATCTGCTTCTGCCTGTTTTACATTTGAGTTATTTTTTATCCACTCTGCTAATTCGCGATTATTTTCTGCTTCTCTTTTTACAATTTCATGATTGAAAGACAATGCCATGAAAGTAACTCCCATGATGGTATCTGGCCTTGTAGTAAATACTTCAATACTATCTTCAGAATCTGAAATAAATTGAAACAAAACTCCTTTGGATTTTCCTATCCAATTTTTTTGCATCGTCTTGACCTGTTCAGGCCAACCATCTAAAAGATCAAGATCATTCAAAAGCTCATCAGCGTAATCGGTGATTTTAAAAGACCATTGATTGATAATTTTTTTTTCAACTGCCGCACCGGATCGCCAACCTTTACCATCAATTACTTGTTCATTTGCGAGCACTGTTTTATCGACAGGATCCCAATTCACTTCGGCCTTTTCTCTAATAACCAACCCTTTTTCGTAAAGCTTACAAAATAACCACTGCTCCCATTTGTAGTAATCTTCACTGCAAGTTTTTAATTCTCTCCGCCAGTCGTAAGCAAAGCCCAGTGATTTTAGTTGGAGCTTCATTTCTTGGATATTTTTCTCTGTCCAATCTTTAGGCGAAACTTTGTTTTGGATAGCGGCGTTCTCCGCAGGTAGTCCAAAGGCATCCCAGCCCATTGGTTGTAAGACATTTTTTCCTTTTAGTCTTTGATATCTTGAAATCACATCACCTATCGTATAGTTTCTTACATGTCCCATATGACATTGTCCTGAGGGATAAGGAAACATACTCAAACAATAAAATTTTTCTTTTTTGGGGTCGGGCTCAACCTCAAAGGACTTATTTTCTTCCCAATAATCTTGGGCTTTTTTTTCAATTAATTGAAAGTTATATTCAGTGTCTGACATTAGGAAATATTTAGAATTTCTTTAAGATAATTTATAGAAATATTTCCCTCAACAAAGTTTTTTTCATGAAAGATCTTATCGTGCAGATCGGTATTGGTATCAATTCCTTCTATGTACATTTCTTCGAGCGCCACTCTCATTTTTCTTATGGCATCCAGTCGGTCCTTGGAGTGAGAACAAATCTTAGCGACCAAGGCATCATAATACTGTGGGACTTTATACCCCGAATACAAATGCGAGTCGGTTCTTATTCTAAATCCACCTGGAGGATGAAATTCTGTAACCAAACCTGGCGAAGGAATAAAGGTCTCAGAATGTTCGGCATTTATTCTGCATTCGATTGCGTGGCCTCGACAATTTATCTCCTCTTGAGAAAACCTTATTTCTTCACCTGCTGCAATTTTTATTTGTAATTTTACTAGGTCTATTCCTGTAATCATTTCAGTAATGGTATGTTCTACCTGAAGACGTGTATTCATTTCAATAAAATAAAATTCTCCATTTTCATAGAGAAACTCAAAAGTTCCTAAGCCCTTATAATTGAGTTTTTTACAAGTATCCACTGCAACTTGCCTAATCTCTTGTAGTTTTTCTTCAGGTATTCCAAAAGCTGGCGCTTCTTCAATAATTTTTTGATTTTTTCTTTGGATGGAACAATCTCTTTCAAAAAAATGAATTACATTTCCTTTATTATCTGCAGCTATTTGAATTTCAACGTGTCTTGGTGAGGTCAAAAATTTTTCTATATATATTTCATCGCTTCCAAAGCTATTTAAAGCCTCTCTCTGTGTAAGTTGTAGCTTGTCAAGCAAATCAGTTTCTTCCTCAACTATTTGGATGCCTTTACCACCACCACCAGCAGCGGCTTTAATGATAATTGGATACCCAATGTTTCTTGCAATTTCCATTGTTTCTCTATTGGTTGCAGAAATTCTTCCTGTACCTGGAACGCATTGCATACCCGAACTTGAAACAGCTTCTTTCGCTGAAATTTTATTACCCATGATCTTAATACTTTCAGGGTCTGGACCAATAAAAGTATATCCACTAGCTTGGACCTGCTCTGCAAAGTGATCGTTTTCCGCTAAAAAGCCTACCCCAGGGTGAATGGCATCACTGTCTGTTACTTCACAGGCACTTATGATAGCTGGGATATTTAGATAACTCTTTGCAGATTCTGCTGGCCCTATACAAACAGATTCGTCTGCCATTTTTACATGTTTTAAGTCTTTATCGGCCTCAGAGTAGATAGCAACTGTTGCAATTCCCATTTCTTTACAGGCTCTTAGAACTCTAAGAGCTACTTCTCCTCTGTTAGCAATGAGAATTTTTTTGAACATCTATTCTATTACAAATAAAGGTTGACCAAACTCAACTGGTTCTGCGTTCTCAATAAGAACTTGCTTGATAATTCCAGAAGAGTCCGCCTTTACTTCATTCATCATTTTCATAGCTTCAATGATACAAAGAACATCTCCCTCTGAAATTTTGTCGCCAACCGATACAAAGTCTTTTGCTCCAGGATTTGGCGCTGCATAAAAAGTTCCAACCATTGGAGAGTCAATGGTTTGTCCGGATATCGTTTGTTCTTCAGCTGATTGACTAGTATCTGAATCTACAGAAACATTATCATTCACAACTGCTGGCTGTGGAGCAGGGGCAACAGCATTGGATGTTACAATTTGTTCTTGAACAGGAATAGAAATTGCTTTGACTAGCTTTACCGATTCCTCTCCTTCTTTAATTTCTATTTCATTGAGTTGTGACTCTTCTAACATTTCTATTAGTTTTTTTACTTTTCTAATATCCATAGTTTCTCCTTTTTAAAATCTTTCTATTGCCAGTTCTAGAGCAGCTTTGTATCCCTGCTCACCAAAACCAGAAATTATGCCAACAGCTATGTCAGAAAAATAAGATTTTTCTCTGAATGCTTCTCTATTAAAAATATTGCTTATATGAATTTCTATAAGCGGAATGTCCACTCCAAGAATAGCATCTCTCAGGGCAACGCTAGTATGAGTGAAAGCTCCTGGATTAAACAAAATACATGAAACTTTTTCTTCCTTTCCTGCTTGAATTCTATCTACGAGTTCATGCTCTGCATTGCTCTGAAAAGTCATCAGCTTAACTTTATTTTTTTTTGCAATTGCAATTAATTCTTTCTCTATTTCTTCTAAGGTATGTTCGCCATAGATATCTGTTTCTCGCTTGCCAAGTAAATTAAGATTTGGTCCATTTAAAAGAAGAAAACTTTTCATTTTTAAGATTTTAGCCGAAATTTAATCGATTTTCACAGAAGATATGCTTTTTTTATCGTATTTTATGATGATATTTTTAGTTTTGGCGGGATAGCAAACCTTATTCTTATAACAGCCTTGGTAGTTTAAGCTTATTTTCTCTTCATTTTTGGAAGCAAATTTTATTTTAAAGTCAGAATCAACAATTTCAATCAAACCAAAAAATACGTCTTCTTTTTCTTCCTTCTTGCCGAGAAACTTAAAATTTATATTTGAATTTTTTGAGTCTTTTAAAATTATCCTATCGAAATATATATAGGTTGCAGGCACCAATTTAAAACTAACTAAAATACTTTGATTTTCAATGTCAGCAGATAGCATAAAAGCTTCTTCAGCAGAAGGAATTAAATTATTTGAGTCAAAAATTTGCGCATGACTCAGAAGAGAAAAAAAGCTAACTATAATTAATTTTTTTTTCATGTAATCTTCTTTATATGAATATTTTGGAAGTAAAAAATCTCTCCATTTATTTTAATACAAATAAAGACAATCAAATTTTAGCAGCCTCGAATATTACCTTTTCCATCTCAAAGGGCGAAACACTTTCTATTGTTGGAGAATCGGGCTCTGGGAAAAGTATTATTGGCTTGTCAATTATGAAGTTACTTCCTTATCCTTTGGCTGGTCATGGATCAGAAAGCAAGATCCTTTTTAGAGGCGAAGATATTCTTCAAAAATCAAAGTTACAAATGCGCAAGTTGCGAGGCAAAAAAATATCAATGATTTTTCAAGAACCCATGACTTCTTTAAATCCTTTTTTGAAATGTGGAGAACAAATCAAAGAGAGCATTTTCTCAAGTTCCACCAATCTTGATAGAAAAAGTCGAGTTATGGAGCTTTTAGAAGAGGTTGAATTTGAAGATCCAGAAAAAATCTTTAACTCCTATCCTCACCAAATTTCAGGAGGACAAAGACAAAGAGTCATGATTGCTATGGCTATATCAAATGAACCTGATTTATTAATTGCCGACGAACCTACGACTGCTCTCGATGTTAGTGTTGAACAAAGCTTATTAGTGTTATTAAAAAAAATACAAAAAAAAATGGGGATGAGCATCATTTTCATTTCTCATGATCTTAATATTGTAAGAAAAATATCAGATAGAGTTCTGGTCATGCAAAAAGGTGAGATAAAGGAAGAAAACTCAATGGATGAAATTTTTCAAAATCCCAAGGATCCATATACTCAGAGACTAATTAATTCCTCCCCAGAACCTAAACTCGGGACTAAAGATCTTAATGATGAAATTCTAAAAATTTCTTCTTTGAATTTGACTTACTCAAAAAGAGACTTTATCGGAAGAACATCTAATTTTTCTGCTCTTAAGAACATCAATTTATCAATTAAAAAAAATTCCACTCTTGGTTTAGTAGGCGAATCTGGATCGGGGAAGTCGTCTCTTGCGAGATCGATTTTAGGAATTGAAAAATTCTCTGGAGAGATATTCTTTAAAGATAAAAATATCTTGAATTACAGCAATAAAGAAAGAAAATATTTCAAAAAAAATTGTCAGCTTGTTTTTCAAGATCCTTTTAGTTCTCTTTCGCCAAGACAAAAAATATTCGATATTGTTAAAGAGGGGCTTGATATTCATGAATCCTCCTTAAACTTCTTGCAAAAAAAAGAGAAAATTTTGAAAGTTCTTGAAGACGTAAAAATGGATGAAACTTGTCTTACTAAATTCCCACATGAGTTTTCCGGCGGCCAAAGACAGCGAATTGCTCTCGCAAAAGTTTTAATTTTAGAGCCAGAGTTTCTTATTTTAGACGAACCAACCTCAGCACTTGATATTTCCATCCAAAAGGAAATTATCAACCTTTTATTGGATTTACAGTCAAAAAGGGGATTAAGTTATTTGTTGATTAGTCATGATCTAAAAGTTATTAACGCTATTGCAGATGAAATAGTTGTTTTAAAGTCAGGTAAAATAGTTGAACAAGGTAAGCGCGATGATATTTTTTATTATGCCAAAGAACAGTATACGAAATCTTTAATTCACGCAGCTTACAATTAGCTTTTATATGACGAAAATAAATAAACGAAAATATTCAGCTCCATTGGTTGATGGTCCTGAACAAGCTCCATCAAGGTCAATGCTAAGAGCTGCTGGTTTTGAAGATGATGATTTTAAAAGACCCCAAGTTGGGGTAGCTTCTACGTGGTCTAACGTAACGCCATGCAATATGCACATCAACGATCTTGCATCATTGGTTTGCGATTCCATTGATCAAGAAGAGCTGAAAGCAGTTTTATTTAATACCATCACAATTTCTGATGGAATCTCAATGGGAACTTTAGGCATGAGATATTCATTAGTTTCAAGAGAAGTTATTGCTGACTCAATTGAAACAGTAGTCGGTTGTCAGTCTTTTGATGGCGTCGTTGCAATCGGGGGCTGTGATAAAAACATGCCAGGTTGTTTAATTGGCTTAGCGCGATTAAATCGACCGTCTATTTTTGTTTATGGCGGCTCAATTAGGCCAGGAACTAACCATACAGATTTGATCACAGTGATGGAAGGAGTAGGAAGTTTTTCAAGTAATAAAATTTCTGAAGACGAATTAATCGCAATAGAAAAAACAGCTCTACCTGGACCTGGCTCTTGTGGAGGCATGTATACTGCAAACACTATGGCTTCTGCTATTGAAGCTTTAGGCATGAGCTTACCTGGAAGCAGTTCACAAGACGCAGTTTCCGCAGATAAACAAGAAGATTGCAAGAAAATTGGTAATGCAATCAACAATCTTCTTGAAAAAGATATCAAGCCCTCAGACATCATGACTAGAAAAGCATTTGAAAATGCTATCCGTGTTGTAATAGCCTTGGGTGGATCAACCAATGCAGTACTTCATTTGTTAGCAATGGCAAAAAGTGTAGACATACCATTGAACATTGATGATTTTGAAAAAATTGGAAAAACCAGCCCATTACTTGCTGACTTAAGGCCTTCAGGACATTTCCTCATGTCTGAGTTGAATGAGATTGGTGGTATACAACCTTTGATGAAAACTCTTTTAGATGCCAATCTACTTCACGGCGATACATTGACAGTAACAGGCAAAACCATGGCTGAAAATTTAATTGATGTTAAACCTTATCCAGAAAACCAAAAAATTATAATGCCCTTGGACAAACCCATTAAAAAAGATAGTCATTTAAAAATCTTAAAAGGAAATCTTGCAAGTGAAGGAGCTGTTGCAAAAATCACTGGAAAAGAAGGACATAGTTTTTCAGGCTCAGCTCGAGTTTTTAATTCTGAAGAAGAAACCTTAGAAGCTATCTATGGCTCTAAGATCCAAGAAGGAGATGTAATTGTCGTTAGATACGAAGGACCGGTTGGAGGGCCAGGTATGAGAGAAATGCTCAAACCAACATCGGCTATTATGGGCCAAGGTCTTGGAGATAAAGTAGCTTTTATTACAGATGGAAGATTTTCTGGTGGTTCTCACGGCTTTGTAGTGGGTCATGTAACACCTGAAGCTGCTAAAGGCGGCCTCATAGGTCTTTTAGAAGATGGCGACAAAATTACCATCGATGCTATTAAAGGTACGATTGATGCAGATATATCAGTTAGTGAGATCGAAAAAAGAAAGAATAATTGGAAAAATCCAAAAGCAACCCCTAAAAAAGGTGTCCTGTCTAAATATGCTAAAACCGTCCAATCAGCATCGGAAGGTGCAGTTACAGACTAAAAAAGCTTGTTTTATTTAAATACGCCCTCATAATAAAAGTATGTCCAAACCCATTGAGCTAACTGATGAAAATCTAGAGGAAACTCTTTCTAGTTCTTCAGTGCCTGTATTAGTTGATTATTGGGCTGAATGGTGTGGACCTTGTAAAATGGTTGCTCCAGTTTTAGAGGAGCTTGCAGTTGAACTTGATGGTAAATTAACCATTGGTAAAGTTGATGTTGATTCCAATAGAGATTCAGCAGCTAAACAAAACGTAATGAGCATCCCTACTCTCATATTATTCAAAGATGGACAGCCTGTTGACCAAAGGATTGGAGCTTTAACGAAAAATCAACTACAAGATTTCATTAACGAACATATTTAATACTAAAAAAACTAGACTCATAAATTCTATAGTGATACATTGAAGGCCTACTTTCAGTAGAAATACTCTTAATCTCTAATTAATACAAACTTTTAAAAATATGCATTTAGGGGAACTTAAAGCAAAACCAGTCGAAGAATTACTCACTATCGCTGAGGGTATGGGTATTGAAAACTTATCTCGTCAAAAAAAACAAGATGTCATTTTCAACATTTTAAAAACTCATTCCAATGGAGGAGAGGATATTGAAGGTGAAGGTGTTTTAGAAATTTTGAATGATGGATTTGGATTTTTAAGATCGCCATCATCCTCATACCTTGCCGGTCCTGATGATATTTATGTCTCACCAAGTCAAATTAGAAGATTCGGTTTAAAAACAGGTGATTCTGTCTCTGGAAATATTAGACCTCCAAAAGATGGAGAGCGATACTTTGCCTTACTCAAAATAGATCAGATTAATTTTGAGCCTTCGGACAAAACAAAAAATAAAGTTGCTTTTGAAAATCTAACGCCTTTATTTCCAGAGGAAAGAATCATCATGGAATCTGGAAATGGAACTACTGAGGACCTTTCTGCAAGAATAATTGACTTGGTTTCTCCTACAGGAAAGGGCCAAAGGGGATTGATTGTTTCTCCTCCAAAAGCCGGTAAAACTCTTTTAATGCAATCAATTGCGCACTCTATTGAAAAAAATAGCCCTGAAAGCAAGTTGATGGTTTTGCTTGTTGATGAAAGACCAGAAGAAGTTACGGATATGAAAAGATCAGTGAGAGGAGAAGTAGTTGCAAGTACTTTTGATGAACCTCCTGCTCGACACGTGCAAGTTGCAGAAATGGTTATTGCTAAAGCTAAAAGACTCGTTGAAAAGAAACACGATGTCATAATTTTACTCGACTCAATTACAAGATTGGCTAGAGCATATAACTCAACCCAAGCAGCTTCAGGAAAAATCTTAACTGGAGGAGTTGATGCAAATGCTTTGGAAAAGCCAAAAAGGTTTTTTGGGGCAGCCAGAAATATTGAAGGCGGTGGAAGCCTTACAATCATCGCAACAGCTCTAATTGATACTGGTTCTAGAATGGATGAAGTTATTTTTGAAGAATTCAAAGGTACTGGAAATCAAGAAATTCATTTAGATAGAGCTATCGCTGAAAAAAGAATATTTCCTGCTATTAACATCAGAAGATCGGGAACTAGAAGAGAAGAACTTATTACGGATGATGCCGAACTAGCTAGAATCAATATTCTTAGAAAACTGCTTCATGAAATGGAAGACATTGATGCGACTGACTGGTTAATTGATAAATTAAGCAAACATAAAACCAACAGCGAATTTTTTGATTCTATGAAGAAGGGCAAATAACCTCTGCTAAAACATAACTTTTTTCTCCCAAACTTTTTTCTTTTTTCAAAGACAAAGATTCAGGAATTCTTAAATCTAATTTTTTTTCAAATTCAAAATAAATCTTTCCGTTTTTAGATAAAAGATTTTTATTTAAGATATCAGTGAGTAAATCATCAATTAAATTCTTATTAAAAGGCGGATCAATAAAGATCAAATCGTATTTCATTTCAGATTTGTAATTTCTCACCCAATTCAAGCACTCTGCACAAAAAAAATCACAATTTTCTTTCAAACTCATATCTAAGTGAACTTTTTTTATTTTTTGAAGGTAGTCTTTATTTTTTTCGACAAAAGTTACTCTTTTTGCTCCTCTAGAAATTGCTTCTAAACCCAGCGCTCCTGTTCCAGAAAAAAGGTCCAAACAATTCATTTCACTTAAATTTTGTCCCAACCAATTAAACAGAGTCTCTTTTGCTCTATCTGGAGTTGGTCTTAAGTCATCACTTAAATCAAAGTAAATTTTTTTACCTTTCCATTTTCCTCCAGTGATTCTAATTTCGCCTTTTTTTTCTTTCTTCATTTCATTTATGATAATACATGACATAATCTGCTTTTAAATTTACCTTTTTACCTGCTTTGAAAGAAAAATTTCTAGAAATTCTTAGAACAACAAAACAGAATGTTTTTGTTTTGGCTGCAGAAAGTGGAGATCAGAGACATGCTATGACGGTTTCTTCAGTTTTCTCGGTTTCATTGGAGCCTATGTCCATGGCAATTAGTGTTAACCAAAGTGCAAGTCTTCATGATATTTTATCTGTTGATAGTAAATTTTCCTTAAACCTCTTAGCCTCAAATCAAACTGATATTGCTGAAATATGCAGTGGCAGCGAAGAAGGACAAATTAGATTTGAACATTCTGATTGGGAATTTTCTGAAAGTCCTTATTTAAAATCTGCGCAATCTAATTTATTTTGCATTTGCAGAAAAATAGTACCTTTATATTCTCATTCTTTAGTGATTGGCGAAGTTCAAAACTTATCTCATTCTGGAAAAATGAACCCTTTAATCTATCAAGACGGTAAGTATGAAACTTAAGTTCTTAAAAACTTTATTGTTGTTTGTATTTTCAGGAGTCATAACAGCATCAATAACAGTTGATGGCATTCTGGATGAACCTGCATGGGAAAATGCTCAAACTTTAAGTGATTTTGTAACTGTTTATCCTAATGATAAGTCAAAACCAAAATACAATACTGAGGTAAAAGTTTTTTCTGACGACAAGGGTATATATTTTGGCTTTATAAACGAACAGCCCCTTGAAACACATACTCCCTTAAAACATCCCAGAGATAAATGGTTTGTGGATGCTGATAGAAATTTCATCATGATAGATTTCGATGGTAATGCAACTGTAGGTTACGAATTTTCTGTCACGCTAGGGGATACCTTGCGAGATGCAATTATAACTAATGAAAATGAATTATCAGATAGTTGGGATGCGATTTGGTATGCAAAGACGCACCAAACAAAGACCGCTTGGTTTTCTGAATTTTTTATCCCTTGGGAAGTAGCTCCAATGAATATCATTGAAGGAAAAAAAAGAAATATAAAACTGACCTTTGTGAGAAGACACCATTCTGAAAATAAGTTTTACAACATTCCAGGACTTTGGGCAGAACAATCTCCTTTTTTGTCTAGGTTTTTAAGCATAAAAATAGATAATCCAGAAAATATTAAGACGTCCAGAGTGGACTATTTTCCTTATTTAAGTTTCACCAACAACTTTGTTGAGAACAACAGAAACATAAATTTTGGGGGAGAAATATTTTGGGATATTAACTCAGAGTCAAAACTGGATGTTTCTATAAACCCAGATTTTGGTCAGGTTGAAAGTGACGATCTAATTGTAAACTTCTCTGCAATTGAAACTTATTACAAAGATAAAAGACCTTTTTTTACAGAAAACCAAACTCTCTTTGAAATCACTGGGTGGAATCTCTATTTTGTAAATACTAGAAGAATTGGAGGTATTCCTGATAAATGTTCGCCTACCAATGAGACTTTAAAAGGACAGTGTGCGAACAGCCTAGTAGATTCTTCAGACATCGATCTTGCTTTAAGGTATACCCAAAAATCTCAGGAAAATGAGTTTGGATTTTTCTCTGCTTTTGAAGCTAATAGCCTTCATTCTTCTGGAAGAGACTATTTTGCAGGTCGTTATCGAAGAAATATTTCTGAAGCAAATGGCAAGATGGGTTATATGGTAACCGCGGTAGATAGACCTTCCATAAATAGAGAAGCGTACGTTCATACCGTAGATTTTGATTTTAAGCCTTCTGCCCCAACAAGAGTTTATGGATGGTTGAGTCAAGCTCATATCAAAGATAATCAAAATGATACGGTCGGAACAGGAGCAAGAGTAGTTGTTACAAAAGGGTTTTCTGATCAGCTCTTCGTTTTAGGGGCCATAAACTATTTGGATGAAGATTTTAATATCAATGATATGGGATACATTGAAGAATATAACAAAATCTCAGTTGGTGGTTTCTTGCAATACATCCGCCCAATCAAAGATAAAAAATCAAAAGTTGCCCAGACAATACTTAAAGTAAATGGAGGGCACAATAGATCTATAGAAGGATATGGAAACGGAATAGGATTCATTACAGAACTTGAATTATTCATGCGAGATAATTCTTACTTGCGTTTAATGTGTAACTGCACAGTCAAAAGAGGAAAGGATTTCACCGAAACAAGAAACTACCCGACCGCACCTTATATTGAAAGCTTGGCAAATTATGATTTTCAATTAGCTTACTATACTCCCAGAACCGACAGGATTAGACCGTTTGTAAAATTTGGTCTAGCTACTGGAGGCTATAGAATAAATGACTTAGATTCGGATCTACAACATGAAACAGTTAATTTTGGACTTGGCTTAATTTTGACTACTTCAAGTCAATTTCGGGCTTCTCTGGATTTTTTTGAATACCAAAAAGAAAACAACTGGGAAGTTTGGCAAAGAGAAAACTTTTTTGGATACTTTGATAAGGAGATGGTCTCCTCCGGAATAAACCTTGATTGGTTTCCTGGTAATAACCAAGAATTTAGATTGAAAGCTTTTATTTATGGAATTAAGGCAAACAACGCAAGGGCTTATAGAGTTAATCAAAATGGTTATATGACTTCTTCTTCTGATGCAATCAATCCTTTTCAAGTTTCAGAAACAGCATTCCAAATAAGATATAAATATGAACTATCGCCATTATCAAATTTATATGTGGTTTATACTCGTGGAGGTAAATCTTCTGGATTACTAAAAGATTCTTTTGACGGTTTGTATTCAAATGCTTGGAATGAGCAAACTTTGGATAAATTTATCGTAAAAATAAGATATAAATTTTAAGTCTTACAATTTTTACAGTAAAAATTACCAGAAAATAATATTGAAAGATTTTTTGGTAAATAATCTCCACATTCATAACATTTAACTAGGTCTTTGTTTTTATTGTCCAAATCAATTTCTTCTTGTTTGAAGAGTCTAGAAAGACCTGAAAGGATTCCAATGAAAGCCAGAATCAAAATAAGATTTAGAATCATATTTAGGATTTTTCCCCGGTTTTTTTATTAGATGCCTCTATGAATTTTTTTAAAACTTCTGCTGCTTGATTTTTTAAATCTTCTTTTCCCATAAGGTCATAGGCTTGAACTTTAATTTCTAATGCTTTTTGAAACTCTCTAGAATTAGGTAAGTTTGAAATGATGTAGTCTGCCCTTGAAACGGCTGCAATATATGCTTTTCTTTCAATGTAGAATTCTGCTACTTCAATTTCTTGTTTAGATATCAAACTTCTTAGAAAAAGCATTCTTCTTTTTGCATCTTCTACATATGAACTTTCAGGAAATCTAGAAATGAATTCAGTCAATTCATCAAAAGATTCCTTAGCTTGTGTTAAATCTCTTTTGTAGGTGAGTTCTCCCAATAATGGAACATTACTTAGCAATTCTTTTTCTTTGGAAAACTTTGCTAAGCCTTTCATATAGTATGCATAATCTGTATTAGGATGCCTTGGGTGCAGACTTATGAATCTTTCTGCGGCAACGACTGCGGATTCATATAAACCATTTTCATAGTAAGCATAAATAAGCTCAGCTTGAGCTTGCTCTGCATACTTACCAAAAGGAAATCTTTTTTCTAAAGATTCTAAAGCATCAATTGCCATAGAATAATTTCCAGATTTTATTCGCTCTTGTGCTTGATCATAGATTTCTTTTTCTATTTTTGCAGGCGTCATAGGTTCTTCAATATTTTGAGTAGCACAACTTATGAAAAAGGCGACTAAAATCAGTAGAGAAAGATTTGAATAAATTTTCACGAAATAAGTTTATCATTCTGCCATGGCAATAAAGAAGAATTTAATTTCTAGAGAAATAAGTGAAAAGTTGTCAAACAAACGTTTAGATATTGTTTTGGCCGAAACATTTCCAGAATTTTCTAGAAGCAGGCTAAAAAAATGGCTCGAATGCAATTTAGTCTGTGTTAATCAAGAAATTACCAACAAGCCCAGTTGTAAAGTTACCTTCCCAGCAAAACTAGAATTGACAGTTCCAGATGAAAATCTCACAGAAGATTTACCAGAAAAAATAAAGATAAATATCGTTTATTCTTCCGATGCGTACATTGTCATTGATAAAAACGCTGGAATGGTAGTCCATCCAGGAGCTGGTAATAAATCTGGAACATTGTTGAATGCTTTATTACATCAATACCCCGAACTAAAAAAATTACCAAGAGCAGGGATTGTTCATCGTTTGGATAAAGATACTTCAGGGCTTATGGTAGTAGCCAGAAACGAACTCGCCATGCAAAGTTTATCGGAGCAGATTTCCAATCGTTCCATTAAAAGGGTTTACCAAGCTTTCACAGTTGGGAGGATTGAAAGATCCGGAAAAGTTGAAGCACCAATAGGCAGACATCCAAAGAATAGACAAAAACAAGCAATTATAGATTCTGGTCGAGAAGCCATTTCACATTTTAAAGTCTTAGAAAATTTTGGATCTTATTCTCATCTTGAAGTTTCCTTAGAAACCGGAAGAACTCACCAAATACGTGTTCATATGAATCATCTAGGATTTCCTTTAATTGGTGATCCTCTTTACGGTAGGCGTAGACGATTTGCTAAAAATACTCACCAAAAACTTAGAGAAATAATAGAAAGTTTTCCTAGACAGGCACTACATGCTGCTCAACTGCGTTTTATTGATCCTGCAACATCCAAAGAAGTGAACTTCCAATCTAAATTACCATCTGATTTAGTTGAATTAAGGGAAAACCTTTTAAATCAAGCATAATTTTCTTGACTTGCTTACAAGGACTGTCAAAATTCGCTCCCTTAAGAGATTTCTTCAAATTTTTTTAGAAAAATGGCAAAAATTATGACATCTGGCGGCGAAGCTTTAATTAGGGCTTTAGCTGATGAAAATGTAGACATCATCTTCGGTTATCCGGGAGGTGCTGCTTTGCATATTTATGATGCTATCTATCAGCAGGATCGAGTACAACATATCTTAGTGAGACACGAACAAGCTGCAACGCATGCAGCTGATGGCTTTGCTCGAGCAACCGGAAAGCCTGGAGTTTGTTTAGTTACTTCTGGACCTGGAGCTACTAATGCGATTACTGGTATTGCAACCGCCTACATGGACTCCATTCCCTTGGTCGTTATTTCTGGTCAAGTACCAAATCATTTAATAGGTACTGATGCTTTTCAAGAGACCGATATGATGGGTATTTCCAGACCCATTGTTAAACATAGTTTTTTAGTACAAAAACCAGAAGAAATTCCGGTTATTATCAAAAAAGCATTTCACATTGCAACTAGTGGCAGACCTGGACCTGTGGTAATTGATGTTCCTAAAAACTTAACTGATCCAAATGAAAAATTTGAATACAAATATCCTTCAGATCTGTATCTGAGGTCATTCGCGTTATATGACGAAGCGGAAAATAGCGAAGTAAAACAAGCTGTGAAATTGCTTACCGAGGCAGAAAGACCTGTTATCTATGCTGGCGGTGGAGCTGTCAACTCCAATGCTGCAGAGGAAATATATGAATTTGGGAAATTGATGGGTTGTCCTGTTACTAATACTTTAATGGGTCTTGGCGTATACCCAGCATCAGATGAGCAGTTTGTTGGAATGTTAGGTATGCATGGAACTTATGAGGCAAACATGGTGATGCATGAAGCGGATTTGATCATGGCTATTGGCGCAAGATTTGATGATCGAATTACCAACAATCCAAACAAATTCGGTTTGAAAGCAAAAAAAATACATATTGATTCCGACCCCTCGTCAATTGACAAGATCATAGACGTAGATGTTGCGATGACTGGAAATGCAAAAAAAGTTATTTCCCAAATCAACAAAGAATTAAAATCTGTGAATTTTGACAATAAAAAATTTGATCCTTGGATGAAAAAAGCCATGCAATGGCGCGCGAAACACGGACTCAATCACAACATGCTGGATCAAAAAAACCCTGGAGATATCATTTTGCCCCAACAAGTTGTTCAATCAGCATATAAAGCGACTGATGGAAAAGCCTTTGTTACTTCAGATGTTGGTCAGCACCAAATGTTTGCGGCACAGTATTATCATTTCAATGAACCCAGAAAATGGATTAATTCAGGCGGCTTAGGCACCATGGGTTTTGGGTTGCCTGCTGCCATGGGAGTTAAATTTGCTTTTCCTGATGAAACGGTTGCTTGCATCACGGGAGAAGGCAGCATTCAAATGTGTATTCAAGAATTATCTACGTGCGGACAATATGGGTTGCCAATCAAGATTATCAATCTTAACAACAGAGCGCTCGGCATGGTCAAACAGTGGCAGGACATGCAATACGGCGGTCGATATTCAAGTATCTCTTATGAAGACTCCTTACCTGACTTTATCAAACTTGCAGAATCCTATGGACATGTTGGTATGAAAGTAGAAAAGCTTTCAGAACTTGAGGCCGCAATGGAAGAGTGTTTTGCTTTAAAAGATAAATTGGTTTTTCTTGATGTCTATGTTGATCCAGATGAGCATGTTTATCCTATGTTGAAAGCTGGTGGAGACATGTCAGAAATGTTTTTAAGCAAAACGGAAAAAACTTTCGAATGAATCATATTGCTTTGCTAATGGAAAACCAACCTGGAGCTTTATCTAGAGTGATAGGTTTATTTTCTCAAAGAGGGTACAACATCGATTCTTTATCGGTGGCACCTACACAAGATGAAACACTTTCTAGATTGACCATGACCATTGGCGAGGAAGGTGCTGACATAAATCAAATTCTAAAACAGCTTTATAAATTGGTTGATGTGGTAATGGTACAAAATTTAAGTGAAGCTGACGCCTTAACTTTGGAACTTGCAATAATTAAATTAAATAAGGCAAAGACAGAGGTAGGAAGTCTTTTAAAAAATTATGAATTTGAAAGAGAAATTTTAGATGAAAAAGACAACTTCACAGTTTTCAAAGTATTAGGTGATACTAAAGAAATTGAAAAGTTATTGTCTGAATTGAAAAAAGAAGAATTTTTAGAAGTGACAAGGTCTGGTACCTTAGGCATGACCAAAGGCAATGAGTCTTTGGCAACTAATGATCAGACTAAAATTTCTTACGATTAATTAGAGGAGAAACAAATGGAAGTTTATTACGATAAAGATGCAAAGTTGGATCTTATAAAAGATAAAACGGTAGCAGTTATTGGTTACGGTTCCCAAGGACATGCACATGCTAACAATCTTAAAGATTCAGGCATGCAAGTTATTATTGGTTTGCGTGAAGGTTCAAGTTCAGCTGATAAAGCCAAAGATGCTGGTTTTGAAGTAATGGATAACAAAACTGCTGCTGCAGCTGCTGATTTTGTAATGATGCTTATTCCCGATGAAAAACAAGGAAAAACTTATGCTGAAGAAATTGAGCCAAATCTTAGAGAGGGCGCAACTTTGGCTTTTGCCCATGGTTTTAATATTCATTACGGTCAAATTAAACCCAGAGCTGACTTGGATGTGGTGATGATTGCCCCCAAAGGTCCTGGACATACTGTTAGGGGTCAATATCAAATAGGGGCAGGTGTTCCTTGTTTGGTAGCTATTCATCAAGATGCATCTGGCAATGCGTTAGATAATTCTGTCGCTTATGCTTCTGCTATTGGTGGAGGAAGAGCTGGGATCATCAAAACCACTTTCAAAGATGAGACAGAAACCGATTTATTTGGTGAGCAGGCTGTTCTTTGTGGCGGATTAACTTCCCTCATTCAAGCCGGTTATGAAACTTTGGTTGAAGCAGGTTATCCACCTGAGATGGCATATTTTGAATGTGTCCACGAAGTGAAACTTATCGTTGATTTGATTTATGAAGGCGGTTTAGCAAATATGCGTTACAGTATTTCGAATACTGCAGAGTATGGTGACTATACTTCTGGACCTAAAGTTGTGACCGATGAAGCAAAGCAAGCGATGAAAAAAATTCTAGACCGAATTCAAAATGGTGAATTTGCTGAAGAATTTGTTACTGATGCCAGAAAGAGTAATGGTCCTGAAGGTGGACCAGAAATGGAAAAGTATCGTCGCGAATCCAGAGAACACCCCATTGAAAAAGTTGGTGCAGATCTTCGAGGCATGATGCCTTGGATTGAAGCCAATAAATTGGTGGATAAAACCAAAAACTAAATCTTTTAGTTTTCTTCTTCGGAGAGATTTTTAAGTTGCTTCATTAAATTGAAGTGACTGTCATCTCTCATGGGCAGAAAATCATGATCATAAGCTTTTTCTGGATTCTCTCTAACTCTTCTATCTAAAGCCTTAGCATCAGGACCAATAAGAATACGCCACTCTTTAGCTTTAACCCCGTCCAAGATTACTTTTGCAGCAGCTTCAGCAGAGGTAATGGCTTTTTCTTTGAAATCTTTTTGTCTATTCATGACCGATTCACGAAACATTTCTAGGGAGAGGTTGTGAACTGGTGCACCAACTTTAATCCACCTATCTTTCATTTCTTGAAGTTCTTCGTCATTAAGATCAGCAATGTCTTTTTGACCTAAAACTTTTCCAGAATTTTCGCTAATTGAAGTACCAATATGCCCTGGCATTACTAGAGATACCCCAAGGTGTGGAGCATTGATACGAAAATCGTTAATCAAGGCTTCGGTGAAACCTTTGACGGCAAATTTAGCTGCAGAATAAGAAGTATGGGGTTGGGAATGTCCTAGAGTCGCCCAAAAACCGTTGACGCTACTCGTATTGATCATATGACCTTCTTCACTTTTAAGAAGAGCATCCATAAATGCTCGAGAACATAGGTAAACGCCGTCCCAACAAATCTTAAAAGTTCTTTCCCATTCTTCTATTCCAGAAAGAACAAAACTTGCACCACCACCTATACCAGCATTATTAAAAAGCAAATTGATATGCTCAGTTTCTTGTTGTTCCAAAACTTCATCTCTAAAACACAAGACATCCTCTTCAGACGAAACGTCGCATAAATGCTTAGTGATTTTTACTCGTGGATATTTTTTTGTTGCTTTTTGGAAGGTCTCTTCCATATTTTCTTCAATGACATCGCAAATTGAGACATGACAGCCTTCTGCAGCCAATTGATAAGTGAGTTCTCTTCCCATGCCAGTTCCACCACCTGTGACGACCGCAATTTTTCCATCAAAATTTTCCATTCTTCTCCCCAAAAAATATTTTTTAAAGTTTTTTACTTTACATAGAATCTACAAGAAAAAAAACCTATAATCCTTTCTCCAAGATCAGCAAGATAAGATTTTTACTTCTAATTTTGGGTCTGTAGCTCAGCTGGTTAGAGCGCACCCCTGATAAGGGTGAGGTCGCAGATTCGAGTTCTGCCAGACCCACCACCAACTCTTAAAAATTTTTGCAGAGATGCAAAATATTATATGTTTAGTTAGAATTAACGACATGTCGCAATATCATCCTCTTCCTATTTCTATAGGAGAAATTTATAAGAGAGACATCATATACATAATGCCCTTATATCAGAGGACTTATTGTTGGAAGCCAAAAGATCAGCTTTTGGCTTATAAAAAAGACTTACAACAAATATTTGAAACAGCAACACAAACCCCGCCTGAACAGATTTTTCTTGGAGCAATCATTTTACAAAGGGAAGATAAAAGTTCCACTGTCACTTCAGATAAATATACTGTAATTGATGGTCAACAAAGACTAACAACAATTTACTTAACTTTAGCTGCCATGGCTGAATATGCTTACGAAAAAGGATTTGTTGCAGAGGCTAAAGCCCTAATTAAAAATTATATGGTCTCACAAGGAAGAGGAACGGAGGACTATCCTAAAATAGAGTCAACAAATCTGGATCGACAGCAACTAAATGACGTTTTGCAAGATTTAAAAGCTTTTTCTATAAAACTTAATCCAGGAACAGGTAAAAAAAATGGCGATCTTCTAAATGCTTACAATTTTATAAAAGAGAAAATAGTGAAAGCACTAATTCTGGAAATGGATGCTTCTGAATCAGTGCATACCTTTACAATTTTTATGGATTCATTCTTGGAGAACTTTGTTATCGCAGATATAACACTTGATTCTAGCCACGATCCTAACGAAGTTTTTGATAGATTAAACACTAAAGGTATTAGGCTCGGAATAATTGATCTTATAAGGAACAACCTTTTTAAGGAGTTTTCTGGGAATCAAGCAAATTCTCAAAATTTTTATTATTCTACCTGGTTGCCTTTTGAACAAAAATTAAAGACTAAACACATGTTTCACAGCAATACAGATAGTGCAGTCAAACAAGCGGATAATTTCTTTTTTCCATATGCGCTTAACCAGCAGAATACTATTACTAAACAAAATGTTGTAAGAGAGCTTAGAAAACTTTGGAAGTCAAAAAAGTCCACAGCGATTGTTAAAGATATGGAAGATTTCATTGAACCATATTTTGCGATTATTTCTGGACATGATTTTAAACATAGAATCCCCTCAACAATAGGTCAAAATCTTAGGGATGCTTTAGTTGATTTACATCAATTAAATGTCCCGCAAGCAACTTACCCTTTTTTAATGAGATGTATTTACGAAGTCATTCAAAAAAATGTGAATGAAAGTGATATTGAGGAATGTTTTAGGATTCTCGAATCATTTATTGTAAGAAGAAGTTTAGTTTATGATGAAGAAGGGACTGGATATCATGCAATATTTAAAAAATTATGGGATGCGTCTAAGGGTATCCCAGCCGAACTTAAGAAAAAGGGTAATATACATACAACAACCAAGGTTTTTCCTACTGATAAGGAATTTGAGAAAGCAATTCTCGAAAAAGGTATATATGGTAAGACAATTGAAAAATACCTTCTTATGCAATACGAAGAGCACCTAGCAACTGCAGCTTTTGAAGTCTACCCTAATAAGCATATCGAAACATCTGACCATATTCTAGCTCAAAGCCTAGGAAAGAAACTTAAAGGCACTGCAAAAGAAGAGTTTGAAAGAACTCTTAATCTTTGGGGAAATATATTGCCAATGTCAAGGAGACTGAATTCCAAAAAATCAAACAAAAAAATTAAAAATATTTATAACAGTCTAGGACAAAATGTTACTTTCCAGACCTCTAAAGAATGGTATAAAGATAATTCTTCCAATGCGGATTGGACTCCAGCATTAATTGATAAAAGAACAAAAAAGATAGCTAAATGGGCTTTGCAGAGGTGGAAAGGAATTTAATTAATTATCTTTAGGTATATTTGTCACTTAAAAATTACCACCTTTATAAACCAATAGTTTTTAAAAAAAGAAGTTTTAATGAAGTTCGTAAATAATATCTTTGACACCTTACCTGTGATTTTTAAACTTTCATAAGAAAAAATTCAAAATGCTCAAAAAGACGCTTTACTCACTCATTGCAATTGTTTTCATTGGAGTTATTGCCTGGGAATACAAAGTCAATATTTTAATTTGGTCTTTACCAAAGATGATGAATTTTATTAATCCCATTCAAGAAAACATCCCAACAACTTGGTCTATTGGGCCAGAAGATGCAACGAAGGACGACCGACCAAACATAATTTTAATTCTTGCTGATGATATGGGCTACAACGATATTTCGCTTCACAATGGTGGAGCTGCTGATGGTTCATTGCAAACGCCACATATTGATGAATTGGCTGCGAGTGGTGTTTGGTTTTCAAGAGGTTATGCTGCTAATGCGACTTGTGCTCCATCTCGAGCATCAATCATGACAGGTAAATATGCTACAAGATTTGGTTATGAATTTACTCCAGTACCAGATCCGGCAAGATTAATTCTCACTTGGCTTGTTGAAGAAGATGATGCCCAATTGAGAGGGAGAATTGATCGAGAAGTCGCAAATAACTTACCTTCATATTTCGATATGGGAATGCCAACTGAACAAATTACTATAGCTGAAGTTCTTAAGGATGTAGGATATTACACCGCTCACATTGGCAAATGGCATTTAGGAATTACCAATGGCATGGATCCTCAAAGCCAGGGCTTTGTTGACTCTTTGTCGCTTGCAGGGAGTTCTTATCTTTCTGAGAATGATCCTGAAGCTGTAAATGCTAAATTTGATACAAGCATTGATAAGATGGTTTGGTCTTCCTCTCAGTATGCGGCTAGATTTAATGGAAGCAAACCTTTTGCTCCTGATAAATACGTGACAGATTACTATACCGATGAAGCATTGAAAGTTATTGAAAATAACCAGAACCGACCCTTCTTTTTATACTTAAGTCATTGGGCAATTCATAATCCATTACAAGCTTTAAGATCTGATGTTGAGCAAATGCAACATATGTCCGGCCATAACCTTCAAGTATATTCAGGTATGATTCGAGCCCTTGATCGTAGTGTTGGTAAAATTATAGAAAAACTTAAAGAACTAGAAATCTATGGGAAAACTTTGATCATATTTACCAGCGACAACGGTGGTGCTAACTACATTGAATTAGAGGATATCAATAAACCTTACCGAGGCTGGAAAATATCTTTTTTTGACGGCGGTATAAGAGTGCCTTTTATTTTTAGTTGGCCTGATCAAATTGAAGCTGGTGGAAAATTTGATGATGCTATTCACCACTTCGATATTTTTTCTACGATTGCTGCAGCTGCAAATATAGATATCAAGGATAAACTCGTTGTTGATGGTGAAAATTTATTACCTTTTATTAAAAAAGAGATTTTTAATAAACCTCATGAAACTCTTTTTTGGCGTTCTGGTAATCATCAATCGGTTTTACATAAAAACTGGAAATACTTAATCAGCGTCAAAGAAAATGCTCGTTGGCTGTTTGATACCTCTTCAGATCCTTTTGAAAAAAATAATGTTATTGATAAATATCCTGAAGAGGCTGAGTTTATAGAAAGCTTATTGGTTGAATTCAATAAAAAACAAAGCGAACCCCTTTTTCCATCAGCTTTTGAAGCTCCAATATTGATTGATAAATATGATGGACAAGAGTATGAACCTGGCGATGATTATATTTATTGGTCAAACTAGTTATACAAAATTTATGGAGAAAAAATGACAGCGTTTTTAAGAATTTTAATTCTATTGGTTATTTTTGTAAGCGTTTTTAGTTTTTACATTACCAGAGATGGAGAGCTTTATACCCCTCAAGGAGAGGGGGAAGTGAAATTAAATTCAGGTACTTATGAAGCATTGCCCTTGCCTGATTATGCTTCAGAAATGATTGATCAGAGTTATAAAACTTACTTTATAGAAGTAGAGCCAGGTTTAAAAGTTCATGTCCTAGAGACCGGAGAAGGTTTTCCTATTTTTTTAATGCATGGAAATCCTACATCAGGATTTTTGTATAGAAAAGTTGTAGAAAATCTCCCTTTAGACGAGGTTAGAGTCATTATGCCAACAAGTCTTGGTCTTGGTTTTTCTTCAAAAATTCCTGCAAGTATGCACACTGCAGAAAATCATATTCGGTGGATAAATAAGGTTCTTACAGAGCTGGAACTTACTGAATTGGTGTATGCCGGCCAAGATTGGGGTGGGCCGATTGGAATGGGTGCTTTAGCTTTATCGCCTAATCTTCTTAAAGGAGCAGTTTTATTGAATACTGGATTTAATGCACCAACTGAAGAAATGGATCTTTCTCCAGCACATGCAACTGTAAAAACCCCTGTTATTGGAGAAATGATTATCGAAGTAGTTTTTTCAATTTTTGAAAGATTGAAAGGAGTTCAAGGAGACCCAAACTCTTGGACTCCAGAGGTAGCTGAACTTTATGGCAAGCCTGTCTATGACAGCGGCAATTACAAAGCTCCTCTTGCAATGATGAGGATGGTTCCTGATGGACCAAATCATCCAAGTGCTCCAGCTTTACGCAAGATAGAAGAATATGTTGAATCCTTAGAGATTCCAGCAGAAATAGTCTGGGGAATGAATGATCCTATTTTAGGAAAAGGACTTTCTATCATGAAGGCAAACTTTCCAGATGCACCTGTGACAGAAACATCTGCAGGACACTTTCTACAAGAAGAAGTTCCTCTTGAAATTGCAGAGGCATTAATTAGAGTGATTTCTAAAATTAATAATTAAATTTTCCTGGGAACATGGGAACATGGGAACATGGGAACATGGGAACATGGGAACATGGGAACATGGGAACACCCCTTCCAGAATTGAAGGGGTGCTCTAGGGGGATTCTCTAACTTAGAAGTTAAAGTTCAGTTTGATACCGAAGTTTCGACCAGCTAGTGGCACTTCATTTTTAACATACGAAGTGTGATTTCTAGCTTTTTCATCCAAAAGGTTTTTTCCAAAGACAGATAAAATTAGTTCTTCGTCATTACCAATGGCAATGGTTCTTCTAATATCGAAATCAACCATGGTGTAGCCATCTGATACCGACTCGCCAAAACTAATGTCATCTTCCTTTTGTACATCCATAATTTTGACATCATAAATAACATTTGAATTTTCTAAGGCAAAGCGATAGACATTTTTGATTGGAGTGATTCTTGGAACATTTCCCCCACTTCCAAAAGTTCCGACAACTTCTTCTCTACCGTAAGAAATTTGAAGTTCTCCGTTGTTTGTAGAAAAAGACCTACCTACTTCAATTTCATAACCATTGAAATCGGCATCTGCTTGAGAATAATCTACATTCGGTCTGCCACTAGTAACTGTTCCTCTATTTTTAATATAGATGTAGTCATCTACTGCGTTTGCATATACCGAGGCATTAACAAAGTAGCCATCATTTTCATAGCTCACACTAAAATCCAAATTATTGGATCTTTCAGATTCTAAATTGACATTACCGAACTCATTTCTTGCTGCAGCTAAGTGAGTTCCATTCATGAAAAGCTCTATTTCAGATGGAGCTCTGGCAACACTTGAAATACCAAGAGTTATGCCAACATTGTTTGCTACATCCCAACCCATGGTAAGTGCAGTACTCAAGTTACTTTCGCTTATGTCATAAAGAGTGTTACCAATTGCACCATCACGGTCAACTTGATCTAGACGAACACCAAAATCAAGGTCCATGACTTCTAGTTCTCTGCATAGGAAGTAACCAAAGCTCAACATTTGGGAATCGACTGGCTTCATGAACGCTTCTTCTCCTATAATCGCAACGTCTTCTTCACTAACATTGATTGTGAAATTTTGTCTATTACCGCCAGCCTGATTACCGATATCAAGTTTCATACCAAGCTCAAAAGATTCATTAGTAAATAAAGTAGATTCACCAGCATGTTCTCCGCCAATATGTCCTTCTTTAAATGAATAATCATTGATTTGAAGGAAATAACTTAATTTATCCAAGCCAGCAAGATTTGTAGACGCTCCTTCAAAAGTTAAGTTTTCAGATTCAGTATCCACTTGGATTCTTTCTTCCTCATGCTCTTCCTCTTCCTCTTCCTCTTCATGCTCTTCACCGTGAAATGCTATTCCATAAGTATTTTCAATCTTGCCTACAGAAAATCCAAAGTAACCCCAATCCCTTACAATAGAGGTTCCAAATTTGTGACTAAATGTTGCTAAATCAGAATTTGCTAAAGTTGTTTCTGCTTCGGGTGAACCCTCGTGAATGATGGAACCACTAGGCACATCATAGTTTTCGAAATTTACTTCTTTCAAAGCATAAGTCAGATTTACATCGTTCACGTTTCCTTTAAAAGAAAAACTTCCCGAAGTACCCATGTTGACTGATTGTCTTTCAAGACCGATATTAAAGTCATTACCTTCAAAGTCTTTGCTAGCAATGGTTTGATCGACGATATTTATGATTCCACCCATTGTTCCGTTGGAATACAACAAAGACGAAGGACCACGAACCACTTCTATTTGTTGAAGGTCATTCATATCTACATCGTTTAAATGGTCAGAACCTAATCCAGAGACATCTCTTACTAACTTACCGTTAGAAAGTATTCTCACTCTGGTACCGCCCATTCCTCGAATGATTGGCTGGCCAACTCCAGGACCAAAGTTTGAAGAATTAACTCCGAGTAAATAATTCAAGCTTTCTCCAAGATTTGTTGAAGCTGAATAATTGATGTCATCTCCTTTGATGACAAAAACTGGTGAATCTATTTCTGCTAGAGTCGCACCACCTAGAGATGAAGTAACGATAATTTCTTCATCTGTTGCGTAAAGCACATTCAGAAATGCGAAACACAAAATAAAATACAAAGATTTTTTCATAATTTCCTCCTTAGAAATTAAAAAAATTAAAAAATTAAAAAAGTTTAAAGGTTGGTTTTATTGAGGCGGAGCTCTAGAAAGAAAGTAAGACTGATTCTTTTTTTGATGAAAACTGAAGAGTTCAGTTTCAATTCGGTCAGAGAAAAAGAGATGATATGAATTTTGTTCAAGTTCATTACTTACTTGATCACTTGTACAAGTGAGACATTCATTATGAAACTCAATTTCGTGATGCTCGGCATCGTGTATTTCATGAGAATGATCGTGAGTAAGCTCTCCAAGTAAGCCACTTGAAGATAAAACTAAGCTAAAAAGAATTGCTAGTCTGTTTCCTTTCCCTAACACGCGAGAGATTGTATTATAAAAAAAGATTTTTTACACTTTCCATAAAATTTTTTGGGAGAAAAACTATGAGATTGTCACTTATTTTATTATCAGTAATTGTTATTTCGTGTTCCGAAACTTCCCATAATTCAGCAGAGTGGCAAATTAAAACTTATTCTTCTGCTGCACCCTCATACATTGGAGATTTTGCTACTGTGATTGGCGGTAATGGAGAAATATTGAGAGAAGGGACCAATGGTTGGATTTGCCAACAAGGCAATCCAAGACCTTATCCAAAAGATGGATGGAAGTCTGCGCATGAAGCCATGCCAGCATGTCACGATGAAGAAGGAATGAAATGGATGATGGCTTACGCTGAAGGAAAGGCTCCTAATTTAAGCAGAGACACTTATATGTGGATGCTCCATGGTGATGTTGGTGAAGACAATTTAGTACCTGGTGTTTTGAATGAAAGTGATTCAACTCCAGGGCAATGGATTGAATCAGGTCCTCATTTGATGCTGATGCCAAAAGATCCAAAAAGCCTGAAAAATTTCACTACTGACTTTACAAAAGGAGAACCTTACGTCATGTTTCCAGGGACAGTTTATGCCCATTTGATGATCCCTGTGGAAGGTTATTACGATTACCAGCCTTCAGCTAAACCAGACTAACTTATAAAGAGCCAAAGAAGTTTCTTAGTTCTTGGATATAAAGTTCTGGCTTTTCCAAAGCTGCAAAGTGCCCACCTGAGTCTAAAACGTTGTAATACTTTAGGTTGCTGTAACGTTTTTTAAGCCAACGTTCGGATGCTTTGAAAATCTCTTTAGGATAGATACTTACTCCAGTAGGCGTTTTAACTTCGCCTCCATTGAATTCACCAAAACTTTCCCAATACAGCCTGGCGGAGGATGTTGCCGTTTCCGTTAACCAATAAAACATAACATTAGTCAACAACTCATCTCTTGATACGGCATTTTCTGGATGACCATCACAATCGGTCCATTGATAAAATTTTTCTAGAATCCAAGCTGCTTGACCTATGGGCGAATCTGTCAACCCATAGCCTAAAGTCTGCGGTCTTGTGGATTGTTGTTTTGAATAGCCAGAGTCCCACTCTTGATAGAATTGAAATCCCGCTAAAGCGTTTTGCTCAAATTCAGTTAAATCATTCATGGTATCCATATCAGGAGAAACCACTGCCATATTTAAATGAATAGCTTCACAGTCAGGATCTTGTGTACCAAGAGCAGTAGTAACCGCAGAACCCCAGTCACCACCTTGAGCGAAATATTTTTTGTAACCAAGGTTATTCATGAGTTGAGAAAAAGTATCTGCAATCTTTTCTACACCAAATCCAGGTTTTGTGGGTTTTCCTGAAAATCCAAATCCAGGTAAAGAGGGAGTTACCACATGAAAAGCATCTTTAGGGTCTCCACCGTTGAGTGTCGGATCTGCCAAAGGTTTAATCACTTGCATAAATTCCACAATGGAACCTGGCCAACCATGAGTGATGATTAATGGTTTAGCTTCTTCATGAGGAGAGGGGTAATGAATGAAGTGAATATCCAAATCATTTATATTTGTTGTGAACTGAGGAAATTCATTAATTCTTTTTTCATGTTTTTTCCAGTCATAATCATTCAACCAATATTCGTGAATTTCTTTCATATAAGACAAAGGAATGCCTTGAGTCCAATCATCCGGCGTCTCTTTTTCAGGCCATCTCGTCATTTCAAGACGTTTTTGTAAATCTGCTAATTTTTCCTTTGGAATATCTATCTTAAAATCTTGTATTGCTGACATGTTATCTATTAAAACCTTGTTTT
>CACJRI010000012.1 GCA_902595715.1 uncultured SAR86 cluster bacterium
ATGTTATTGCCTCAGGAAAAAGGTGATTTGGTTGCCGAAGATTATGAGGACGATGTTGCTAATGATCCAAGAGTTGATTCTTTAAGAAATAAAATGTTTGTTGAGGAAAACAAAAATTATTCCAAAGACTATTTGGATCCCGAAAAAAGGTCTATTGCGAATGAACTGCAAATAATTTTTAAAGATGGTTCTTCCACAGAAAAAGTAGAAGTAGAATATCCAATTGGTCATCGAAGAAGAAGGGAAGAGGGAATTCCTGTCCTTATCAAAAAATTTGAAGAGAACCTCAAAACGCAATTTTCTACAGAACGCGTTGAAAAAATAATGAAAATTTGTGAAGATCAAAACGATTTAGAGAGCCTTAATGTGACAGACTTTATGGAAATTTTAATAAAAGAATAAATCTTTGGGAGAATAATTATGCTGAAACTACATTTTGCACCTGCCTCAAGAGCAGAAAGAGTTCTTTGGTTGCTTGAAGAACTAGAATTACCTTACGAGTTAAATTCAATGCCATTTCATCCAGAAGCACTAAAATCTGATGAGCATAGAAAAAGACATCCCCTTGGAAGAATTCCGGTTCTTGAGGATGGAGATGTGAGCATATATGAATCAGGTGCCATTATTGATTATGTCCTCGAGAAACATAAAAATGGCGGACTGAAACCAAGCGTAGATTCTCCTGAATATCCTTATTATCTTCAATGGTTTCATTTTTGTGAGGGCATGATTGCTCAACCAATGAACACAATTGTGGTTCATACCATTTTGTTACCGCCCGAAAGAAGAGACGAAACAGTTTTAGGTCAAGCTCAAAGACTTGCTTCTAAATCACTTCAAGCCATTGAATTGGCTCTTGAAGGAAAAGAATATTTAATAGGGGACTTCTCAGGGGTCGAATTCATGACAGGCCACTGTTGTACTAAATTGTCTAATTTAGGATGTGTCACAGATGACATGCCTAACTTAAAGGGTTATGTCGAACGAATTGAAGCAAGGCCTGCTTTTAAAAAAGCTATAGAGACGACTTAAAAGGAACTGTATATTCTTTTATTAAGTTTCTTTTTAAGGCTGAATCTTTATAGAATGTAGGTTTGTACTTTTCGTCGATATATAATTCCAGTTGATCAGAAAAATGCGAAGAGCTTTCATCTTGAGTGGCGCTTCCATATTGATGAATACTTTTTGATTCTTGATTCCCTTCTTTATCCCAACTAACGTGAATATAAAGACCATCGCCACCTACAGCTTTTAGATCACCGTCTTCTTGCTCAAGGCCATATATAGCTCTCAAAACGTCAGGACCTCCTTGAACAGGGATTTTTTTCTTTCCTCTATACATGAAATTTCTTTCTGACCATTTTGGATTTAATTTTCCATAATTTTTTAAAGTGTCTTCTACACACGTTTTAAAACTTTCTTCTGACTCTGGAGGAGTTTCTGCTGCTTGTTCTGCAAGCCATTCAGGACTCAAGACACAAACCCCAAGAGTTGCAGACTCATTATCAAAATCTGTCTTTAAATCCCAATTTTTCAGAATCGTTTGACCTTTTTTTAAATTCTCATTTTCAAAATTTAATCCAAAAATTTCTGAAACATATTTATATGACCTTGAATCTAATGAATAAGAATTATCAAATTTGAAATCATCGAAATCTTTTTCAGTTATTTTATCTTTTCCCATAAAAAGCTCTTTGATTCTATAAGCTCTATTTGTCATTCTGGTTTGCAAGCCTAAAGTTTGGGAATAGTTTTCTTTTTTTAGGTTATCTTTTGGATCTGTAACCTTAAATGGATCTTGATTGGTGCTTGCAAGCCATCCTGATGAGGGGTTCAAGATTTGAGGTATCTCATCGAATTCTACAAATGTTTCCCATATGTATTTAGATCTAGTCCCATCGACAATTCCTGACCAATCTAGGCCCTCCAATCTTTTTGGCGAAGAAGAATTATGAAGAAAATAGATATTCCCTTTTTTATCGGCATAGATGCCATTAAAAGAAATGATAGATCTCATTCTCATTGCATTTATCCATTCTTTGAGGTTATTAGCTTTATTTAATTTATACCATTGTTCAACTTGCTTGATATCTTCCATACCTGCAAACCTTAAAGCATATGATTTTTCTCCAATTTCAAGGACTGGCCCGTGCATGGAATATTTAACTTCTCTTTTCACTGTCCAATTAATTGGGCCAAATATTTTTACAGGAAGTTCGATGGTTTCTTTTTCCAGATTTAGCCAAACATCATCTAAAAGATATTGATCTTTATCATTTGGGTTAATAACTAATTTATAGATATCCGTTAGATCAGGTTTATTTACAGTAAAACCCCAGCCTAAATTTTCATTGAAACCTACAAAAATAAATGGTGAACCTGGAAATAGACCTCCCATCATATTAAGACCTTCCTCACTTTTGATGTGTGCCTCATACCAAGCTAATGGGCCTTCCAAAGGTTGATGCGAATTGATCATTAATCGAGTGGATCCATCTGTACTTTTACTGGGGCTAATTGCATATGCATTGGAGCCTGTCACCAAATCGTCTTTTTCATACAAATTAGAAAAACTTTGCTCCGATGAATCTTCTAATTTCTCTAAACTTTGAATTGAACTCACTACACCAGAAAATAAAAGATTTTGAATTGCAAAACCAGCCACTATATCTTTTGCAGTAAAAGGAAAATGTTTTTTGAAACTGTTATTGGGATTTTTAACCATCCAATAATTCAAACCAGTTGCGTATGCTTCTAATACCGATCTAACATCATCTGAAAGGACTTCTTGATATTGCTCCTCAACTCTTTCTCTGATTTTTAGAGCCTTGATTAAATAGTCAATCACGGCTCCACTTGAGCCATCTTTTAGTCCCATTTGTGCTCGATACAAATACATATTCTCAGCAATGTTTTTAATATCATCTTCGGCATGAGCAAATGCTAAGCCAAATGCTACATCGGCATCTCTTCTTCCTGAGATATGGGGAACACCCCAAATATCTCTTGAAATTTTTGCCTGATATTGCTCTGCATCTGAAATAATCTGATTTTCGTATTCAAGAATATTCATCTGACATCCAGCTAAAAAAGCAATACTCAAAAGAATAAGAATTTTATTCAAAATTTATCCCTGTCAAATCTGTTAATTCTTTTAGAGCTTGATTGCTGTCTAAGACCTTTATAGTAGCCATTCCAAGCTCCCTTGCGGGTTTAAGATTTATACCTAGATCGTCTAAAAAAATTGTCTCTTTAGGATCAGCTCCAGTAATTTCTAAAGCTTTAAGGTAAAAATCAAGATCAGGTTTTCTAATGCCTAATTCTTTTGATTCAATTATGTGATCAAAGTTATTCATTATTTTCAGTCTTTCTTCATTGGCATCATCTAAAGCAGATAGATCTTTATCACCGGAATTAAAATTATTGGTCAAACAAGCAAGTTTAAAATTTTTTGACTTTAATTTGTCTAAAGCTCTTACCATTTCTGGTCTAACTTCGCCTTGTAAGAGGTTTAATACCTCGCCTCCTTTAACTTCGTGTCCAAGGGATTTGCTTTCTTCTTTGAAAAGCTCATCGAACTCATCGAGACTTATTTTTGATTGTTCAAGCTTAGCCCATGCATTCGTTTTATGATTAGTTGAGTTGACCTTACGAATAAAATCTTTTGGGAGATGATTGTCTATCTCAAATTTTGAAAAAGCTTCGAATGGACTTGAAGTTATGACGCCTCCAAAATCCCAAAAAACTGAACTAAATCTTAATTTTTGCATCTATTCGAGTAAGGACGATTAATAGCTTATAATCTAGCTTTCAAGTTTAAACGATATGTCAGGAAATACTATTGGTAAAATTTTTTCTGTTACGACTTTTGGTGAAAGTCATGGCGAAGCTTTAGGCTGCATAATAGATGGCTGTCCTCCTGGCTTGTCAATCTCCAGAGAAGAAATCCAAGCAGAATTAGATTTAAGAAAACCAGGCTCAAATAAATATACTACCCAGCGTAAAGAACCTGACGAAATAGAAATCCTTTCAGGAATTTTTGAGGGAAAGACCACTGGTACTCCAATAGGGCTTCTCGTAAAAAATAAAGATCAAAAAAGCAAAGACTATAAAAATATTAAAGATGTTTTTAGACCCTCGCATGCTGATTACAGTTATTTTCAGAAATATGGAATAAGAGATTATAGAGGTGGAGGAAGATCTTCTGCTCGAGAGACAGTGATGAGAGTTGCCGCTGGTGCAATTGCAAAAAAATATCTCAAGAAAACTCAAAAAATTGAAATTTTTGGGTTTCTATCTCAAATTGGAGATATTAAGATTTCTTCTTTTTCGAAAAATCAAATCAATAAAAACCCTTTTTTTTGTCCTGATAAGAAAATTATTTCTGAGATTGAGGATATGATTGACTCTTTAAGAAAGTCTGGAGATTCAATTGGTGCAAAAATTTCAGTTATGGCAACGAATGTTCCTCCTGGCTTAGGCGAACCAGTCTTCGATAAGTTAGATGCTGATTTAGCCCATGGGCTGATGGGTATTAATGCTGTGAAAGGAGTTGAGATTGGAAGGGGATTTGAAGTTGTATCTATGCGTGGAACAGAAAACAGAGACGAAATCTCTCCGTCTGGATTTATGTCAAATAATTCTGGAGGTACAACTGGTGGAATTTCAACTGGACAGGATATCTTCGCAAGCATTGCTTTGAAGCCTACTTCCAGCATCATGTCCTCTGGAAATACAATAAATAAATCTGGTAAGTCGGTTAAAGTTCAAACTAAAGGCAGACATGATCCTTGCGTTGGTTTGAGAGCTACTCCAATTGCTGAAGCTATGGTGGCGATAACTCTCATGGATCATTTCTTGAGAAATAGAGCGCAAAATGCTGATGTAAAATCTAAATTAAAGCCAATTAAACCTAAAAAGTAATGTCCTCAAAAACCTTATACGATAAGTTATGGGATGCCCATCATGTAGCCAAAAGAGACGATGGAAGTTCTCTAATTTACATAGATAGACATTTGATTCACGAAGTTACTTCTCCACAAGCATTCGATGGCTTGAGAGAAAGAAAAATAGAACCGTGGAGAGTTGATTCAATTATAGCTACACCGGATCACAATGTTCCAACTGAGAATAGAGCTAAAGGCTTAAAAGGTATTAGCGATTCTACCAGCAAGCTACAGGTCTTAACCCTAGAGGAAAATGTAAAAAAATATGATCTTAATTTTTTTAGTTTAGGAGATGAAAGACAGGGAATTGTGCATGTTATTGGTCCTGAGCAAGGACTTACATTACCTGGAATGACTGTAGTATGTGGAGATTCTCATACTTCTACTCATGGAGCTTTTGGTGCTTTAGCTATGGGTATTGGAACAAGCGAAGTTGAACACGTTTTAGCTACTCAATGTTTGATTGCTTACAAGCAAAAAAATATGAGAATTAATATTGAAGGAGATCTGCTTGAAAGAGTGTCTGCAAAAGATGTAACTATGTTCATTATTGGACAAATAGGCACAGCCGGAGGAACTGGATTTAATATCGAGTATGCTGGTAGCACAATTGAAAATCTCTCTATGGAAGGCAGAATGACTCTTTGTAATATGTCTATCGAAGCTGGCGCAAGGTCTGGAATGGTTGCTCCTGATCAAACCACCTTTGACTACATCAAAGGAAAGCCTTTCGCTCCCTCGGGAGATCAATTTGACAAAGCATTGGATACATGGATTTCTCTAAAATCTGATCCAGGTGCTGTTTTTGATAATGAATTCAGTTTTTCATCGGAACAAATCTTGCCTCAAGTGACTTGGGGAACTTCTCCAGAAATGGTCTCTTCTATTGACGAAAAAGTTCCTGAACCAAGAGATTTTAAGAATAAAGAAAATTATGAGGATGCTCTTAATTATATGGGATTGAAACCAGGAACAAAGTTGACTGATATCTCTCTCGATCAGATTTTCATAGGTTCATGTACAAATTCCAGGATTGAAGATCTTAGAATTGCAGCAGAAATCCTTAAAGGTAATAAGCTTGCCAAAAACATAAAGAGAGCCTTGGTTGTTCCTGGATCAGGTCTTGTAAAGAAACAGGCTGAAGAAGAAGGTCTTCACGAGATATTTATTGACGCAGGATTTTCCTGGAGAGATGCAGGATGTTCAATGTGCCTTGGAATGAATCCAGATCAACTTAATCAAGAAGAAAGATGTGCTTCGACTTCAAATAGAAATTTTGAGGGCAGACAAGGATACAAGGGCAGAACTCATCTTGTAAGTCCAGCAATGGCAGCTGCTGCAGCTATCGAAGGAAGATTTATAGACGTAAGGGAAATTTAATGAAACAAATTTCAAATGAATTCTCAGGAACTTTTATTTGTTTGGACAAATCAAACGTTGATACTGATCAAATCATTCCAAAACAGTTTTTAAAATCAATAAAAAAAACCGGTTTCGGTGATAATTTATTTGACGGTTGGAGATATTTAGACGAAGGAACCATAGATCAAGAAACTTCTTCTAGGATGGTAAATAAAGACTTTATTTTTAATAACAAGCTATTTGCTGATTCTAATATTTTAGTTTCAGGAGAAAACTTTGGTTGCGGTTCAAGTAGAGAACATGCAGTTTGGGCACTAAAAGATTTTGGGATCAAAACAGTCATCGCAGGATCATTTGCTGATATTTTTTACAATAATTGCTTTAAGAATGGCCTCTTAGCTTTGTGTTTAAAAAAAAGTGAAATATCTAAAATTTTCGAGAACTTCAATGAAAATTCAGCGCAAAGCATAGAAATAGATTTAATAAATCAGGTACTTTATTACGGTGATTCTGAGTTTAAATTTGAACTAGATGATTATAAGAAAAAATGTCTTTTGGAAGGCTTGGATGAAATAGGAGCATCGCTCAAATTTACTGACCAAATCAAGTCCTTTGAAAAAAATTATCAAATAAAAAATCCTTGGCTATTTAAGTGAAATCTAAAAAAAAATTATTAATTTTACCGGGAGATGGTGTTGGTCCTGAAGTTTGTAATGAGGCTAGAAAAGTTATCGATTCTTTATCTAACCTTTCATTTGAGCTTGATATAGATATTGATTTAATTGGAGGGGCGTCAATAGATAAATTCAAAACTCCTTTGTCTTCAAAAGTTTTGGATAAGGCAAGAAATGCAGATTCAATACTCCTAGGTGCAGTTGGAGGAAAAAAATGGGATTCTTTGTCTCCTTCAGAAAGACCAGAAAAAGGATTATTAGAATTAAGATCAAAATTAAATTTTTTTGCTAATTTAAGGCCTGCTATAACTTTTAAAGAAGTAATTCATTCTTCTTCTCTTAAAGAATCAAAGATAAATGAATTGGATATTTTAATTGTTAGAGAGCTCACAAGCGGCATTTATTTTGGTGAACCAAGAAAGAAAGATAACGATTACGCCTTCAACACTATGTCTTACAAAGCTGAAGAAATCGAACGCATCGTTGATGTTGCATTTAAGAGTGCATTGGAAAGAGATAAAAGACTTTGTTCTGTAGATAAAGCAAATGTTTTAGAGGTTTCCCAATTATGGAGAGAAATAGTTGATAAAAAATCATCTGATTATCCGGATGTAAAAGTCGAGCATATGTTAGTGGATAATGCCGCAATGCAACTAGTTAGAGAACCTAAGCAATTTGACGTTATTGTGTCTTCAAATCTTTTTGGAGACATTTTGTCTGATATTTCGGCGATGCTGACTGGTTCAATAGGAATGTTGCCTTCTGCATCGTTAAACGAAAGTTTGAAAGGGCTTTATGAACCTGTTCATGGCTCAGCACCAGATATCGCTGGAAAAGGAGTTGTTAATCCTATTGCTACGATCCTATCCGTTGCAATGCTTATGAAATACTCATTTAATGAACCGACTATTTTTAACAAAATTAATGATGCAGTAAGGAAAGTCCTTTCAGAAGGTTATGCAACTGAAGATATTGCACAAAAAGATTCAAAAGTAATTTCAACATCTGAAATGGGAGATAGAATAGCCTCTTATGTCTAATAAGTTAGCGATTGTTGGTGGTACCGGCGCAGTAGGTAGAGTTTTTATTGAATATTTAAAAACTCATGAGCTACCTATAGATGAAATAAAAATAGTTGCTAGTAGTAGGTCTGCGGGTAAATCAATCCATTTAAATGGCTCAGAAATAGTTGTTGAGGATATTGAAAATTTCGATTTTTCTTCAGTCAATTTTGCTTTTTTTTCAGCCGGATCAGAAGTTGCAAAAAAATTTGCACCTATTGCAAAAGAGTCTGGCTGCACTGTCATTGATAATTCTTCATGTTTTAGAAAAGACAAAGAGTTTCCCCTAATAATCCCTGAAGTCAATGGAGAACTTTTGGATAATATGAAACTCCCACAAATTATTTCAAATCCCAATTGTTCAGTTTCTCAATTACTGGTTGCAATCAAACCAATTCATGATCTTTATAAAGTTAAACGGGTAGATGTTGCAACATATCAATCTGTTTCAGGCACAGGGAAAGAAGCTATTGATGAGTTAACTGATCAATCAAAAAATTTTCTTGAAGGTAATGAAGTAAAAAAAAATATTTATTCATCACAAATTGCTTTTAATGTTCTACCTGGAGCAAATAGACCCAAATTAGATAACGGATATACTGAAGAAGAAATGAAGATGACTTGGGAAGCTCAAAAAATATTAGATGAAAGCATCCAAGTTACAGCATCATGTGCGAGAGTTCCCGTTTTTTATGGTCATTCTGAAGCAGTTCATATAGAAACAGAATTAGAGATAAATCTTGATGAAATGATTTCTAAAATGCAGTCATTTCCCGGTTTAAAGGTTATAAATTCTGATACTAAATTTAACCCAACTCCCCTGGATGATGCCGAAGGAAAAGATGAGGTTTTTGTTGGCAGTATTAGAAAGGATCTTTGGAAAGAAAACAGAGTAAATTTGTGGGTTATTTCTGATAATTTAAGGAAAGGCGCAGCATTAAATAGCATGCAAATTTTAAAACGTTTAATAAAAAAACAAAATTAATGGATACTTTTTTACCCAGGGAAATTTATTTAATAATTGGGATTTTAATTTTTGCCTTTTTAATTTTTCTTTTATTTTTTACTGATAATTCAAAAAAAGAGGGAGAAAGAAATCAGAAAGAATTGAATAAACCTAATAATGAACTTGGAAAAGAAAATTCCGTTAATTTAAATTTAGCCATCACTTATTCTGAAATGAACCAAATAGATAAAGCTAAAGAACTCCTAAATAAAATTAAACTAGATCAATTAGAAGAAGAGGAAAAAAATACTTACCAAACAATCTCTCAAAAACTAAAATAACATGCAAAGGTATGCATTAGGCATAGAGTATATCGGTACTTCTTACAAAGGTTGGCAAAAACAAAAAAAAACTAACCTGACAATTCAAGAAAAGATTGAAGAATCATTATCTAAGGTTGCAAATGAAAGTGTAAAAACTATTTGCTCAGGCAGAACTGACTCGGGAGTTCACGCTTCGATGCAAGTTATTCATTTCGAGACTTCAGCAAATAGATTGAATAAAGCGTGGTTGGCAGGGTGTAATTCAATCCTTCCTCAAGATATAAGCATAAATTGGATTAAAAAAGTTCCTGAAGATTTTCATTCCAGATTTTCAGCAACCAAAAGGACTTATAGATATCATATTCTCAACGGCAACAAACAATCTGTTTTAAACAGAAATTTTACGTCTCTGATAAGAGCTCCTCTCGATATAAATTTGATGCAAAAAGCTTCAAATCATCTTATCGGTGAAAAGGATTTTTCCTCTTTTAGAGGATCAGGCTGCCAATCAAAAAGTCCCAACAGAAATGTTTTCGAAGTTAAGGTCAAGAAAAGGCAAAATATTGTATCTATAGAAATATCCGCTAATGCTTTCCTGTTGAATATGGTACGAATTATTGTTGGTACACTTATAGAAGTTGGTTCTGAAATAACTTCACCTGAATCAATGAAAGACATTTTAGAAGCTAGAGATAGAACCCATGCAGGTAAGACTGCAGAAGCAAAAGGTTTGTTTTATTTAGGACCAGAATATGACCCTTCATTTAAAATATATAAGCCAAAATATAACAATCAATTAACGTTGAAGAGTTGATGAAACCATATATTAAGATTTGCGGAGTAACAAATGATCAGGACTTAAAAGAGCTGATCAAATTAGATATAGACGCCATAGGCTTTAATAGAGATAAAGATAGTCCAAGATATGTCTCTTTTGAGTTTTTAGAGTCTTCAGGAAAATGCTTTAATGAAAAAATCTCTCCCGTCATCGTCTTTGTTAACGAATCAAAAGAAGGTATAAAAAAAGCTATAAGTTATTTTAAAAACCCTATTCTTCAATTTCATGGAGATGAGAGTCAGGATTTTTGTTCTTCTTTTAATCTACCTTACATAAAAGCTATTTCAATGAATGAGAAAGACTTTCAAAATAAAATAATTGAATTCGCTGATGCATTTGCAATTCTTCTTGATTCCGGGGGTCAAAAAATAAGAGGAGGTACCGGAAAAACTTTTGATTGGAAGCTTATACCCAAAGAAATAAAAAATAATTTAATAATTGCAGGCGGGTTAAATTCAAATAATATAACGTCTTTGATTAAGAGTTATAAGCCTTACGGCGTTGATTTAGCTTCGGGAGTAGAATCTAAACCAGGAAAAAAAGATATAACCGAGTTAAAACATTTTTTAAAAATTGTAGATGAAATATAAAAACTTAAATAACTATGCATTCCCCGATAAAGAGGGAAGATTTGGAGAATTTGGAGGCAAATATGTTTCTGAAACTCTTATTACAGCTCTTGAAGAATTAGAAAAAGTTTACGCTAAAGTTAAAAAAGACAAATCCTTCCAAGAAGAAGTAATAAAAGATTTAAATGATTTTGTTGGCAGGCCATCACCATTATATTTTGCTGAAAGATGGACTAAAAAACTTGGTGGAGCAAAAATTTATTTGAAAAGAGAAGACTTAAATCATACCGGGGCTCATAAAATCAACAACACCGTTGGTCAGGTTTTACTTGCAAAAAAAATGGGCAAAAAAAGAGTCATCGCTGAAACTGGCGCAGGTCAACATGGAGTTGCAACTGCAACTGTCGCAGCTAGGCATGGATTGGAATGTATTATTTTCATGGGCGAAGAAGATATTGAAAGGCAAGCTCTCAATGTATATAGAATGAAGCTGTTAGGAGCAGAAGTATGTTCTGTAGATTCTGGAACAAAAACTCTTAAAGACGCTATGAATGAAGCAATGAGAGACTGGGTTACTAATGTTGAGGATACCCATTACATCATTGGTAGTGTGGCAGGACCTCACCCATACCCCGAAATTGTTAGAGATTTTAATTCAATTGTTGGAAAAGAACTTAAGATTCAATCTAAAAAAGAGTTTGGTAAATATCCCGACATCATTGTTGCTTGCGTTGGAGGCGGATCAAATGCAATGGGTATTTTTCATCCCTTTATTAAAGAAACAAAAACTAAATTAGTTGGCGTTGAAGCAGGTGGTTCTGGAGTAAAATCAGGTAAACATGCTGCGCCATTAAGTGATGGTAAGGTAGGAGTATTGCATGGAATGAAAACTTATCTTATGCAAGACAAAAACGGTCAGATTTTATCAACACATTCGGTTTCAGCGGGCTTAGATTATCCAGGAGTTGGTCCAGAACATGCTTATTTGAGAGATATTGGAAGAGTTGAGTATCAAAGCGCAACCGATCAGCAGGCATTAAAAAGCTTCCATGATTTAACTAAAACAGAAGGAATCATGCCGGCATTAGAAACTTCGCATGCTTTGGCCTATGTTAATAAAATTGCACCTAAACTTAGCAAGTCTAAGACAATAGTCATCAATCTATCCGGAAGGGGGGATAAAGATATGTTTACTGTTGCTAAAGAAGATGGAATGACTTTGTGACGCGTTTAGAAAAAGTCTTCAATCAAAAAGAAACTAAAAATAAAGTTTTAGTAACTTACACGGTTGCTGGAGATCCAAATTTAGGGAGTTCAAAAAAAATTCTCAATGATTTAATTGCCTCAGGCGCTGATATTTTAGAAATCGGGGTGCCTTTTTCCGACCCAATGTCTGAAGGACCAGTTATTCAGAAAGCTCATGAAAGGGCACTTAAAAAAAATATTCAATTTAAAGATATTTTAAATCTTTGCAAACAAATTAGAATTAAAAATAAAAATGTACCTATTGTTCTCATGGGCTATATGAATTCTTTTCTATCACTCAAAAATAAATTGGCAAAAGAATTAAACCAAGCTGGCGTAGATGGCGTGATAGTTGTAGATTTGCCCTACGATGAAAGCAAATCTTTTTTTAATAACCTGAAAAAAGAAAACATCGATCTCATTAGGTTGATTTCTCCAACAACAGATTCCAAAAGATTGAAAAGAATGCTCGCTTCTTCATCTGGATATTTGTATTACGTTTCATTAAAAGGAATCACAGGAGCTGAGTTAAAAAACTTCAATGAAGTAAAAAACAAAGTAAAAAAGATTAAGTCACTAACAAACCTTCCAGTTGTAGTTGGGTTTGGCATTAAAGACGCGCCAACAGCAAAAAAAATGGCATCCTTTTCGGATGGCATAGTAGTTGGGACAAAAATCATTGACTTCATAGAAAAAAAATCTACTCCAAAAATCTCAAACTTCACTAAATCGTTAAAAAAAGCTATAAATTAGTATGGTTAAAAGTTGGTTTAACAAGATTCTACCTTCTCTTGGAAAACAGCATAAAGAAGAGAAAAAAAGTCCAGTTCCTCAAGGGCTCTGGCAAACTTGCTCAAATTGTAAAGAAATTTTATATGGACCTGATCTTGAAGCAAATATGTATGTCTGCCCAAATTGTGATCATCATATAAGAATAGGCGCTAGACATAGAATTTCTTACTTAATTGATCATGATGAATATGAAGAAATTTCATCTGAACTTAAAACAAAGGATTGGCTTTCGTTCACAGACACCAAGAAGTACAAAGAAAGGTTAAATGACGCCAAAACAAATATAGATGAAACCGAAGCCTTGATTTCTGTCCATGGGAAACTCAACGATAAAGAAGTAGTTCTGTCAGTATTTGAATTTAGATTTTTGGGAGGCTCAATGGGTTCGGTAGTTGGTCAAAAATTCGTCGATGCAGTTGAATTTGCTATTGAGAAATCTTGTCCTTTCATATGTGTAGCAACCAGTGGAGGAGCAAGGATGCAAGAGTCTCTGTTTTCTTTATTTCAAATGTCCAGAACAAGTGCTGCATTGAACAAATTGAAAAGTAAGAAGCTCCCATTTATTTCAGTATTAACTGATCCAATATATGGAGGAGTTGCTGCAAGTTTAGCGATGCTAGGGGATATAAATATTGCTGAACCAAAAGCTCAAGTAGGCTTTGCTGGTCCAAGAGTTATTGAAGATACTGTAAGAGTTAAGCTACCGGAAGGCTTTCAAAGAAGTGAGTTTCTTTTGAAACACGGAATGATAGATATGATTGTTCAAAGATCTCATATGAAAGATAAGATTTCAGGCTTGATATCTAAACTACACATTACCGGTTAATTCATTGCCTGAAAATTTATCAAAATGGATTGAAGAAAATCTTCTTATCCATAATTTTAAAAAAAAGAGTTTAGTTGGATATAAAGAAGTTCTTAACTCTTTGAATTTAAAAAAACCTAAAGAAATTATTCTAATTGGTGGTACCAATGGAAAAGGGTCACTTTCAGAATTAATTACTAAGCTTGCCTTAAAAAAGAAAATTTCAGTTGGAACTTTTACTTCCCCTCATCTTCTAAATTTTAATGAACGTATTAGAGTAAACGATAAAGAAATATCAGATGAAAAGCTTTTAGACGTTTTGAAGAGATTCAATAGATACAAAGAAAGTCATAACTTAAATTTCTATCAAATAATCTCTTTAGCAGCTCTATATCACTTCAATAAATCAGATCTTGATCTATGGATTCTAGAAATAGGCATGGGAGGAAGATTGGATCCAATGAATTTTATTGAACCTGATATATCTGTGATTACTAAAGTAGCTCTGGACCACCAAGAATATCTAGGAGATACGATAGAAGAAATTGCAGCTGAGAAGGCCGAAATTGCAAGACCTGAAAAACCTTTAATATTCGGCTCTGAAAATGTACCAAATGCAATTATTGAAAAAGCTTCAAAAGTTAATTCTTGTTTAATCTATCCTGAAAAGAAAAGTTATTCTCCTAATAAGTTTTCCAAAAACAGAACTATTTCTAGAGAGGTACTTTTTTGCTTAAACGAAGTTTCAAAAAACAGCATCTTTGATTTTTCTACTGAAATATCAAAGAAATTTTTAGACGATTTTAAGATTTATGGCAGATTGACTTCGTTTGATAATTTTCTTGCAGACTCAGCACATAACGAAGATTCAGTAAGAAATTTAATAAACTATCTTGCTACAAATTTTAAAGGTAAAAAAATTAATTTATTTTTCGCTTGTTCAGATAACAAAGATCCATTAAAACTATTAAAGCCTTTTGAAGGTATAGTTGATAAAATCTATTTGGCAGACAACATACATCCTAAACTCATGTCTTCAAAAAAAGTCCTTTCAAAAACAAACACTCTTAATTTTGACTTTGCTGTTAAAGACTCAATGAGAAGTCTCTATTCAATTGCGAAAGATAGAAATACAAATGAACTCAATCTATTTGCAGGTTCCTTCTATTTTTCTGGAGAATTATTTAAGCATTTATTAGAAGTAAAGAATCTTCCTATTTCCATATCAAATCTTGGAGAAGTCATTTAATGGATATTCTTTTATACCTCAATATTTTTGATTTTTTTGTATTAATTATTTTTTTTAGCTCCCTTCTTATTGGGATATCAAGAGGTTTATATATTGAAATTATCTCAAATGCTATATGGGTGAGTGCCATTTTAATTGCGTGGTTTTTCCGTTATTACCCAATGGAGATCTTTGATAATTTCACGAATGATAAAGAAATAAAAAGTATCTTTAGCTTTGTTTCCATTTTTGTAATTTTGCTCATTATTTTTAGAATTACAGGCAAGGCCATCATGAAGGGGATGAATTCCATGCAAAAAGGACTTTTGGATAGAATTTTTGGAGGCTTATTTGGAGGTTTTAGAGGGACAGTAATAATATTAGTAATGTTTTTAGTTGGAGACGCGTATATAATGCGTCAGACATGGTGGAAAGATAGTTATATGTCTGACTATATTTTAACTGGTGCAGACCAACTTGGCTCTTTGGTAGGTAAAGTACCTTACAAAGAAATCAACTCTGAAGATTTAGATTTAGAAAAAAACCCTTTTAATTAGATTACGCAAGATGTGTGGTGTTGTTGGCATAGTTTCTAAAGATGATGTGGCTCCTGCTTTGTATGAAGCTCTTACAGTGATCCAACACAGGGGTCAAGATGCTGCTGGAATTGCCACTAATGAAGGGGAAAAATTTCATATTAGAAAACAGCTAGGGCTCGTTAGAGAAGTCTTCAGACAACAACACATAGTTTCTTTGAAAGGAAAAATAGGCATCGGGCATGTTAGATATCCAACTGCAGGAGGTCAAAATAGAGAGCTTGCACAACCAATGTACTCAAATTCTCCTTTTGGAATAAGTATTTCTCATAACGGTAATCTAGTTAATACAAAAGAGCTTACACAAGAACTAATTTTTCAAGATCTTAGACACATCAATACAAATTCGGATTCTGAAATTATTCTTAATGTTTTTGCTCATGAACTTTACAAAGTTAACTTTCCTGGAACAAAACCTTCAGCAAAAGAAATATTCGAAGCAGTTTCTAGGACTCACCAAAGACTTAAAGGCGCCTATTCAGTTGTAATTATGATTTGTGGAGTTGGAATAGTTGGTTTTAGGGATCCTAATGGAATCAGACCATTGATTTTAGGAAAAAAAGACAATGATTTAATTGGCTCCGATTATATGATAGCTTCAGAAAGCCCCGCTTTAGAGACCCTTAATTTTGAAGTGGTAGGCGATGTGAATCCCGGCGAAGCAGTTTTTATATCTTTAGAGGGAGAAGTTGAAAGAAAAATCTGTTTTGATAATCCCTCTCACTCTCCGTGTATTTTTGAGTATGTTTATTTAGCAAGACCAGATGCTGTCATAGATAAAATATCTGTTATGAAATCACGCCTTAGAATGGGTCAATATTTAGGAAAAAAAATTCTCTCTTTATATCCCGACCATGACATTGACGCAGTGATACCCATACCAGAAAGCAGTACTACATCAGCAATTGAAGTTGCAAAAACACTTGGTGTTAGCTACAGAGAAGGTTTCGTAAAAAATAGGTATATAGGCAGAACTTTCATCATGCCTAAACAGGAGATGAGAAGTAAATCTGTAAGAAGAAAGTTAAACCCTGTGTCATATGAATTTAAAGGAAAAAACATTCTTTTAATTGATGACTCAATTGTAAGAGGCACCACAAGCAAACAAATAGTTGAAATGGTAAGGAAGGTAGGAGCCAAAAAAGTATATTTTGCCTCTGCAGCTCCTCCAGTGAGATTTCAAAATGTCTATGGAATAGATATGGCGGCTACAACGGAGTTAATAGCCCATCAAAGAGACGAAAGCCAGATTGCAGATTTTATTGGAGCAGACTGGCTTGTTTATCAAAATTTATCTGATTTGATTTCGGCTGCTCAAGAGGGCAATCCTGAAATGAAAAATTTTGAGACCTCTATTTTTGATGGAAATTATATTTGCGGCTCTGTGACAGAGGAGTATCTAATGAATCTTGAAGTTGATAGAAAAGACTCTAATAAATCTCCCACTAAGGGCTTAATTAATTAGTCTCTATTGTTACAGTAGGTAATACCGCGTTTTCAGCTGCATTTTTGTATGATGCAATTTCATTAAAATTCATATACCTAAAAATCTCTGAGGACATTGTATTAATGTCTTTCATGAAATTATTATACTCTTCAACTGAGGGCAGTTTTCCTAGAATAGATGAAATTGCAGCTAATTCTGCTGACGCAAGGAAGACATCAGCTCCATCACCTAGGCGGTTTGGAAAATTTCTTGTTGAAGTAGAGACAACTGTTGAATTTGGCTCAACTCTTGCCTGATTTCCCATGCATAAAGAGCAACCTGGAACTTCAGTTCTAACATCAGCATTTTTATATATTTCGTAAAACCCTTCCTCTTCTAATTGAAATTTATCCATTCTAGTTGGAGGAGAAATCCATAACCTTGTAGGTAAAGGAGAAGAAACATTTTTAAGAAGCTTTCCAGCTGCCCTAAAATGACCAATATTTGTCATACATGATCCAATAAATACTTCATCTATATTTACTTCTCCAATTTCAGACAAGGTTTTAATGTCATCAGGATCATTTGGACATGCAAGAAGAGGCTCTTTTATTTCATTAAGATCTATTTCTATAGTAGCTGCATATTTTGCATTTGAGTCAGGTTTTAAGAGAACAGGATTTTTCATCCAGTTCTCCATTTTTTGAGCTCTTCGCTCAAGAGTCCTTGCATCGCCATAACCTTCTGAAATTAGCCATCTTAAGAGGACAACATTTGATTTCAAATACTCTAAGATAGGTTCTTCATCCAAAAGAACGGTACAACCTGAAGCTGATCTTTCTGCGGATGCATCTGAAAGTTCAAAAGCCTGTTCAATTTTTAAGTCAGGCAAGCCTTCTATTTCTAAACATCTTCCAGAAAAAATATTTTTCTTATTTTCCTTTTCTACAGTAAGCAAACCTTTTTGAATAGCGGCATAAGGAATTGCATTTACCAAGTCTCTCAAAGTAATACCTGGTTGCATCTCGCCAGAAAACCTAACTAAAACAGATTCTGGCATGTCTAAAGGTATTACTCCTAATGCAGCACCAAATGCGACTAAACCAGAGCCTGCAGGAAAACTAATCCCTATAGGAAATCTAGTATGAGAGTCCCCGCCAGTTCCTACAGTATCTGGTAAAAGCATTCTGTTTAACCAGGAATGAATAATTCCATCTCCTGGTTTAAGTGCAACTCCTCCTCTTGTTCTTATAAATTCAGGGAGTGTGTGCTGGGTTTCTACATCAACAGGTTTTGGATAAGCAACAGTATGACAAAAAGACTGCATCACTAAGTCTGAAGTAAAGCCAAGACAGGCAAGCTCTTTAAGCTCGTCCCTAGTCATTGGCCCAGTTGTATCTTGAGATCCTACGGTTGTCATTATGGGTTCACAGTATGTTCCTGGTCTTATACCCTGCACTCCACAAGCTTTTCCAACCATTTTTTGAGCTAATGTAAAACCTTCATCAGAATCATTATCCATTCCCGGTCTAACAAAAACTTCCGATGGAGTTAAGTTTAAATACTCTCTGGTTTTATCAGTAAGACTTCTTCCAATGATCAAAGGTATTCTTCCGCCAGCTCTAACTTCATCAAGAAAAGTTTCTGATTTAAGACTGAATTTAGTAATTAGGTTCCCTTTTTCATCTTTTATTTCTCCCTTAGCAGGAAAAATAGAAACAATATCTCCCATATTGAGGTTTTCTACATCTGCTTCAAAAACCAAAGTTCCTGAGTCCTCCATTGTATTAAAGAAAATAGGAGCAACTTTTTCTCCAATACAAATTCCTCCAGTTTTTTTATTTGGAATGTAAGGAATATCTTCGCCTATATGCCAAAGAACAGAATTAGTTGCAGATTTTCTTGAAGAGCCCGTACCCATAACATCCCCTACCAAAGTGACAGGCAAGCCTTTTTCTTTAAGAGCTTCAATTTCTTTTAAAGGTTCTTTTGATAAACCTTTTCTTGGCATTTTGTACATCGATAGAGCATGAAGAGGGATATCAGGTCTAGACCAAGCATCTGGAGCAGGAGACAGGTCATCAGTATTTGTTTCTCCAGGAACCTTAAAAATAATCGTATCTATCTTTTCTGGAACTTCAGGTTTAGATAAGAACCATTCAGCTTCTGCCCAAGAATTTAAAATTTTAGCCGCATTCTTTGAGGATTTAGATTTTTCTGCAATATCGTTAAATGCGTCAAAAACTAAAAGAGTATGTGATAGAGCTTTTACTGCTTCTTCTCCGCACTCAGGATCGTCTATTAGGGAGATTAGTGGCTCTACGTTGTAGCCTCCAAGCATGGTGCCTAAATAAAAAGTAGCCTCTTTTGGAGAAATTAATTCACAAGAAACCTTTTTATTAGCGATATCTGAAAGAAATGCAGCTTTAACATATGCAGCATCATCCACACCTGCCGGGACTCTTTCTGTTAAAAGTTCTAAAAGGTTTTTATCTTTTTTTGAAGCATTTTTAATAAGTTCTATCAAACCAGAAGTTTGTTCAGCATCAAGAGGTAAAGGGGGTATACCTTGACTATCTCTTTCCTTGACTGAATTTAAATAATCCTCAAGCATCTCATCTCCGATAAAAGGTTTATTATATCATGACGAGTCAAGAATCTAATTTTGAAAATTATTGATAGAATATAGGGAATGACCATCAGAACTAGAACTCCTTGTGTAGGTATTTGCTCAACCACTTATGGCGATGATGTTTGCAGAGGATGCAAAAGATTTTCTTTTGAAGTAATTAATTGGAATGCTTTTAAACCAGAGGAAAGGGAATCTGTTTGGAAAAGATTAGAAAAGCTCAAGTCTCAAATTATGGCTTCACGGCTGAAGGTTTTTGATCCTATAAAACTTGAGAAATCAATAAAACATTTCCAATTAAAAATTAAAGATGATTTGAATGACTTATCAAAGGCCTTCGAAGTAATAAAGCAAGTAAGCGAAAGCTTTAAAGATCTCGATGATTTTGGTATCGATGTGTTTGAAAAAAATAAATCTCTTGCCCATCTGAAAGAAGAAATAGAAAACGAACTCTATAATCTATCAAAGGCTCATTATGATAAATATTTTGTTGAACCACTTAACAGAAATAAGTCTATGTAATTTCTCCCGAGTGAAGATTGACCTTTTCTCCGACTAAACTGATAAACCAATATTTTTTATCCCAATCTCCTAAGACAATTCTTTGACCAAAAATCTCATTATGAATTTTCGGACGATGCACATGCCCATGGATTAAAATCTCAATTTCATTCTCTTGAGCAATTTTCTCCACTTGTGACTTATTCACATCCATTAAATAATCCTCTTTTTTTGAGTTTTTCATTGAACTTTCTTTACGAAGGTTTTTTGCAATTTCTTCTCTATCTTTCAAATCTTTTGAAAGGAATTCTTCCTGCCATTTTTCATTTCTAACTTCCTCTTTGAAACTTTGATATTCCAAATCGTCCGTACAAAAAGTATCGCCATGAGAAAGCATAATTCTTTTTTTCTCATTATCTAATATCAACGGATCTGAGATTAATTTAGCACCACATTTTTCTGCAAATTTTTTACCCAAAAGAAAATCTCTATTCCCATGCATTATGAAAATATTTTTATCTTTAAGAGAAAATTTTTTTAATTCAGAAATTACTTCGTTTGAAAATTTATCCTCGAAATCATCACCAATCCAAACTTCAAATAAATCTCCTAAAATATATAGATTTTTGAATTCAGAGGCTTCAGATTCTAGAAATTTGAAAAAAGCTTTTTTTATATCTTCGCGTTTATGATCCAAATGTAGATCAGAAATAAAACAAGAAGACATTTATTTTTTTTCGACTTTTATAATATATACATCTTCTACAGGAACATCTTGATAGGGTCCAACATTTGTAGTTCTAACAGATGCAATTTCATCAATTACTTCTTCTCCAGAGATAACTTTTCCAAAAACCGCATATCCTCCCATTGAGGGATAGTCCAATGATTTATTATCAACAAGGTTAATAAAGAATTGGGATGTAGCAGAATCTAAATCCTGAGTTCTTGCCATGGACAAAGTATATTTATCATTTTTGAGACCATTATCGGCTTCATTTTTAATGGGCGGGTTAGTTTTTTTAGGAGACATGCCAATTTCAAAACCTCCTCCTTGAATTACAAAACCCGGAATTACTCTGTGAAATAAAGTATTCTCATAGAAATTTTGCTCCACATATTCAACAAAATTGTTAGCTGTTATGGGAGCTTCTTTTTGGTAAAGTTCAATATCAAAGCTACCTAAGGAAGTAGTGATAGTTAAAAGTATTATTTCATTCATAATTAATCATACCCTTATCTAGCTTGACTTAAAAATGAAAATATTTAATTCACTTACAAGTAAAAAAGAGACTTTTAAGCCCAAAATTAAAAATGAGGTCAGTATTTATATTTGTGGATTAACTCCTTATGACGATGTGCATATTGGACATGCGAGAACTTTCATAAACTTTGATGTAATTGTTAAATTTTTAAGATTTATCGGCTTTAAAGTGAAGTATGTAAGAAATATTACAGATATTGACGACAAAATTATAAATCGAGCCAGAGAAGAGGATGTTCCAGCGTTGGATTTTTCTAGAAAGTATATTGAAGAAATGCATAAAGATTTTTTATCTTTAAGCATTGAGTCTCCTGATATAGAGCCAAAAGTATCTGATCATATTGATGAGATTATTTCCATGATCCAGTCTCTTGAGGAAAAAGGCTATGCTTATAGAAAGGATGAATCAGATGTCTTCTTTGATATTCAAAAATTTAAAGACTATGGGAAATTAGCTAATAGGACGTTAGATCAACTTTCAGCTGCAGAGAGAACAATAGCAGATCTAAATAAAAACCATGAAGCAGATTTTGTATTATGGAAAATTGATACCGATGGGATTACGTGGCCATCACCTTGGGGAGAGGGAAGACCAGGTTGGCATATTGAATGTTCTGCAATGAGCATAAAATATCTTGGAGAGGAGTTTGATATTCATGGAGGTGGTTTAGATTTAAAGTTTCCCCATCATGAAAATGAAATAGCTCAAGCAAAGTGCGCAACTGACAAAAAATTTGCATCCTTATGGATGCATACAGGTCCATTGAGAATTGAAGATAAAAAAATGTCTAAGTCTTTAAAAAACTTCATTACAGTTAAAGATATCTTAAAGGACTTTCATCCCGAGGTTTTAAGGTTATTTTTTCTTCTGACGCATTACAGAAGTCCAATAGCTTACTCAAAGGAAGGTTTAGAAAACGCAAAAAGAGTTCTAGATAAGTTCTACACATTATTCAGTAATATAAAAATACCTAGCAAATTTAATGAAGATAAGTCTTTTAGAGAGGAATTCATTTCTGTCTTTCAAGATGATTTCAACTCTCCAAAAGCTATTTCTCTCCTTCAAGCCTATGCAGGAAAGGCTGAAAGCGGTAGAGATGTATCAACTGACAGACTATGCACTCTTAAAGTATTGCTCAATTCCCTAGGATTACTTTTAGATGAAACAGAAAATTATTTTAAATATGGTGAGTTTGATCTTTCAATTGAAGAAATTGAAAAGCTGATTAGCGATCGTAACGATGCTAGAGAAAACAAAAAATTTGATTTAGCAGATAAAATTAGAAATCAATTAGCAAACAAAGGCATTGTGCTAGAGGATCTCGACGGAAAAACGATCTGGAAAAAATCTTAAAACAGACTAGTTAGATAAAGACCCATTGAAATAAACATTCCTATAGCAAAAACTGGATATAAAGCTTTTTTAAGATTTCCTTCTCCTCTGCCAACAGTGATTAACAAAATAAAAGCTGCTGTTAATGCACTCATGACCATAAAATCACGGCTAAAAATTTCCTGATCAAAAACAGCTGTTGAACCAACCCCGATTATTGGAAAAATGAGCACTATGTTTAAAATATTAGAACCTACTATATTTCCAACAACCATATTTCCCTTACTTCTTCTAAGAGCAGAAATGGAAGCTGCTAATTCAGGAAGGCTTGTACCTATCGCTACCATGGTAAGACCAATTACAGCATCAGGAATACCTAGACCAACTGCCAAATCAACTCCTCCTCGAACAGTTAACTCAGAACCAATTGCCAATAAAGCTAAACTTAAAAAAATGAAGAGAGAGACTTTGCTTAAAGACTCATCTTTGTGAGTGTTTTCTGGCACTTCGTCAGGTTTTTCTCTAAAGAGGTTTAAAACAAATAGGGTAAATAGTGCTATAAAAACTATTGAATCGGAAATAGAAATTGTTAAATCGTAAAGAGCCCAACCAGCAATCAGGACGCTTAAGATTAAAATAAAAATATTTCTAAGGCTTATATTTAAAGTTTTTGTAGCCAACCAAAAAAGACTTAGCCCATAGATAATAGCAATATTACTTATGTTTGAACCTATTGAATTACCTAAAGCAAGGGCAGGCGCATCATTAATAATTGAAGAAACGCTAACAAATATTTCTGGAATGGAAGTACCAAGTGCAACTAAGGTAATTCCTACTACAACGTCACTTATTCCTAATTTAGCTCCCAATTGTGCACTATGATGAATAAAGATCTCAGCTCCCGAAATCAATACTCCCAAGCCAATCAAGAAAATTAAAGTTGCGTAAAGTAATTCCATATTTCCTCTATAAATTAGCTTTAGTTATGTATCTGCAATATTCACAACTAGGATTTGATTCTGGAATCTTATCATTATCCAATACTTTTTTTATCTCTCTTGTAATGGGATCTATCCAGTCAGTATTTCCTTTATAACTAATTACCTTGGTTTTAAATTCTAAGATGTTGTTAAAGTCTTTTTTGTCAGCTCTACCATTGCAGTAAACAAAATAGGCAATATCTTCAACATCAAAACCATTTTTTTTAAATAGCCATTGATAGATCTCAATCTGTCTTTTATAACTTATTTGCCAAGGAGCATCTAAAGATACTTCGCCTTTTTTTGAGGTTGCTTTGTAATCAACTATGATGAGTTTTTCATTTATGGTACTTATCCAAACATCATCAACCAATCCATAAAAATATAAATTTGTATCGTTATCTAAAAATCCAATGCCTTTATTTCTTGTTCGCCAATTTTCAATTTCTGGATGCTCGAAAGGTTTTGCATCTATGCCATACTCAATGATTAGAGGGTGGTTGTTATCAGTACCTCTAAAGCTATCAAATTCATTTTTTAATAACTCATCCACTGCATTATTAAGATTAAAAGGGAACTGCGCTGGTTTTGAAATTCCAAGTTTTTCTTCTAAGTAGAAGCATTTTTTACATTTACAAAAATTTTCAATTCGAGATCGACTTAATTTATATGGTTCTGATGATTCGCTAGAATAAATAGGCATTGTATTTTTTGGCTCCGCGAGCAGGGCTCGAACCTGCGACCCAGTGATTAACAGTCACTTGCTCTACCAGCTGAGCTATCGCGGAAAAAGGTATGTATTATAAGCAAAAAAATTAAATAATGAGCAAGTCATTTAAAATTAAATCCAATTTTGGTCCTTCTGGGGATCAGCCTCAGGCAATTAAAAAAATTGTAAAGGGTCTGAAATCAGGACTTCTAAATCAAACCTTAAAAGGCGTCACTGGATCGGGTAAAACTTTTGCTATGGCAAATGTAATTGAAAATTTACAAAGACCGGCCATTGTTATGTCTCATAATAAAACTCTTGCAGCTCAGCTTTATGGAGAATTCAGAGAGTTTTTTCCTGATAATGCTGTTGAGTATTTTGTTTCCTACTATGATTACTATCAGCCCGAAGCATATGTGCCTTCCTCAGATGTTTTTATAGAGAAAGATGCTTCTATAAATGAACATATTGAACAAATGAGATTATCTGCTACAAAAGCAGTACTCGAAAGAAGAGATGTAATTATAGTTGCCACTGTCTCAGCAATTTATGGTCTAGGTGATCCAAAATCCTATTTGAAAATGGTTCTTCATTTAGATAGAGGAGATGAATTAGAACTTGGTAAGCTTTTACTAAGGCTGGCAGAACTGCAATATACGAGAAATGATATCGAATTTAAAAGAGCTACTTATAGAGTTAAAGGCGATGTCGTGGATATTTTTCCCGCAGAGTCTGAAAAAGAAGCTTTGAGAGTTGAATTTTTTGATAAAGAAATTGAATCCTTAAAATTTTTTGACCCACTAACTGGTGAAATTTTTAAAGATGTTCCTCGGGCAACAATCTTTCCAAAAACCCATTATGTAACGACAAGAGACATTATGCTTTCTGCGATGAAAAAAATACGCTCTGAAATGCAACAAAGAGTTAAATACTTTAAAAAAAATGAAAAATATATTGAAGCCCAACGAATTGAGGAGAGAACAAAATTTGATTTGGAGATGATCAAAGAACTTGGTTATTGCTCAGGAATAGAGAACTACTCAAGATATTTATCTGGGAGAAATGAAGGCGAAGCTCCACCAACTCTCTATGACTATCTTCCAGAAGATACAATTGTTTTTGTAGATGAATCGCATGTCTCGCTTCCTCAAATTAAAGGCATGTACAGAGGAGATAGATCTCGAAAAGAAACCTTGGCCGATTATGGCTTCAGACTACCTAGCGCCCTTGATAATCGACCACTACGCTTTGATGAATGGGAATCAATGTCTGGACAAAAAGTTTTTGTATCAGCAACTCCCGGTGAATATGAAGATAATCATTTAGATCAGTTAATTGAAATGATAGCTCGACCAACAGGCTTATTAGATCCTTCCATTGAAATAAGACCGGCAACAAATCAAGTTGAAGATTTAATCTCCGAAATACAGATAAAAATTCAAAAAAAAGAAAGAGTTCTTGCTACTGTTCTAACAAAAAGAATGGCTGAAGATTTAAGTCAATATTTATTCGAAAGGGATATTAATGTTAGATATCTTCATTCAGATATTGATACTGTTGAAAGAGTAGAAATTTTAAGAGAGCTCAGAATGGGTAATTTTGACGTTCTTGTTGGGATAAACCTTTTGAGAGAAGGATTAGACCTTCCAGAAGTGTCTCTTGTTGCAATCCTAGATGCTGATAAAGAAGGCTTTTTAAGATCGGAAACAAGTATGATCCAAACTATTGGTAGGGCAGCAAGACATGAAAGAGGTCATGCAATTTTATATGCTGACTCAATTACAGGCTCTATACAAAGGACCCTTGATGAAACTGAAAGGCGAAGAAAGATTCAAGAAAAATTTAATAAAAAAAATAATATAAAACCTCGAGGCATTTACAAACCGATTACAGATATTATGGAAGGATCAAAACTTTCATCCAAAAAACAATTTATAAAAAAGGTTGAAGATAAACTTGATGAAGAATTCTTAAATCCAAAAGATTTGTCAGCAAAAATTGATGATCTTGAAAAATTGATGCTTAGCCATGCAAACAAATTAGAATTTGAAGAAGCAGCTTCTCTTCGAGACAAAATTTCAAATCTCAAGGAAAAATTATTATTAAGCTGAAAATAATACTTTTGTTTTGAGGTATAATTTTTCTTTTTTAGATGCCCTTTAAAGTTTTAAATTCTAGAACAGTTATTATTGCTGGCGAAAGAGTCCTTTCAAGAGAAAATTCAAATTATCTTTCTTTAAATTATTTTTATCTTTTATTTTTAAATAAAGCTTGGAAAGATATTCCAAAAAATAAAGTTGAAAAAATCTATGAGTTGTTGAATATAAACACCAATAGTTCGTTGAAATTTTCAAAAGATATTATTTTTCTTTCGCCAAGGAATGGCTCACAATCACCTTGGTCTTCAAAAACTGAGGATATTTTTTCTTCTTGTAATTTAAATGAAATCCAAAGAATAGAAAGAATAAAAGGTTTGGAAACAAAAGGCTTTTCTGAAAAATTACTTAAAGAGGAAAACTTTCCTTTTGATTATCTTACTGAAGAGTTTTCTATTGGCTTAAGTAGTATTGAATCTTTTTTTTCTAAACCCAACAAAAATTCATTTTCATTCAAACATCTAAAAAATACATATCAAAGCTATACCGATGCTAATCAAAAATTTGGCTTTGGTTTGAATGATCAAGAGATCAATTACTTGTTAAATAGCTATAAATCTCTAAAAAGAAATCCTACAGATGTAGAGTTGATGATGTTTTCTCAAGCAAACTCTGAACACTGTCGTCATAAGTTTTTTAATGCTTCTTGGAAGGGTTTATCTGAAGAAAATGAACTAAGTTTATTTCAACAAATAAAATCTACTCATAAAAATTTTAAAGATGGAGTATTAGTTGCCTATGATGATAATGCAGCGGTAATTGAATCAGATAGTTCAGAAAAATTTCATTTAGATACAGATAAGAAAGAGTATCAGGCTAAAAATTTAAAACATAATATTTGTATAAAGGTTGAGACTCATAATCATCCAACTGCAGTTTCTCCATTTGAGGGAGCTGCTACAGGATCAGGTGGCGAGATAAGAGATGAAGGAGCTACAGGAATTGGAGCACAACCAAAAGCTGGCTTAACTGGATATTCCGTATCCTATTTAAGACTAGAAAGTTTAAAAGAAAAATGGGAGTTCAAAGAAGATCGTCCGAAAAGAATTTCTTCGCCAAAAAAAATAATGATTGAAGGTCCTCTTGGGGCAGCTTCATTTAATAATGAATTTGGAAGGCCCAATTTAAATGGCTATTTCAGATCTTTCGAACAAAAAATTGATGGAACTCACTATGGTTTTCATAAACCAATAATGATTGCTGGAGGACTAGGCAGTATAAGATCAAACAATACATTCAAAAAAAAGGTTAACTCTGGAACCAAGATTATTGTTTTAGGAGGACCTGGTTATTTAATCGGGTTGGGTGGAGGTTCTGCTTCTTCGGTCCAAGCAGGTTCTTCTGACGAATCCTTGGACTATGCTTCAGTGCAAAGATCTAATCCCGAAATGCAAAGAAGATGCCAAGAAGTCATCAATTTATGCTCTCTAAAAAAATCAAAAAACCCTATTTTATTTATTCATGACGTTGGAGCTGGAGGTCTTTCAAATGCAATACCAGAATTGGCAAAAGATTGCGGCATGGGAGCTAGTATTGATTTGAGAAAGATTCCTCTCGCTGACAATTCTATGTCAGCTTTAGAAATATGGTCTAACGAATCTCAAGAAAGATATGTTTTAGCAGTGGAAAAAGGTTCTTTAAAAGAATTCAAAGCATATTGTGAGAGAGAAAAATGTCCTTATGCGGTTGTTGGGAATCTAACAGCTAAAAAAATTTTTAAACTTAAAGATAGTAAAACCGGAAAATTTCCAATCCATCTTCCTATGGATACTATCTTTGGATATAAAGAAAAAAACACTCACGATATTGTCTCAGACAGAAAGACAAACTCTTTTGATAAATCTAAAAAAATAAATCTTAAAAAAACTCTTTTAGATGTGTTGAGACATCCCACAGTTGGTTCTAAAAGCTTCCTAATCAATATTGGAGATCGAAGTGTAGGAGGTTTAACTTATAGGGATCAATTCGTTGGTCCATATCAAGTTCCCGTGGCTGATCATGCAATTACATTATCAGATTTCAATGCAAATTCTGGAGAAGCTATGTCAATGGGGGAAAAGTCTCCGATTGCAATTTCTAATCCAGTAGCAGCTGGAAAATTGGCTCTTGCTGAGGCTTTAATTAATCTCCTGCCTTCAGGAGTATCTAAACTATCCGATATAAAAATATCTGCAAATTGGATGGCAAGTCCTGACAACTCTCAAAGGAAAACAGATTTATTCAATACAGTTAAAGAGCTAACCCAAAAAGTATGCAATCCTTGGAGAATAGCAGTTCCCGTTGGAAAAGATTCGTTGTCAATGAAAACAATATGGCAAGAAGATAAGAAAACAAATTTATCTCCACAAAGTTTAATAATCAGTGCCTTTACAAAAATAAAAAACGTCAAAAAAAGCATTACACCTGAATTGATTGATAATAAAGAGCTTTCATTAGTTTACTTGGATCTTTCAAAAACAAAGAAACGCTTGGGCGGATCTATTCTTTCCGAAGTGACTCAACAAACAAATCTTGAAACTCCAAATTTAGAATGTATAGAAGAATTTCCAAAAATTTATAATTACTTAGCAGCCAAGATTCATAAAAAGAAAATATTCTCTTTTCATGATATTTCAGATGGCGGTTTAATTGTTTCTGCAGTTGAAATGATGCTTGCTGGAGGGTGTGGTTTAAATCTTGATCTTTCTAAAATTTCTTTCTTGAAAGAATCCAGTAATTTATTTTCTGAAGAGTTAGGTATACTTTTTCAGATTAACAAAAAAGACTTTTCTGAATTTAAAAAAGATTTTATAAATCTAGGTTTAAAGAATTCTTTTTTTAATATTGGTTCAACTAGTAATACAAATGATCTTTTTCTTCAAACTTCTAGCCAGAGTTTAAGAATAAGTCACAAAGTTTTAATGCACTCATGGTCAAGCGTTTCTTACAACATCAAATTACTTCGAGATAATGAAGAAACGACAAAACAAGAGCATAGATTTTTGCTTGATACAAAAAGATCAAAGCTAACCCAAAAATTTAATTTTACATTTAATAAAAGATATCTAAGTAAAACTCCAAAAATAGCTATCATGAGAGATCAAGGAGTTAATTCTCATTTAGAAATGGCAGCAGCTTTTTCTCAAGCTGGTTTTAAAGTTATTGATGTTCACATGCAAGATCTTTTAAACAATTCAAGTTCTTTGGATAATTTTCAAGGCCTTGCTTTTCCAGGGGGTTTTTCATATGGCGATATCCTTGGAGCAGGAAGAGGCTGGGCACAGTCAATAAAATCTAATTCAAAGCTTAAGGATACATTTACTGAATTTTTTCACCGACAGAATACTTTTGCATTGGGGATCTGTAACGGATGTCAGGTTATGTCAGAACTAAAAGAATTAATTCCAGGTTCTGAGCATTGGCCAAAACTTGAAAGGAATAATAGCAATAGATTTGAAGCCAGAATGGTTCAAGTAAAAATAAACAAATCCAATTCTAATTTTTTTAAGGGCATGGAAGGTTCTCAGCTTTTAGTTCCTGTAAATCATGGAGAAGGTAAAATGATTTTTCCTGAACACCTAAGTGCAAGTAAAATAATCTCTAATAATTTGGCGCCCGTGCAATTTTGCACAAATAAGGGCATAGAAGCTAAAGAATTCCCAGAAAATCCCAATGGCTCCATACATGGTATTACCGCAGTTACAAATGCCGATGGAAGGTTTTTAATTATGATGCCACATCCTGAAAGAAGTTTTTTAAATAATCAATTGTCTTGGACAAATGAAAAAGGAAAGCATAGCCCTTGGTTCAAATTATTTTTAAATGCCAGAAATTTTTATAGTTAAACTATTTCTTAACCAACTCTCTGATTCTAAGAGGAAAATAGCCTTCGCTTAAATCTTCATAAAATTGTTCGAGAGCAATGGGCACAAAAGGAAATGCTAGTTCATCCCAAGGTATTTCATCATAGGAAAACAATTCAACTTCAAGGCTTTCCGTTGTTGGGGAGTAAGAATTTTCTTCTATAGAAGCTTTATAAAGAACATATAATTGCCCAATTTGAGGAATATCAAACATAAAATAAATATCATCTATTTTAACTGTTGAATTAGTTTCTTCTTTAGTTTCTCTTAAAGCCCCTTCTTGCAATGTTTCTCCCAACTCCAAAAAACCGGCGGGCAAGGTCCACAAACCTTTTCTTGGTTCTATCCCTCTTTTACACAAAAGAACTTTATCCCCGCAGTAGGGTAAAGTTCCTACGACTGCATTTGGATTGTGGTAGTGAATATATCCACAATTTTCACAAACATATCTTTCTCGGTTATCGTCTTTTGGTATCTTTTTGGATACTGGACCTCCGCATTGGGTACAAAATTTCAAAGTTTTTCCTGCTTAAATTAAGTAAGCAAGTATAATTCAATACCTTTTATTAACATAATGATCCCTTTTATAGAAAAAAGACTAAATGATTTGAGTCCAAAGCAGTCGGATGAAAAATTACCTCAAGCAGCAGTATTAATTTTAATAACTGATAATGAGAACGACTATTCAATAGTTTTTACAGAAAGATCTAAAAAATTACCTTCCCATGCAGGGGAGGTTGCATTTCCTGGAGGAAAAAAAGAAGACGAAGACAGAAACTTAATCGAAACTGTTTTAAGAGAAACACATGAGGAGATAGGCATAAAACCTAATTCAATTAGGATACTTGGTCGGATGGATCCTCAAGAATCAAGATTTGGAATAAGCGTCACGCCTTATGTAGGTTATGCTGCTGGAAGTTTAAAATTCAAGAAAGACCCTAAAGAGGTAGAGACGATTTTTTCTGTTCCTTTAAATTATCTCAAAGAAGATCCCGTGATATCAAATAAAATAACTAATGCAAGTGGAGAAACCTTTGAGACGCCAGTTATAAATTATAAAAACCAGAAAATTTGGGGATTAACTTTAGGTTTTACTTTACAATTTCTGGAGTTGATGGAAATAGATATTGATATAGATGATTTATACTTTAGATCAGCATAGAGTTAAAACTGTAGGAGATAATTTTTATATTGCTCCAAATGCTACTGTTCTCGGTCAAGTAGAGCTGGGAGAGGATGTTAGCGTCTGGTTTGGAGCAGTAATCAGAGGCGATGTAGAAAAAATTATTATTGGTAAAGGATCAAACATTCAAGATTTATCGGTTTTGCATGTCGATCCTGGAAGTCCAATTATTATCGGAGAAAACGTCACAGTAGGTCATAAAGTGATGCTTCATGGTTGCACTATAGGAAATAATTCGTTAATAGGTATTAATTCAGTCGTCTTGAACAATGTAGAAATTGGAAATAACTGTCTGATTGGTGCAAATACTCTTCTTACAGAGGGAACAAAAATTCCAGACAATTCGCTTGTTATGGGATCTCCAGGAAAAGTTAAGAAAGAAATTGATGAGAATTTAAAGATTATTTTGAAAGGCTCAGCAGAACATTATGTAGAAAATGGAAAAAGATTTAAGTCAGGTTTAAAGGAGGAAAATTGATGAATACCGAACTTGTATCATATGAAGTGAATGCAAAGACATTTGAAGGTTTACATGTAAAGCCAGAGGCTAAAAACGCTCCATGTGTTCTTATCGCTCACACTTGGGCCGGAAGAGATGGATTTGTTGAAGGTATAGCAAATAAGCTTGCTGAAGATGGATACAACGCATTTGCTATAGATATGTATGGCGACGGAAAGGTTGGTGAATCTAATGAAGAAAATCAATCGATGATGCAACCTTTGTTGGATGAT
>CACJRI010000013.1 GCA_902595715.1 uncultured SAR86 cluster bacterium
ATCATGAACATAATAAGGTGATCTTTTAAGATTTTTTATATGACAAAACCCCTCAATATTAAGTCCATCGATATGCATAAATACGCCAAATTCCAATACCGCCACAACTTCTCCATAAAATTCTTTTCCGATGTGTTGTTCGGCACACTTACAACTTAGATATTTAGATGATTCCCTTACGATTTTCTCTGCTTCTCTATCTTTATCACTACAAATTGTAGCAATTCCATCTATTTCATCTTGAGAATAAGAGCTTCCTTTTTTTTCAATAATCGACTTAATAACTCTATGCGTTACCAGATCCGAATACCTTCTTATTGGAGATGTAAAATGACAGTATTCTTCGAGTCCAAGAGCAAAATGGTTACTTTCTTTTCCTGAATAGACAGCAAGCTTCATACTTCTTAAGATCTGATATATCAAAGAAAAGGATTTTTCTTTTTGTTTGATCTCTTTCAGCCAAGCGTTGAGTTTCTTTCTAGGATTAGATTCAGTCATGCCTTTACGAAGACCTCTCGCTTTTAGAAATTCTTTAAGCTTTTCCAATTCATTATAATCCGGATTATCGTGGTGTCGGAATGGGATAGGTTTTTTAATTTTTTTAGTTAATTTTGCTGCACAAATATTTGCCAGAATCATAGATTCTTCTATGACTTCATTTGCTAGTAGATGATTTATCGATTTGAACTTAATTATTTTGTTATCTTTGCCAACAGGTCTGTATTCAGGAAGATAAAAATCTATTGCCTTTCTTTCTTCTCTTATTTTTCTTCTCAAAGCATGTATTTTTTTTAGAGCATTTAAATTAGAGACAATATCATCTGAAAGAGTGGTTTGACCTTTTTGATAAAATTTTTCAACCTCATCATAGGTGAGACGATTCTTAGAACAGATTACAGAATTGAAAAATTCATAGGATTTTATTTCTCCTTCTCCATCAAGATATATTTCACAAGTTAAAACCAACTTATCCTCATTAGGTCTCAACGAACAAAGTTTATTTGATATAAGTTCTGGCAGCATAGGGATAACTTTTTTTTCAAAATAAACCGAGGTTGCTCTGGACAAAGCTTCTTTATCTAGCGAAGAATCTTGCAGTACATATTCGGAAACGTCTGCTATTGCTACATATAAAATATAGCCATCAGAACTTTCTTCAGCATACACAGCATCATCAAAATCCTTAGCATTGCTTCCATCAATGGTCACAAAATTTAAACTTCTCAGATCTTTTCTGGAGTCGATATCCTGTGCTGAAATATTTCTTTTGATCTTGTTGCATTCGTTAATAATAGATTTGGACCATTCGGTAGAAAGCTCGGTGCCATTGGTAGCAAAAATAAATGCCTCCTCAAATACATCATTGCTTTTTAAGGTTTTGATAGGCTTTGCTTTGGGTTTGTACTTTAGAGACGGTTGAGATGTTATTCTTACTTCACAAATGTCATTTGATTTGAAATTCTTCAAATTCTTTCCCTCTAACAGGATATCGAGATGAAAACTTCTGTCTAAACTGGTTAGAAAAGTCTTGCCTTTATACTTCTTTATAATGCCCGTAAGCTCACTGGTATTCCTCTTCAAAACTTCCTTAATTTTTGCCTTGCTCCCAGGCATTTTTTGACAAACAACTTCATCTCCTGGAAAAACTTTGAACATTTCTCTATTTGATAAAGTCAGAAATTCATCCTCTGAATACTTTACCCTCCCTTTGCCCGATTTATTTAAAAATACTTTGGCTTTGAAATTTTCTTTCATTGATTCAATTATACTGCCCTTGATAATCTATAAAGCGATTTAATTTTTAATGTATATTGATAGAAATATATGACCACCCCAGATTTAAGTGATAAGTACCCCCACGTAGATTTTTTGAATTTGCAGTTTACGAATTTTGGCAAAAAAGGTTTTTTTTCAGGAAAAATTGAAACTGTAATTTGCCCAGACGATAATTCAAAAGTTAAGCAAATTCTAGGTGAAGAGGGCGACGGAAAAATTTTGATCGTTGATGGTCAAGGTAGTACTAGAGTTGCCTTAATGGGAGACATGATTGCCGAGTCTGCAGAAAAAAATAATTGGCAAGCTGTCATAATAAATGGCTGTGTGAGAGATGTTGAGGCCCTATCTAATTTCAAGATTGGAATATTTGCTTTGGGCTCAGTTCCAAAAAAAAGTGAAAAAAAAGATCAAGGCGAAATAGGAATCAATATTAAATTTGGGGGCATCTCAATTGAATCTGGAAATTGGGCTTATGCTGATGAAAGCGGGATATTAATTTCCAAAGAACAATTAGATTTAGATTAGATTTTTATCTCTTCGGTAATTGAAATATCTTTTACAGAGGTTCCTACATGAATGATGTAATCCCCTTTAGCAATTTCCCATTTAGATTTTTTTACATCCCATTCTGAGAGATCCCTTTTAGAAACTTTTAGAGTTAATTTCTTAGATTTATTTTCTGTAACTTTTAACTTTTTAAAATCTACGAGTTTCTTTTTTGGCGTCTCTGCTTTTACTGCCTTTCTTTCAAGATAGCACTGCACAGTTTCAAAAGTAGAAAAGTCACCAATATTTTTAAGTTTTACTTTAATTTTGATTTCGTGTTTCTTCTTTGTAACAGAAACCTTTTTTAATTTAAATTTTGAGTAAGACAAACCGTGACCGAAGGGAAAAAGAGGTTCAATTTTTTTCTTGTCGTACCATTTATAGCCAACCAATAATTTTTCTTTATAGTCCATTTGCAAGTTTTTACCCGGATAAGAAGAATATGCTGGCGTATCAGATAGTTTCTTAGGATAAGTGGTAGGGAGCTTGCCACTTGGACTTTCTTTACCAAATAATATTTCAGCTAAAGCATTTCCAAATTCTTGTCCTGGAAACCAAGTTTGTAAAATTGCTGGGCATGACTTTATCCAAGGCATGCTTACAGGAGATCCGGTATTTATGACCAAAACTGTATTTTTATTTGTAGCTAAAATCTTTTTGATAAGAGCATCCTGCTCGCCTGGAAGGCTTAAACTTTTTCTATCATTGCCTTCAGTTTCCCAATCTGAATTTGTCCCAACAACCAGAACTACCGCATCAGATTGCTTTGCTACTTTGACTGCTTCTTCAAGCAAATTTTTTGGATCAGGCGGTCTGCAGCCAAATTGTATGGCTGGAAATCTTCCTTCAAATTCGTACTCAACTTCTACTAGATATTCTCTTCCCTTGGAAAGTTTTATTTTGTTTCGCTTTGGAGCACAAGCAAAACCAAAAAAAGCTTCTCCTTTTTTTTGAGATGACCAATTATCAACTAACTCCTTTCCATTGATTTTGATTCTGGATAAACCAATACTAAAAACCTCAAACTCATATTCTCCTGAAATCTTTGGTTTATAAGTAGTAGAAAATTTAACAGATAATTCAGGCCTTTCCTTTTCATCCAAAAACTCTCTTGCAAATCCTTGCAACGCCCAAAATCTATTGCCACTTAAAACTTGTTTTGCTATTGCTTCTCCATCAAAAGTTTTTCCTCGAAAAAACTCAACTTCAAATCCATTTTCTTTTTTTCCTGGAATGTAAGAGCTTTCTGTTTCTAAAGCAGGAAGATATTTATCAACATGACAACCTTTTGCATAATTTATTTTTACTTTTTCTTCCTTTAGGAAATTTGAAATTCCCTCAAAGGGATGAACTTCGTAATGAGGTTTCAAACCCGCACTTCCGCCACCGATAATTTGACTGTCTTTAACGTTTGGACCGATCAGAGCAATTTTAGAGATTTTGGTTTTATCAAAAGGTAGTACTTCTTCATTCTTTAAAAGAACCATACCTTCGGTAGCAGTTTTTTTAATAAGTTCGCGATGAGACTTTTTATCAAGGCTTTTCTCTGCAACCCTTTTTTTGTTGAACCTATTGGTGAATTTTGCAACGCTGAGGATTCTCTTTACTTTCTCGTCAATTGTTCCTTCTTCAACATGTCCATTATTAATCGCATCGACAAGGTTTCTCCCCCAAGTTTTCGCTGGCCCAGGCATTTCTAAATCTAGACCGCCATTGGCATTTTCCACGGTCTCTAATGCAGCTCCCCAGTCGCTTACAACATAACCATCAAATTTCCATTCTTTTTTCAAAATTTGATTTATTAATTCATCGTGAGAACTGCAATAAATATTATTTACTTTGTTATAGGCCGACATTACGACTTTAGCTTTGGCTTTTTTTATTCCCATTTCAAAAGGATATAAATAAAGTTCTCTTAATGTTTTTTCATCTATGTTGGAACTAACTAGGTGTCTTTCAAATTCAGTATCGTTTCCAGCAAAATGCTTTAAACAAGCAGCAACTCCTTTACTTTGAACGCCAGAGACATAAGAGCAAGCAATTTTCGAAGTTAAAACAGGATCTTCTGAATAACACTCAAAATGTCGGCCCCCAAGCGGGTGGCGATGTAAATTTATAGTGGGAGCTAGAAGAACATCAACATCTTTAAATAAGGCTTCCTCACCAGTAGCCGAACCAATTTTTTTAATTAGTTTTTCATTCCAAGTTGCTCCCAAAAGAATAGGGCTAGGAAAACAAGCTGAAGTTTGAGGAGTGCTGGAGTCTCCTCTTACTCCATTTGGACCATCGGACATTTTTATTTTTGGTATTCCATATTTTTTAATATCCGGGGTATGCCAGTTATCAAAACCTGATAACAAAGAAACTTTTTCTTCAAGAGATAGTTTGGAAATTATTTTTTTTAATTTCATAACAGACTAAAGAGTATACTTTGTAAAATTGCTTTTTGAGAATGCCTTTTTTTATTGTTTTATTTTTTTACATCACAATTTCCATCTATCAGATCAGCGCCGTCACAGATGCTTTAAAACTTATCTTTATGGTTCAAAGCACCTTTCTAGAAGGTGTTTTATTTATCATTTCTCTCTTTCTTACCTTCACTCCTTTTTTAGGTCCAATTTTAGGAATCATAGGAGCAACATTTGTCTGGGAGTGGAATATTTTATTTTCCGCATTGCTTTTTTTCTGGCCCTATCTAATTGGATTTTTGTTTTTTTTCTTTAGAAATAAAAGTTTAAAAAAAAAGAATACAAAAAACCAAACTTCAGATATAGAAGACGCTCAAATAATCGAAGAAGAGAAATTTAAATAATATTGGAGCTGGCGATTGGATTCGAACCAACGACCGCCTGATTACAAATCAGGAGCTCTACCAACTGAGCTACGCCAGCAAATCAGATGAAGATGATATATTAATTAAAAAATAAATTGCAGATTAATTTATTTTTATTGAAACCTCTCCAGAAGATATTTGTTTTGTTTTATTTCCCATTCTCACATTTAGAGATCCATCGGAATTTATATCTAGAGCAGTGCCTTCTTTATTAACTGAATTTGAGAGAAAAACTTTTTTGTCTTTTAAAAAATTCAATCTATTGAAATCTTTTACAAAGTCATCAAAACCTTTTTTTTCAAAATTTAATTTTGATAGTAAGACTTCGTTTGCTATCTCAGATATTATTTCGTTTCTATCAATTTCGATATCCTCAAATTCCAATTTAAGAGAAGTCCAGTCTCTGTCAATTTCTATATTATTTTTCATAAAAATATTTAAGCCAATTCCCACAACAATTAAATTTTTCCTATCCCTTGTAAAAGTCTCTATTAAGATTCCTCCAAGTTTCTTTTTATTCATGTAAATATCGTTAGGCCATTTAATTTCAGTAAAAATATTTCGCCTTAATAGAACATTGTGCACTGCAAGAGCTGTTACTAAACTAAATGAGCTGAAATTTTTCAATTCTTGATTAGTAGAAAAACTCAGAGACATGTAGATATTTTCATACTTGGGGCTTTGCCATTTTTTTAAATTTCTTCCCTTACCTTTTGTTTGGCTTTCAGCTACACACAGACAATATTTATTAGGATTTGCAAACTCAATAAGATAATCGTTAGTTGATTCTAGTTCTTCATATAGCGACAAATGCCATACAAAATCATAGTTTTTTTTAAGAAATTTAAAGATTTTTTCTTCTTTTAATGTATTTTGTTTGACATCTTTCATGTGTACTCAGAGAATACACAACTCTATAGGAGGGGTTGGGGAGCGGTCAAACCCATCTGACTGTAAATCAGACGCTTCGGCTTCGCAGGTTCGAATCCTGCCCCCTCCACCAAAAGTGTTGCATTTAAAGCAAAATTTAAGTATAAAGCCGTTCGGAGCAACGGGTGTTGAGAGTTATTTTTTTATCTACTTTTCTTATACCGTCTCCTACGATTTTAAAGGAATTGCTCATATAGCTCAGCTGGTAGAGCACTTCCTTGGTAAGGAAGAGGTCACCGGTTCAAGTCCGGTTATGAGCTCCATTAAATAAAGTTTTTTAAAGAGGAATAAAAAATGGCTAAAGAAAAATTCGAAAGAACCAAACCGCATTTAAATGTGGGAACAATTGGTCACGTAGACCACGGTAAGACGACTTTAACTGCTGCTTTAACTAAAGTTTGTGCCGAAGCTCAAGGTACTGGTGAAGCAATTGCTTTTGATGGTATCGATAATGCCCCTGAAGAAAGAGAAAGAGGAATTACGATTGCGACTTCTCACGTAGAGTATGATTCTTCTGCAAGACATTATGCTCACGTAGATTGTCCAGGACACGCAGACTATATTAAGAATATGATTACTGGTGCTGCACAAATGGATGGCGCTATTCTTGTGGTCAATTGTGCTGATGGTCCAATGCCTCAAACAAGAGAGCACATTCTTCTTGCTAGACAAGTAGGTGTTCCTTACATTGTCGTTTACCTAAATAAAGCTGATCAAGTTGATGATGCAGAACTTATTGAGCTCGTAGAGGTAGAGGTCAGAGATTTATTAAACGAATATGAATTTCCTGGAGATGACACTCCTATAATTGTAGGTTCAGCTCTCAAAGCTTTAGAAGGAGAAGATTCAGAACATGGAGTCCAATCTGTACAAAAGCTTGTTGAAGCCCTTGACTCTTACATTCCGGAGCCAACGAGAGAAACTGATAAACCTTTCCTAATGCCAATTGAAGATATCTTTTCAATTCAAGGAAGGGGAACAGTCGTTACCGGAAGAATTGAGAGAGGAGAAGTCAAAGTTAATGACGAAATGGAAATAGTTGGTATTAAGGATACTGAGAAAACCGTTTGTACAGGAGTTGAAATGTTTAGAAAGCTTTTGGATGAAGGAAAAGCTGGAGAAAACGTAGGAGTCTTATTAAGAGGAACTAAAAGAGAAGATGTGGAAAGAGGACAAGTTCTATCTGCACCTGGCTCGATTACTCCTCATACAAAATTCGAAGCTCAAGTATATGTTCTTAGTAAAGAAGAGGGAGGAAGACATACTCCTTTCTTTAAAGGGTACAGACCTCAATTTTATGTGAGAACTACTGATGTAACTGGTGAAGTAACACTTCCTGATGGTGTAGAAATGGTTATGCCTGGAGATGACGTTGCAGTAACCGTAGAGCTTATTTCTCCAGTAGCAATGGAAGATGGTATGAAGTTCGCTATCCGTGAAGGTGGTAGAACTGTTGGTGCCGGAGTAGTTTCTAAAATTATTCAATAGGCCAGTAGCTCAATTGGTAGAGCGGCGGTCTCCAAAACCGCAGGTTGGGGGTTCAATTCCCTCCTGGCCTGCCAAAAAGAGAAGCCCTCTTCTTAAAGAGCATGGCACGATGAGGAGCTAGATGATTCTAAGTAAAGGTCTTTGGTTAGTAGGATTGGCAATTATTGCTGCTGCAGTGTGGGGTAATTCCTATTACAGCGAATTTGGTCTTCTTTATAGAGTTATAGGAGTTATAGCTTTATTTTCATTAGGCCTATTTGTTTTAAGATTTACCGAGTTTGGATCTGTTGCTTTCCAAACTATAAAACAGTCTACGACTGAAATTCGCAAGGTAGTTTGGCCAAATAGAACTGAGACAACTCAAACAACTCTTATAGTTGTAGGTGTAGTGATAATTGCTGCTCTTATTTTATGGGGCTTGGATTCTCTATTTTCTTTTGTAATGAGTTTAATTTTAGGGTGATAAATGTCTAAAGCTTGGTACATCATAAATTCTTATTCCAACTACGAAAATAAGGCTAAAGAGCAACTTTTAGAGAGAATTAAATTAGAAAAAATGGAAGATCATTTTGGCAGGATAGAAATACCAGTTCATGAAGTTGTTGAATTGAAAGGAGGAAAAGAAAAGATTACAGAAAAAAAATTCTTTCCTGGGTATATCTTAGTTGAGATGGAAATGAATGATGAAACTTGGCATTTGGTTAAAGAGACTCCTAGAGTGCTCGGTTTCATTGGCGGTACAAAAAATAATCCCAAGCCCATTTCCGATGCTGAAGCAGCAAAGATTTTAAATCAAATGGAGCATGGAATAGAGGAGACATCACAAGGCACTGTCTATGAGCCTGGAGAAATGATTAGAGTTATAGACGGCCCATTTAATGACTTCAGTGGTGTTGTTGAAGAAGCTGATAACCAAAAGGGTAAAGTTAAAGTTGCTGTAATGATCTTTGGAAGATCAACTCCTGTTGAATTGGACTTTTCTCAAATTGAAAGAGGATAAATATGGCTGAAAAGAAAATAATGACATACATTAAACTTCAAGTTCCTGCGGGAGCTGCTTCACCAAGTCCTCCTGTTGGTCCAGCTTTAGGACAACATGGAGTAAATCTTATGGATTTTTGTAACGCATTTAATTCTAAAACCAATGAATTGGAAAAAAACCTTCCTGTACCAGTAGTCATTACTGTTTACGAGGATAGAAGTTTTGATTTCATTGTAAAAACTACTCCAGCAAGTGTTCTTCTAAAAAAAGCAGCAGGCCTTTCTAAAGGAAGTCCAACTCCAAATTCAGAAAAAGTTGGAAAAGTATCTAGGAAGCAATTAGAAGAAATTGCAGAAGCAAAAATGGCTGATTTAAACGCTACTGATATGGATCAAGCTGTAAAAATTATTGAAGGAAGTGCCAGAAGCATGGGAATAGAGGTAATTTAATGTCTCAAGAAACTAAAAAATATTTGATCGAGGAAGCTTTGGTTGAACTTAATTCTAATGCTTCAAAAAAATTCACTGAATCTTTGGATGTTTCAATTAACCTAGGAATTGATGCTTCCAAATCAGACCAGAATGTTCGAGGAGCTTCTAATCTTCCTCATGGAAATGGTAAATCTTTCAAAGTTGCAGTATTTGCTGATGGCGATGAAGCAACTCAAGCAAAAGAAGCAGGAGCAGACAAAGTAGGCATGGAAGACCTTGCAGAGGAAATAAAAGGAGGCAATATGGATTTTGATGTTGTGATTGCTACACCTGACACCATGAGAGTAGTTTCTCCTTTAGGACAAATTCTTGGTCCAAAGGGACTGATGCCAAATCCAAAATCAGAAACTGTGACTAAGGATATTCCAAATACAGTAAAAAACGCAAAATCAGGACAAATTAGGTACAAATCAGATAAACAAGGTATAATTCACGCCCGTATTGGACAGATAGGTTATACAGAAGAACAATTGAAAGATAATTTAGAAGCTTTTTTAACAGATGTTAAGAAGGCAAAACCCCCTTCGGCAAAAGGGGTTTATATTTCAAAAGTAACCCTCTCTTCCACCATGGGTAAAGGGTTTGAAATTGATACTGCAAAACTTAATTTTTAATTTATAGATGAGTTTGTTTGGAAAAATAAGAATTTTAAGCTGTTGTAACTTCGTTACAACCGTCTTAGACCGTAGGAGTTTAACTTCATTAAACTTAATGTTTCCTACGCAGATAGTTCAAAAAGATTTCTCTTTTTGGACAAAAGGTTCCTCTTTTGGAAATTTAATCAAAGGAGGGTTTTAATTAATGTCACGCTTAGATACTAAGAAAGTTCTAGTTGAGGATTTAAATAAGATTGCTCAAGAAGCTTTTTCTGTGATCGCTGTTGATTATCGAGGAACGAATGTTCCTGATTTAACTCAACTTAGAAAAGAAGCAAAATCACAGTCTGTTCAATTAAAAGTTATTAAAAATACTTTAGCAAAAAGAGCTTTGGAGAATACTAAATTCGATTCTTTAAATGAAATTCTTACAGGTCCAACCCTGTTGGCTTTTTCTATGAATGATTTTCAAAGTGCAGCAAAACTTTTAAAAGACTTTGCAGCCAAAGAAGAATCATTTGAAGTTAAAGGACTTTCCATAGGAGAAGGTTTTCTTGAGCCAAACGAGCTTAAGGCCTTAGCTTCTCTTCCATCAAAAGAAGAAGCAATTTCTATGCTTTTAGGATTAATCCAGGCTCCACTTAACAAACTTGCCGGAACTTTAAATGAGGTTCCGTCACAGTTAGTAAGAACTGTTAACGCAGTGAGTCAAACTAAATCTTAATTGTCTAGGCATAACGGAGAAAAATAATGGCTACTACTAAAGAAGAAATACTCGATGCGATATCAGAAATGAGCGTTATGGATGTTGTTGATTTAGTAAAACTTATGGAAGAAAAATTTGGCGTCACCGCTGCAGCTCCAGTTGCTGCTGCTGCTGCTCCTGCCGCAGGTGGCGAAGCCGCTGTTGCTGAAGAGCAAAGTGAATTTGAAATTTTCTTAGCTGATGTTGGTGAAAAGAAAATCGATGTCATCAAGGCTGTGAGAGCAATCACTGGCTTAGGTTTGAAAGAAGCTAAAGCAATAGTTGATGGCGCTCCCGCTTCTGTTAAAGAAGGCGCAAATAAAGATGAGGCTGAACAAGCTAAATCTCAACTTGAAGAAGCTGGCGCAAAAGTAGAACTAAAATAACATCATTTATAGGCTAAATTTATATGGCAAGTACATACTCATTTGCAGAAAAAAAGAGAATAAGAAAAAGTTTTGAAAAAATTTCTAGTGCGATGTCACTACCTGATATCTTAGAAATTCAAACCGATTCGTATGATTACTTTTTACAAAATATTCCTGACGCCACAAAAAGGAAAAATCAAGGCTTGGAAAGCGTTTTTCAATCGATTTTTCCAATCAATAGTGTCTCTGGAAATGCAAGGATTGAGTACTTAGGTTATAAATTACAAGACCCTGAATTCGATGTTCAAGAGTGTCTTCCGCGAGGAAAGACTTATGAGGCGCCTTTAATAATAAGATGCAGAATCATCTTTATTGATAAAACCACTGGCGAAGAAAACCTCAAAAGCGCTAGAGAAGAAGAAGTTTACATGGGAACTGTTCCTTTGATGACAGAGCATGGAACTTTTGTTATCAATGGCACTGAAAGAGTGGTTGTTTCGCAGCTTCATAGATCACCAGGTTTGATATTTGATCACGATAGAGGTAAAACTCATTCATCAGGGAAACTCTTATACTCTTCTAGAGTAATACCTTATAGAGGTTCTTGGTTAGACTTTGAATTTGATCATAAAGATCTTGTCTACATTCGTATTGATAGAAGAAGAAAACTCTATGCGACTATCTTGCTAAGGGCAATAGGTTTTAGTTCCCAAGAGATATTAGAGAAGTTCTATGAAAAAGAAACTTATCTGATAGGTTCAAATAGTTACTCTTTGAAAGTCATCCCTAGGAGAATGGTTGGAAAGATTGCTCCTTCAAATATCAAAGACTCACAGAACAATACGATAATTGAAGCAGGTAAAAGAATCACTGCTAGACACATAAGACTAATTGAGTCGAGCAAGATTAAAACTTTAGAGGTTCCAAAAGAAAGTCTCTTTAATCAAACAATTGCTGAAGATATTATTGATCCTTCAACCGAAGAAATCGCAATAGCATGCAACACTTTGATTGATGAAGAAGTTCTTCTTAAATTGAGTGAGCTAAAACTAAAAGAAATTAACGTCCTTTATATCAATGAGCTTGAATCAGGCCCATATATTTCAGATACCTTAAGATCAGATACTACTTCAAATTCACTTGAAGCTCTTGCTGAAATCTATCGAATGATGAGACCTGGGGAACCACCTACCAAAGAAGCTGCAACTCTGCTGTTTGAGAACCTATTTTTTAATGCGGATAAATATGATCTTTCTGATGTAGGAAGGATGAAATTCAATAAAAGGCTTGGCAGGGAAGAATTAATAGGAAAAGGCACTCTAGATAACGACGATATCCTTGAGGTTATAAAAACTTTGGTAGATATCCGAAATGGAAAACAAACCTGTGATGATATAGATCATCTCGGAAATCGAAGAATTAGATCAGTTGGAGAAATGGTCGCTAACCAAGTTAGAGTTGGTTTGTTGAGAGTGGAAAGAGCTGTAAGAGAAAGGTTAAACATAGCAGAAGCAGAAGAATTAGGACCAGCAGATTTAATTAATGCAAAACCAATAACCGCAGCAATAAATGAGTTTTTCGGTTCAAGTCAGTTATCTCAATTCATGGATCAGAATAATCCTCTATCTGAAGTAACTCATAAAAGACGAGTTTCGGCATTAGGGCCTGGAGGACTAACTCGTGAAAGAGCTGGTTTTGAGGTTAGAGATGTTCATCCTTCTCATTACGGTAGAGTTTGTCCAATTGAAACTCCTGAGGGACCAAACATTGGTTTAATAAATTCTTTGTCAGTATATGCAAAAGTTAATGATTTTGGTTTTCTTGAGACTCCTTACAGAAAAGTAGAAAACGGCAAGGTAACTGATGAAATTCAATATGTATCTGCAATCGAAGAAGGTGAATTTGTCATAGCACAAGCCTCAGTAAAATTAGACAAAAACAACAAATTTGTTGAAGATCTCGTTCCAGTTAGATATCGAAATGAATTTGAGTTGATGACTGTAGATAGAGTTGATCTTATGGATGTTTCTCCTCAACAAGTAGTCTCAATTGCTGCAGCTCTAATACCTTTTCTAGAACATGATGATGCAAATAGGGCATTGATGGGATCAAACATGCAACGTCAAGCAGTACCAACTTTATCAACAGAGGCTCCCTTAGTTGGTACCGGTATGGAAAGACTGGTAGCACAATACTCGGGAGATTGTATTATTGCTAAAAATTCTGGAACAGTTGAAAAAGTTGATTCTGGAAAAATTGTTGTAAGAAAAAATCTTAAAGAGATAAGCGCAACCGACTCAGCTGTTGATATTTATAATTTGATCAAATACACAAGATCAAATCAAAATACCTGTATTAATCAAAGACCTATAGTAAGTGAGGGCGATAAGATTTCTGCTGGAGATATATTGGCAGACGGTTCTTCAATAGACCTAGGCGAGTTAGCGCTTGGACAAAACATAAAAATTGCTTTGATGACATGGCATGGTTACAACTTTGAAGATTCAATCTTAATTTCAGATAAATTAGTCAAAGAAGACAAGCTTACAAGTGTTCACATTATTGAGGAGACTTGCACGGCAAGAGATACAAAGCTTGGTCCAGATGAAATAACAGCAGATATTCCTAATGTTGGCGAGTCCGCCTTATCAAAACTTGATGAATGCGGAATAGTTCACATTGGAGCGGAAGTAAATGCAGGAGATATTCTTGTTGGTAAAGTAACGCCAAAAGGCGAAACACAACTTTCTCCAGAAGAAAAACTATTAAGAGCAATTTTTGGAGAAAAAGCATCTGATGTTAAAGATACTTCTTTAAGAGTTAAAGCTGGACAAGATGGAACTGTTATTGATGTTCAAGTTTTTACAAGAGAAGGCTTAGAAAAAAATTCTCGTGCTGAAGTAATAGAATCGGTTTCTTTGGCTGAGATTCAAAAAGATATTGATCAAGAATTAAGCATAGTTTCTGAAGCTACAATAAATTCCCTTATGCCTTCTCTTGAGGGTAAGAAAGTCATCAGCGGAAGAGGTATTTCAAAAGGAGAGGCTTTGACAAAAGATTTCTTAAAGAGCTTGCCTGCTTCTGAATGGCTCAAATTGAGAATGCAAGATGAAAAACTGAATGATTTGATAAAAGAATCTAAAGACAATCTCAAAAAATATGAAGACATGCTTAAAGAACGCTTTGAAGCTAAAAAAAGAAAAATAGTTTCTGGCGATGATTTGCCTCCAGGGGTGCAACAAGTAATTAAAGTTTATCTTGCTGTAAAAAGAAAAATTCAGCCTGGAGACAAACTTGCAGGAAGGCATGGCAACAAAGGTGTAATTTCAGTAGTCATGCCTGTTGAGGATATGCCTTATGATGAAAACGGAGAACCAGTTGATTTAGTTCTAAATCCTTTAGGAGTTCCTTCGAGAATGAACGTAGGACAACTTCTTGAAGTTCACCTAGGCTGGGCTTCAAAAGAACTAGGTAAAAAAATAGGCGAGCTAGTTGAAAAGTCTAAGAACCTTTCGGAAGTAAAACCTTTTGTTGAAAAAATTTATTCTTCTACTGGAAAAAAAGAAGAGCTTGAAAAACTATCTGATAAAGAATTCAAAGAGCTATGTGAAAACTTAAAATCAGGAGTGCCAATGGCTACACCAGTTTTTGATGGAGCATCAGAAGAAGAGATTAAAAAGATGCTCGAACTAGCTGATTTACCATCTTCTGGCCAAGCTCAACTATACGATGGAAGAACAGGCGAGGCTTTCGATAGATTAGTGACAATTGGATACATGTATATTTTAAAATTAAATCATTTAATCGAAGATAAGATGCATGCGAGATCTACAGGTTCATACAGTCTTGTTACTCAACAACCTCTTGGAGGGAAAGCTCAATTTGGAGGACAAAGGCTTGGAGAAATGGAAGTATGGGCGCTAGAAGCTTACGGAGCTGCTAACACTCTTCAAGAGATGTTGACTGTAAAATCAGATGACGTACCGGGCAGAACAAAAGTATACAAAAATATTGTAGATGGTAAATATGAAATGGAAGCTGGTATACCAGAATCCTATAATGTTTTAACCAAAGAAGTCAGATCTCTAGGAATAGACATAGACTTCGACGAGGTAGATTAAATATATGAAAGATTTATTAAAACTTTTTAAACAGGAAGAAGAAAACAATTTCAACGCAATTAAAGCCGGACTAGCTTCTGGGCAGCAAATTAGATCTTGGTCTTTTGGAGAAGTAAAAAAGCCTGAAACTATTAATTACCGTACCTTCAAGCCTGAGAGAGATGGTTTATTTTGTGCAAAAATATTTGGTCCAGTTAAAGATTATGAATGTATCTGTGGCAAATATAAAAGAATGAAGCACAGAGGAGTTGTCTGTGAAAAGTGCGGAGTTGAAGTAACACTAGCTAAAGTCAGAAGAGAAAGAATGGGCCATATAGAATTAGCAGCTCCAGTTGCACATATTTGGTTTTTAAAATCTCTTCCTTCAAGAATATCTCTCCTTTTAGATAAGACTCTCAGAGAAGTAGAAAGAATTTTATATTTTGAATCTTTCGTGGTCACAGACCCAGGTATGACGGATCTTGAAAAAGGTCAAATTTTAGATGAAGAAGAATACTTTGAAAAACTTGAGGAGTTTGGAGAAGAATTTTCTGCTGGTATGGGGGCAGAATCGGTCAAAATTCTTCTTTCCGAGATGAATTTAGACAATGAAATATCTGAAGTACAAGAACAAATAGATTCCACAAATAGTGATGCCAAGAAAAAGAAGCTTTCCAAAAGATTAAAAATTCTCAAGGCTTTTACCTCCTCTAACAACAAACCAGAGTGGATGATCTTGGACGTATTACCTGTCTTACCTCCAGACCTAAGACCGCTAGTTCCACTGGAAGGCGGAAGGTTTGCAACTTCTGATCTTAACGATCTTTACAGGAGAGTTATCAATCGTAATAACAGACTTAAAAGATTAATTGAGCTTAATGCTCCTGAAATAATTGTGAGAAATGAAAAAAGAATGCTTCAAGAATCAGTAGATGCGTTGCTTGATAACGGAAGAAGAGGAAGAGCCATCACTGGTTCAAACAAAAGACCTTTGAAATCACTTGCAGATATGATTAAAGGAAAGCAAGGAAGATTTAGACAAAACTTACTTGGTAAAAGAGTAGATTATTCCGGAAGATCTGTAATTGTTGTGGGTCCAACATTAAAACTTCATCAATGTGGTTTACCTAAGAAAATGGCTTTGGAGCTTTTCAAACCATTTGTCTTTGGAAAACTTCAACAACTAGAAGAACAAGGAGCAACAACTATTAAAGGCGCTAAAAGAATGGTTGAAAGGGAAGATCCAGTAGTTTGGGATATTTTAGCTGACGTAATTAGAGAACATCCTATTCTGCTAAATAGAGCACCAACTTTACACAGACTTGGTATTCAAGCTTTTGAACCAATCCTAATCGAAGGAAAGGCTATTCAACTTCACCCTCTTGTTTGTAAAGCTTACAACGCAGACTTTGACGGCGATCAAATGGCTGTCCATGTTCCCCTTACTTTAGGAGCTCAGTTGGAGTGTCGAGCATTAATGATGGCAAGTAATAACATTCTTTCACCGTCTAATGGAAAACCAATTATCGATCCTTCCCAAGATGTGGTACTTGGTATTTATTACATGACAAGAGAAAAGGTTGCAGCAAAAGGGGAAGGTTCTATTTTTGCCAATGTAAATGAAGTTCAAAGAGCTTACGATACTGGAAATGTTGATCTTCAAGCAAAAATAAAAGTTAGGCTGGCAAATAAAGATTCAGAGTTAAATCTTGTTGATACTACTGTGGGAAGAGCAATTCTTTCTGAAATTCTTCCAAAGGGACTTGATTTTAATCTAATAAATAAAACTGACCCAGTTGATGGCTCATTTATTGCTTTAGATAGCAAAGCAATTTCTTCTCTCATTAACATGTCTTACAGATACTGTGGATTAAAGGAAACAGTAATATTTGCAGATAAGTTAATGTACTTAGGATATGAGTATTCCACAAAATCTGGATCTTCAATTTGTGTTGATGATTGTGTAATTCCTGATGAGAAGGCGGAACTTATCACAGATGCTGAAACCCAAGTAAAAGAAATAGAGTCACAATATTCTTCTGGTTTAGTTACTCAAGGGGAAAAATATAACAAAGTAATTGATATTTGGACTAGAGCTAATGAAGCTGTTGCAGATTCTTTGATGGAAAGAATCTCAACGGAAAAAGTTGAAGATAGAGAAGGAAACTCTGTTGATCAAAAATCCTTTAATTCAGTATTTATGTACTTAGATTCTGGAGCAAGGAGCTCACCAGCTCAGGTTAGACAACTTGCGGGAATGAGAGGGCTAATGGCTAAACCGGATGGCTCAATCATAGAGACTCCCATAACGGCAAATTTTAGAGAAGGCCTAACTGTACTTCAATACTTCACGTCTACACATGGGGCTAGAAAAGGTTTGGCTGATACAGCCTTAAAGACAGCAAACTCAGGTTACCTCACAAGAAGATTAGTCGATGTTGCTCAAGATCTAGTAATAAGAGAAGAAGATTGTGAAACAAAAGATGGTATCGTGCTTCATACAATCCGTGAGGGTGGAGTAGTAATTCAACATTTGAAAGATAGAATTTTAGGTAGGGTTTTAGCCGAACCATTATCTTCAAAAGATGGATTATTTAAGGTTGCCAAAGGAACACTTATTGATGAGTCTCTTGCTGAACAAATTGAAAATAACAAAATAGATACTGCAAAAGTAAGGTCTCCAATAACTTGTGAAACAAGCTTCGGAATTTGTTCAAAATGTTATGGAAGAGATCTTGGGAGAGGAAATCTAGTAGATCCCGGTGAGGCAGTTGGAATAGTTGCAGCTCAATCAATCGGGGAACCTGGCACACAATTGACAATGAGAACTTTTCATATTGGCGGAACTGCATCAAGGTCTTCTGAAGATGCAGAAGTTCGAGCAATGTATGAAGGAATTGTTAAGTTTAAAAATTTAAGTTATGTGGAAGGAACTAGGGAAGGTGTGAAAAAACAAATCTGTATTTCTAGATCTGCCGAATTAGTTCTTTTTGATGAAAATGATTCTGAAGTGGAAGATTACAAAATTCCTTACGGCGCAGCAATAAATGTAAAAGATGGTGCTTCATTTAAACCTGGAGACCTGCTTGCTACATGGGATCCTATAAACAACCCTATAATTTCAGACGTTAAAGGAAAGGTAAGTCTAAGGGATGTGGAAAAAGATGTCACCATTTCAGAAGATAGAGAAGAATTAACAGGTTTATCTAATGTTGTGGTCCTAGATGCAACTAAAAGAACTGCTGCTGGTAAAGATATGAGTCCTATGATCGTTATAACAGATTCCAAAGGCAAAGAAATAATGTTACCTGATGGAAAAAGAATTGCTCAATATAAGCTTGAACCTGGAACCGCAATAAAAGTGAATGACGGTCAATCTATTGAGAAAGGCGACATCCTAGCAGAAAAACCAAAAGATGCTTTCACAAATACAGATGTAGTTGGAGGTCTTCCTAGAGTTGCAGATTTATTTGAAGCAAGACAACCAAAAGAAGTTGCTATTCTTGCTGAAATAGATGGTGTAGTTTCTTGGGGAAAAGAGACCAAAGGTAAGAGAAGGCTTGTATTAACTGGAAAGGAAGGCAAAGAAGAGATTGTTCATGAAACTTTAATACCTAAAACAAGAAGTGTAGATGTTTATGAAGGAGAAACCGTCAAAAAAGGAGATATTATAAGTCAAGGTTCCCTTAGTCCTCACGATATTCTTTCTTTGAAAGGAGTTGAGGAACTAACACACTATGTGGTCAAAGAAATTCAAGACGTTTATCGATTACAAGGTGTTGAAATAAGTGACAAACACATCGAGTGTATTCTCAGACAAATGCTAAGAAAAGTTGAAGTTACTGAGTCTGGGGATACAGATCTAATCATAGGAGATCAACTTGAACTTTCAGAGGTACTGCAACAAAATAAAAAAGTCTCATCAGATGGTGGAATTCCAGCTAAATTCAAGCGTCTTTTATTAGGAATTACTAAAGCGTCTCTTGCTACAGAGTCTTTTGTCTCAGCTGCATCTTTCCAAGAAACTACAAGAGTTCTTACCGAAGCCTCTGTAACTGGAAAGATAGATAAGTTAAGAGGCCTTAAAGAGAATGTTGTGATAGGAAGGCTTATTCCTGCTGGAACTGGATATGGCGCTTCTCAAGGACAAGCTGATTTAGTCTCAGATATTGAATCTGAGCTTAGCGAAGTAATTGCTGATACTGAGGCTAATCAAAGTGAATCTTCTAGCGAAGAATAGTTTGACCAAATGACAATGTCTCATTAAAATCGCGCACTTAATTATGGCAAGAGTAAATCAATTAATAAGAAAACCTAGAAAGGTTAAGAAAGCTAAAAGTGATGTCCCTGCATTGGTAGGTTCTCCGCAAAAAAGGGGAGTTTGTACCAGGGTTTATACAACAACTCCGAAAAAACCTAATTCGGCTTTAAGAAAAGTTTGCAAAGTAAGATTAACCTCTGGATACGAAGTTATTTCCTATATTGGTGGAGAAGGCCATAATCTTCAAGAACACTCTGTTGTTTTAATAAGAGGTGGTAGAGTTAAAGATCTTCCAGGTGTTAGGTACCACACTGTTAGAGGAACACTCGATACTACGGGGGTCGAAGACAGAAAACAACGTAGATCAAAATATGGATCTAAGAGGCCTAAATAATGCCTAGAAAAGGACCAGTCCCAAAAAGAGATGTAATCCCTGATCCAAAATATGGGAATGTAAAACTTGCTAAGTTTGTAAATAACTTAATGCAAAGAGGAAAAAAGAGCACAGCTGAAAAAATCATCTACTCGGCATTAGATCAAGTATCTTCTAAATCAAAAAGAGATCCACTTGAAGTTTTTGAAGAAGCATTAGATCAGGTTGGTCCTCAAGTTGAAGTCAAATCTAGAAGGGTTGGTGGTGCTACCTATCAGGTCCCCTTAGAAGTTAAAACTTCAAGACGTCTTGCTTTGGCTATGAGATGGATCGTTTCTAGTGCCAAGAAAAGATCTGAAAAAAATATGTCTACAAAACTTGCTGGAGAATTAATTGATGCTGCTGACGGAAGAGGAGAGGCAGTAAAAAAACGCCAGGATACTCATAAAATGGCTGAAGCAAACAAAGCTTTCTCTCACTTTAGATTTTAATCAATGTCTACGAGAAAAGTTCCTTTAAACCTTTATAGAAATATTGGCATTTGCGCGCACGTTGATGCAGGAAAGACTACAACAACTGAAAGGGTTCTTTTTTATACTGGAATATCACACAAGATAGGTGAAGTTCATGATGGCGCTGCCACTATGGATTGGATGGAACAAGAACAAGAGAGGGGTATTACCATTACTTCAGCTGCTACGACTTGCTTTTGGAAAGGTATGAGGAGTCAATTTAATGAACATAGAATTAATATAATCGATACCCCAGGACACGTTGATTTTACGATTGAAGTAGAAAGATCATTAAGAGTTTTGGATGGTGCTGTAGTTGTTTTTTGCGGAAGCTCTGGTGTAGAACCTCAATCAGAAACTGTCTGGAGGCAAGCAAACAGATACAAAGTTCCTAGAATAGCTTTTGTAAACAAAATGGATAGAGCCGGAGCTGACTTTTTAAGAGTTGTTGGCCAGATCAAAGACAGGTTAGGCGCTACTCCTGTTCCAATACAACTTCCTATAGGTGCAGAAGATGATTTCAAAGGAATCATTGATTTGATGAGAATGAAAGCTCTCTACTGGGATGGAGATGATATGGGAACATCCTACAGAGAAGAAGATATCCCATCAGACCTTCTTGATCAGTCAAATGAATATAGAGAAGCAATGCTTGAGTCAGTTGCAGAAGCAAGTGAAGAATTAATGGAAAAATATTTAGAAAATGGCGACTTAACTCTTGAAGAAATAATACAAGGTATCAGGATTAGAACTTTGAACAATGAAATTGTTCCTACTATATGTGGTTCAGCCTTTAAGAATAAAGGTGTTCAACCAATGCTGGATTGTGTAATTGATTTTCTTCCTTCGCCTGACGAAGTAGAAGCAATACAAGGTATTTTAGAAGATGAGGAAACAACCGACCAAAGATCATCAAGTGATGAAGAGCCTTTTTCTGCTTTGGCTTTTAAAATTGCGACAGACCCTTTTGTTGGAACTTTAACATTTGTAAGAGTTTATTCGGGTGTTTTAAATTCTGGAGATGCCGTTTATTCTCCCGCAAAAAGATCCAAAGAGAGAATCGGAAGAATGCTTCAGATGCATGCCAACAATAGAAGTGAAATATCAGAAGTAAGAGCAGGAGACATAGCTGCAGTTATTGGTTTGAAAGACGTAACAACAGGAGATACTTTATGCGATCTTAAAAAACCAATTATCCTAGAAAAAATGACTTTCCCTGAACCTGTTATTTCTGTTGCAGTTGAGCCTAAAACAAAGACAGACCAAGAAAAAATGTCTACAGCCTTAGGAAGACTTGCTCAAGAAGATCCATCTTTTAGAGTGAATTCCGATGAAGAGTCGGGTCAGACAATTATTTCTGGTATGGGAGAGCTTCATCTAGATGTCCTTGTTGATAGAATGAAAAGGGAATTTGACGTTGAAGCTAACATCGGCAAACCTCAAGTAGCATACCGAGAAACAATAAAGAAAGATGTTGAATCTGAAGGAAAATTTGTCAGACAATCTGGAGGAAAAGGTCAATACGGTCATGTTTGGTTAAAAATAGAGCCTTTAACAGAAGCTGAAAAAGAAGATGAAAATGAAGTATTTCAGTTTGTGAATAAAATTGTTGGAGGAACCATTCCAAGAGAATTCATTCCGGCCGTCGAAAAAGGTGCCTTCGAACAAATGCAATCAGGAATATTAGGTGGTTTTCCTTTGATCGATGTAAAAGTAACGGTTTATGATGGATCTTTTCACGATGTAGATTCTTCAGAGATAGCTTTTAAAGTTGCCTCCTCGATGGCTTTAAAAGATGGAGCACTGAAAGCTAATCCAGTCATCCTTGAACCAATAATGAAACTGGAAGTTGTGACTCCAGAAGAGTATATGGGAGATGTTGTTGGAGACCTAAATAGAAGAAGAGGCATAGTTCAAGGCATGAATGATATTCATGCTGGAAAGGTTCTAGATGGAGAAGTTCCACTTGCAGAAATGTTTGGTTATGCAACTGATCTAAGGTCTGCCACTCAAGGAAGAGCAACTTTCACCATGGAACCTTTGAAGTATTCAGAAGTCCCTGCAAATGTTGCAGAAGCTCTTATAAATAAAGGTTAATTTCTTATTGACAGTCTCCAAGGGCAGGCATAGAATTGCCGCTCTTTTGCGTATTTATATGTAAAAGGCCGATTTTTTCGGCACGTTCTTTAAAAATTTTGTTGTTTAAATAGAGGTAAGCTTTGCAAAGCCAAAATATAAGAATTCGTCTAAAAGCTTTTGATAACAAGCTGATAGATAAGTCTGCAAAAGAAATTGTAGAGACTGTTAAAAGAACTGGCGCAGTTGTAAAAGGACCTATTCCCATGCCTGTGAGAAAAAGGCAAACAACAATTTTAATTTCTCCCCATAAAGATAAGGATGCTCGTGACCAATACGAGATTAGAACTTACAAACGTATTATGGACATAATCAAACCTACTGAAAAAACAGTGGATGCACTCATGAAACTAGATCTTTCTGCTGGTGTAGACGTACAAATATCTTTGGATGAACTCAACTAGAAAATGATTGGATTAATTGCAAGAAAAGAAGGAATGAGCAGGGTTTTCACTGATGAAGGAAAGTCTGTCCCTGTTACGGTTTTGAAAATTCATTCAAACGTTGTTTCTCAGATTAAAACTTCTGAAAAAGATGGTTACGATGCCATCCAAATATCAGCAGTAGAGCAATCGGAAAAAAATCAATCTAAAGCTGAAATAGGTCATTTGAAAAAAAACAATATTTCCTTCAAAAAACTTTCTCAAGAATTTCCTTTAAATATAAGTGAAGAAGAAAATCTTGATATAGGCTCTGAAATAAAGGCCGATATTTTTGAGGAAGGCCAATTTGTAGATGTAATAGGTACAACAAAGGGAAAAGGCTTTGCGGGTACGGTTAAAAGATGGAATTTCGCAACTCAAGATGCTACTCATGGAAACTCTCTTGCTCATAGAAAACCAGGTTCAATTGGACAATGTCAAACTCCCGGAAGAGTTTGGAAAGGAAAAAAAATGTCAGGACACATGGGTAACGTAAGACAAACTACACAAAATTTGAAAGTTCAAAAAATTGATTTGGAAAATAATTTTATTTTAATCAAGGGAGCTGTTCCTGGTCCAAATGGATCAGAAGTAACCATTAAACCGGCAACTAAAAAAACATGAAATTACCTTTTTTAAAATCTTCTAAAACAACTGAGGCTGAAGTTTCAGAAAAAATCTTTGGAGTTGAGATAAATAAAGATCTTATCGCTCAACTTATAAAAATCTATATTGAAAATAGCCACCCCGGAACAAAGGCTCAAAAAAACAGATCTGCTGTAAGAGGAGGTGGAAAAAAACCTTGGCGTCAAAAGGGAACAGGAAGAGCTAGGGCAGGAACATCTAGAAGTCCTCTCTGGCGTGGCGGTGGAGTTGTATTTCCTGCTTCAACTAAGTCAGCAAAACCAAAAAAACTAAATAAGAAAATGTATAAATCTGCCATGCGATCCATTTTTTCGTCTCTTGCAAAAGAAAATAGAGTTTTTTTGTCTGACCAAATCAATATAGAAAACCCAAAGACTAAGGACTTTGTAGATTTTCTAAAGAAAAATGAACTTAAAGAGGGCCTGTTTATTGTTGATGAAATTTCAAACAATCTCAGTTTAGCTTCAAGAAACTTACCGAATGTGAATGTAACCAACTTGAATACTTTGAATCCTATTAATTTATTGAAGTTTAACTCAGTAGTGATTGCAGAAAATTGTCTTAACCTTATTGAAGAGAAATTATCGTGAGCAATATTATTCCCAACAAAATTATCGAATCAGCTTTAGTTTCTGAGAAATCTTCTTTGGTTGGACAAAACGCAAATACATACGTATTCAAAGTGAATACTTCTGCAACAAAAAATCAAGTGAAAAAAGCTATAGAAGCAAAATTTGATGTAAATGTTACGAAGGTGAACATTCTGAATGTTAAAGGGAAGACAAAACGAATGATGAATCTAAGAGGGAAGATTAGAAAAAAATCTGATTGGAAAAAAGCTTACGTTTCATTAAAACCAGAACAACGAATCGAGATTATTCAAGAATAAAATGGCAGTAGTAAAGGCAAAACCAACGTCACCAGGAAGAAGATTTAGAAGCCTTCAAACTGGAAAAGATTTATACAAAGGCAGACCTTTGTCCTCACTTGTAACTAAGAAAAGTAAAACTGGCGGTAGAAACAATGCGGGAAGAATTACAACACGCCACATTGGTGGGGGACATAAGCAACACTATAGGATCATTGATTTCAAAAGGAACAAGGATAATATCCCCGCAAAGGTAGAGAGAATAGAATATGATCCTAACAGGTCAGCATTTATAGCTTTATTGCTTTATAACGACGGGGAAAGAAGATACATAATTGCTCCTAAAAACCTAAAAGTAAATGATCAAGTAATTTCTGGAGAAAAGGCATCGGTAAATGTCGGAAATACTCTGGTTTTAAAAGATATTCCTGTTGGAACAATTCTTCACTGTGTGGAGCTGAAACCAGGAAAAGGAGCACAACTCGCTAGAAGTGCAGGTACCTACGTACAGTTTGTTGCTAAAGAAGGTCAATACGCAACTCTAAGACTTAAAAGCGGTGAGGTTAGAAAAGTTTTGACTGAATGCAAAGCAACAATTGGAGAAGTCTCAAATCAAGAACATTCTCTAAAATCTTTCGGTAAAGCTGGTGCTAAAAGATGGATTGGAGTGAGACCCACAGTTAGAGGAGTAGCAATGAACCCTATTGACCATCCTCATGGAGGTGGTGAGGGAAAAACATCTGGAGGAAGACATCCTGTTTCACCATGGGGAGTTCCTACTAAAGGTTATAGAACCAGAAGTAATAAAAGAACAGATTCGCTAATTGTTAGAAGAAGGAAGAAGTAATGGTTAGATCAGTAAAAAAAGGTCCTTTTGTAGATCATCATCTTGAAGAAAAAGTTCAAAAGGCGATTGAAGAAAAGAGCAAAAGACCAATTAAAACTTGGTCAAGGAGATCAATGATTACACCTGAAATGGTGAACTTGACTATTGCAGTCCACAACGGCCGTGCTCACGTACCAATTCTTATCAAAGAGGACATGGTTGGACATAAGTTAGGGGAATTTGTCCCAACAAGAACATTCAAAATGCACTCAGGAGACAGACAAGCGGGTTAATTATGACTGAAGTAAAAGCAAAGCTTAGTAGATTAACTGTTTCACCTTACAAAGTAAGGTTGGTAGCTGATCAAATTAGAGGAAAGAGAGTTGAAGAGGCCATAGACATATTATCTTTCAGCAAGAAATCTTCTGCCTCAAATGTACTTAAGCTTTTGGAGTCAGCAATTGCAAATGCCGAAAACAATAAAGGTTTGGATATTGACGATCTTTTTGTTTCAGAAATTAAGGTTGATGAATCTTTTATTCTTAAAAGAATTCAGGCAAGAGCAAGAGGAAGAGCGGACAGAATTCAAAAACGCAGTTGTCATGTCAACATAACTTTAGGGAGTGAAAAAAACTAAATGGGACAAAAAGTAAACCCGATAGGAATTCGATTAGGAATTTCGCGAAAGCACAACTCAACTTGGTATGCTGAAAAAGACAAGTATCAAGAACTTTTGCTTAATGATTTTGCCGTAAGAGAGTTTCTGAAAAAAGAACTTGATAATTCTTTTGTAAGCAAAATTGAAATTGAACGTCCTTCACAAAGTGGAAAAGTAACCATCCACACTTCAAGACCAGGAATGATCATTGGAAAAAAAGGTGAGGACATAGATCGTTTAAGGGATGAGCTTACAAAGTTAATGGAAGTTCCAGTTAGCTTAAACATACAAGAGATAAGAAAACCTGATTTAGATGCTCAACTGGTTGCTGCAAATATTGCGGTTCAACTTGAAAGACGCGCAATGTTTAGAAGGGTTATTAAAAGAGCTGCACAAAATACTATGCGTCAAGGTGCTCAAGGAGTAAAAGTTAGAGTTGCTGGAAGATTAGGGGGCGCAGAAATTGCAAGAGCCGAATGGCATAAAGAGGGGAGAGTACCTCTTCATACTCTTAGAGCAGATATAGATTATGGTCTTGCAGAAGCAAAAACAACTTATGGAATCATTGGAGTAAAAGTTTGGATTTGTAGAGGTGAAATATCTACCAAACCTAAAAAAACCGATAACTAAAAATTATGTTTCAACCTAAAAGAACAAAATATAGAAAACAAATGAAGGGCCGTAATAGAGGTCTTGCCCAAAAGGGTAATTCCTTGGATTTCGGAGCTTTCGGCCTCAAAGCCACTTCTCGAGGACAAATTACTTCAAGACAAATTGAGGCTGCAAGAAGAGCCATGACAAGACATGTTAAGAGGGGAGCAAAAATTTGGATAAGAATCTTCCCCGACAAGCCAATTACAAAAAAACCTCTTGAAGTTAGACAAGGTAAGGGTAAAGGAAACGTTGAGTATTGGGTTTGTCCTATAAAACCAGGAAGAATCCTCTATGAGATGGAGGGTGTTGATGAATCAATTGCAAGAGAAGCTTTGACTTTAGCAGCTGCAAAATTACCTGTAGGAACAAAATTTGTTCAAAGGAGATCGGTTTAATGGCTAAGAAAAAAGCAAACTTATCTGAAATAGAAAAACTCAATATGGAGTATTTAGATTTGAAATTAAAAAATAGTTCGGGTTCGCTTAAAGAGACTCACAAACTATCGGAATTAAGAAAAGACATAGCTAGATTAAAAACTAAAGAAAGAATGGGAATAGAAAAATGAGTGAAGTAATTGAAAGAACTTTGGTTGGGTCAGTTGTTAGTATTTCTGGAGATAAGTCTAGGGTAGCTCTTATTCAGAGAAGCGTTAAACATAAAACATTAGGAAAAATTATAAAACGCTCGTCAAAAATTAGCTTCCATGATGAAGATAATTCAAGCAATTTAGGAGATAAGGTAAAAATTATGGAATGTAAGCCTTACTCAAAATCTAAATCTTGGAAACTTATCGAAGTGCTTAGAGTATTTGAGGGAGTTGAATAAAAATGATTCAAACGCAGACCATTTTAGAAATTGCAGATAACAGTGGAGCAAGGAAAGTTATGTGTATAAAAGTTCTTGGCGGCTCAAAAAGAAGATATGCTCGAGTTGGGGACATTATCAAAGTCGCTATAAAAGAAGCTATTCCAACTGGAAGAGTAAAAAAAGGGCAGGTTGCTGAAGCAGTCGTAGTTAGAACTAAAAAAGATATTAAAAGAGAAGACGGTTCGAGTATAAGATTTGATGATAATGCAGCAGTTTTAGTTAATACTCAAAAACAGCCAATTGGCACTAGAATTTTTGGGCCCGTATCTAGAGAGCTTAGAGGCAAAGATTTCATGAGAATTATTTCTCTTGCTCCGGAGGTTATTTAATTATGAAAAAACTTAGAACTGGAGACGAGGTTATTGTGATATCCGGAAAAGATACAGGAAAAACTGGAACTCTTTCTAAGTTTATCTCAGAAACAAAATGCATTGTTTCTGGAGTCAAAATCGTTAAAAAACATCAGAAGCCTAATCCTCAACTTAATATTCAAGGAGGAATTCTTGAAAAAGAATCACCAATTGATGTTTCTAATTTAGCTATTTACAACAAGAAATTAAAAAAAGCAGACAAAATTAATATTGAAATTAAAAAAGATAAAAAAATAAGAGTATTTAAATCGGATGGAAAAGAAATCAAATGAGCACTTCAATTTTAAAGAAAATTTATCTTGAAAAGGCAGTTCCAAACTTAAAGGAATCTTTAGGTTTTAAGTCCAATATGGCAGTACCTAAAATTACTAAAGTTACTCTAAACATGGGCTTGGGCCCCGATGCAGTAAACGATAGAAAAGTTATTGATACAGCAATCGAAGACCTAAGACTTATTTCTGGTCAGCAGCCAGTAAAAACGCTTGTAAGAAAGTCAGTAGCAAGTTTTAAAATTAGAGACGGCTATCCTATAGGTTGCAAAGTAACCCTAAGAGGGGAAAGAATGTATGATTTTTTAGATAGACTCTTGAATATCGCAATTCCAAGAGAAAGAGATTTCAGAGGACTTAGCGTCAAGTCTTTTGATGGACAAGGTAATTATACAATGGGAATAAAAGAGCATATTATTTTCCCGGAAATTGATTATGACAAAGTCCAAAAAATCAGAGGTATGGATATAAGTATTACCACTTCTGCAAAAAACGATGAAGAAGGCTTGTCCTTGCTTAAAGAACTAAATTTTCCATTTGTTAGCTGAGGTAAAAAAATGGCCAAAAAATCAATGATAGCAAGAGAAATAAAGAGACAAAAAACAGTTGAACGCTTTGCTGCTAAAAGGGCAGAGCTAAAAAAGATAATTGCCAATTCTCAATCTTCTGATGAAGACAAGTTTGCTGCTCGAGAGAAATTGCAAAAACTTCCAAGAGATGCAAATCCAATTCGTCTTCAAAGAAGATGTCAAATAACAGGAAGACCTCATGCTGTTTATAGAAAATTTGGTCTTTCGAGAAATAAATTAAGAGAATTAGCTATGAGAGGAGATGTCCCAGGATTAGTAAAATCAAGCTGGTAAGAATTATGAGTATGCAAGATCCAATTTCAGACATGATAGCAAGAGTTAAAAATGCTCAATCTAGAGGTCACAAAGAAGTACTTCTTGACTCCTCTAAAATTAAGTTTGGTATATGCAAGGTTCTCGAATCAGAAGGTTATATTAAAAAAGTCGAGCTAGTAGGAGAACAGCCCAAGCAGGAAATTAAAATTACTCTTAAATATTTCGAGGATTTACCTGTTATAAAAGAATTTGACAGAGCAAGCAAACCAGGGCTTCGCAAGTACTTT
>CACJRI010000014.1 GCA_902595715.1 uncultured SAR86 cluster bacterium
TATTCTTAGTTTTTGCCTTAGAAAGGTATTTTTTATCGAAAAGTTGATTGCCAAGAATTATTAATAAAGTATCATCACTCATTCTTTTAATTTACTTTATTTGAAACTTTTTTATTCAATTAATAACTATTCATTATTTAAATAGCTATGAAAAATAAATTTCCTTATCCAGGCATTACAAAAAAGGTTACTGAAGAAATGTGCGACCTAAATGGTCATATGAATGTGACCTTTTATACTAAGATTTTTGAAGAGGGTTCCTATGAAATGTTCAATCAACTCGGAATGGGATTCGATTATATAAACTCAGCTCTAAATTATGCTGAATCAAATGATATTCCCTTAAATTCTCTTGAAGGTTTTATAAGACAAATTATTGGATGGCGAGAATTTATAAGAGGTGTCTATCAAGAAAAAAGTGAGATTGAGTTTAAAAGTAACTATTGGAATCATAAGAATAAAATTAATTCAAATTGGTACGATGGCACTACAGGCCTTGATCCTTTAGATGATGTGATAAAAATGGTGAATGAGTATGGCTATACTCATCACATTCCCCGATTGATGATACTTTCAAATATTTTTACTCTTTGTGAGATTGACCCTAAAGATATATACAGGTGGTTTATGGAGATGTTTGTTGACTCTTCGGAGTGGGTGATGGTCCCTAATGTCTTTGGCATGGGTACTTTTGCCGATGGAGGGATAATGTCCACTAAGCCTTATACATGCGGCTCAAATTATGTGTTAAAAATGAGTAATTATAAAAAAGGACCTTGGTGTGAAGTTTTAGATGGTCTTTATTGGAGGTTTACGGAAAAACACCGCGATTTCTATGAATCAAACCCTAGATTATCAATTTTGACGCGCTCTCTAGATAAGATGGATCCAGAACGAAAAGAAAGAATTTTTGGTCTTGCGGATGACTTTATCAAGAAAAATTCGCTATGAAATTCAAAGATGAAAAAATTTGTAAGGTATGTAAAAAACCTTTTTCATGGCGAAAAAAATGGGAAAGGGATTGGGAAAATGTTTTGTACTGTAGTGAACGTTGTAAGAAAAACAAGTCTAAGACATTGTAACCGTAACTTTTCCTACTAATTTTCGATCTCTTAAATATTCAAGACCGTCCTTAGAATTTTTTAATGGAAATTCCTTACAAATATAAGGTTTGAGTTTTCCTGATTCGGCTAACTCCATAATAATTTCATTGTTTTCTTTCCCTTTTTCAGGATCTCTTCTGCCAAATTCACCTGCCCTTACACCAATGACTGAAAATCCTTTAATAAGAGGATAGTTAACAGGGACTGTTGGAATTCTCCCGCTAGTAAAACCAATTATTAATAATCTGCCTCCCCAATTTATACATCGAATGGATTCATCAAAGACATCTCCGCCGACTGGGTCATATATTACATCTGCTCCTTTTCCATCCGTTAGATGTTTTACTTCTTCACGAAAAGAAACAGAACCCTCTAATCCAGTATTAATAATTTCATCTGCACCCCAAGTCTTTACAATTTTTAATTTTTCGTCAGAGGTGCCACTTGCAATAACCCTGGCGCCATAAAGTTTGCCCATTTGTACTGCTGCCATACCTACCCCACCTGAAGCACCATGTACAAGCAAAGTCTCTCCTTGTCTTAATTCTCCTCTTCGAATTAACCCAACATAAGCGGTCAAATAGGCTGTTTTAAAGGAAGCTGCTTCCGAAAAATTCAATGACTTAGGTTTTAATGAGACCAAGCCTTCCGGAAGAATAATTGATTCGGCAATTGCACCATGACCCCAGCCACCAAACATAACTTCATCTCCTTCTTTTAAAGAAGAAACTTCAGATCCAATCTTTTCTACTACACCAGCTCCTTCCATACCAAGGGCAAAAGGAAGATTGGGTTTATTTTGATACTTACCCTGAGTCATTAATAAATCAGGGAAATTAAGAGAAGCAGCCTTAATTTTAATTTTGACTGAATTTTTCTGAAAGGGATCTAATTCGAGTTCTCCTAAATTTGTCTTTGACAAATCTTCGGAGAGCTCAGAGCAGACTAATCCATACGTTGTATGATCAGCCATTAAAAATTAACTTGGTCTGCCGATATATTCTTCTGCTTTAGCTTCTTCAGCTTGATGTTTGCCAAGTTCCAATCTTGCTACAGTTCTTCTATGAACTTCATCAGGTCCATCGGCTAAACGAAGAGTTCTCATTCCAGCATAAAGCCTTGCCAGAGGAGTATCTTGAGAAACTCCAGCTCCACCATGGATTTGAATCGCTTTATCAATTACACGAAGCGCCATATTAGGAACGGCTACTTTAATTTGTGCAATTTCACTTTTAGCAATTTTGTTACCAACTGTATCCATCATGTAGGCAGCTTTTAAGGTAAGAAGCCTACACATGTCGATTTCTATTCGGCAGTCTGCAATGACGTCATAATTTCCACCTAATTCAGAAAGAGTTTTTCCAAAAGCAGTTCTATTTAGAGATCTTTTGCATAATAAGTCTAAAGCTCTTTCAGCAGCTCCAATTGTTCTCATACAGTGATGGATTCTTCCTGGGCCTAAACGACCCTGAGCAATTTCAAAACCCCTGCCTTCACCTAAAAGAAGATTCTCTTTGGGTACTTCAACATCTGTGAATTTCATATGAGCATGTCCATGAGGAGCATCATCGTTTCCAAAAACAGTCATCATTCTTAAAACTTCTACTCCGGGAGTATCCATTGGGACAAGAATTTGAGATTGTCTTTGATGTTTAGGATTATCTGGATTTGTAACTCCCATGAATATAATGATTTTGCAACGAGGATCGCCAGCGCCAGAAGTCCACCATTTTTCACCATTGATGACATACCTGTCCCCTTTATCCTCAATTCTGCTACCGATGTTTGTTGCATCAGATGAAGCAACATTTGGTTCAGTCATTCCAAATGCTGATCTGATTTCACCATCCAGCAAAGGTTTTAACCATTGTTCTTGTTGTTCAGGGTTTCCATACTTATCTATTACTTCCATGTTTCCAGTATCTGGAGCTGAACAATTGAAAACCTCTGATGCGATCCCACATCTTCCCATTTGTTCTGACAAAGGAGCATATTCTAAATTAGTTAGTCCCGGTCCCCATTGAGAATCAGGTAAAAATAAGTTCCACAAGCCTTCAGCTTTTGCCTTTGCTTTAAGTTCATCTAATACTGGGGGAACTTGCCAAGGGTTTCCTTGATTTCTAAATTCCGTCATTTGGTCAGCGTAAACTTTTTCACCTTCATAAACGTGATCGTCCATGAACTTTGTTACGCGTTCTAATAAATCTTTTACTTTATCCGTGTGTTGAAATTCCATATATATCCTCTTGATTTAAGAAAAAAAATATTAACAAGTTTTTAAAAAATTTGACACCCTATATGTCAAAATAATACATCTCATATGATTAAATCCATCGATCACATTTTAGTTGCAGTAGAAGATTTGGATAAAGCTGTTAAAGACTATTCTCTGGTTTTTGGCTTTGATCCAACTTGGCAAGGAAGCCATCCATCTTTAGGAACAAAAAATGCTCTCTTCCCTTTTGAGAACATGTATCTTGAATTAATTGCTAAAGAAGATGAAGGTCCTTTGGGAGAATTTATTGGCGAGCATTTGAAAAAAAATGGAGAAAGTGTTTTTGGCCTAGCGCTAGAAACAAATGACATAGAACAAGCAAAAGAAAAGCTCTCATTAAGTTTGAAAGTAAATTTAGAAATTTTAGATGGAACGGGTTTAGATAATATTTCAAAAAAAGAGAGACAGTGGAAAAATATTCTGATTCCTATGAACATTTCCAGAGGGGTATTTACCCTTTTAATTGAGCACACTGGTGGCACTTTGCCAAAACATAAAGATGCTGATGAATCAAACGTCACAAGGATGGATCACGTTGTACTTAATTCAAATGATCCTGATGGTTTAATTGATCTTTATAATAAAAAATATGGAATCAGACTGGCTTTAGACCAATTTGTAGAACAATGGGGAGGTCGAATGTTATTTTTTAGGACCAACCACACTACCATTGAAGCTATTGGCATAAAAAAAGATGGGTTTCCTGAAGATTCTTTGTGGGGCTTAGCTTGGACAACAAAAAATATAAAAAAAACACATAAGAGACTTCTTGATGCGGGAGTAAGTATTACTGATATTAAAGATGGTAGAAAACCTAATACTCTTGTTGCAACAATTAAATCTCACTGTTCAAATGTTCCAACTTTACTGATTGAGCATCTATAGTTGCTAATTTTTGGTGCGGATAGAGGGAGTCGAACCCCCACACCTTTCGGCACTAGAACCTAAATCTAGCGTGTCTACCAGTTCCACCATATCCGCGTGAAAAATAAGTATATTGATTAGTTTTCTATTGGCAAGGAATTACTTTCGGAGGTCTCTTCCTGGGAAGAAGATTTTGAAAGCTCATCTTTTAATTTCTTAATAGATTGATTGGTTTGTCTTCTAAAAGAATCAATAGAGTTCACCGCTTCCTCTAAATCTTTTATACGCAGCTCATAATCAGGAGAGCTTAAAGAGGAAGTGTCTATTTTTGCGACTCTGGTTTTTATATCCGAAATAGACTTAGAAAATTCTTTTGAAATTAACCTGATTTCCTGAGATTGAGTAAAAATTTCTTTAATCGAACCATCTATTGACTTGAGCTGGTCTTCGAGAGTAGCAATTCTTTGTTTGTTTCTTTTGTTGCTTAAATCCCATAACTTCCTTATCTCTCTATTAACTTCCTTTAGGTCGTCTGAAAGAGTTTCAACAGTAACTTCTGACGACTGAACGGATTGTTGAACTTGTTGTTCCAAATCAATCAATCTGGAATTCATGTTTATGAGGTTTTCTTGCTGAGAAGAAGTTCTAAATAACATAAAGGAAATCAATACGATGAAAACTAAAAGAAAGACTCCATATGATATTACTGAACTTGGAGGCACCTGACTGGAAGGAAATATTCTTCTGGTTGAGATTGGATTTTTTTTCATTTACTTGAGATTGGTTATTTTGTTTATTTTAATTCATGGTTAGAATAGAAAGCTATTATTTAAAGGAGAACAAATGAATTTTAATTTTTCTGAAGATCAATTGTTGATGAAAGAAGAGGTGAAAAAACTTCTTGATAAAGAGAATTCTGTAAAAAGAAATAGAAATATTTTAGAGGGAGAAGAAAAGTTTGATAAAGAACTTTGGAATCAGCTAGTTCAAATGGGCTTAACGGCTACTACCATTCCTGAAGAGTATGGTGGAATAGGTATGGGCTTTTTAGAATTGTGTGTCATTGCGGAAGAACTTGGAAGAGGAATAGCGCCAGTTCCCTTCTCTTCAAGTGTTTATCTAGCTACTACAGCAATTCTCAATTCCTCAAATGAAGACATTAAAAAAGAATTTCTTCCAAAATTAGCTAGCGGTGAAATTATAGGTACTTTTGCCCATTCAGAAAAAACAACATTTCCTAGCGAGTCTGGAATAAGTGTTGTTTCTAAATCTGGAAAAATCACTGGAAAAAAAGTTGCTGTGCCTGATGGAGATATAGCAAATTTTGCTCTGGTATCTGCAACTTCAGGTAAAAATAAAATTGGTCTTTATTTAGTAGATCTATCTGCAGATGGTGTGGAAATTGATTCTTTAGAGACTTTTGATCCTTCTAGATCGCATGCTGATATAACTTTTAAAAATACCCCAGCACAAGAGCTAAGTGCAGATGCTTGGGAAGACATAGAAAAACTTCTAGATCAATCTGCAGTTTTATTTGCTTTTGAACAAGTAGGCGGTGCTGAAGCTGCAATGAATCAAGCTAAAGATTATGCTATGGGTAGATACGCTTTCGGAAGAGCTATTGCTTCTTTTCAAGCTATCAAACACAAAGTAGCTGATATGTATATTTCACTTCAATTGGCTCGTTCTAACTGTTACTACGGAGCTTGGGCTCTTAGTAACGATGCGCCTGAGCTTCCAACAGCAGCAGCTACTGCTCGAGTTAGCGCTACAAAGGCATTTTATGAATGCTCAAAAGAAAATATTCAAACCCATGGAGGAATGGGCGCTACTTGGGAATTTGATTGTCATCTTTTCTATAGGAGAGCGAGATTGCTTTCCAGTAACATAGGCAGTCAAGGAATATGGAAAGATAAATTAATTACATCACTAGAAAAAAGTAATTCACCAACTTAAAATTATAATTAATCGGAGGATAAATATGGATTTTAATGATACTAAAGAAGAAGCAAAGTTTAGAGATGAGGTAAATTCTTGGTTATCTGATAATGCAGATAAAAAAGAGCATGCTAAGGATATTTACCGCCCTGCCGAAATGAGTGGCGAAGGTGAATCTGGAGAATCAAGCGCACTAAAAGACGCAAAAGCTTGGCAAGCAAAGAAATATGATGCGGGTTGGGCATGTCTTCACTGGCCTAAAGATTACGGTGGGCGTGATGCGACTCCAATGGAAAGGGTAATTTGGGGACAAGAAGAATCCAAATTTAAAGTACCAGGCGGTTTTTTTGAGATCGGACAAGGTATGGCTGGTCCGGTTTTAATGTTATATGCAACAGAAGAACAGAAAAAAAGATATCTTCCTCCAATGGCAAAAGGCGAAGAAATTTGGTGCCAATTGTTTAGTGAACCTGGAGCCGGCTCCGACTTAGCGGGTATTAAAACTAAAGCTGAACTAGATGGTGATACTTGGACTATTAATGGTCAAAAAGTTTGGACTTCTGGGGCACACTATAGTGATTATGGAATCATCGTTACTAGAAGTGATTTCTCAGCACCTAAACACAAAGGTCTTACTTACTTCTTCTTGGATATGAAATCTCCTGGAGTAGAAGTTAGACCCATCAAACAAATCACAGGTGGAGCTAACTTTAATGAAGTTTACTTTACCGATGTAAAAATACCTGATTCACAACGTCTAGGTGAAATTGGTGATGGTTGGAAGGTTTCGTTAACTACCTTAATGAATGAAAGACTCGCTGTTGGAGATGCATCCGGAGTAGATTTCCAAGAAATTTTCGAGCTTGCTAAAGATCAAGATTTCAATGGTGATACTGCAATTTCAAATGGCGCAGTCAGAGAAAAACTTGCAGATTGGTATTGTGAGCAATCCGGTTTGAAGTACACTAAAATGAGAAACATCTCAGCCTTATCGCAAGGAAGTACTCCTGGTCCTGAAGCTTCTATAACTAAGATAGTTAGTGCAAATAAACTTCAAGATATTGCAAATTACGGTATGGATCTAATGGATAATGCTTCCATTGCAAGAGATGAAGAAACTGCTATTTTTCAAGGAAGTTTGCTTGGAGCGCCTCTTATAAGAATTGCAGGTGGAACTGATGAAGTACTCAAGAATATTATTGCTGAGCAAGTCCTTGGAATGCCACAAGATATAAGAGTTGATAAAAACGTTCCTTTCAACGAAATACCAACTGGTTCAAAAAACTAGTTAAAAAGAAAGTAAAAAGGACTTTTTAATTTCTTTTTACAACTGTCATATTGGTTTCGGTATCTATTAGACATTTTCTGAACGTCTGAAGATACCGAAAGCAACCAAGGCTTAGATTTGTAACTTCCTTTTTTATACCCTCCTTGTCCTTCGTGGTAAGCAAGGTATAGCATCCTCGCATTGTCTTTAGGAATTCCTAAGAGTTTATTGCTTTTTTTGTTATACCAACCAATAAAATCAACAGAATCTTTAAAACTCGTACGCGAAGCAAATGGTTTTTTTGCCTGTTTTTTATAAATATCCCAAGTTCCATCAATAGCCTGAGCATATCCATAAGCAGAACTTTTTCTTTTCCAAGGAATAAAACCCAAGAGCTTGGTTCTTTCAGGTTTTGCTCCTTGTTGAAAATCTGACTCTTGCTTTATGAATGCTAAAGTTACGTAGGCTGGACTGCCCCATCTTTTTTCTGTCTTTACAGCTGCTTTGTACCAACTTCTTTTTTCGTAAAAAATTTCACATATGTTGGTAGTTTTTTTTGGGGGCGAAACCACGCAAGAGGATAGAACTATCAAACAAAGAAACCAAAGAATTAGTTTATTGATCATTTTGAAGAAAAGAAGATAATTCATCTTCATCAATTATTTGAATATTTAATTCAGATGCCTTTTTAATTTTTGACCCTGGATCACTTCCTGAGATGAGATAGTCAGTGTTTTTTGAAACCGCTGAAGAAACTTTTGCACCCATTTTCTCTAGAATCTCTTTAAGTTCGTTTCTGGAAAAACTATTCAATGTTCCGGTGATGACAATCTTTTTATTTTGTAAGTGACTTTCCTGATTATTTGATATTTCGTTAGAAAGATTGAAATTTAAATTTTTAAAATTTTCTAAAATCTGCAAGTATTTTTGATTTGTAAAAAAAGAAACTAAGTTAGAAGCAGCAACTTCTCCAATATCCTCAACTTGAATAAATCTTTCATAATTGGTTTTGATTATATTTTCTAAGGTGCCTAATTCTTTAGCTATATTCTTTGATGTTTGTAACCCAATTTCCTTTATTCCTAAAGAATAAATAAACCTATAAAGCTCAGTTTCCTTACTTTTCGAAATGGAATCGATAAGGTTTTTAGCTGACTTTTCTGCAAAACCTTCAAGGGAGAGTAATTGATTAATATCTAAAGAATAAAGGTCGGTTATAGAGCTAATAAATTTATTACTAATTAAGGCGTCTATAGTTTTTGAACCAAGTCCTTCAATATCCATCGCATTTCTTGAAACGAAATGTTTTAAAGATTCTTTAAACTGATCATAGCCATAACAACCCTCTGAAAATTCAGATTCTAATGAAATTTTTAGGCAAGGAATATTTTCTTCAAAATAAGAAATCTCTCTTTTACAAACTGAACAAAAGGAAGGTAATTTAATTTTCTTTTCAGACCCACTTCTTTTTTCCTTTATCACGGAAACTATCTTTGGAATGACATCCCCTGCTCTTTTTATAAAAACATAATCACGCTCTCTGACATCTAATCTCTCCACTTCATCCATATTATGCAAAGTTGCATTTGAAATAGTTACTCCTCCAACTTCCACTGGTTCTAAGTTAGCAACTGGAGTTAAAGCTCCTGTTCTACCCATTTGGAAAGATATCGAATTGATTTTTGTTTCAGCTTGTTCTGCCTCAAACTTTCTTGCTATGGCCCATCTTGGTGCTCTAGAAGAAAAACCCAGCTCTTGTTGAAGAGCAATTTCATTGATTTTTATGACGACTCCATCAATCTCATAAACTAACTTTTCCCTTTGCCTTGCTATTTTTGAAAAAGCTTTTTTTGTTTCTTCGAGGTTAGAAGCTAATGAAATTTCAGGGCAAGTTGGAAGACCCCATGATTGAAAAGCTTTGATAACAGAGGATTGACTATCAAAAAGAGTATTACCGTCAACGTAGCCTAAACTATGACAAAAAACTTTTAATGGTCTTGCGCTTGCGACTTTTGGATTGAGTTGACGCATACTTCCTGCAGCAAAATTTCTGGGGTTTGCAAAAACCTTCTGCCCTTCTTTCTTAAATCTTTCATTCAAATTTAAAAAGTCTTTTTTTTCTACATATATTTCGCCTCTAATTTCAATTTCTTTTGGAAAAGGAAAGTCTTTATTTTTTTTTAGCTGTATTGGGACTTCTTTCATGGTTTTAACATTATGTGTAACTTCCTCTCCAGTATTCCCATCCCCCCTAGTTCCAGCTCTAGTGAGAATACCGTCCTGATAGACTAAACAAATTGCTATGCCATCGATTTTTGGTTCGCATGAATAACTGTATGATTCTTTCCTTTTAAGTTTATTTAAAAATCGCTTTTCAAAATCTTCTAAATCCTTATCGTCAAAGGCATTGTCTAAAGAAAGCATAGGAATCTGATGATTAAACGGTTTAAGTCCTGATACCGGCTCAGAACCTACTCTTTCACTAGGAGAATTAGTTGTCTTTATATTTGGAAATTCGCTTTCAAGAAGAAGTAATCTTTTAAAAAGTTGATCGTATTCTTGGTCTGAAATTTCTGGAGAATCCTTTTTGTGATAAAGATCGTTGTGCTTATTAAGCTCAGCTACTAAAGCAAAATATTCCTTTTTAACTTTTTGGCTTATAGCCATAAGCACTAAGCAAAATTTCTCAGATCAAAGTCTTCTGCTTGATGAGAGTAATGATCTATCATTTGTTGAGTAAGCGGATTTCTTTCCGAATCCAAGAGATTTAGTTCCAATTTAGAAGCTAAAAGCTCAGCAAAGGTAACCATTTGGTTGAAGTTACTTATTGTATTTGTGCCGGATACAGGGCTTAAAATTAGCGTTAAAGCCGTTGTTTCATCATCTTCTTTTGAAGTATCAAATCTTCCTGGGTTTAGACCATTAACCAAAGAAAAAAAATGATCGTCTGAAAAAATCCTAAACCATCCTCCTTCATTAGAATAATTGGAACTATATTCCTCTAGAACAGAGATTAGATATTTATAAGTTATTTTCTTATCTTCTCCTTCTAAATTGATCACAAAGAGATTATCAGGGGTTTCATGAGTTAACTGATCTTGAGGTTCTTCTATAGCTTCATTGACGTCAAACGATGAAATTTCATCTCTTAAAATATTTTGATCGTTTTCCAAGGGTTCAAATAGCTCGCGAGAATTTACTTTTTTATTTATCTTTAGATTTGTTCTTCTGCCAAAAAATATTCTTCTTAGCATTAGCAAAATTGTCACAGCAATTACTACCCCAAAGATTAAAACTATGATTTCATTTAACATCATTAACTTGCTGCCATTTTTAGAGCTTCATCAACATCAACAGAAACCAGTCTTGATACGCCCGGTTCTTGCATAGTAACACCCATAAGATGCTTACTCTTTTCCATTGAAATTTTATTGTGCGTTACAAAAATAAATTGAACCTTTTCAGACATTTCCTCAACCATATTAATAAACCTTGAAGTATTGAAGTCATCCAGTGGAGCATCAATTTCATCAAGAATACAAAATGGAGCTGGATTGAGAGAGAAAAAACTAAATACCAACGCTATAGACGATAAAGCTTTTTCTCCACCTGATAACTGAGAAACATTTACATTCTTTTTTCCTGGCGGCATGGCTTTGAAAAGCACCCCAGACTCTAATAAATCTCTTTCGGTTAATTCTAATTTAGCAAAGCCACCACCAAATAATTTTGGAAAAAGCTCGCCTAATTTAATATTCAGCTTGTCCAACGTATCCTTGAATTTTGTTCTTGATTCCAAATCAATCTTTTTAATTGCCCCTTGCAAGGTTTCCAACGCACTATTCAGTTCTGACATTTGAGTATCAATTTCAGAGTTTCTTTCTTCTTCCAATTTGTATTCTTCAGCCGCCGCTAAGTTAATCGGACCAATTCTTTCTATGGAATTTTCAATTTTTGAAATTTCTTCAACCAATGATTCCTCTGTCATATTTTCAGTAATTTGATCAAGTAATCCTTGAATCTCATAATTATCGTTTTTGAGCTGCTCTTCAAAAATTGCTGATTCAGAAATAAATCCCTGTCTTTCTAATTTATATTTTTGAATATCTCTATTGAATTCTTCAATACCAATGTCAGTTTCGTGAATTCTTCGTTCGTTGGCTCTTATGGTTTCGTTTAAGTCATTAAAATGTTCTCTAAGTTTTGTCAGGTTTCCCTCTACATCTACTCTAGAGTCTAATAAAGGCTTAATATCTGCTTCAATCTTTTGTATGGGACCTTCAATCTCAAGAAGTTTTTCTTCAAGTGAACTTTTTGCACTTAAGGAATTAAGTTTAGAACTTTCTATTGCAGATAATTTGCTTTTAGTTTCAGCTATTTTTACCTTGATAGACGTAATGTCTGAGCTTAAAGAAAGCAGTTCCGTCTTTTGGGCTTTAAATTTTTCTTCTTGATACTGGGATTGATGTTTGATTGATTCCTTTAGCTTTTCTAACTTGTTTTTAATCTCTAAAGCAAAAGAATGAATTTCCTTGATATCGCTCTCTGTTTTTGTTGAGAAATCCCTTGTAGCTTCTTCTAGAGAAACCGTTAGATTAGATACATCAAGAAAGATTTTTTCTACTAAGAAATCAGGAGACATTGCCCCCTCAAGTTTTGAAAAGCTTTCGTCTAAGGCTTGAAGTTCTGGTTCTTTTTTTGAAAGTTCTAATTCAGATTCTGATAACTCTTTAGATAAATTTTCTTTTTCTGAAGAAAAACTATTTAAATTCTCTATCATTTTATCCTTTTCTAAAAGGAGCTCGTTTTTTTTCTCTTTCAATAAGGATAGCTCTTGCTCAGAACTAGTAAGGTCTGCGCCACTAGAGTAATAATCTTGTTGGACTTTATCTATTTTTTGCTGAATTTCAGATTGAGTTACTTTCGATTTATCTATTTCAGAATTGAGAGAGATTTTAAGAGTTCTTTCTTTTTCTAGGCTTGATTCAAGTTCTTTGATTGAAAGATCTATATTTGAAATCTTTTCTTTTCTTGTTTGCCAAGATATTGCTTTTAAAAGACCTTTTTTTGATTTTTCTTCAGCTTTCAATGCTTCATATCTTTCAGCTGACTTTACTTGCCTTTTAAGTTTTAAAAGCTGTCTTTCGATCTCATCTTTAAGATCTTTCACTCTACTAAGATTTTCTTTGGTTTTCTTTATTCTTGATTCAGTTTCTTTTTTCCTTTCACGATAAACAGAAATTCCTGCTACCTCTTCAATATACATTCTGAGTTCTTCAGGTTTAGAGCTGATTAACTTGGTAGCCATTTCTTGCTCAATAACTGCATAACTTCTAGGTCCTAGACCAGTACCAAGAAATATGTCTGTAATATCCTTTCTCCTACATTCCGAACCGTTTAAATAATAGATAGATCTTCCATCAATTTCTAAAACTCGCTTGACAGAAATTTCTGAATAGCTTGAATATTCCCCACCTAATTTTCCCAAGGAATTATCAAATAAAAGTTCTACAGAAGCGCGACTCGAAGGTGCTCTGGAGGATGATCCGCTAAAAATAACATCAGCCATATTTTCGCCTCTTAAATTTTTTGCAGATATTTCTCCCATGACCCATCGAACAGCATCGATGATATTAGATTTACCGCAACCGTTAGGTCCGACTACTCCGCTCATACTGCTGGGGAAGGGAATTTTCGTGGGGTCCACGAAAGATTTAAAACCAGATAGGCTGATGTTTTTTAATCTCATCCTTGGATGGATATTTTAACCGATTTAGACCTTTAAGACCTTATTTTTTCTAATTTTTAAGCTTTTTTAATGCAAGATTCATAGCAATAATCAAGGATTCTTTTTCTTTGCTATTTGATGAGTTTTCAAGAGCTATTGACCAGCTTTTTAGAGCTTCCTCGAAGTTATTTTGTTGGAAATAATTCAAACCTTGGAGTGACAGAGCTCTTGTATCAGATGGGTTTAAATACAATGCTCTTTCAACATGATTGGTGACATCAAGACTAAAATTACCTTGTGTCTCATAATAAGACTCTGCAAGAAAAGAATGTACGCTAGAGTCAATCAAATCCGGATATTCATCTATCAAAAAATTAAAACTTTTAATTGCCAATTTAAATTTTT
>CACJRI010000015.1 GCA_902595715.1 uncultured SAR86 cluster bacterium
AGTATAAGGAACCGAAAGTGCTCCTACTGCTTTGATGGTATTTTGATATAAAAGGCCAGTAGTCCAAACGATTGGTCCGCCCCAATCATGGCCAAATAAATAGGCTTCTTTGTATCCCAAAGAATCAATAACGCCAGCAATGTCGGCCGCGAGATTTTTCAAAGAATAGTCAGCTATTTCATATGGTTTATCAGATCCGCCATAACCACGAACATCAATTGCTGCAACTTTAAAACCAGCTTTTGCCAAGGGCTCAATTTGATGACGCCAGCTATACCAACTTTCTGGCCACCCATGAACTAAAACAACTAAAGGTCCCTCGCCTTCTACAACAGCTCTAATTTTAAGATTATTACCGTCTAACAGTTGAAAATTCATACTTTTTTAGATTTTGTATTGAACCACAATGGAATCACTGCAATTAATAGCCCGCCAACAAAAAAAACAAACATGCCAATCTTTCCAAAATCTCCTTGTGATGTAACAGAATCAATAAAGTCCTTAGAGGTAGCGCTGATATCAATCGCCCCATTTACTGCATCTAAGTTAGCTAGGGAGGCAGCGGTTCCATCCATATAGAAATTGACCCATAGACCGTTATTAAAAGCATTAAGAAAAACTGCAAAAGCAAATGCTGTAAAAATAATTTTTAAAAAAAGGTTAGCTCCTTTTTCAATTAATATTCTAGAGAGCCAAACTGCAATCAAGACAGAAATGACATTTCCTAAAAAAATAATTGAAATTGATATTCTAGATTGTACAAAAACTTCCCATATCCCCATTTCGATCATACTGCTTTGCACCATCATATCTTCCATAATTTCTCCCAAAATTTAATATCCAACAGCCTGAAAACTATAACCTATTCCCATCTAACAGTTGAAAATTCATAGGTTATAATAATGTCAGTTTTTTTTAACCATGGCTACATTAAAAGCAGCAATCATTCCTGTGACTCCTTTACAGCAGAATTCTTGTGTCATTTGGAAAGAGTCCTCAAAAATCGCTGCAGTAACTGATCCTGGTGGTGATTTATCTTTGATTGAAAATTTTATTGCTGAGCAAGGTCTTACTCTCTCCAAAGTGTTTATTACTCATGGTCATTTAGATCATGCAGGTGGTGCTTTTGAATTGGCACAAAAATATAATATTGAAATTGAAGGGCCACATAAAGACGATGGATTTCTAATTAACGCCTTGGAAGAACAAGGTAAACGTTACGGTTTGGATACAGCCAAAAACTTTGAACCCAATCGTTGGTTAACTGATGGCGATCAGATTGAAATTGATGGAGAAAAACTAGACGTTTATCATTGTCCAGGCCATACGCCAGGTCATGTTGTTTTTCATCATCCGGAATCTAAGCTTGCCATTGTTGGGGATGTACTTTTTCAAGGCTCTATCGGTAGGACGGATTTACCCAGAGGTAATACTCAAGATTTGTTGAATGCCATCAGAAGTAAGCTTTGGCCGCTTGGAAACGATGTTACTTTTGTGCCAGGCCATGGGCCGGTATCTACATTTGGCCAAGAAAGACTTACCAATCCTTACGTAGCCGATCAATTATTTAAGTAAAAAGGATTATTCTGGAGCGGGCAGCGGGAATCGAACCCGCATCGTCAGCTTGGAAGGCTGAAGTAATAGCCATTATACCATGCCCGCAAATTTCAAAATGAAGAGTGATTATACATCTACAAGAATTATTTTGTTATTAAGAAAATAGACCGGGATTAGTAAGCAAATAAACTAGGCCGCCAATTCCGAATAAGGTCATTGCTATTCCACCTGTAAACATGCTCAACTTAGTTCCCAGAGAGATAGGCATTTTTGCTGATGTATTTATATAATCTTTGTAATCGTCTTTAATACGAAGTACTCCTACCACAATAAAGATGATCCAAAGGACTACCATAAAATCATAACCACCCATAAATAAATTATAATCCATCTATGGATCAAGTAATTGTCATAGTTTTATTAGCTACACTCTTCGCTATATGTTTTGGTGCGGTAGAAATCTACATCAGACTCAATGATAAAAAGACTGTTTGGCTCTGGACAGAGATTGTATCTGTTGCCCTAATGTTATTCTTTGGCTCTCTGGTAGTGGGTTTTTTAACCTACCTTTTCTTAGATTTAATAAATGGCTTGTTATAAAAAGAACTTTTTGAGATTTTATTGATAAAAATGTCTTCCGGTTATAACCCAGCGAGAGATAGTTAATACCCAAAAAGACCAAAAGAAAAATCTTATTAGCGGTACAAAATCTTCAGGAATATTTTGGTCAAAACCAAAAGGCAAAAGGATTGCCCATTCAAAAAGGCTGTTGAGAAAAACTATAAAGGATATGTTTTCCGCTCCTGTTAGATAAGTGATCAAATACAAAAATGGAACAAAACCAATCCAAATAGCTGCAACAAACCTTAAGTAATATTTAATCAATAAATCTATTCTCTGATACATAACTATTCAGGATTTTGTTTAAAACTATCTATTGAACTATCTAAAGGCGACCAGTCCATAGCTGTATCGCTCCAAAAGCTAGAATTTATTGTGACCCAAGATGAATCATCAAGACTTCCAGCTTTAATGAATTTAGTACCATCATAACCTTCAACGCTGCTGATTAAGGGCGAGCCACATAATGCACAAAACCCACGACTTACTTTGTTACCACCTGAACCAAAAACAGAAAAATATTTAATTTCTCCTGAAATTTTTAAAGCTTGATCAAGAACCAAGATAATTGTCGCCTTACCTGAGCCAGTAGATTTTCTACAATCCTCACAATGACAATGATGAGCTGAAACTACTGCATCAGCAGGAAAAGAGTAAGTTACTTGTTTGCACAAACAACTTCCAGTTCTTAAAGGGTTCTTACTCACTATAAAGATTTATTAAAAATTTCATTTTTACGGCGATTGTGGGCTTCTCGCAATAATAAAAATACCAAAATGGTAAGAAATAAAGAAAGCAGCTGAACCCAGCTAAAATAATTGTTAAATAGACTGATGATTTGCGTCATCATGAAAAAGAAAATGACAATTAAAATTGGCCAAACAGTTGAGGTTGGGTTTCTTCCGGAAAAATAACGATAAATAAAATAGCAAATTGTTAAATAAAAGGCAGGTAAAATAGTTCGCAAGCGCCACTCGGCCATTTGTTCACTAGTCCAACTAGATCCAGGAAAGACTAAAACTGCTTCTGGAATAAAAATCATAAAGAAAGACATGATGCTGAAAAAAGCAAACATTAATCCCAATGAATATCTAATTAACTTAGTCATCGTCTCTCCCTACTTGGCAAATTATACCTAAAAGTTAAAGAGTGTTGATTAAATGATATTTGGAATTACTGCTTTTCTGTCTTTAGGATAATCTTCGAATTTTGCTTGGTACCATTTATGGTTGGAAATAGCACGAGGGAATAGGTTGCAAACTGTCCATAAGAAAAATACTAGTCCTGCCCAACTCCAAGTCATGATGGCCCATCCCAGCCACTCAATAAATTCTCCTAGATAGTTTGGATTGCTGACTTTATTAAATAGAAAACCTTCAGGAATGTGGTAGCCTTCGCCCTTCTCTTTTCTTAAATTAATCATAATCTCATCAGACCTAACGTTAATATAAAAGCCCATAAAAAATATAAATAAACCCAAAAAGAAAGGAATAGTTGGAATCCAACCATAACTGTAATCGCTAAGAAGAAAAATCCATGTACCTTGAAAGAAAACATTTACGAAGTTGAAACCAATGGCTGAAAAAACCACCATCAAAGGCATCTTTTTGTCAGTAGATTGGGCTCTCATGGGCCAAATAAAACTTCGATTGAAATAATGACCACAATATAAAAAAGTAAAAATAACATGTACGGGGTTGGTGTAATCTCCCGCAACAATAAAAAAAATTAACATTAAGAAAAAAGCAGGACACTCCTCAATGATCCAGCCCGCTTTGGCTGAAATTTCTGGTCCCCATCCTTTAGAGACGTGTTTTCCATATGGCGCAGTTTGAAAGAATAAGTAAACGAAGGCTATTAAGCCAACAGCAAGCCACGCAATAAGTAGATAATTAAATGTACTATGAGTGATAAAGGTCATAAACCTTCATTTTCTTTGGTCACCACGTGATCATTGGCATCGACATTATCAAAGAGATTTTCTCTAGCATCGCGACTCATGACATCCACAATAATACCTATAACCATATTGAGTAATACGACTGAGGTGACCAAGATAAAACTAATAAAGTATATCCAGGAATAAGGATGAGCCTCAAAAACATTAGACATAATTGCTGCCCAATCGTCATAAGTTGCTACTTGAGCCAAAGTCAATGCAGCTATCCCAATATTACGCCAATGCTCTGGATCGGTCTCGCTGAAAATTAAGGTACCAATTGCTGCCCATATATAAATCACTATGAACATTAACAAGGCAATAAAAGCAACTCGAGGCATAGACTTAAACAAAGATTCTACGATATGACGGAAAGCTGGTATGACGGTAATGATTCTAAGGACTCGGACTATTCTTAATAGACGTGCAACAAATGCACTTTCAGCCCCATCTACCGGCACCAAGCTAACTAAAACAATTATAAAATCAAAGATGTTCCAACCGTTTTTAAAAAAACGAATAGGATGATTAGCCTCCGCAAAAATACGGATAAGGATTTCTATTAAAAAGAATACGGTGATAGCGTAGTCAAAGTAATCCAGAATTACAGTGTATTGATTAGGAATTTCATAAGAACTAGCTCCGGCATATATCGCTGAGGCTACGATTACGGAAATAACTAAACCTGTAAAAAATTTACTATCTCTAATCGTTAAAAAGAAATCTATAAACTGTCGCATAATTTGAAAAAGCTATTATACATATCTAAACAAAAAAAACTTATTTCAGATTGTCTGGATTTATAAATGATAAAAAATTTCTTACTCCGATAAAATTACTGTTCCTATTGCTTGTAAATAATTGTTTATATCTTGTTTTGAGAAAAGCAGTTCTGCTCCTAGCTCAACATGATTTGATGTTCCATAAAGGCTTCCTTGTGCAGCCTTCCAAGTTGTAACTCCATTATTCACAGTTGCGTTGTATTCTTTAGCGAAATTAGCTTGACCTGCATTACCATTCATTTGCCAATTGATGGTACCCATAGCTCCTTGAGTAAAAGCATTAGCATTATTTCCTGCTCCTGAACTACAAACATCTCCTGAACTAGCACCATTGTCACAAGCATGTCGACCTAAATCATGTACGTTAATATTGACGTTATAATTTCCAGTTCCATCAAATACCACGCTACCATCCGCTCTAGAACTTTCAGTCCAAGCATAATTGGTTGTGGTGCCACTGAGTGTTTCACTTTTCCACATATTGAACATTGCCATCCCGGCAAGACTTGCAGTTCGACTAACTGGCCAATCACTTGCATCCAATAAGTCTCCTGCATACCAAGTACCCATATGCACGGCGCTGGGTTGTTCTCCGGCTAGATATTCGAGACCATCATTTACAGCCATACCCCAAATTCCCCACGTCATGTATTCCAGAGACGGCTCAGGATCTGCACAACTTGCTTGCCCGCACGTCATCAATGTATCTCGATCTTTTTCATCAATGGTATCCCAAGTAATCATCGCTCCAGCATTATCAACTTCACTTGTTCTTAAAATATTCACTGTACAAAGCGAACCACAATTAAGATTTTTTGATTCATTTTTGAGCATGGCACCGAAAACTTTTTTATTGATGTAAGCGGAGTTAGCAAAATTTGCCGAATCTTTTTGATTATCATCGTCACCGAATTGCAAAGTGTATCCAGAATTTCCAATTGCGCCATTATTCGTTGGAAGTACAGCAACACAACTGCCAGCACTCCAGGATACATGGCCGAAACTACAGCCTGGACCTGAATGGTACCAGGTGTTTTCCCCTACATTAGTATTCTCATTCCAATCTGGATCGGCATGAATGTAGATATTGGTAGCAATAACTTTGACTCGGTCATTGGTTTCATCAAAAGAAGCCGTTAAACCTGATCGAAAGTACTGTGGCATACTTTTTTGATTTACCTCAACATCTGTCAACCAGTGACCTGAAAATTTTCCATGCCAAGTATCTGCTGAAGGAGTTATGCCCGAACGCCAACTGTTGGAGCCGCTTAAATTTATGGCATCCACATAATTGGAACCGTCGTATTGTTTTTGTTGAGCAATACCTTGATAAAAAGTCTCAGTTTTGTAGATTTGATTGGCAAGATTATTAGAACCGTTTGCCTCCATGGAATACATAACTCCCAGTTCCATGTTTTTGGTACCACTCGTAGTATCACACCCCAATCCATCAATTACACCAAAAGCGCTGCATGGATCACTGGTGGTTATTATTGCTGTAGATGGAGCGCCTGCTGTAAGTGAATCAGCAGCTTGATTGTCGCCAAAGAAGCAACCATTGTCGGGTCCTGAAACACAAGCGATAGGATTGAGACCAAATGCAATTTGTGGAGATTGTTGCGCACCAGCATATACTCCATCCGTTGAAGTGGTTCTGCCGTCTCTTCGCTTATAACTCCAGTAGTGCTGCCCATCAATCACTTGACCGGTGGCATTATCTGGATAACCAGCTTGATTTAAAGAAAATTCCGATTTATCTCCAACATCAGATATAAGTACAGAAAAAATACTATGCTGAGAATTATGAGGAGCTCCGCTTTTATTAGGGGTATGGTAACCACAGCCTACCCCCGTTCCGCAACTCCAATTAATTTGTGCATACAAACCAACCCCTCTGCCATTGGGATTGAATACTTGATACCAGAGCGATTGTCCAACAGGGACAAAATCTGCACTGTCGGCTAAATTGCCAAAACGTTCTGAGGAAACATGAGTGCCTTGATCCAAAACCTTATTAGCGTATCCATACATACCATCAATATGCGCTTCGGTTTTGGTAGAAGATGAACCATCTTGAGCATTGAAGGTAGTACTGCCTTCGGTATCGTAAACAATACAATCTATGTTGGATTTACAATGGTCGTTATCGCGAAGTTGGTGGAAATCAAAGTTTGCATCGGTACCGTTATCTTTACTTTCCATAAAATCAGTTGAGATAAAATTCGGCATGATTGTATGAGCACGACGAAAACGAACGTCGCTTTGGCTTGCATACTGAGGCAGTTCGTATTTGTTGGTGTGCAATAAAGGAATAGGTGCATAGGCGACTACCTTCTTAGTGTTATTTAAAAAGGCATCCAATTTTTCATTACCATAAACTTCTCCGGCAATTATGATTTCATCCTTGGCAGTAGAATGATTTACGGCTGAGCCTGCGCTTAACGAACCGCTTGTTACTCCAGAACGAGAATTTGATCCACTTCCAAAACCAGTAGCATTATTATCAGGAGGTGTATAAGACAAGGAAGTAGGATCTTTATCTAAGTGCATCCACATGAACTCTGTAGTAAGTCCAGACCGATAAGACTGCTTGATGTTAGACGGTAAAAGCACATTTTTAGAAGCAGAAGTTTGTGGGATAAATCTATACATTGGCGCCAAAGATGCAGTTCCTCTAGCATCAGAAGCATCGTATGAGTTACTGCAAGAAATACTACTTATATCGCTATCGATATTGCTGGAAGTGAAACAGTAATTTGTACCAAAAGCCGATTGATTATTACCAAAAAGCGAGTTGTACATGTGATCGTTGGCTGCAGGTTGATCATCTCCCTTAGGGTTTTGGAAGGTGTTGGTATTGCTAGAACTAGCTGTTTCAAGTCCTCCTAGATCGTTATCATGAAAAAACAATTGAATGTAATCTTTTCCTTCACACGCAGAAATGTCTTCTCCATCCGACGCACAAGAAACGTCTCTGGAAATACCCACAAAGGCATTATTACTAGCTTGGTGAGGGAAATCAGAACCCATATTTCCATGGACAATTTTAAATTCGTTGTTATTAAAATTCAGCTGAACTTCAAAGTTAGCTTCTGCGTTCTCGACAGAAGAATTGTATGATCTAACGTTATACCAACCAATCGTCAGAATTTTGGTGTCCGCATTCCACATTTTTCTAATTGACCAATCAGTATTTTCAGAATCAGTAAAGTAGTCATTCCAGAGAGGAAAAATTGTATTATCCAGATTGCCTGCAGCGACTCCAGGCTTTCCATAAATATCAGGCAAGCGAAAACCGTCAGGCCTCATAGTCTCTGTGCCGCCATAATAAGCATCTACTTCATGTAAGTACTGGAGAGGTCTTCCTCCTCCAATAAAAGATGCAGCATTTGTTGATATGGAATTAAGTACATTTGTGGCTCCGTGCCATGGTTTATCCGTGTAATTTCCACCATTACCAAAGCTTAAAAAGCCATTTTCGTTGACATAAATGTGTGTAAAGCTTTGCCCAAAAAACTCGAATGCTTCGGGTAAAGTTACAATTTCAAATTCAGTATCCAAAGATACAGTTGTGCCTTGAAACCCACTTCCATACTCACCGATGATTGAATTGTAGGAACCAGTTCCGTTGGTTAAACCATTTCCTGCATTAGCTCCATCAGCATCGGCATTTAAAAGATTTGAATTAGCATTTCGAGTAACGTTAGCCTGAATGACTTTATATCCTGCTACTGAATCTTCTGTAGTTTGTATCATATTCCCTGAAAGAGCCACTTCAGTAGTTAGACTGCCACAGCCTTGACCAGAGTCTAAACAACCATATTTTGCAGCTTCATTATTTGCACTTCTTTCTGTATCCCACTGTCCATTAGGGGATGACAAAGGTGCAAATTGTCGGTGCGTGGCGTCTCCACTGGAATTATCAACTGGAAATCTATATTCAAAATCTAAGATTTCAGTATCGTTTTCATTTTGACCGTTAGCAACTGTTGATGTTAAGTAAGAAGATCCGCTGCCAGAAGACTGAGCGTATGAGTTATCATTAACTGAATCTATATGTGAACTGCTTGCAAGCTCTGCTTTAGACAATGTAACTTCAGTAACTACCTGACCACCATGTCCACCAGTTCCGCTGCTATCTCTATTTGCACGAGCCGAAAATGGATTTGCCCCAGTGAAATCATGTTCGACATCATCAAAACCACTGGCAAATTTCATTACTAAATTTTCATTTTTCTCGATATTTTTAGGCTCAAAGTTAATCTGCTTACTGACATTGCCTTCATTAGGAATGTTGGCAACGATTGTGACATTGCTAGAAATTAGATCGGCGGTCGAAGTTTCGTCTAAATCCCATGTTGCAGAACTTTTAAATCGCAAAATACCATTTGTGTCAATTTCAACTAAATTTGAGGGAGCGCTTAGACTATATGTGGTTCCCGGTACATCAACAGCAAAATTACCAATAACTCTTTCGTTGGCTCCCAAAGTTTCAATGTTTTCATCAAGGAGATAAGTTACGTTATTTCTAAAATCTCCCTTCTTGACTGCGTCAGTTGATGAAGCAGAATCTGTCAAAGTATGAGTAAAATCATCTACATTAAGAGTGAAGTTTTGTGAAAAACTTTCTCCTTCTGCTGATGCTGTAATTGTGAAGCTGTGTGAGTTCGCAGTTTCATAATCCAAAGCACTAGCCAAAGTAACTTGTCCTGTATTGGAATTTATTGCAAATTTAGAATCTCCTCCTGAAATTGAATAGGTTGGATTAGAAAAATTACCTACCGTTGAATTCAAAATTACAGTTCCGGTTGGAGTTTTTTCGGATTTATTTGAAGTCACTAAAGTTCCGGTATAACTTGGACTGATATCTGTCACATTGAATTTAGAGGTGACTTCTTTGGTTACGCCTTTGGAGTCGGTTGCAACAACTGTTAAGTCATATGAGCTTGAAGCTTCATAATCCAAAGTATTTTTAAGTTTTACCTCTCCAGTTTGATCGTTTATCTCAAATTTATCACCGAAAGTATTTTTCAATTGATAAGAGACTGCATCCGAATCGTTATCTAGACGATTAGCTTGAATGATTGTTGCTCCTTGAGAAGAGTTTTCAGCAACCGAACATGAATTAGAACAATTCAATGAAAATTCTGGAGCAATGTTTTTAGATAATTCGATCGACAAAGGAACACTGACTGTGTCAAATCTTCCTTTAATAACAAGAGATAAATCATATTTTTGATTTTGGTCAAAGTTTAGAGTTCTAGCCACTTTTAATCTTCCGTTTTCGTCGACGCTAAAGTCAGCATTATTAACACCCTCAAGAGAGTAACTGATAGATGAGTCTCCCGACACAATGGCATTTCCTATAACAGTGTTTAAAGAAGACCCCTCATGAACTTTACTGCTAGCAAAAGTAAAATCTGTTTTAAGATCATCGACATTAATTACATTGATTTCTAAGTTATTGGAAATAGATTTTTCACCTACGATTGTGAAAACAAATAAGTTGTAATTATCTTTTGTCTCAAAATCCAGTTCTTTTTTAATGAAAATCTTACCCTGCGCATCTATTTCAAAATTTTCACTGCCATTTCCACCCAAGGCAAATCGTATATTTTTATCTCCCAAATATTCTATTTCTATAGCGCCAATGGAGGTTCCAACTGAGGTATCTTCTTTTATATTATTAGTTACAAAAAAAGTATTAGCGGAAAGCTGAGCTTCAACTACTGCTTCAATTTTATCTTCCTTTTGCACCTCTTCAATTTGAACTTCTTCATTAACTTGGGTAGCTTCTTCGACAATCTCCTCTTCTTGAGTTTCAATTTCTGTTTCATTGAAAAATAATTCTCCACCTTGATCAAATGCCGTAGTTAAATTATCAATACCTGTATCAGAAGTGTTTTTAGATATATCAAAACTATCCAACAGGCCTTCATCAATATCGGGAATAATTGGCTCAGGATCATTATTTATGGGTTCAAGAGTTATTGCATCAGTTGCAGATGAAGTTATGGGTGGCTGAATAAGCGGAACAGAATCTGAGGAAGGTGTAGTTACTGGAGCTTGCACTACTGGAACCGAATCCGAGGAAGAAGTTGAAGTTACGGGCTGAGTCAAAATAACAGGTTCTGAAGAGGGGCTTGTTGTCGCCGGCTTAGGCAAGATAGCAGGTTCTTCTGTGGGTCTAGTCAACGGAGTATCTTTTATTTCTCTTCCCTGATTAGGTTGTGTTGGAGGGCTAACACTATTACTTGATGACGAACTAGCTGCTATTGGTCGTTGAACTTCTGGCGTAGCTTGATTTTCATTTGAAGTTGGTTGAGTCTCAACTTCGCTTTGAACAATAGTATTGTCTGTTGTATCCGATGATGTAGTTTCAGTGGCTATATCATCATTTGATTCAATACTTTCTGAAGATTGTTCTTGAGAGTTGTCGTCTGTATCTATAACCAATGTCTCATTTCTGTCATTGGATGTTGTATCTTCATCTGAACTTGTAGTTTCGGCAGGAGTGTTATTTTCTGATGACTCGTCATTCGCTTTTATAGATTCTTGAGGTGTTGATTCTTCTTGAGAATTATTTGAATCATCTGAGGAATTTCTTTCTTCCTGCGGTTCTGAATCAGATGGTTGGCTTGTCTCGGTTTGTTTAGTTTCAGATGATTTTTCTTCAGGAGAAGTATCATTTGATTCTTCTGAATTATCTAAATTCTCGTTATCAGCTTCGTCTTCAAATTCATCGCTTTCTAATTCCTCTGTTTCTTGTGTTTCTTCAGTTTCTTCTGTTTCTTCTGTTTCTTGTGTTTCTTCTGTTTCTTCAGTTTCTTGTGTTTCTTCTGTTTCTTCAGTTTCTTCTGTTTCTTCTGTTTCTTCTGTTTCTTCTGTTTCTTCTGTTTCTTCTGTTTCTTC
>CACJRI010000016.1 GCA_902595715.1 uncultured SAR86 cluster bacterium
ACAACAAGCCAGCATTAGAGCTTAGCAAAATGCTTGCTGAAAAAACTTTTGCCGATAAAGTATTTTTTTCCAATTCTGGAAATGAAGCAAATGAAGCAGCAATTAAATTAGCCAGAAAATATTATTTTGACCAAGGCAAACCGGCAAAACATGAAATTATAGTTTTTACAAATGCCTTTCATGGTAGATCAATGTTAAACATAACCGCTGGAGACTCGAAATTCCAAAAAACAGGTTTTGGTCCACTTCTGCAAGGATTCAAAAGAGCAAAATTTAATGATCTTAACTCTGTCAAAAAAATTATTTCCAAAAAAACCGCTGCTATTTTTGTAGAACCTATTCTGGGAGAGTCGGGAATAATCAGAGCAGAAAATCCTTTCTTAGAAGGTCTCAGAAAATTAGCAAATGAAAAAGACTGTCTATTGATATTTGATGAGGTGCAAAGTGGTATTGGCAGAACAGGAACTTTAATGGCCTATATGGGTTATGGTGTTAAGCCCGATATTTCCACTCTGGCAAAAGGCCTTGGTGGCGGAATACCAATCGGAGCAACTTTAACGACTGCTAAAATTGCCAAATCTTTTCAACCAGGTACACACGGCAGCACGTTTGGAGGAAATCCTCTTGCCTGTGAAGTTGCAAAAAAAGTTGTAGAAATAGTCTCTTCTCAAAAAATTTTAAAGGGTGTTATGAAAAAAACATTCAATTTTCATGAACAACTAAACAAATTGTCAGAAAAATTTGATTTATTTGCAGATGTAAGATCAGCCGGGCTATGGATCTGTTGTGACTTTAAAAAAATAAAAGCAAAAAACTTTATTGATGCCTGTTATAAACAAGGATTGATATTGGTCCAAGCTGCTGGAGAAAACACAATTAGAATTGCCCCTTCATTAATTATTTCAGACAAAGAAATTGCAGAAGGTTTTAAAAGATTTGAAAAGGCCGTCAAAACTTTTAAATAATTACTCGGAAATTACTTCAACTTTATCAACCTTGCGATATCCTTTAGGAAGGAAGTTTCCTTTTCTACCACGATTTCCTAGAAAATTTTCTAAATCGTTTGGTTTGATAACAAAATGTTGTTTACCACTGTAGAGTTTTATCGACTGTCCTTTTTTAAAAGTTACCAAATACATGAGTTGGTCTTCTTTGGCTTCGAACTTCTTTTTATCAATTGAAATGATTTTATTACCCTTACCTTTTCCTAAAATTGGTAATTCGCCTGCCTCGATAATTAACATTTTGCCTTCTTGAGTAATCGAGGCAATATAATTTTCCTCAACCGCTGAAAGAATTTTAGGTGTGATCGGCTTAGCATTCTTTGCATTTAAAGCCGCTTTACCGGATTTGTTTTTTGTTTGCAGATCTCCCAACTTAACCACAAAACCATATCCTAAATTAGACGCTAACACAGCCAAGGTTTCCTCCGATCCTGCAATCACACCAGGAAAAGTTGCTCCGGATTGGGCGTTAATCTTTCCTGAAACTGGATCTCCTTGACCTCTCGCAGATGGCAATTGATGAATGGGTAAAGTATAGGCTTTGCCAAAATTATCCAATAGAACTGCGTTTTGGCTGTTCCTTGCAAAAGACGAAGATAAGTAAGAATCGCCCTCTCTGTATTGCAAGCCTTCTACGTCCACATCATGTCCTTTGGCAGCTCTAATCCAACCTTTTTCTGATAAAACCACCGTCATTGGGTCGTTTGAAATGAGTTCCTTTTCATCAAAAGCTTTTGCTTCCTCTGCCTCTGCAAGCATGCTGTTTCTTTCATCCCCAAATTCTTCCTGATCTTCTTTTAGCTCTTTTTTAATTAGAGTTTTTAGGCGAGAAGCTGAATTAAGTATTTTTTCAATTTCCTTTGCTTCTGCTTTTAATGAATCCCTTTCTTCAATGATGCTTTGTTCTTCAAGCTTTGCAAGTTGGCGCAGGCGAATATCAAGAATGGCGTTTGCCTGAATTTCAGTGAGTTTAAATTTTTTGATTAATTGTTTTTTTGGATCATCATGAGTTCTGATTATTTTAATTACCTCATCTAAATTTAGATAAGCAATCATCAAACCTTCAAGAATATGCAATCTATCGTTGAGCCAATCTAATCTGTGTTGCAGTCTCCTTTTGACAGTTTGTGTTCTAAAAGTGATCCATTCTTTAAGGATTTCTCTCAAATCAAAAACTTTTGGCCTTCCGCTTAAGCCAATCACATTTAAATTAACTCTGACGTTCTTTTGTAAATCTGTTGTAGCAAAGAGATGACTCATCAAAGCATCTTTATCAACCCTATTCGATCTCGGTACGACAATAATTCTTACAGGATTTTCACCATCGCTTTCGTCTCTGAGATCTTCAATAAGATTCATTTTTTTTGAATCAATTTGCGCAGCAATCTGTTCTAGAATCCTTGTTGTTGAAACCTGATATGGAAGAGCTGTAATGACAACCTCACCATTCTCTATTTCATATGTTGCTCTTAACTTAACTGCTCCTCTTCCGGTCTGATACATTTCCAAAAGTTCTTCAGGCGTTGAAATAATTTCTGCCTTAGTTGGAAAGTCTGGGGCTGGAATAATTTTTAACAGCTCTTTTACAGAAAGTTTAGGAGAGTCAATAAGGGCAATAGTTGCATCCACAACTTCATTTAAATTATGCGGCGGGATATCTGTTGCCATACCAACTGCAATGCCGGAAGCACCGTTGAGTAAAACATTTGGAATTCTTGATGATAAAAATCTTGGCTCTATCAAAGTGCCATCAAAATTAGGACCCCAATCTACAGTCCCTTGAGATAATTCTGAAAGCAATACTTGTGCATACGCGGAAAGTCTGCACTCTGTATACCTTACTGCCGCAAAACTCTTGGGATCATCAAGAGAACCCCAATTCCCTTGTCCTTCAATTAAGGGATACCTGGTAGAGAAATTCTGTGCCATTAAAACCATTGCCTCATAGGCGGCATTGTCTCCGTGAGGATGAAATTTACCTATTACCTCGCCCACGGTTCTTGCGCTTTTCTTAAACTTGGATGTAGATTTCAACCCGATTTCAGACATCGCATAAATTATTCTTCGTTGGACTGGCTTTAAGCCATCTCCGATAAAAGGAAGTGCCCTATCTAAGATTACATACATGGAGTAATCGAGATAGGCTTTCTCTGCAAAGCCGCCAATACTTAGGCTTTTCTCTTTACTCATTGATGCTTGCCAAATCTCCTTTACTTTCTAACCAACTTTTTCTATCCGGAGCTCTTTTTTTAGAGAGCAACATGTTGAACATAGTCGTTGCACTATTTCCTTTTTCTAGTTTGAGTTGCAGTAATTTTCTTACATCTCGGGACATGGTAGTTTCTTTCAACTGAGAAGGATTCATTTCACCCAACCCTTTAAATCTTTGTATTTCAACTTTAGTTCTTTTATTTTGTGTTGTGAGTTTTTTTACTAAATCATCTTTTTCTTTTTCATCCAAGGCGTAATAAATATCCTTACCTTGATCGATTCTAAATAAAGGAGGCTGGGCTACATATAACCTGCCTTCCTCAACAAGAGGTCTGAAATGTTTTAAAAATAAAGCACAAATCAACGTTGCAATATGAAGGCCATCAGAATCTGCATCTGCCAAGATACATATCTTTCCATATCTCAGACCGTCCAAGACTCTACATCCAGGTTGCAAACCAATTGCCATCCCAATATCTTTTACCTCTTGCGATTGATTTACCGCATCGGTATCGACTTCCCAAGTATTTAAAATTTTGCCTTTTAGAGCCATAACAGCTTGAAAGTTTCTATCCCTAGCCTGCTTCGCTGATCCGCCTGCAGAATCTCCTTCTACTAAAAATAACTCGGTTTCTTCATAATTAGATGAAACACAATCAGAAAGTTTTCCCGGAAGAGTTACTCCTTTGGTAACTTTTTTTCTCTCTACAGATTTACTTTCCTTAACTCTTTTTTGTGCGTTATCAATTGCAATGTTCGCGATTCTCTCAGCTAGCTCTGTTTCCTTGTTAAGCCAAATAGCAAAAGCATCTCTTGTAATATTCGCTGCAATAGTTTGAAAATCTTTCGAAGAAAGTTTCTCTTTAGTCTGGCCAGAAAATTGTGGATCTTTTAATTTTGCGGAAAGAACATAAGAGGCATTTTTCCAGACATCTTCCGCAGTAACTTTTACACCTTTGGGTATTAAATTTCGATATTCACAAAACTCTTTCAAGGCATCGGTTATTCCAGTTCGCATACCAGCAACATGTGTTCCGCCTTGGATGGTAGGAATTAGGTTTACATAACTTTCAGTAATGCTTTCCTGATCTCGTAATTCCCAAGCCACCGCCCAAGCAAGTGAATTTTCCTCATCCTCAAACTCTCCTTCTATCGGTTCTTCAGGTAGATATTCGCCTTCGCCTAGCGAAGTACTTAAGTATTTTCCAAGCCCATCAACGAAACACCACTCTTCTTTTGTCTTATTAACTTCATCCTTAAATTTAATTTTTAACCCTGGGCATAAAACGGCTTTGGCTTTTAATGAATTTGAAAGATATTTTCCAGAAATTTTTTCGGTATCAAAAAATGATGGATCAGCTTTAAATAAAATTTTTGTTCCTGAATTTCTCTGTCCAACAGTATCTATAACCTTAAGATCCTTCTTCTTTAAGCTATCTTTAAATTTAATTTCATACTTTTTTCCGTCTCGTTTGATTTCCGCATCAAGGTAAGTAGAAAGAGCATTTACAACTGAAACACCGACACCGTGAAGACCGCCAGAAAAAACATAATCTTTGTTTGAAAATTTAGCCCCGGCATGCAATCTTGAAAAAATTAATTCTACGCCTGGTACTTTTTCTTCGGGATGAATATCAACCGGCATGCCTCTGCCATCATCTTCGACAGATACAGAAAAATCTTTATTTAAAACAACTGAAATTTCTTTTGCATAACCAGCTAGAGCTTCATCTACGCTGTTATCAATGACTTCCATCACCAAGTGATTAGGACTGGTCGTATCAGTATACATTCCAGGCCTTTTTCTAACGGGCTCTAGACCTGAAAGCACCTCAATGGATTCAGATGTGTAGTCTCTATTAGCCAAGCTTATAAGTGTTCTAGAATATTTTCTGCACTGCTTACTTCAAATGCACCGCCTTTTTCTGCAAGCAAGCAATTTATCTTTCCGTCTTCGATGATAGCAGCATATCTCGATGATACTTTCCCAAGACCGAAGCCGCTACCGTCCATAATTAGTCCCATGCTCTCTGTAAATTCGCAGTTTCCATCTGACAACATGGTGATTTTATCTGCGTTTAAATTTTTTCCCCAAGCGTCCATAACCCATGGATTGGTTACTGAAATACAGATTATTTCATCTACTCCTTTAGCAAGAATTTCATCTGCTTTTTCAATAAAGCCAGGGACATGATTTACTGAACAAGTAGGAGTAAACGCTCCAGGAACTCCAATAAGCACTAACTTTTTATCTTTGGAGTATTCGTTTAGTTGAATAGAATCGATGCCCTCAGATCCTAATTTTCTCAGAGTAGCATCTGAAATTTGATCGCCTTGTTGTTTCATCTTTAGATTTTACTATAAATTTTACTTCCAGATTCACGAAATTCTTTAGCTTTTGCCTTCATAGCAACTTCTTGTTCTTTTACTTGTTTGGCAGCGTAGTCTCTAACATCCTGAGATATTTTCATAGAGCAAAATTTTGGACCACACATTGAACAGAAGTGAGCTACTTTTGCGGAATCTTTTGGCAAGGTTTCGTCATGAAACTCTCTTGCTCTTTCAGGATCCAAACCAAGATTAAATTGGTCTTCCCATCTAAATTCAAACCTTGCTTGAGAAAGAGCATTGTCTCTTATTTGTGCTGAAGGATGCCCTTTTGCTAGATCAGCCGCATGTGCCGCAATACGATAAGCCATCAAGCCTTCTTTAACATCCTCTTTATTGGGTAAGCCCAAATGTTCTTTAGGCGTCACATAGCAGAGCATGGCGCAACCATACCAACCTATCATCGCAGCTCCTATTGCAGAGGTAATGTGATCGTATCCAGGAGCGATATCAGTTGTAAGTGGGCCTAAAGTGTAAAAAGGTGCCTCGGCACATTGTTCCAATTGCTTATCCATGTTTTCCTTAATCAATTGCATTGGTACGTGACCTGGGCCTTCAATCATAGTTTGCACATCATTTTCCCAGGCAACTGATGTTAATTCCCCAAGAGTTTTTAATTCTCCAAATTGTGCTTCATCGTTGGCGTCTGCAACTGAACCCGGTCTTAATCCATCACCTAGCGAAAAAGTAACATCGTACTTCTTCATAATTTTGCAAATGTCCTCAAAACGAGTGTATAAGAAATTTTCTTCATGATGCGCAAGACACCACTTAGCCATGATAGATCCACCTCGAGAAACAATACCTGTAACTCTTTCTGCGGTCATCGGGACATACCTTAGAAGCACTCCTGCATGAATAGTGAAATAATCCACGCCTTGTTCCGCTTGTTCAATTAGGGTCTCTTCAAAAACTTCCCAAGATAGATTTTCCGCAATACCATCAACCTTTTCCAATGCTTGATAAATTGGAACTGTTCCAATTGGAACAGGAGAATTTCGAATAATCCACTCGCGTGTCTCATGAATATTTTTCCCTGTTGAAAGATCCATTACCGTATCTGCTCCCCAACGAGTAGACCAAGTGAGTTTTTCTACTTCATCATGTATCGATGAAGACAAAGCTGAATTACCTATGTTGGCATTCACTTTAGTTTTAAAATTTCTACCGATGATCATCGGCTCAATTTCAGGATGCTTTATGTTTGCTGGTATAACCGCTCTTCCACTTGCAATTTCTTCTCTAACAAACTCAGGTGTATAAAGCTCTGGAATATTTGCACCAAAGTTTTCTCCAGCATGAAATCGTCCTTCTTTGAGTTTTGAATTTTTTTCTAAATTTTGGTTTTCTCTTATTGCAATGTATTCCATCTCTTCGGTGATGATGCCTTTTCGAGCAAGAGACATTTGCGTTGAATTTTCTTCTCTGCTGGATAACCAACTCAATCTATTTTTTGGGATTCCAAATTCAATATCTATCTCAACTTCAGGATCGGTATAAGGGCCTGAAGTATCGTAAACATAAAGCGGTCTGTTTTTCTGCTTTCCTTCTGCTGTTAAAGAATCAGTTTGCAGAATTTTTCGCATTGGTACTTTGATTTCAGGTTTGGATCCATCGAGATAAATTTTCTTAGAGCCGGTAAAAGTTTTCGATGCGGTTTTAAGAATTTCTTTGGATTCGGGGGCGTTATTGAGATCTTGGGTTATTATTTTTTTCACTTATTTAATTATTTTAATGGTAAAAAAGGTTACAAAAAATTATCATGTCATTCCAAAACATAATTTAACTCAAGAGGAGCTTCTTTTGGAAAAATTTGCATCATTTCTACTAACTTTATCCTTTTTATTCTTAAGCTCCTTTGCTCATACAGCAACTTTGGCAGATGTCTATGAGCTTGCTCTTACGAACGATCCGCAGCTGAAAATTGATGAAGCAACATTTAATGCTAATAAAGAGATAAAAAATAAAGCTATGGCAGGTTTGCTGCCGAAGTTTTCTCTTAGAGCAGGAACTACATGGAATGAAAATAAAAATACCGAATCAAATGCTGCTTTGTTTACTGATACCCAAGGCAGTAACTCTAATTATTACTCAGCTAATTTGATTCAGCCAATCTTCAGAATTGATACATGGTTTCAATTTTCTCAGGGCAAAGCATTGGGTGAAGCTGCGGAAGCAAAATTTGCGCTTTCACAACAAGAAACGATTATCAGAATCTCTAACGTTTATTTTAATCTTTTAAAAGCTAAAAAAAATCTTGAAGTTGCGAGATTGGAAGAACAATCTATTAAAAAACAAAGAGATCGAACCAAACGACTCTATGAAGAAGGAGTCTCGTCTAAATCTGAATTTCAAGAGGCTCAGGCATTTTATGATTTAGCTAAAGTTTCAAAAATTGCTTCTGAAGGACAACTTGAATTTGCCAGGGAGGCAATGATTTCAATCATCGGAGATTCGCCTGATATTAAAGATTTAAATGATGATTTTCCCATAAGTAAGCCTGATCCAATCGAACAAGACCAGTGGGCTGAATTGGCATTGGCAAATAGTTTTACCCTCAAAGCTTCTAAGCTAAACGCAACGGCAGCAAAGAAAAATTCTCAAGCAAAGCTTGCCTCTCATTTCCCAGATATAGATTTGGTTGCGAGTATTACTCAAAACAACTCAAGAGGTATTGTTGGTTTTAATCCTGCTACCAACCCACCAGTAACTTATGGTCCAAATGGAGTGGAGCAAACTAGATACAGTTTGGAATTCAATTGGCCAATTGTTACAGGCGGCTTGTTGCATGCAGAAAGAAGAGAAGC
>CACJRI010000017.1 GCA_902595715.1 uncultured SAR86 cluster bacterium
CGGATCAAAAGAAAGATCTGATGAATTCATTCTAGATTCCATTTCTTTTACGGATTTCTCATCAACGCCTAGTTCAGAAGAGATCATTTTGACATCGTCAGACGAGAGCCAATTTAAGTCTTTTCTTTTATTCCTGAGATTAAAGAAAAGCTTTCTTTGAGCTTTGGTAGTTGCTACTTTCACAATTTTCCAATTTTTTAAAATGTATTCGTGAATTTCTGATTTTATCCAATGAACTGCAAAGGAAATAAGTCTAACGCCAACTTCTGGATTAAATTTTCTTACAGCTTTCATAAGGCCAACATTTCCTTCTTGGATAAGATCGGCTTGTGGAAGACCATATCCTGAATACCCTCTGGCAACATGAGCAACAAACCTCAAATGTGCCATTACGAGCTTTCTAGCAGCTTCCAAATCATTATTATAGTAAAGCTCTTCTGCTAGTTTTTTCTCCTCTTCGGGAGTCAAAATTGCAATGTTCTGTATGGAATTGAGATAAGACTCCAGATTTTGACCTGGAGAAGAAATATCCATAGGTTGTAATTCTTTACCCATAATTGCGAATTTTATACCCTTTTTTTAACAAAATAGAAATATTTCAGTAAAAAAGTTATAAAAATAGTTTAGGAATGTATTTGCCTTAATAAATCTAGCTTGTTTTCATTGGAAAAGGCAAAAAATCCCTTAATAAGCTGTTTTTCTTTCATATCGTATGATATTTCTTTGAAATCTAAATCTAATATATCTCCTCCAAAAGCTTTTAAAATAGCGTGTCCAGCTGCAATATCCCAAGAATAAATATCTCCAAATCTAGGATAAAGGTCAGCTATTCCCTCACACATCCTACAAAACTTTAATGAACTTCCCATTTGAATAACTTTAGATCCTTTAAATTTAGACATTACTTTCGCACAAAAATCCTTTTCTTCCTTGTTACTGTGAGATTTGCTAATTAAGACATTGCAAATTTGATTATTTTTATGGGATAGGGATAACGTTTTTTCATCAATAATTTTTTTTGGAGGTAAATTACTGCCTCCTAGAAAAATAGTATCTTTCATGGGTTGGTATATGCCACCCAATATTGGTGTCTGGTTGTAAATTAGAGCAATATTTAAAGTAAAGTCATCACTGCCATTTATCAATTCTTTTGTACCATCGATAGGATCTATGATCCAAGTGTATTTAGAATTTGTTTGTTCTTGGCTAATCTCTTCAGAAATAAATGAAAAATCTTTTCTAATTTTTTTTAGCTCTTTTCTTATGAAATTATCTACTTCTGTATCTAAGATTGTCAGTGGGGAATCGTCATTTTTATAACTTACTTTGAGATCAAGTGATTCTAAGTTTGTAAAAAACTTTTTCGAACTTTTAAATATTTTTATTAACTCTTCAGAGATATAAAATTGGTCCACTTTTGCCATCATTATTTTAATTAATGCCTTTTATAAATTACAATATCATCCTTAATTAGGAACATATTATGGTTGATAAAGAAGATTTATTGAAACAAGCAGAAGAAATTCATTCTGGTTTGAAGAGGTTGAGTCTAAAAAATAGAAAAGTAGTAATGCCTCATCATAAAGAGTTCGAGTTGATAGAGAAACTAGAAGAACTTTCAATAGATTTAATCGAAAAACTTAAAAAGTAAAAAGGAGTTGAAATGACAAATAAATATACTTGTTTTGATTTAGAAATAAAAAACAAAGTCGCATATGTAACCATGTGTCGACCAGATGAATACAACACAATGAACAAAGCTTTTTGGTCAGAATTGCCTCACCTTGTTGAAAAAATATCTGATGATGCTAGTGCACGGGTAATCGTCTTGTCATCTACCGGAAAGCATTTTTGTGCAGGAATGGATTTAGCAAACTTTTCATTGAGCGATAATCCCACCGAACCAAAATCTTCCAATACCCATAATGGTATGAAAAAGGAAGCTGGTTTTAGAATTACTCTAGACCTGCAACATACAATCACGTCTCTTGAGAAAGCAAGAATCCCAGTTATTTCAGCTATTCAGGGAGGTTGTATAGGTGGTGGTTTAGACCTAGCAACAGCAACAGATATGAGATTCTGTACTAAAGAGGCTTTCTTTTGTATTCAAGAAATTAACATTGGCATGGCGGCAGATGTTGGAACTTTGCAAAGAATTCCAAGATTGATTCCAGAAGGAGTAGTAAGAGAATTAGCATACACAGGCAGAAGATTCTTTGCTGATGAAGCAAAAGCTCATGGCTTGGTAAACAAAGTCTTTGATTCTCATGAAGAAATGATGTCAGCGGTAAAAATTATTGCGGAAGAAATTGCCTCCAAAGGTCCTTTGGCTATTGCAGGAACGAAAGAAATCCTTAATTATGGACGAGATCATACAATTGAAGAATCTCTAAATCATGTTGCTTTATGGAATGCTGCAATGGGGATTAGCGATGAGATGTCTGTAGCCTTTGAAGCTAAAGTAAATAAGAAGGATCCAGAGTTTGATGATTTAATTCCAAGAACTGGAAAAAAATATCTTGATGGTGGATATCAAGGATAAGTTATTTTCTTAGAAAAACCGGGCTATCTTCAGTCGAATCTTTTTTAGAAAATTTATAGCCATCAAGATTGAATTTATAAAGATCTTCAGGAGTTTTAGCTCGATTTTCAATTAAATACTTGGCCATTAAGCCTCTAGCCTTTTTTGCGTAGAAGCTTATTATCTTGAATTGGCCGTTTTTAAAGTCTTTAAAAACCGGACTGATGACTTTGCTTTTTAATTTTTCAGTATCAACAGAAGAAAAATATTCGATAGAAGCAAGATTCACCAAAATAGAAGTTGCTTTAAGATCTTTGTTTAAATGATTGGTAATTTCTTCTTTCCAAAACTCATACAAGTCCTTGTTTTTTGCAACAGAAATTTTTGTACCCATCTCAAGACGGTAAGGAGAAATAATATCTAATGGTTTTAAGACTCCATAAAGTCCAGAAAGGATCCTGAGGTGTTTTTGTGCAAAATTTATGTCTTGTTTTGAAAGTTTTTCAAATTCTAGTCCTTGATAGACGTCTCCTTTAAAAACAAATCCAGCTTGTTTCGCATGAGCCGAAGGTTTGGTTGCTTGAGACCAATTCTGGAATCTGTCATGGTTTAAAGCAGAAATTTTATCACTGACTCCCATTAAAGAAGACAACTCAGATTTATTGAGTTTCTTCATAGAAGCCACTAAGTTTTTTGACTTAGGCAAAAAAGGAGGAACTGAGAAATCCAGTCCCTTTTCAGAAAAAGAATAATCTAACGTCTTAGCTGGAGATAGAACTATAATCATTACAGTATTATTAAATCATATTTCAATGCTCAAAAAAATTACCAAAACCACAGAGAATATACTTAATTTATTTCCTTCCTTTTTTTGGAAATATTTCTTCTTGGCTAATTTTATTGATGATTTTTCTAAGCTCGATGATTGTAATCTTGAGATATGTTTTTGAAATCGGAGTAGTTGCAATGCAAGAATTACTCGTTTATTCACATGGAATGCTTTTTTTATTTTATGCCGCATTAGCTCTTAAGAATGATGCACATGTCAGAGTAGACATTTTCTATAGAGAATTGTCGGATAAAAGAAAAAGAATGATAAATATTTTTGGCAATCTGTTTTTTTTACAACCCTTTGCTTGGGTAATTTTAATATTTTCATTTGAATATGTTTACTTCTCTTGGTCTATTAATGAAATTTCTCCAGAGCCGGGAGGTCTTCCTTTTGTATATCTTTTAAAAACAAGCTTAATTATTTTTCCTATTCTTTTGATCCTTCAAAGCTTTTCAGAACTGATGAAGTTGGTTTTCAAACATGATTGATTTTCTGCCACTAATTCTTTTTGCATTGGTTTGTATCTTTTTACTTTTTGGTTTTCCTGTTGCCTTTACTTTGGCTGGGGTTTCAATAATCTTTGCATTGATAACAAGTTTTTTTGGTGTTTTTGATTTATTTCTTTTAGAAACCTTACCTAATCGAATTTTTGGCGTGATGACGAACTCTACTTTGATAGCAGTTCCTTTATTTATTTTTATGGGGGTATTGTTGGAAAAATCGAAAGTTGCTGAAGAACTCCTACTTAAAATGTCTGACTTTTTTTCTGATTTTAGAGGTGGGCTTGGTCTTTCGGTAATTTTTGTTGGAGCTTTGCTTGCAGCCAGTACAGGCATTGTTGGAGCTACAGTTATTGCAATGGGTTTGATTTCTTTGCCCGCATTTTTAAAACAAGGATATCCTCATGATCTTTCTACTGGCTTAATTTCTGCTACTGGTACTTTAGGACAAATCATCCCTCCTTCTATTGCCTTGGTGATTTTAGGAGATGTGTTGTCTTCGGCTTATCAACAATCTCAACTTAGCCAAGGTATTTTTACTGCAAAAACAATTTCTGTGGGGGATCTTTTCTTAGCAGCTATAGTTCCTGGGTTAATGTTGCTATGTTTTTATGCAATTTATTTTCTTTTCAAATCAAGAAACTTGGAACTTATCTCAAATGATAGACAAAGCTCAATCAAAACCATTGATTTAATTAAAGTCATTGCCCCACCTTTTGTTTTGATCATAACTGTTTTGGGCAGCATTATTTTTGGAATTGCTTCTCCAACAGAAGCTTCTGGCTTAGGTGCTTTAGGAGCAATTTTGATTGCAATATTAAATAATAAATTGAATTTTCAGACTTTGGCTGAGACCGTAAAACAATCAGCCGCCATAACTTCAATGGTTTTTATTATTTTAATTGGGGCTTCAGTTTTTTCTCTGGTTTTTAGAGGTTTAGGAGGAGAAGAGCTCATCGAGCAAATATTTAACTCTATTCCAGGGGGTCTTTTCGGTTCTATGGTTTTAGTTATGGTTTTAATTTTTTTGTTGGGCTTTATTTTAGATTTCATCGAAATAAGTTTTGTCATTGTACCAATTGTGGGACCTGTATTAATGGCAATGGGTGCGGACCCAATCTGGCTTGGCATTATGATTGCAATAAATTTACAGACTTCTTTCTTAACGCCTCCATTTGGCTTTGCTTTGTTTTATCTGAGAGGTGTTGCGCCAGAAAGCATAAAAACAATTTCTTTATATAAAGGTGTGATTCCTTTTATAGTAATCCAACTAGGCCTTTTGGTTTTATTAGCTATTTTTCCCTCAATCGTTAATTTTTTACCTAATTATTTCTAGCAATTTAATTCTTTAAAAGAAAGAGCTTGTTTAAACTAATTTAATGAACATATTAGAACTATCTTTGATTTCATCCGCATTTTTGTGCTCATTAGTTGCTGGCTTTACTCTTATTTTTGCAATTGTCGTAATGCCGGGTATTTCGAAATTTAAAGACAAGGAATTCTTAAGGGCGTTTCAGTTAATAGATGGAATTATCCAGAACAACCAGCCAATTTTTTTATTGATTTGGCTGGGATCAGTTATTTCAGTTTTAGCTACCTTATTTAGTTCTTTAAAAACCTTGGGGCTACAAGATTCTGTGATGATAATTAGTGTTTGCTGTATTTATTTATTTGGTGTCCAGGGAATTACCGTGAGAATTCACTTACCTTTGAATAGAAGGATTAAGAACTTGGACATCAACAATTTAGATGAAGAAAAGCTTAACGAAGAGCGTGAGAACTTTGAAAATAAATGGAATTACTTCAATAAAATTCGAACGGGCATTGCTTTTTTCGTTAGTCTTTTATTTTTTGTGTTTATATCTATGCTATGACGTTACTGATTAATAGGAGCTTTATTAATTTATTATTCATTGAATTTGGATTAATGGGCTACTATTAGATTGTTTTGGAGCGTATGGCTTCCTAAAAACTTATTTCTAAAAAAAAGTGATTCAAAAAAAACAACTCAAAATAATATCTAAGTCTAGTTATATTCTGGGTCAGCAATGTCAAAAAGCATTTTGGTTGAAGAATAATCAAGTCCCAGAAACTAATCCCAAAGATGAAGCAGCGGAAGAAAGATTGTCAGCGGGTGATGAAGTAGGCGAGATTTCTAAAATGTTATTTCCGGGAGGAGAGGAAATACCCTTTTTAGGTGGAAAATATGAAGAAATGCATGATATTACCATGGAGAAAATTTCATCGGGAGTTGAACAGTTATACGAAGCTTCTTTTTTAGTTGATGGAGTTTTCATAAGAGTAGACTTAATGAATAAAACGAAAGATGGCTGGGATATATATGAAGTAAAAGCATCATCAAGTGTTAAAGACTATCATAAGGATGATGCAAGCCTGCAGTGGCACATATTAAAAAAAATTCCAGAAATTAAACTACATAAACTAAAAGTTGTTGTTCTCGACAATAGATTTGAAAAATCTTCAAAGATAATTCCTGAAGATTTTTTTAAAAAAGAGGATGTAACTGAAATAGCAAATGAAAAAGAAACAGAGATAGAGCAAGAAATTTCTAACCTTAAAATCACCTCTTCCCAAAATGACGAACCCAAAATCAAAATAGGCTCTCATTGTAAAAAGCCTCACAGTTGCACTTACCTAGATAAATGTTGGCCGGAAAATAGGGACAAAGTAAATTCTGTCTTTACTTTATATAGATTGAACATGAATAAGAAATTAGATCTTTATGAAAATGGCATTGATACTTTTGAAAAAATTCAAGATGAGTCCTCTTTTAATAAAATCCAAAAAAAACAACTTCAAGCTTATAGAACAAAAAAACCTGTTATTGATAAAAAAATTATTAGCGAGTTCATAAATAAAGTTCAATATCCAATAAGTTATTTTGACTTTGAAACTTTTAGCGATGCTGTTCCAGTTTTTGATGGTCAAAAACCGCATGTTCAAATCCCTTTTCAATACTCCTTGCACATTCAAAACTTTGCAGGAGAAAAACTGAAAATTGATGAAAATCATCACGAATTTCTGGGACATCATGAACAAGACCCCAGAAGATTAATTGCAGAGAGTATGATAAAAAATTTGCCGTCTAGTGGAACCATAATGGCTTATAACGATTCTTTTGAAAAAACATGTATTAGACTTCTCGCAGAACACTGCCCTGATTTAGCAGAACAGCTGCTTTCTTTTAATGAAAGATTTCTTGATTTAATAATTCCATTTAGAGGCGGTGGTTATTACGATTTAAACTTCAAGGGAAGTTTTTCGATAAAAAGTGTCTTGCCTGCATTATGTCCAGAAAATAAAGAACTGAGTTATGAAAATTTAGAGATAAAGGAAGGAGGTTCGGCTTCAAGGACTTACAAGAATTTACAATTTTTGTCAGAAGAAGAAATCAGAAATAAGAGAAATAATTTGCTTAGGTACTGTAGGCTAGATACATATGCTATGCATGCAATTTTTGCAAAGCTTTTGGCAGTCATATAATTTTAATATTAAGCAAGGTTTGTTTTTTTCTATCAAAAGGAGTGATT
>CACJRI010000018.1 GCA_902595715.1 uncultured SAR86 cluster bacterium
AAATGAAGATCTTGATCAATTTCAAGCCTGGTCAGAGGACCTTTTAGTAGGTGTAGGTGGGATAGGCACGTCAAAAGAAGATATAAAAAAATCTGGGGATGCCTATGAGGCTCTTATTCGTTACTTTGAAAAAGTCATTATAAGTAGAAAAGATGCTCCTGGTGATGACTTTATAGGGAAATTGATAGCTGCCGAAGAAGAAGGAGACAAATTAAATATCAAAGAAATGTATGGCACTTGTTTGCTTCTCCTGATTGCAGGTCATGAGACAACCACAAGGCTTATCGGTAATGGTTTTTTTACGTTATTTCAACACCCTGATCAAATGATGAGCTTACAGAATGATTGGGAGCTTATCCCGAATGCTATAGAAGAAATGCTTAGGTATGAGCCTCCGGTTCATGCAACGGTGAGGTTTGCTGAAAACGAAATGATTTATGATAATAAAAAATACAAAAAGGGAACTGCCTTTGCCGTTAGTATTGCGGGAGCAAATAGGGATCCTGAAGCCAATCCAAATCCCAATGAATTTAATATCTTAAGACAAGATATAAAACATATCTCCTTTGGTTATGGTCCTCATATGTGCATAGGAGCTAGTCTTGCAAGAATAGAGTCAAGAATAGCTTTTGAGTGTTTATTTGATAGATTTTCAAAATTAAAAGTTTTAGATGAAACTCCTCAATGGGGGAAAAACTTAATTTTTCGTGGATTTGACCATTTAAGGCTAAAGGTTACTTAAAAAAAAGGCGCCGAAAGGCGCCTTTTTTTTTGCAATGGAAAGATTAAAATTGATGAATTACTTCAATACCTGCTCTCATTCCAGGATAGTATTTCAATCTAGCTCCTCCACCTTGGCTTTGAGGATAAATCAAGGTAAATGCGATATCATCTTTCTCGTCTAGACAGTTGGTGCAAAAACCTCTCAAGGAAGTACCGTTGTTAAAGTCTATCGTAGTAGAAAAATTCAATCTTTCTATCTTTTCTTCAAAAGTTAAACCTACGACTCTTTCATCTCCAAGAGCTACATCAGCCTTGTAAGAATAAGAGGCGCTGATTATTACATCTCCTATGTTGGTAGGCTCAACATGATCTACTGAGAAAATCATTGATTGTTCAGGTGTCCATGGCATGCCTCCACCTGCACGTTGATAAGAACCAACTGCAGTTGAACTACAATCTGTGAAAGTAGAGCCATGAATTTCTCTCCAGTCTCTTGAATCATCACAATAATCATCATACTTTGCATCTATGTAGGCATAGTTGAAATTCAAAGTTGTACCTTCAGATACTCGGGCAACTAGATTCAAATCCAAACCATTAATGGTTGATGCACCCGCATTTCTCGTTAACCCAAGAGGCAAGCCTTGAACTACAGCCACCTTAATTAGTTGCTTGTCAGTCCAATCATAGGTGTAAGCTACAGCGCTTAGATTTAAAGAATTATTTAGGAAGGCTCCTTTGTAGCCAACTTCATACATTTCAAGTTCTTCAGGATCAAAACCTTGGTCAACAAGTTCTTTAAAGTAGGTTGCAAACTGCCATCCACCACTTTTGAAACCGGTAGCATAGGTAAACCACGTCATGCCATTATCATCTTTATAATCGATGGTTAATTTAGGATCAGTAGATGACCAAGAAGCTTGATTAATTGCGGTGAAAGTTTGAGCAGATGAAGCAATTGGTGCAATACCTACACCTTGTATATCCAATACTGCAGCAAATGCCGCTCTATATTCTGCATCACCAGCTACACTATTGGCATCTATTGCGTTAAGAGCTGGTATTGAGGGCGCAAAGGCACCTAGTGCCGCGAATGCAGCAATAGTACCATCAACAACTGCTTTTTGACCTGCAAAAGTAGCTGCCGTGTAATGTGTAGCGCCATTAGCAGGATTAAACCCGGCACCTGTTAAATTATCAGGAATAATCAATGATCCCGGTACACCCACAGCATTAGAGGATGTGATGTAAGTCATTCCTTTTGTATCGTATGTATATCTTGCTCCTAAGGTAATGTTCCATCTGTCAGCCATTGGAATAGTTACTTGACCAAATGCAGCCGAAGATTTGTTGTTTATTCTTAAATCCAAGCCAGCAGTTCCTCGGTTTTCATAAGCAGATGCGGTCGCTATACTCCAATCTTCATACAATAAAGATTTTGAAGCTGAGGGTCCTGTATAAGTACCTCCTTGAAGCGCAGTAAGACTTCCTATTCCATTTGCCGTAAAGATTCCTCCATCAGCAACTGCAATCGCTGCAGCTCCTTGTTGGTTAAAAGCACCGTGACGACCTGTTTTGAAAGTATCAAGTCTATCTCCATAGTCTAAAAACTGATAGAGACCTGCAACCCATTGAATTTCGTCTTCGGGTTTTGAATTCCATCTCAATTCAAAATTTGATTGATTCGTCTTTTGACTACTCTCTTGAGAAAAAGATTCAGCTGCTGTTGCATCGAAGTCTCTTCTTTCATCAGACTGATTTTGATTGGTAGCCAATAAAATAGTTAAATCATAATCGTCTCTAAAAAATTTAACTTTTGCAGCTAATAAGGCATCGTCTCTTCTATCCATTGAGTCAATGTCTTCAGAGGCAGAAAACTTGTCTGCCCTAATAGCAGCAAGACCTGCTGCATCTGAGCCGAAAGCTTTTGACAGATCAGTTTGAAATATATCTAAACCGGCCGCTTGAGCTGCTACACTTTGTTGAATAAGGTTTCTCTGAGCAGATGTACATTCTGTTGTACCTCTTGTACAAACTACCGCTTCAGATACTAATGCATCTGTTTTGGAGACAGCATGATCAGCAGTTAGAGACCATTCATAGTCCTGACCTTCACCAAATAAAGAAAATCTAAAACTTTCATTTGAAGGACCATCGTCACCGTCAAAAGAACTGGTATTTTTATGAACACCTTCTATATCTTGATAACCGATAACCATTCTTCCATAAAGGTCTTGCCCTAACTCTCCAGACAACATATAACTAAAATTTTGATAGCCAGAATCTCCAGCACCGACTTTTATTTTTTGTTCCGTTTCGCTAGTTGGTTTTTTATAGAAAATACTTACAGCTCCTCCAAGAGCATTTCTTCCGTACAAGGTTCCTTGAGGTCCTTTTAAGACTTCAATACGTTCAACATCCACAAGTCCTGACATAGAAGACTGGACCCTTGGCATATAGATTTCATCAACAAACAATGCATTGGAACTTTCCGAACCAATATCAAATTTTGTTGAACCAATTCCTCTCAACCAAAATTGAGCTCGACCTGCATTTTCACCAGATAACATCATGTCTGGAACAAGCCTCATCAAGTCATTAGTGTCTCTGACACCTGCTCCTTCAAGCATATCTCCTGAAAAAGCTTGTAATGCAGATGGGACATCTAAAAGGTTTTGTTCTCTTTTTTGAGAAGTGACTACCATTTCTTCAATTGCAACTTGAGCCAAAGAAACAGTAGAGGTAATAAATAGTGACAATGTCACTATGTATTTAAGAAAATTTTTGAACATTTTTCCCCCTGTTTAAAATCAAAGATATCGACATGGTGTCGAATAATGTTGCGAATTCTATCAAAAAGGAAAATGATTTGTGCACTAAAATAGTGCCAGTTATCACATGAAACTTTTAGTGTCAAAATCCACTGGGCCCTTGTAAAAGTGCTTCCACGAACCAAATAAATGTGATTAGATTTTATGTAGGAGAAATATTATGAAAGCTTATCAAGTAGTTGAAAATGGGAAACCTTTAGAAGAAAAGGAAATGGAAACCCCCGTTCCGACAGGTAAAGAGATTTTACTAAAAACTGTTTCGTGCGGAGTTTGTCATTCGGACGTTCACATTCATGATGGTTATTTTGATCTGGGCGGCGACATGAAGCTTCCAATGCCGCTAGCTGAACCTTTGACTATGGGACATGAAATTTTTGGAGAGGTTATAGCAAAAGGTGATGAAGTTACATCCGTAAATATTGGAGACCGATATGTTGCATATCCTTGGATTGGCTGTGGGGATTGTGAATTGTGTAATTCCGATAAAACACACTACTGTTTAAATAATTCAAATTTAGGCATAAATGTAAGCGGCGGATATGGTGATCACGTCTTAGTACCTGGAGAGCAGTATCTCTTTAGTGCCGGTGATACTCCTGATAGCTTAGCTGGAAGTTATGCTTGCAGGGGATTAACTGCATTTAGCGCCCTTAAAAAAGCTGCGCCCTTTTCAAAAGATAATTCTTTGGTGATTATTAGTGCGGGTGGTTTAGGGTTATTGGCTTTAAAAATTGCAAGAGCTGCATATGGAATAAACCCCATAGTCATAGATATTGATGATGAAAAACTAAAAGTAGCTAAAGATCTGGGTGCCTCAGAAATCATTAATTCATCCAAAGAAGGAGCTGCAGAGAAACTTTTGGAAATTACTAATGGCGGAGCAAACGCTATAGTTGATTTTGTTGGTGCTGAACAATCTGTAAATCTTGGTTACCAATCTCTTTCTAAAGGAGGAACTTTAGTCGTTGTTGGTTTGTTTGGTGGGCAAATTACTATTCCCCTTCCACTTCATACCTTAACTGAAAAGAAAATTTTAGGCTCCTATGTAGGAAGCCTAGGAGAAATGGAAGAATTAATGAAATTAGTTGCAGCTGGAAAAATCGAACCTGTTGAAGTTGAATCTCGAAATGTTTCTGAAGCAAACAAAACACTTGAAGAAATGAAAAACGGGGAACTTTTAGGATTGGTTTCACTGACGCACGATTAGATATGGAAAAAGTTTGTTTGGTAATTGGCGCTGGAGCCGGGATAGGCGGAACAGTAGCTAAAAGGTTTGCGAAAGAAGGATACCATGCTTATCTAGCACGAAGAACCGATGAAGAAGGTCTTAATAAACTTATTAAAGAAATTTTAGATGTTGGAGGAAAAGCTTCGGGTTCTTTACTTAATGTCATTGAAGAAAATTCAATAGAAGACTTAGTTAATAAAATTGAATCAGATATAGGACCTATTGACACAGTTATCTACAACATAGGTGCACAAATAGGCGATCGTGCTTTAGCTGAGACAAGTTATAAAGCTTTTGAGATGGGTTGGCGTATGGCCACCTTTGGCTTATTTAGGCTTGCTCAAGTGTTGACTCCAAAGATGAAAGAAAGACAGGCAGGAAATATTATTGTCACTTCTGCTACTTCTGCAGTAAGGGGTAATAAAGGTCAGCACTCACATGCAGCTGCAATGGGAGGTAGAAGAATGCTTTGTCAATCTTTGAATGCTGAGTTTGCAAAAGAAGGTATTCATGTAGCTCATGTCATTATTGATGGTGCAGTAGATGCTCCTGATACTCTCGGAAAGATGTTGGGTTCCGATTTATTTGAAAAATTTAAAAAACAAAAAGGCGCTGATGGCATGATTTTGCCTGAGAATGTAGCTGATACTTATCTTTTCTTAGCACAACAAACCAAATCGACTTGGACTCATGAAATTGATATTAGAGCTTTTTCAGATCAAGCTTGGTGGAATCATTAATATAAATTTGGAAGGTTAAAATGAAAAAACTTATTGTTCTGACAGTTCTATTAATTTCTTCATATTCTTGGAGCATGCACCATGAAAAAGTTGATCCTATATTTTTTGCAATAGATTTTAATGTCATTGCAGGAAAGGAAAAAGAAGCAAAAAACTTCACTTATAAAATTTCAAAAAAAGTAAAGAAAACTGAACCTTTAACTATTGGATATGAATATTCTTTTTCCCCGGACGGAACCAAGATGTATTTGCTAGAAACCTATAGAAACAATGCAGGAGCTATAGCTCACATGGAAAACTTTGTTGGAAGCGAATGGGAAAAAGAATTTTTTGAATATTTTGAACTCAAAAGTTTTTCCGTTCTAGGAAACTCAAATAAGAAACTCAAAAAAGCCTTAAAAGACTATACCGATGACTTTAGAACTCTTGAAGGAGGCTTTCACAGACTCCACGAAAGAGTTAAAAAAAGGTTAAATTAACTTTCAAGAAAATTATTTAGCCTCTCATAGGCGTTTATAAAATCCTCTTTAAAGTCTTGAACGACATCACTTGCTGAAATGCTTTCATTCATGAGTCCAACCCCTTGCCCTACCCAATAAGTTGCAAGATCTTGTGCCCCTTCGTGACCTCCAGCAGCTAATTTATTAACCTTTTGCAAAGCTGGCTCTGCCACCATTGGTTGTAATGGCATTGGTAATGGCTCTGGTGCATTTTCTGCTTCCCATGCTTGAGTCCATGGAGTGACTAACTGTCTAGAATGTTTTCCAGTTCTGCTTCTTGATCTAACTGTTTGGCTAGAATTAGCAGCAACCATTTTTTCTTTAATCACAGGCTCTACTTCTGACTCGATTGTAGTTAGCCATACTGAGCCACACCAAGCACCTGAAGCTCCCATGGCCATAGCTGCCGCCATTTGTTTGCCAGTTACAATACCGCCAGCAGCTAAAATAGGGACATCTCCATACGGTTGAATAGCTTGATGAACCTCTGGAATTAAAACCATAGTAGAAACACTTCCACAATGACCACCTGCTTCAGTTCCAGACACAACTAAAATATCAACTCCGGCTTTAACTTGGTTGATTGCGTGTTCTGCTGTTCCCAATAATGCAGCAACTTTACAATCATTATCTTTGCCCATTTGAATCATCCAGTCTGGTGGAACGCCAAGAGCATTGGCAATAATCTTAATCGGGTGTTTAAAAGCAACATCTAATAGTGCTTTAGCTCCGTCAGATTGCGTATTTTGAGCAAAGCCTGATCCCCCAGTA
>CACJRI010000019.1 GCA_902595715.1 uncultured SAR86 cluster bacterium
ATTTACTTCATCCTCTAATAGCGGATTTAATTAAAGAGGAATTAAAATCATCTTCTTCCAAGTATACAATCCTTGCTTCGCCATTGTTGTTCGAAACTAAACAGTCTGATTATTGCAATGAAGTACTAGTTATTGATGTATCTGAGGAAACTCAAATTTTAAGAACCAAGACGCGAGACGATGTTCCTGAAGAACAAGTGAAAACCATAATTCTCTCGCAAATCAATCGTTCTGAAAGACTTAGGTTAGCAACTCATATCATAGAAAATGAAAATACTTTAGATGATCTAAAAAAAGCTGTAAAAGAATTACATCAAAAAATAATTACCCAAATTGAAAACAAATGAAATGTCCAAGTTGTAAAGAAGAAATTTCAGCAATTGCTGACAAAAAATTTAGACCTTTCTGCTCAGAAAGATGTCGCTCTTTAGACCTGTCAGATTGGCTTAACGAAAGAAATGTTATTTCTTCGGACTTATCTCATTCAGAAGATTGAAAAAATCCACTGATACCTGCAATACCTTGAGCACCATTTTCTTTTGCAATTTTAAGATCTTCTTGCTTTAAACCTCCTAAAGCAAAACTAGGTCCGGGAAATAATTTGGCAAGGTTAGAAAATTCTTCCCACCCTAATGCAGGATTTTTATTCGCAACATTTTTAATTGGCGAGATAAAAATATAATCCAAGTTAAGTTGCGCAGCTTTAATAACTTCATTTTTATTATGACAAGAAGCGCCGGTTAAAGAGGAACTCAACTCGTTTGTTTCAGTTAAATCACTAGAAGTTAGATGAAGGCATTCATGATTAGAAATAATATCTTTCAATCTCGAATTCAAAATTACTTTACCTCCCTTAGTTTCATAAATTTCTTTAGTTTTATTCCAGTGTTCCAAAGAAAAATCAAATAAATCTACACGGTAGATTAAGTACTTTGAAGTACCAGATAGTTTTTCGATCAGAGAAAAGAAGTTTTCTGGAAATTTTTTTGGAGTGATGGGAATAAATCTAGCTTCTGTAATCACTATTAATCGATATGTACTCTGGCGAAAGGTCTGATGTCATGACAAGAGCCGATTGTTTAGATTTTCCAAGATTGATTTCAATATTGATTGTTTTTTTTCTAAATTCCTTTTTGCCCTTTGCTTCGGAATATTTTGGACTTAGATTTCCATTGACTAAAACCGGATGACCTCCAATTTTAAGTGTTAGATTTTTCATATCAAATTCCTTTGCATTGGAATTTCCTGCAGCCGTAATGATTCTGCCCCAATTGGGATCTTCACCGTATGCTGCTGTTTTAACTAGAGGGGAATTTGCAACTTTTAAAGCAACTTTCTTAGAAGCTTGATAGGAGCTTAATCCCGAAACTTTAATCTTAATGAGTTTGGTTGCACCTTCTCCGTCTAAAACCATCTTTTCAGCCAATTCTCTAAAGACCTCAAAAAAGTTATTCTTAATTTTTTTGTGATATTTCTTTAAATCACTTTTTATCTCTGAAGTTGTTGCAAAAATACTTGAATCACTTGGAGACTGATCTCCATCAATTGAGATGGCATTAAATGTCTGATCGCAAATATCCCTATGTAATTTCTTCAATTGAATTTTTGAAAGTTTTAGATCAGTAAAAATAAAACTGAGGGTAGTTGCCATATTCGGTTCAATCATCCCAACTCCTTTTGCAACTCCAATTACATTTATTTTTTGATTCCCTAGCTTGAATTCCTTTTTTACTACCTTATGTCGAGTATCTGTAGTCATTATTGCGTTAGCAAAGTCTTCCCAAGAATTTTTACCTAACTGATTGGTACATTTTTTAAAAGCTTGAGAAAGCTTTTTGGTATCAAGTAATTCTCCTACTACGCCAGTAGAGAAGGGTAGGATATTTTCTTTGGATACGTTTAATAAAGTAGAAACATCTTCAATAAGTTTTTCAGAGTCTTTTTTCCCTTTCTTGCCTGTTGCAGCATTTGCATTTCCAGCATTGACCATCAAGACCTTCGGTTCTGAAATATTTTTATTCATTTTTTCCAAACATATTTCAACCGGAGCAGACTTAAATTTATTTGAAGTAAACAAGCCAGACCAAATTGCTTCCTTTTCAAGTTTTACTATTGAGGTATCCAATCTAGCTCCATACTTCGTTTTGGAGGATGCACAACCGATTTTTATATCTTTCAACATTATCTTTTTTTCTTTTTTCTGTTAGCTTTTGCTTGCAGTCTTCTTAAACGTCTATTTCCCTCAACTGGTTGATCGTTATTAGATGCTTGTTGGTTAGACACAGAGTTATCCATAAATGCTGATGGAGAATTTTCATGCACTGTTTTAGTTTTTTCTAAGACCTCTCTAGATTTCATCTTTTCAATTTCTTGTTCGTCTTCAGGTTTTACTTCGACGCGGCAAAGGAACCTTGTAGATTCTTTTTTTATTGTTTCAAGAAGTTGTTCAAACATCTCAAACGCTTCTCTTTTGTATTCCAGACGCGGATCTTTTCCAGCATAACTTCGAAACCCAATGTTTTGTCTTAGCGAATCGAGTTGATTGATATGATTCTTCCAACTTTGATCAATGACTTGCAGGATGATTTGATTTTCCAATTGAGAATAAACGTTTGGAAATTTATTTCTTTTTTCTAAATAAATTTTGTCAGCAAAATCTAAAAGCTTATTCAGCACCTCTTGCGTGTTGGATTCACTATTTTCTAATTCAGCTTTTAAATTAAATTGCAGATTAAATTCAGATTCTAGGATGTTTGTTAGTTCATCAACTTTCCAATTGGTTTCTATTTCATATTCAGGAATATGAGCTTCAAAAGTCGAGCTCAAAACATCAGCTCGCATATTTGAAATTAAGTCGTCTAAATCTTTATCTTCTAATATTTCCTTTCTTTGCTTATAAATTACCTGTCTTTGTTCATTCAAGACATCGTCAAATTCTAGAATTCTTTTACGAATATCAAAATTCCTACCTTCAACTCGCCGTTGTGCTCGTTCTATAGAATTGGTTAACATCTTATGTTCTATAGATTCTCCCTTTTTCATTCCACCAAAAGATTGCATAAGAGCTTTCATTCGGTCAGGAGCAAATATTTTTAGCAAGCCATCATCTAGGGATAAAAAAAACTGGGAAGAACCTGGGTCACCCTGCCGTCCTGACCTTCCTCTAAGTTGATTATCAATTCTTCGAGATTCATGTCTTTCGGTACCGATGACATGCAATCCTCCCAATTCAACAATTTCCTTTCTGGCTGTTTCAGATTCTGGGAATCCTCCAAGGACAATATCTGTTCCTCTTCCGGCCATATTTGTAGCTATGGTCACAGCTTTTTCTTTCCCAGCTTGGGAAATTATTTCTGCCTCTTGTTGATTTTGTTTGGCGTTTAAAACACGATGAGGAATATTTAACGTATCCAGTTTTTTTGATAAAACTTCAGAGTTTTCAACAGATATGGTGCCAACAAGAATGGGATTGCCTTTTTCGTGGTAAGTCTTTATCTCATCGATGATGGCATCATTTTTTTCTTCCTCTGTGAGATAAATTTTATCGTTTTTGTCTTCTCTAACCATTGGAAGATTTGTGGGAATAGAAATTGCCTCCAAAGAATAAATTTCATCGAATTCTCTAGCCTCAGTTTTTGCAGTTCCTGTCATTCCTGATAGCTTCTCAAACATCCTAAAGAAGTTTTGAAAAGTAGTAGATGCGAGTGTTTGACTTTCAACTTGAATGTCTAGATTTTCCTTTAATTCTAAAGCTTGATGCACTCCATCAGAGAGTCTTCTGCCTGGCATCGCTCGACCTGAATTGGTATCAATTAAGATGACTTTTCCATTTTGAACTATGTAATCGGTATTTTTTTCAAACAGGGTTTCAGCTCTAACAAGAGCTTGAACCATATTCAGAAGTTTTAGATTTTCACTGGCATACAGACTCACAGAATCCTCGAGAAGATTATTTTGCTTGAGATAATTTTCTATTTTTTCATGCCCATTTTCTGTAATTTCAATTGATCTGGATTGCAGATCTATAGTGAAGTCTCCTGCTTTTACTACTTCTTCTTTTTCAAAATCAAACTCTTCCTCAGTGAGACTTTTCACGACCGGCTTAAGCTTTTTATAGAGAGGCCCATTATCTTCTGCAACGCCACTTATTATTAGAGGAGTTCTGGCTTCATCGATTAAAATCGAATCCACTTCGTCTACCACTACAAAATAAGGATCTCTTTGAAGACGATCTTCCTCTCTAAGAACCATATTGTCTCTAAGATAGTCAAAGCCTAGTTCGTTGTTTGTGGCATAAACAACATCTTTGGCATAGTTTTCTTTTTTCTCTAAAGGATTAAGTTCTGGAGTGATATAACCAACATTCATTCCCAAGCCTTCGAAAATTGGCGCCATCCAGTTTGCATCTCTTTTGGCCAAGTATTCATTTGCAGTAACTACGATGACACTTTTTCCAGTAAGAGCATTGAGATAGCAGGGTAAGGTCGCAACCAATGTCTTTCCTTCTCCCGTTGCCATTTCAGCAATCATGCCTTCATTTAAAATTGCACCGCCAATTAATTGACAGTCGTAGTGACGAAGTCCTAAAAATCTTTTACTTGATTCTCTTACAGCTGCAAACGCCTCTGGCATGAGATCTTCTATACTTGAACCTTCGGAAAGTCTTTCTTTTAATTTACTGGTAGTATTTTTTAGTTCTTCGTCCGTGAAAGAATCAAAATTTTGTTCTAAATCATTTATTGAATTAACAACGCTTCCGAGTTTACGTAAAACTCGCTTATCTTTGTTTCCAAATAAGAATGACAATATGGACATGTTTATCCAAGACTGGGGTCGATGATTGGTTCTATGTAATCAATAATGGGATTGTCACTTTCAGAAGAAATGAGTTCCCAAGAATCTGGAACTTCAATCAATTTTCTTAAAAGTAAGTTGTTTTGTGTATGTCCAGATTTATATCCCTCAAATTCTCCAATAAGATTATGTTGCAATAAATATAAGTCTCCGATTACATCCAAAATTTTATGTTTAACTAACTCATCTTTAGATCGCAAACCTTCTTCGTTTAAGATTTCATTATCTTTGATAGCGATAGCATTTTTTTGACTGGCACCTAAGGCAAGAGAATTCTTTTTTAATGCTTCTAGTTCTTCCATAAAGCCATAAGTCCTTGATCTTGAAATTTCTTTTAAATAAGTCGTTGAATTAAAGTCAACTGTGGTTGTTCTAGAGTGACCTTTGCGCGCTTCGTCATCATAGACAAGCGAATGTGTTACTTTAAATCCATCGTAAGGAGACAATTTCGCATAAGCACCATTATCGGTAGTTATTGAGATTTCTTTTTTAATTTTTATAAACTTTTTTGGTTTTGTTTGTTCTTTTATACCTGCAGACTGAATTAGAAAAACAAAAGGACTTGCACTACCATCCATAATTGGGACTTCGCAATCGTTTATTTCTACAGTCACATTATCTATGCCTAATCCAGCAAAAGCAGACATCATATGTTCTACAGTAGCAATCTCAATTTCTCCATCTTTTAATGTTGTTGCCATTGAAGTTGGTCCAACATTCTCAACTACTGCTTTTATTTCAACGTTAGGCTCCAAATCAATTCTTCTAAAGACTACTCCTTGATCTTCTTCAGCCGGGAGAAGATTAATCGTAATTTTTCTTCCGGTATGAAGTCCAACCCCAGTTGCTTTTATAGGATTTGTAAGAGTTCTTTGTACCAACATTACTTTTAAATTCTTTGTTTTCTGGCTTCAAATAGAATAACAGAACAAGCATTGGATACGTTAAGACTTTCTATTTGCTCATTCATGGGAATTCTTATCATTTCGTCTATATCTTTTTTTAGATTTGGTTTTATGCCTTCACCTTCGGACCCCATTATAATAGCCGTAGGTAAGTTATAGTCACACTCATAATAGTTTTTTTCAGCAGTTCCATCGCAACCAAGAATATTGAATTTTAAATTTCTAAGATTTTTTAGGAGATACTTGATGTTGTTAACAATGACAAAAGGTATTATTTCTGAAGCACCTTTTGAAACCTTTCTTACTGTTTCGGTAAGATGACATGCTCTATTCTTGCTGACTATTACCGCATCTACATTTGCAGCTAAAGCAGTTCTTAATATGGAACCTACATTTTGTGGATCCATAACATGATCCAAAATCAGCAGAAGTGAATTCTCTTTTTGACCAATCAACTTTTCTAGAAAATTAATATCTTTTATTTGCGATGGTTTGAAAGTAGCTGATAGTTTTTTATCTGTATTAAATGAGATAGGTAAATTTTTTTCCTCTGCAAGTGAAATCAGTTCTAAAGTTTTTTTATTATTTTTATCTTTTGGAACAGAAAGCTC
>CACJRI010000020.1 GCA_902595715.1 uncultured SAR86 cluster bacterium
GCACAAAGCGGACAACTTACTTCCTGCGAAAGCTCAATAAAATCTTTTTCTAAATTTTCATTAGAAAATTCATAAATATTCTTTGCTTCCAAAGAAAAAGATAGAAAAAAAATTGGTATCAAGAACAGCATTTTAATTATTGATTAGGGGAATAAACTTATCTTTCCAAACTTTTTCAGACATGATGCCAATATGTTTTTGTAAAATTTTGTCCTCCTTAAGTAGATATGTTTCTGGAGCCCCAGATACTCCAAGACTGAAGCCATATGTACCATCCTTATCATATATATTTACGGAATAAGGATTTCCATATTGACCCAACCATTTTAAAGCTTTTTCTAAATCGTCTTTATAGTTCAAACCAACAATGTTCCAACCTTCGGTTTTTTTTGCCATCAAAAAACCATGTTCTAACTTACAATTAATGCACCAGGTGGCCCAGACGTTTAACAAAGAAAATTCATTCTTTTTTAATAAACCTACATCTAGAAGATTTCCATCAAAGGTTATTATCTCTCCTGGCGGAAGATTTTTTTCTGGAAAATTAACTTCACTCTCTTCAAAAAGATTTATAAAAAAAATAGAGAAGATAAACAAAATCAAAAATAAAGAAAAATAACCTATATATCTTGTGATTTTCATATGCCTTTAAATCTAAATAAACTCAAAAATCCCCCAAAAGCCATTATCAAAGCTCCCAGCCAAATGAGTCTAACAAAAGGCTTTAATTGAGCTTTTACTACCCAACCCTCTTCAACCTGATCGCCAATAGAAATATAAAGATCTTCTTTGATAGAGGGATATATTGCAGCTTCAGTCATTATAGATTTTGAAACCGGATAATACCTTTTCTCAGCAATCAAATTAAACTCCTGGTTTAAATTTTCTACTCTAAAACTAACTTCGTCAGAAGAGAAATTTTGAGCAATATTTTTTTCTTCTCCAAGGTAAGTGATCTCATAATTTTCCAATTCAAAAGGCTTTTCCTTAAAAGCGATTAGCTCTTTTTGAGATTCTAAAGATGAAACAAGTCCTATTCCTAAAATCATTACTGCTATTCCAAAGTGAGAAAATCCCATTGATAAATTCACGTTTCTTGAATGTTTAATTTGTAAAAAAGCGTAATAAATTAACCCCGCCAAAATGCTAGAAATCATTAAGTTCGTAACTGTGATCGATACTGAAATATCATTTAAAAAGAGCGCACTCAAACTAAAAGTCAATAAAATTATGATTGCAAAATAAACATACAAAGTCTTGGGTTCGGTTGATCTTGAAGACCAATTACTAAGAATTCCAAATCCTTGGAAAAAAGCTAAAAAGAATGCAATCGGTACAGTAACAGAATCAAAATAAGGTTTGCCCACAGAGATATCTTTTCCTCCTGAAAAAATTTCGTAGATTATTGGGTAAATGGTTCCAAAAAGAATAGCAACTGCCAAAATAATTAAAAATACATTATTGATTAAAAAGAAAAATTCTTTAGAAAGGATAGATCCATATGTAAAACTTAAATCGGTAAGTTTGGATCTTGAGTAAACAATTAAGGAAAAAATTAAAACAAATAAAATTATAAAAAGAAGAATTAGACCTCTTTCTGGATCTAAGGCAAAAGTGTGAACTGAGGTAACAATTCCAGACCTAACTAAAAATAAGCCAATGTAGCTTGATAAAATTGCACCTAGAGATAAAAGCACCGTCCACTTAGAAAAAATATTTCTCTTAGAAGTAGCTATTGCAGAATGAATTAGAGCTGTAGCAATAAGCCAAGGTATTAAAGAGGAATTTTCAACTGGATCCCAAAACCACCAACCTCCCCAACCAAGTTCATAGTAAGCCCACCAACTACCAAGTGCTATACCCAAAGTTAAAAATGACCAAGAAATTACTGACCAGTTTTTTAAATCACTTGCCCAGTTCTTATAACTTGGATCTACGCAACGCGCCATAGCAATGGCAAAAGGTAAAGTCAGAGCGGTATAACCAAGATAAAGAGTTGGCGGATGAATGGTAAAAGCAAAATCTTGCAGCAAAGGATTTAAGTCTAAACCTCCTTCGGGAGAGAAAGGGAGTAATCTTTCGAATGGATTTGAAGTAAAGATAACAAAACCCGAAAAAAGGGAAAATATGACGAATAGAAAAAAGATGCCAAAACTAGATTGAGATTTTAAGTAAAAAATCAAAGTCCAAAGGCTAAGAAATAAAAGATACAAAAGCATAGAACCTTCATGACCGCCCCATAGTGCAGCAAATTTATAATAATCAGGAAGATTTTCGTTCGAGTTATTTGCCACATACAGAACACTAAAATCGTCGGTCAAAAAACTTATTTCAAGACATATAAAACTCAATAGAACACTGAAAAAGAATAGATAAACTATTTTTGGGGAAATAATGAAGATGTTATTTCTGTAAAACGAGAAAGTGTTTCCAAAGACGTAAAAACTAGAAATGGAAAAAGCTAGTACTAAAAATAATAAACCTATTTCTGGAATCATTTTTCAAGAGCCTTTTTAACTTCTTTAGGAACATAATTTTCATCGTGCTTAGCTAAAATTTGATAAGCTTCAAGACTCATCTTGCTTTTATCAAAGTAGCCCGTAGCAACTACTCCTGCGTTTTCTTTAAATAAATCTGGAAGAATGCCTGTGTAATTTACTGGAATAGATTTTTTTAAGTCAGTAATTATGAATTCTATTTCTAAAGAGTCTGTTGATCTTTTTAAACTTCCAATTTCAACCAAGCCTCCCGCTCTGATTGCATTACTTCCTTGTGGAGGATTCTCAAACAAATCAGATGGTGAGTAGAATAAATTTACATTGTCTCTGATTGCAAAATAAACCAAAACAAAAGCAAGAGCTGAACAAAAAACTATGAACAGAACTCCATAAAGTCTTTTTAATCTATGCTGTTTCATTATTTTTTATCTTAGATTCATTCTTTCTTATTTTTGCCAGTGGCAAATAAATTAAAAGCAAGCAAATAAATCCCGTTATTAAAACAACTGACCAGATATGAATATTAAATTCTCCAAAATCCATAAGCTAACTATTACTTGAAAGTTTTTTGAACCATTCCTTGTTTTGCTCTCTAGTAGATATTTCTGCTCTCATAAAAAGTAATCCAACAAAAAATACAAACACATAAACTCCTAAAATTGAGAGTAATAATGGGATAAGCATTTCACTGGAAATAGAGGACTCACCTGAAATGGATATTGATGCAGGTTGATGAAGAGTGTTCCACCAGTCGACTGATTTTTTTACAATCGGAAGATTTACAACTCCAACCAAAGTTATTATAGAAACCGCAGTGTCGGCAGACTTTCTAGAGGCAAAAGTTGATTGCATGCCAATGATTGCCAAATAAAATAAAAAGAGTACTAAAGTAGAGGTCAGGCGGGCATCCCATACCCACCAAGTTCCCCAAGTTGGTTGTCCCCAGATTGCTCCGCTTAGTAATCCAATAAAGGTAAAAGCTGCACCTATTGGAGCAAGGCTTTTAATATAGACTCCTGCCATTTTCATACGCCAAATTAAAAAAACTGCTGCCGCAATAGACATTGAATAATAAATGACTTGGGATACAGATACCGCTGGAACATGAAAATATATTATTCGATAAACATCTCCTTGAACCGCATCAGTAGGAGAGAAAAATAAGCCCCAAACAGAAGAAATGACTATCAACGATATACTGAGAACTCCAACAAATGGAATTACTTTGCCAGAGATTTTGTAAAACCAGGGATAAGATCCAAGTTTGTGATAAAAATTCTTTAATGCTTGAAACATATCTAATTAAAATGAAGTTTCAATGCTCCAACCGAAGCAAACAAAATAATTGGTAACAAAAAAACAAGTATTGCAGTAAGAAGCAAAATGTTTGAAGAAAAACTAATATCATTTAATGAGTAATTAATCGCCTGAGTACCCAATATTAAGACCGGTAAACTCAATGGCAGCATTAAGGCAGGGCCAGTGATACTATTTTTTCCAAGTGAAAGTGCTCCAGCTAGAGCCCCAAAAAGACAAATGGTTGGAGTTCCAATCAACAAACTAATGATTAAAGGTTTTAAGCCTTCTGTAGGAAGGTAAAGTAAAAAAACAGAAAAAACAGAAAGGATGATGATTGGCAAACAACTAAAAATCCAATTCACAAAAATTTTTGTCAAAACAATTAAAGATAGATTTTGTCCAGATGCCAATAAAAGCTCAATGCTTCCATCTTCATAATCCTCAGAAAAGATATTTTGAAAAGATATTAAAGTCGATAACAAGATAGTAATCCAAATTAGACCTGGAGCTAAATTTTTTAATATGTCTGGGTCGTTGGAAATACCAATTGGATATAAAGAAATGGAAATCAAAAAAAAGACCACTGGACTGATGAAAGAAGAAGACTTTCTTGAATAGATAAGAAATTCTTTTTTAAGTATCTTTGTAAAGTCAATCATCAGTTAAAGAGGTTCATATCAATCAAAGGAAAATCATCGTTAGATCTATCATGAGATGAAAAGATAATTTTTGCTCCGGCATTAATTTTCACATCAAAGATTTCCAGCAGAAGATCACTTGTTTTTCTATCTAAATTGTTAAAAGGCTCATCTAGGAGATACAAATCAGCTTTTGAAAGCATAAAACTTGCAATATTGATTTTTCGCTTTTGCCCTTCTGAAAGATATGCTGACTGAACATCAGAATAATCAATAAGGTCAAGTTGTTTAAGAGCGGAATTAATCTGAGAATGAGAAATCTCAGGCAATCTGATATCAAAATAAATATTCTCTCGAGCTGATAAATTATTTTTTAATCCAGTCTTATGACCTGAATAAAATACTAAATCATCCTCTGAAAAAGATACTTTTCCTTCGTAATTTTTGTAAATGCCTGAAAGAATCTTGAGCAAAGTGGATTTGCCAGAACCATTATCTCCTACAAGCTTAAAAACACTATCGTTTGCGAATTCAAAGCTCAAATTTGAAAAAATATATTTATCATCAAACTTGTATGATAAATTTGCTGTTTTTAGCATCTAAATATGCAGTTATTACTAAAATTAATTAAATTCGGTCGTTATTATAACTATAATATCTATTGAAAATTTGAGTATTAAATATGGACTTTGGAAAGAGAATAAGTATAGAAGCCGTAGAAGAAGGCAATGAATTCATGCCTAAGTTTGATGAACGAGGGCTTATTCCAGTAATAACCATGGAAGAAGGCTCAAATCTGGTCTTAATGCACGGTTATCTCAACAAAGAGGCTTTAAAACTATCTATTGAAACCAAACAAGCTCATTATTGGAGCAGAAGCAGAGAACATTTATGGAAAAAAGGCGAAACAAGCGGTCTTTATCAAAATATCAAGGAAATTCTTGTAGATGATGACCAAGATTGTATGATTTTTAAAGTAGAAGTTGAAGGTTCAGGAGCAAGTTGTCATGTTGGTTATAAATCCTGTTTCTACAGATCTGTGGAAAGCCTTAAAGACTTAGAATTTGTAGAAGAAGAGAAATTATTTGATCCTGAAGAAGTTTATGCAGGACAAGAAAATCCAACCAAACTTTAAATTTAGCCCTTGTAGTTTAATCGGATAAAACGGCCGCCTCCTAAGT
>CACJRI010000021.1 GCA_902595715.1 uncultured SAR86 cluster bacterium
ATTTATATGTTTATGAGTACTTGAAGCCGCAACAAAACCAAGCACTAAGGTAAGAAAGCCTGCAAAATATGCTAATTTTTCATATCCTTCAGGATTGAGATATGCTCTTGATCCCATGTATCCAGATGTTTCAGGAAGGAAAAACTCTAACATTACATAGCCTATAAGAATCGCTCCTCCATATCCAAAGAATAAACCCATAGCGTTTAAAGTATTTCTGCGATCGTAATCTTTAGTAAGTTCTGGGCCTAAAGCAGCTCTAGGTGTTTCAAAGAAGGTAATTGCTAATCTTATGCAGACCGTCAAAGTTAATAATTTTAAAAACAAATAGGTTTGATCGTAAGATGAAGGAGGAACAAAAAGTAACCAGATACAAAACGCTAAAGGGAAAATGCTTGCATATATGAATGGATGCCTTCTGCCTAATTTTGACTTAAATCTATCTGACCAGACGCCCACCAAAGGATCTGAAATGGCATCAAAAAAAAGAGAAACTCCGAGAGCAATAGACGCTAAATAAGGCTCTAGGCCTAGAACTTGGTTGTAATAAAGCAATACCCAAGTCCCAAAAATTACATTTTTAATTCCCACAACTCCAGAACCAGCTGAATGTAAAAAAAGTGTTAAATTAGAAACTTCGATGTTCTTATTTTCGGACATTTAAAAATTTTTAAAAATAATATACTCTAGATAAAAGCAATTATGCACTAATACTTGGGGTGAAGACATGGGAGTTCTTAATAATAAAGTAGCAATAATCACAGGAGCCGGTAGAGGCATAGGTATGGAAACAGCACTATTATTTGCTAAAGAAGGTGCCAAGGTTGTTGTTAATGACTTAGGCGCTAATCCAGATGGCTCTGGTCATGAAAAGGTAGCTGATGAGGTAGTTGCTGAAATTAAAGCTCTAGGAGGAGAGGCAGTTGCTAATTATGATTCTGTAGATTCATATGAAGGTGGAATCAATATTTTTAACACCGCAATGGAAGCATTTGGTGCAGTTGATATTGTGATAAATAATGCCGGAATTCTAAGAGATAAAACTTTATTCAACATGGAAGAGTCAGATTGGGATGCCATCATGGCAGTTCACTTAAAGGGACACTTCAATTGCACTCAACCATTTGTCAGATATATCAGAGAAACTAACAGGTTAAATTGTAGAATTATTAACATGTCTTCTGTATCTGGTCTTATTGGAAACTTTGGGCAAACAAATTATGGGGCTGCAAAAGCAGGTATAGCAGGTTTTAGCAGATCCTTATCTATGGAAATGGCTAAATACAAATGTACTGTAAATACAATTTCTCCAGGAGCTGCAACCAGACTTACTATTGATTTAATGAAGGCAGCAGGAAGAGAAGTTAATCCAGATGATTGGAGTCAAGGTCCACAACAAATTGCACCAATCATTGCTTGGATATGTTCAGATGAGGCTAATGAAATCACCAACCAGATATTTCATGTGTCTTCTGGAACTGTTGGTATCATGCAGCAGCCAGCGGTAATAAAATCTTTTAAAAGCGAGGAGCTTTGGTCCATGGACCAGTTGAACCAACTTATGCCAGATTTAGTTGAGGCGAAAAAAACTCACGACAAAGAAGTTGAGGAGAAAGGAAAACCTTCCTAATTAAGCTTCTGCTTTATATATAGATTTTTTTGTCTGAGACAAAACGTTTTTAAGCATTGGCATAAAAGTTTCTATAGGTAGACTCTCATACTCTGGATCAAACGAATTTTGATCATACTTGGCACAAAACTCAACGCAATCTTTCCAATGTTCGCTGTCTTTATATCTATCTCTCATGTGTCTATCAAGACCTAAGAAATGGAAAAAGTAGTAACCTTGAAAAATTCCATGATGTTTCAAAATCCAGTAGTTCTTTTCGGAAATATAAGGTTCCAATAAAGTGGCTGCAAAGTCCGCATGGTTTGCTGGAGCTAAAATATCGCCTATATCGTGTAATAAAGCACAAACAACATACTCTTCGTCTCTGCCATCTCGATAGGCTCTGGAAGCTGTTTGCAAGCAATGTTCATACCTGTCCACAGCAAATCCACCAAAATCATCTTTCAGCATATTTAAGTGTTCAATAATTCTGTCTGGTAAGTTTTCTGAGTGGACCATAGCGGCTTCAACAATTGGCGTGTAGTCATCTTGAGTGCCATCGGTCATCTTTGTAAATGTTGCTTTCTTCATATCTTTATTTTCTCTAAAAATTAATCTTCATTCAAACATTTTATGTAAATAATTCTCATTGTTATCTTTTTTCTCATCAAAAGGTTTTAGTATTTTAGCTGATAAAATTAATGTTAAACATGGAGATAAAATGCAAAAAGAACTCAACTTAAAAGAAGTGTGTACAAAGTTAAATGAAATTATGGAGTATGAACTGGCTGGTGTAGTTAGATATACTCATTCAGCCCTAATGGTAGTTGGACCTCACAGAATTCCTATTGTAAGTTTTCTACAAGAACAAGCTAACGAATCACTTCAACATGCCCAACAAGCTGGAGAGCTTCTTACTGGTCTTGATGGACATCCTAGTCAAAAAATAGCCAAGATTGTAGAGACCAATAATCATTCTATAAAAGATATTTTAGAAGAAAGCTTAGAACATGAGCTTCATGCCTTGGGTTTATACAAAGAACTTTTAATGATGGTTGAAGGAGCATCTATATATTTAGAGGAATACACGAGAGATCTAATTGGTCAGGAAGAACAACATCAACTCGAGTTAAGAAAAATGTTAAAAGACTTTAGTTAGATTCCTCAAGTTTTCTTTTAAACCAATCTAAATAAGTTCCAATAACTGAAGAAAACTCGTCTAATTGAGAAAGTTGCATTAAATGATTATATGTCTTGGGATAATCTGAAACGAAATTTTCCGAGACAAGATTAAAACCCTTATTTTTCAAGTCATCTGCGTAATGTCCTTCTCTTAAAAATTGAGAAAAATCACAAAAAAAAGAGATATCTACAATAGTTAAATGATCAAAACCAATAAAATTATTATATTTTAAAGACTCTTCTATGCCATTGAGAAAAAATTCATAAGCTGATTTCATTCTTTGATATAAAGCTTCATTCATATCTTTAAGGCCAAATAAGTATTCTTGATGCTCTCTAGAAAAAACAAGCCCAGAATCTAAAAAACTATCTACACGCGATGCTTCAAAAGAATTTTTTCCATACAAATTATTTGCTTTATCTTGTCTAGCAACAGCTCTTAAAATACTGTTTGACTCAAATATTCCAATTTTTCCATCGGGACTAAATGCTGCAGGAACCGTTCCAAAAGGAATTAATTTAATAAAATCATCGGTTTTGTATAGCGATGAACTGAATCCCCTCTTCCCAATTCTTTCGAATTGTTTAAATTTTTTTTTATCAGCATCAGATAATTTTTTTGGCTCAGCATCCCAAAGCCAATTAGGTATTTCTGAAGGTTTGTCTCCAATAATTTCAACTTGAATACCGGCAAATTTTGCAGCTATCTCAGCTTTCCAAACTCTTGGGTTTGGTAAATAAGAAAAGATTTTTAGTCCCTTTTCCATAGACTTAAATTAAATTAGTAAAATAAATCTTATCCACATCCAGATCACTATTAATAAACTTGGCAGCCAAAAAATAGCCCTTAGAGGCGTATCTCCAATAAACCCATTTATAAAAATATGATAAACGGAATGAGAAACTCTTAAGCCTACAAACCAATATGCAAGCAAAACAAAATATGAATCTACTTTTCCAGTTATGTATAAAACGATACAGATAGCATAAAACAAAATTGGAAACTCAAATAAATTAGTTAAATTTCTATCAGCTTGTTTTATTATCTCTGGCGCAGATGATGGTGGAGAAAACTTCATCATTTCGATACCAGAATGTTTTTTATCTATTAGCACATTCTTGAATCTAACAATTGTACCGATCAAAGATACTGTGAAAGTTAATAAGACCATGTAAAACATGGGTATAAATATTTCAGCATTCATTTGTCTCTCCCAAAAAAAATTATTCTATATCTTGTTCTCGAGCTTTTAATTTTTCAAGACTTAGTTTGTCTTTCAAGCTCATTAAATATGCAGCACCTGCAAGAATAACAACTGCAGCAGCCTCGGCAATAATCATCAAAGCATCCATTTCTTTATTTTGCATGACTATCAAACGACACAAAGCCGTGATAGCAATGATGATTGGTAAAGTTACAGGAATCCTCGAAGTTGAATAAAAAGCACCGACCATACCAAGTATCTCGGCATAAATGAATAACATAAATAAATCTGGCAAGGTGATCTGTCTAGCTAAAAACATCTCATAGCAATAAAGTGCCGCGGCAATGCAAGTTGATATGCCAATAATAGCAAGCAAAACTTTTTCACTAGCGATAGTGGTCCAATGAAGCCCCTTGTTGACTGATTTATCGTTAAGTTTTTCAAACATAAATTAAGTTTATCTAGTTCTTAACTTCTGGCAAATAAAAATTATATTGAATTATTATTTTTAAAAATTTTTCAAGAGTTAAGGTTGAGAGTTTTAAAATAAGTAAATGTATGAAAAGGCAAATAAAGATAAATTAGAGTTCATTCAAAATGGATTGAAAGATTATTCTGCGCAGAGAAATTATGATTTTGGTCCCAAATCTAGGAAAAACATTTCAAATTTATCAAAATATATCTCTCATAGAGTTATTAACGAATACGATCTCATTAGAGAAATACTTTCTGAGTTTAATCTTCAAAAAGCAGATAAATTCATACAAGAAGTTTTTTGGCGTATCTACTGGAAAGGATGGCTTGAACATAGGCCTAATGTTTGGACAGATTTTATAAACTCTAATCCAAATTTTCTTGAAAAAGATTACAAGAAAGCAATAGACGGAGAAACTGGAATTGAATGTTTCGATTATTGGGTTAAAGAATTAAAAACGGAAAACTATTTACACAATCACACCAGAATGTGGTTTG
>CACJRI010000022.1 GCA_902595715.1 uncultured SAR86 cluster bacterium
TTTAAGACCATAAGCTCTTTCTACAAAATCTAATTTATGATTTTCATAAGGGGTAAAACATGCATAAACCAGATTAGTTCCCTCGTTTTTAAGAAATTCATCATAAATGACCTCAAGTTCAGGTATGTTTTTAGACTTTGCTAAAGCTGCGATACTGTCTTCTTTTCCAGGTTCGTAATTAGGAGGGTCTCCCAAAATAAACTGTGTATCGTAATTGGAAATAAGTTTTAGGCCTAAGTTGGCTGCTTCTTTTATTTCTTCTTGAGATTTAGCACTGCCTTGCTCATTCATTGATTTTTCTATCTCAGAAGCAAAATTTGGTTTTTCATTAAGTAGTTTTTCTTTAAAAGCAGGATCTTTCATAATTTTTACCCTCTTGGATAAAGGAAGGTCTGCTATTTCGCGATAAGAAGGATGACCAATAAAAGGATGCAAAGAACTTTCCAAACCAAACATCATTCCGACATTCCTACCTGGAAATTGAGGTCTAACGTTTTTACCTTTTAGAAATTGTTCTTCACAGAATAAAATTGTTTTTACTGCATCACCACTTGTCTGAAGGACTGTTAGTCCACAGTCGCTTTTTTCAACGTATTCTCTCATCCAAGACATTTCGATTTCTTTATCAAGCCAGTCAGACACAATTTCCAAAGTTCCCTCGCCTGCTTTATCGATAGCAAAAGCCAGAGACTTCATTTCTTCTGAACTTGCTTCTGTTCCAGGAACATAAACACCGTGAACATCTCGATGTAAAATTGTTCTAGAAGTACTAAACCCTAAAGCGCCAGATTCAATTGCCTCGGTGACAATATCCGACATTTTTGAAATTTCTTCTTCCGAGGCATCAACTTGACTTTGACATCTTTCATAACCCATGACGTAACTTCTCAAAGGACCATGTCCAATCATAAAACCTAGATCCATGACAAAATCCTTTTTTTCTATTGCGTCTAAAAACTCTGGAAAAGTTTCCCAATTCCAGTCAACTCCTTCGTGAAGAGCCGTGCCTGGGATATCTTCAACTCCTTCCATTAATTGAATCAAAAATTCCTCATCGCCAGGTTTAACGGGAGCAAAACCAACTCCACAATTTCCCATCACAACCGTAGTAACACCATGCCAACTTGATGGCGTTAAATATGGATCCCAACAGACTTGACCATCATAATGAGTATGGATATCTACCCATCCAGGCGTAACAATATTGCCTTTGGCATCAATTTCTTTTTTTCCTGGATTTTCTACAATTCCTACTGCAGATATTTTGCCATTATCAATTGCAACGTCTCCATGAAATGGTTTTTTTCCACTTCCATCAACAATTTTTCCGTTTCTAATAACTAAGTCGTGTAATGCTCTCATGAAATAAAATATAGATTATGGCAGTAGTACTGTCAAAGGCTTATTTTGGTGGAGCTACGCGGGATCGAACCGCGGACCTCCTGAATGCAAATCAGGCGCTCTCCCAGCTGAGCTATAGCCCCAAAGGAAATGGATTATATAAGAAGTTTACAAATAACTAAACCGATACGAAGCTTGGATTATCTGAAGGATTAGGTAAATTTGCTTGAATTTTTTCTACAATATCTTGCTGAAAAACTTCTTTGGTCTTTTGGTACATTGGATGACCTAAAGTTGCCAAATCTTCTGCTTTCTCCATTGCTCTTTTCATTAGGTCTTCCGGAGAGGATACAACTTCATCTATCCAGCCTGCGCTTACGGCATCGGACATTTTATAAGGATCTGCATGAAAAAGAGCTCTATAAATATGTTGCTTATCTACTCGACTTGCAGCAATTTCCATTATTGGTACAGGGATGTCCATGTTGTTTCTTACTTCGTTTGCTTGGACTACAAATTCCCCATCTATACCAATTCTATAGTCACAACAACAAACTACAAAAATGCCAAGTGCTACCGCATGCCCAGAAATTGCAGCAACTACAGGTCTTGGAAAGGTATACAAATCAAATAAAGTTTTAAAACCCAAAGATGACATGTTTTTTATTAAATCAACATCGCCCGAAGCAAAAGTTTTTAAATCAAAACCTCCAGAAAACATTCCGTCTCTGCCAGTTATAATTACTGAGCCTTTATCTTTAGGAATCTCAGACAGAATTTTTTGAAGGGTTTCCAACATTGGATAAGAAAATACGTTTGCCTTCCCATCATCCAAAGTAATTATTGATACATCTCCTTTTGTTTTTAAAGTTGCTAGCTCTGACATTTTTTATCTCCTATATTAAGTCACATGCCTCTGCAGGCATCCAATGTGCTTCCTTGCCATCCCATTTAATGTTGCAGCCAATGGGATTGGTAACTGGCACTGATATTTCTTTTTGTTCTTTGAGTTCTTTAAGAACTCTTTCCAAATCGTTAACTTTAATATTAGATGAATCTTTAGGAGAATCAACTCCTCTTCCGGTGTAAACCAACTTTCTTTCTTTATCAAAAACATAAAAATGAGGTGTTTTTAAGGCTCCATAATCCTTAGCTACTTTTTGAGTCTCATCATAAAGATAGAGCCATGGAAATTTTAAGTCATCTATTCTTTTAACCATGTTTTCAAAACTGTCTTCTTCATAGGTATTTTTACTATTTGAATTGATTGCAACAAACTTAAATCTAGGTCCTTGAAATTTTTCTACTGTTGCTCTTGTGACCTCATCTGATCCAGTTACATACGGACAATGGTTGCAAGTAAAGAAAATAATGAGATTTTCATATTCTTGAAAGGAATCCAAAGAGTAATAATCAACATCAGTGCCTACCAAATCAAAGTCCGGAGCATTTTCACCAATGCTTAATGTATAGGCCAATATTATTTGTAGGTAAGAAGTTTGTAAGAAATCTTATCAGGAAGATCTTCAGCGCCAGGAATGCCTCTAGCAATCATAAAAGGTTTTAAAGCCTCTATTGCTTTTGGTTCATCAAAATGACAAATGTTTGGATACATGTGGTGCATCACATGTATTTGCATAGAATGATTAAAAAATCTAGGAATTCCATTTACCCAGAATCTAGTATCCTTGTATCTTCCAACTGGCAAAACCTTATGAGGCTCATGAGAAAATATTACTCCCAAATATGATGCTACAAGTTTCTTGGGTATCCACCAAAGAAATAAAGTTTCCAAAGGAAAAAAGAATGCGGAAATCATTTGACCAAAAAATATCATCAAAGCAAATGTAGAACCTTTATCGATATCGGCCTTGAAGTTTTGATCTTCTTCCATATAGGTTTCCAGCATTTTTTGAAACCTAGGGTCTCCTCCATCGGTTTGAAGATGAACATTCAAAGCTGCCTGCCACCAATGATCTACATGAGTATGAAAGTAATCAGGATCTTTTTCTGGATTATTGGTATGCGCATGATGCTTCATATGAGTAGCTTTTAAAATATGATGAGACTGGGCAAGAGGTATCAAGGAAATTTGTCCGACAAAGGCATTCAGCCATTTTAAGTTTTTATGTTTTCCCGATAAATGACCGTGTTGACCTGCATGCGATGGTAAGTATGCAAAAGCCGTTGAGATTGTGCTTAGAATGAAACCAGCCCATAAAGGCAGTATTCCTTGAAGAACCATAAACCATATGCCAAGCCAAATTAAAAATTGACCTATACCTACGACAATCATCTCCCACTCGATTCTCCCCATAAAAGATCTAGCTACTAGTCTTTCTGCATCTATGGAAAAATCTTCTTGATTTTTTTCCATTAACACGCTCATCGTAGCCAATTCCATTTTTTAGATTTTGCAAAAAGACCCAAAATTAAGCCAGCTATGTATCCTACATAAGT
>CACJRI010000023.1 GCA_902595715.1 uncultured SAR86 cluster bacterium
CGGCATATCCATTCATTATATTTCCGCAAAACAAAATAAAGGCACTGCTAAGGCATTCAAAGAGCTTATAAAACTCATAAAAAAAAGCGTTAAAAAAATTGATACCTCAAAGTTGAATGACTTGCTAGAAGAAGCATCAAAGTTAAACCCCCCTCAGATGTCTGGCAGGTTTAGGCCAAAAATTAAATATGCAAATTTACTTTCATCCCAGCCTACAATTATCAGGATTCAGGGAAACAACTTAGATAAGTTAACAAAACAGTATCAAAAGTACTTAGAAAATTTTTTAAGAAAAAAATTAAACTTTGAGGGCATACCAATTAAGTTGGTTTTCAAAAATAATACTAATCCTTTTGGGGCAAAGAAAAACAAACTTACCAAAAAGCAATTAGCTAAGAGAAAAAGGATAGCAAGGCGCTAAAAAAAATAATTTATACAATATAATGCTTTTTTTGAGATGAATTCACCCAGATATCTAAATTTATTCAAGATAGCCTTGCCCATGCCAGGGATCTCTTCGATTTTGCATAGAATTTCTGCAGTTGCTATTTTTGTATTATCCCTTCCAATGATGGGGATCTTGGTTTTTTCTTTGAGTTCTGAAGCTAATTACAAAATCACTATTTCATTATTTGAAAATATAATTTTTAAGAGCTTGTTTTTCCTTTTCATAACGGCAATTTTTTATCATTTTGTCTCCGGCTTAAGACATATAGTTATGGATTTTGGATATTGGGAAACTCTCAAAGCTGGTAGGATGTCAGCTCTTGCTACTTTCATTTCAACAGGATTATTTTTCTTTTCTTTTCTGTATTTGGCATGGTAACGAAGTTATATAAATTAAAGAAAACAGGAGTGTTTGATTATGTTTTTGTAAGAATTACAGCAGTAATTCAGGCAGTATATTTTTCAGTTATAACCTTCTATTGGTTAGTCAATAGAGACTTTAAATACGAACAACTTTCTGGCTTTTTTGATATTCTCATTATAGAAATTTTTACGGTAATCGTTGCTATTTCAATTGCTTACCATTCAGTGCAAGGAATTTGGAACGTGGCAACGGATTATCTTACTCAGGCGCAAATAGGTGCTTCTGCTAAAATTCTTAAACCCGCGGTTATAGGTTTTAGCTGGTTCCAAGCTCTTGGATTAATTATTTGTAGTTTTTATATTTTAGGTTAGTAATTATGGCAATGAATGGAAAAGGTACTCTTTTAGATGCATCAACTTTACCAGTTAAGGAATTTGATGGAATTATTGTCGGTGGTGGCGGTTCTGGAATGATGGCTTCTCTTCAGCTAGCTAAATCCGGAATGAATACGGCTGTTGTTTCTAAAGTGTTTCCGACTCGTTCTCATACCGTTTCTGCTCAAGGCGGAATCACTTGTTCAATTCAAAGTGCAGATCCAGATGATGATTGGAGATGGCATATGTTTGATACAGTCAAGGGTTCTGATTTTATTGGAGATCAAGACTCTATAGAATACATGTGCAAAGAAGGACCTGAAGCAATATTTGAATTGGAAAATATGGGATTGCCATTTTCTAGAACTGAAGAAGGCAAAATTTATCAAAGAGCATTTGGAGGTCAGTCAAAAGATTATGGAAAAGGGGGACAAGCCGAAAGAACTTGTGCCGCTGCAGATAGAACAGGCCATGCTCTTTTGCATACTCTTTTCCAAGCAAACGTTAAAGCTGGAACCAACTTTCTTTCAGAGTGGTTCGCAGTTGATCTTGTAAAAAATCAAAACGATCAGGTTGTTGGAGTTATTGCCTTCGAGATTGAATCCGGCGAACCATACTTTTTAAAATCTAAAGCTACTGTTTTAGCTACTGGGGGAGCAGGAAGGATATATCAAACAACCTCAAACGCCCTCATCAATACTGGCGATGGAACTGGAATGGCGTTGAGAGCCGGTTTCCCAGTGCAGGATATGGAGATGTGGCAGTTTCATCCGACAGGTATTCATGGGCATGGAACTTTAGTAACCGAAGGCTGTAGGGGAGAAGGTGGTTACTTGGTCAACAAAGACGGTGAACGATTCATGGAAAGATACGCTCCTAATTACAAAGATCTAGCTAGCAGGGACGTTGTTGCAAGATCCATGTTTACTGAAATCCTAGAAGGTAGAGGCTGTGGTCCGGATGCTGATCACGTTTATTTAAAACTAGATCATTTGGGACCCGAAATCGTTCATAAAAGACTACCTGGAGTAACAGAATTATCTAAAAGGTTTGCACATGTTGATCCCGCAGAACATCCTATTCCGGTTGTTCCAACATGTCATTATGCAATGGGAGGCATTCCAACAAATGTTCACGGTCAGGTTATTTCACAAAATCCTGACGGTACGGATAAAATTATAGATGGACTTTATGCTGCAGGAGAAGCAGCTTGTGTCTCCGTTCATGGCGGTAATCGTTTAGGAGGAAATTCTCTTCTAGACCTAATTGTTTTTGGAAGATCTGCGGGATTACATATAGAAGAAAGTTTTAAGTCTGGCATAAAAATGGATAACCCTTCATCTGATGATATTGACTATGCTCTCAGGAATTTAAACAGAGTAAACGTCAGCCAATCTGGAGAAAACTTTGTAGAAGTTAAAAAAGACTTGCAAAAAACAATGCAAATGAATTTTGGAGTATTTAGAACTGAAGAGTTGATGGAAAATGGCATTAAAGAAGTCTCCGATCTCAGAGATAAATCTCAAAATATCCATCTTGCAGATAAATCCTCTCAATTTAATACAGCCAGAGTTGAAGCTTTGGAACTCCTTAATTTAATCGAAGTTGCTGAAGCCACTGCAATCAGTGCAAATGAAAGAAAAGAAAGCAGGGGAGCTCACTCCAGAGAAGATTACCCAGATAGGGATGATGAAAATTGGCTCAAACACTCGATTTATTTTTCCGATACTAAGCAAGTATCTAAAAGAGATGTTAATTTTAGACCTAAGCAGGTTCAAGCGTTCCAACCGATTGTCAGGACCTATTAATGAATGCAATTGCAGCAAGTGAAATCAAAACTCTTAGATTGAGCATCTACAGATATGACCCCCTGAAGCAAGAAAAGCCATACATGCAAGACTTTGATATAGATATACCTGTAGAAAAAGATCTAATGGTTCTAGATGTCTTGATGCTTGCAAAGGAACAAGATCCATCTATTTCTTTCAGAAGATCTTGTCGTGAGGGAGTTTGCGGATCTGATGGTTTAAACATAAATGGAAAAAATGGACTAGGGTGTATTACGCCTTTATCTGATGCAGTAAAATCTAATAAGCTTTCTATAAGACCTCTACCAGGTCTACCTGTGATTAAAGACTTAATTGTTGATATGAAACAATTTGTTGATCAGTATAAAAAAGTTAAGCCATATCTAATCACTGATAAAAAAGTTGATACTAGAGAAGCTATTCCTCAAACAATCGAGGAAAGGGAAAAACTAGATGGTCTTTACGAATGCATAATGTGCGGTTGCTGCTCT
>CACJRI010000024.1 GCA_902595715.1 uncultured SAR86 cluster bacterium
CGAAAGAGGCTGGTATGGAATCTTTGCTGATATCGTTTTGCAATTCGTCCAGAGTGAAACCAACAGCAAGTTTTGCTGCAATCTTGGCAATCGGAAAACCTGTTGCTTTGGATGCCAAAGCAGAAGATCTGGAAACTCTGGGATTCATTTCAATCACGACCATCTCTCCATCTTCTGGATTGATAGCAAACTGGACATTGGATCCACCGGTCTCTACTCCAATTTCTCTTAGGATGGCCATTGAGGCATTTCGCATCATTTGGTATTCCTTGTCAGTCAATGTTTGTGCTGGCGCTACAGTAATCGAATCCCCAGTGTGAACTCCCATGGGATCAAAATTTTCAATGGAACAAATAATGATGCAGTTATCGGCTTTGTCTCTGACAACTTCCATCTCATACTCTTTCCAGCCTGCAAGGTATTTATCAATGTAAAGCTCTGAAGTTGGTGATAAATCCAAGCCTCTGTGACAAATCTCTTCAAACTCATCGCTGTTGTAGGCAATTCCTCCACCAGAACCACCCAAGGTAAAGTTGGGTCTAATGATGCAAGGATAGCCAACCAGTTGTTGCACTTCCCAACACTCTTCAATGTTATGAGCCAGTTTAGCTAGAGGTACTTTAAGGCCAATTTTTTCCATTGCTGCGGCAAAGAGTTCTCGATCTTCGGCTTTATCGATAGCTTCCTTAGTCGCACCAATCAATTCAATGTTGTATTTTTTGAGAATTCCTTTTTTATTTAGATCCAGAGCTACGTTCAGTCCAGTTTGACCACCCATGGTCGGTAAAATCGCATCGGGTTTTTCGATCTTGATAATCTTTTCCAAAGATTGCCATGTAATGGGTTCAATGTAGGTAGCATCCGCCAAGCCAGGATCGGTCATTATTGTTGCTGGGTTGGAATTGACCAAGATGACTTTGTAACCCTCTTCTCTTAAAGCTTTACAAGCCTGCACTCCAGAATAATCAAATTCACAAGCCTGACCAATGATGATTGGCCCTGCGCCAATGATCAAAACGGATTTGATATCAGTTCTTTTTGGCATATTTATTAACCTGAGCGATGAAAGTATCAAAGAGCGATTGCAATTCTTGCGGTCCAGGACTTGCTTCTGGATGACCTTGAAAACCAAACACGCGATTTTTTTGAAAAGAAATTCCTTGAATGGAGCCATCGAATAAAGATCGGTGCGTAATTGAAATATCTTTTGATAAAGACTTTTCTGAAATCGTAAAGCCATGGTTTTGACTGGTTATTGCCACTTCGTTAGTAATGAGATTTTTTACCGGATGATTGGCGCCGTGGTGACCAAATTTCATTTTTTCAGTTTTCATACCCAACGCTAGACCTAAAAGTTGATGCCCCAAGCAAATTCCAAACAACGGTATTTTTGTTTCCCTAATCAATCTTGAAATGGTTTCTATTGGTTGATGACAAGGTTCTGGGTCTCCTGGCCCATTGGATAAAAATACACCATCTGGTTTTTTAGTCAGAATGGTTTCAAAGTCGGTATTGGCAGGCATGACTTCAACCTGACATTCACGATCCACCAACAAGCGGAGAATGTTGTGTTTGACCCCAAAATCAAGTGCGATGATTTTATATTTCAGTTTGGGTTTTTTTGATCCATAACTTGGCTTTTTCCATAAGTAAGATTTTGCAGTCGTTACTTTGGAAGCCAAATCTTTACCTTTTAAGCTGCCGAATCTTTCAAACAATTTCTCAATATCTTTTTTGGTTTTTTTCTTATAGGAAATAAAGGCCGGTTGAGAACCTTTGTTTCTCAAAACTCTAGTTAACTTTCTGGTATCGATATTTTTTATGCCTGGCACTTTATTGGCCTTTAAAAAATCAGCCAAAGAAAGTTCATTCCTCCAATTGCTCTCAACTCTAGTAAGATCTCTAATAACCACACCACTCGCACCACCAACGACAGATTCGTGATCATCGATATTGGTGCCAACGTTTCCAATATGCGGATAAGTAAAGCAAATGAGTTGGTCGGTATAAGACAAATCGGTAATGATTTCTTGGTAGCCGGTCATTGAAGTATTGAAAACTAGTTCGCCTACTTTTTCTTTGGTATAACCAAAAGCTTCGCCATCGAAGATTTCGCCAGATTTTAAGATGAGCTGAGCAGGTTTAGCTCTCAAGAAACACCTTCTTTAAATGGGTAAAAAAAAACGCGAACAAAGTAGAAACTATGTATCGCGTTTTATAATCTAATGCCGTTTGCATTAGAATGTGACTCTAATGAAATAACTCTGTAAAGTCCATTAAAAATTTAACTTATGATTAAAAATTCGGAAGATATAAAAGGTATGAAGCTAGCAGGTAAGCTTGCTGCTCAGACTTTGGAGATGATCGGTGAACATGTAAAACCAGGAATTTCTACCGGTGAGTTGGACAAAATTTGTCACGACTTCATCGTGGATGAGATCAATTGCATTCCAGCGCCTTTAAACTATAAAGGCTTTCCAAAATCAATTTGCACCTCAATCAATCAAGTGGTTTGTCATGGCATTCCAACTGAAAATAGAATTCTAAAAAGCAATGACATCATAAATATCGATGTCACCGTCATCAAAGACGGCTATCACGGCGATACCAGTAAAATGTTCATGGTTGGTAAAGCCCAACCTCACGCACAACGCCTAGTTGATATTACTCAAGAATGCCTTTATCGAGGTATTGAACAAGTTAAGCCCGGAGCTAGATTGGGTGACATTGGTCATGCCATTCAAGTCCATGCTGAGGGCAATCATTATTCAGTGGTAAGAGAATACTGCGGACATGGCATTGGCAAGGTTTTTCATGAAGATCCGCAAGTTTTGCATTACGGCCAACCCAATACCGGCATGTCCTTGCAAGAAGGCATGTGCTTTACCATCGAACCCATGATCAATTTGGGTACCTACAAAACCAAGCTGTCCAA
>CACJRI010000025.1 GCA_902595715.1 uncultured SAR86 cluster bacterium
TTTACGGATATTTCTATGGCTTTTTTTAAATCAGCATCTTTATCGATGAAAACATGACACAAACCCTCATAGTGTTTGAGTACTGGAATTTTGGCTTCATCAGAAATAACTTTTATTAAACTTTTCCCGCCCCTAGGGATTAATAAATCAATGTCCCCTTCTCGCTTAATCATTTCTCCTACAAGTTTCCTATCTTGATTTTTTATAAGCTGGATAGAGTATTTAGGCAATGATGCTTTATTCAAACCATCTTGCATGCACTCCTCAATTACAACATTAGAATTAGCTGCTTCTGATCCTCCTCTTAAGATACATGCATTACCGGACTTCAAGCATAATGCCGAAGCATCCGCTGTAACGTTTGGTCGAGATTCATAAATAATTCCTATCACGCCAAGAGGAACACGCATTTTTGATACTTCAAAGCCAGATGGCGAAGTATGAGGTTGATCTGTTTGGCCTACTGGATCGTCTAAATTTATGACTTTATCCAATCCAGAAATCATTGAATCTATCCTTTTTTCATTTAGCTCAAGTCGATCAACAAATGAATCTTGTAAGTCTTTCTGACTGGCTAATTCCATATCAATGGTATTTGCATCTATGAGTTTTGCTCTGTTCTTTAACAAATACTCAGCAGCATATTTTAGCGCGTCATTTTTTTGTGCTTTCGAAGATCGTCTTAATTCAATCTTTGCTTCTTGAGCTTGTTTGCAGATTAAATCTAACTCTGAAAGGGATGTTTTTGCACTCATGTACTGTATTATTGCAATAATTTAATTATCTGCCTATGTTCGATTCTATCCTTTCTTTTTTAGAAGCCAATCCTGATTGGGTAAATTGGACTATTTTTGCATTGATTTTTATTGAATCCCTGTTCATTGCAGGTTTGTTTACGCCTGCTACCTTAATTGTTCCTGGTGTTGGAGCGCTTGCAGCAACAGTTGGAATAAGTCCTTTTGAGATAACTTTTTACGCAACTATGGGAATGGTTGCTGGAGATTCTGTTAGTTTTGGCTTGGGAATATTGGTTGGAAACAAACTATATGATTGGGTACCTTATAATTATCATGGCTATATAAAACAGGCTCAAAAGTTTATGGGAAAATATGGAATTTTAAGTGTCGCGCTAGGTAGGTTTTTTGGTCCTTTAAGATGTGTAGTGCCCTTTACGGCAGGCTCTTTGGGAATGAATAAAAGAGTTTTTTTTCCAGTAACTATTTTGTCTGCTCCAATATGGACTTCTTTGTATGTCTTAAGTGGCTACTTTTTGGGTGTTGCATTTATAGAATATTTTAATTACTTCTTAATTGGATTCATTCTTGTCATAACAATTTATACCGTATATAAAGATCCAATGAATTTAAGGGAGGATAAAAAGAATGGCTAAAAGAGAAAGTAAAAATAAATTTTTGTCTGGAAACTGGTATCCGGTAGAAGAAACATCTTCAACTGAATTAAAAATTACGGGTGAATTACCTAGAGAACTATCTGGTCTATTTCTCAGAAATGGACCTAATCCAAAAGAGCCTATAAATCATGAAAATTATCATCCTTTTTTCGGAGACGGTATGATTCATGGCATAAGAGTAGAAGATGGAAAAGCCCTTTGGTATAAGAATAAATTTGTGACCTCGCCTTTTGGTTTTGGTCCCAATACTCATGTGCTAAAACACGGTGAAAAAATTTATGCCTTAGTTGAGGGAGGAGTATCTCCGGTAATAATGGACTCTGAGATGAATTTTCTCGAAGAAGAGCCTTTTCCAACAGCAGATAATAAAAGATTTACTGCCCACCCAAAGATTGATTCAGATACTGGAGAAATGCATGCCGTGAGTTATGATTTTGGGGAATACGTAAATGGATTAGGCCAAGTTCATTATGTAACTATAGATAGCAACGGCAAACTCATCAAAGATCAAATCATTGAAACACCGAGCAGACCAATGGTTCATGATTGTGCTATCACCAAAAACTATGTTCTTATTTTTGATTTGCCCGTAACGTTTAATCTAGGTAGAAGAGACGATGACAGTAATCCCATTGGTGGAGATTATCCAGTAGTCTGGAATGATAAACATACTTCC
>CACJRI010000026.1 GCA_902595715.1 uncultured SAR86 cluster bacterium
TAGTTTCTATTAACTTATCCTTGAGAAGCATCAGGCAGGTTCATTTTCTAAGTTAATAAGTTTTTTTGCTTCATTTTCTTCTGTTAGAGCTGATAGCATAATTTCCATATCGCCATCTAAAAATTCTTCCAAATTATGCACAGAAAATTCTATTCTGTGATCAGTAACTCTGCTTTGAGGAAAATTATAAGTTCTAATTTTTTCTGACCTATCACCACTTCCAACCATGATCTTTCTTTGAGAGTCTAATTCTTTGGCTTGTTCTTCTAGGGCTACTTCATTTAGTTTACTTTGAAGTAAAGACATAGCTTTCTCTTTATTCTTATGTTGCGATCTTCCATCCTGACACTCAACAACAATTCCAGATGGAATATGAGTCAGTCTAACTGCGGAATCAGTTTTATTAACGTGCTGTCCTCCTGCACCAGATGCTCGAAAAGTATCAACTCTAATTTCTGACTTATCAATGTTTATGTTTTCTTGTTCATCTGCCTCTGGCAGGACGGCCACTGAACATGCTGAAGTGTGAATTCTTCCCTGTGATTCAGTTTCTGGAACTCTTTGAACCCTATGTATTCCTGATTCATATTTGAGAAAACCATAAACACCTCTTCCAGTAATTTTAGATACTATTTCTTTGAAACCTCCTTTTTCGCTTTCTCTAGAACTAATGATTTCTATTTGCCATTTGCGTCTTTCTGACAACCTGGAAAACATCCTAAATAAATCGCCAGTGAACAGCCCCGCTTCATCGCCTCCTGTTCCAGCTCGAATTTCTATAAATGCATTTTTTTCGTCATTTGGATCTTTTGGTAATAGCATTTTTTTTAAATTTTCTTCTAGCGAATCTTTTTTATTTTTGAGACTTTCTAGTTCTTCTTGAGCTAAGGCTCTAATTTCACTATCCGAATCATTCAAAAGTTGATTTGATTGATCAATATTTTCCTCAACAGATTTAAATTCGCTAAAACTATCGACAATAGGTTTCAGGTTTGAATATTCTTTTGAAATAGACGTAAACTTGATTTGATTTTCTATTATCTCTGGCTTTGAAAGCTCAGATTCCATTTGGGAAAATTTAATTTGAATTTCTTCTAGTTTCTTTTTTACCGACTCCAGCATAAAACTATTATAGTATCTAGTCTGCTTACATATGAAAAAATCGTTTTTAGCTTGGTATCTTTTTTTGGTTTTTTTCCTCTTTTCTTGTGTCGCAATCGAAACTAAAGAGGGTATATTTTTAAAAAAAGGTAAGTTTTCTCTTGCTTCTAATTCTGAATATTTCTCAGGAACCATAAATGTAAGTGACGTAGAGAAGAGAATTCAATTGAATTTAGATAGTTTGAGTAAAGACTTTATAATTTCATTTAAAAATGAAGAAATCAAAACTAACTTTAAATTCGAAAACATCATAAAAGAATCTGATTTAAAGTTATTTCTTAAATGGTTTTTTTTTAAATGTACAAACATTGAGTGTCAGAATTTTTCATTGCAAAATCTTAAACTAAAAAAGAATTTATCAAATAAATCAGGTCTAATTATTCAAGGAAATTTTCTAAAATTTAGATTGTCTCTGAAACTCAATGCTATTTAGTTCTCCAGCAAAAATTAATTTATCTTTGAAAATAGTTAGAAAGAGGTCGGATGGCTTTCATGATATAGATTCAGATTTTCAATTTTTAAATTGGGGAGACAAAATAGAAATTTCGCCTTCAAATAAACTTTTAGTTTCAACAACAAAAATTCAGGTATCTCAACAAGAAAACTTAGTTACTCAAGCTTTAAAAAAAATTGAGTCCTTTTGTGATACTAAACTTAATTATTCTGTAAAAATTGAGAAAAATATTCCCTTAGGTTCTGGTCTTGGTGGCGGTAGTTCCAATGCGGCAACTGTAATGCTAGCAGTAAATAGTCTTGCGAAACTAAATTTAACCTTGAATGATTTAATAGATCTAGGAAAATCTATAGGATCAGATATACCATTTTTTTTAAAAGGTCACTCTGGAAGAGTCTCGGGAATAGGAGAGATAATTGAGCC
>CACJRI010000027.1 GCA_902595715.1 uncultured SAR86 cluster bacterium
AAAATCAAACCTTAACTTCTCCTCGTTCACCAATGAGCCTTTTTGTTGAACGTGTTCGCCTAAAATATTTCTCAAAGCAGAGTGCATTAGATGTGTTGCTGAATGATTAGAAACAATTGCCCTTCTTCTTTCTGAATTGATCTCGGCTTTAACTCTGTCATTAAGATTTATTGAGCCCTTTTTGATCTTACTTATATGTAGGTGAAAATTTCCTATCTTCTGAGTATCTAATACTTCAATCTCTAGACCCTTTGCACTCAGTTTTCCTTTATCACCAACTTGACCTCCAGATTCTCCATAAAAGGGAGTAGAATCAAGCACAATCATGCATTCCCCTTCTGAGGCAGATTTAACTTCTTTACCGTCTTTGAAAATTAATTTGATTTCAGATTCAATCGAAGTATCTTCGTAGCCTACAAATTTTGTCTCATCATCTAAATCAATTGCAGCTGGCAAAAGGGCCTCAAATTTACTTTCTTTTTTTGCGTTTGCCCTTTGTGCTGCCATGAGCTTTTCATAGCCGGAAAGGTCCAGGCTAAGTTCATTTTCTTGAGCTAAATCTCTAGTTAGGTCAACAGGAAATCCATATGTATCATAGAGTTTAAAAATTACCTCTCCGGGCAAAGTCATATTTTTTGAGCCTTTAATTTTTTCTTCAAGAAGTCTCATTCCCTGTTTTAAAGTTTCTCTGAATTGATCTTCTTCAGATTTGAGTTCCTCCAAAATAGCAGTCTTATTTTTTTTGATATCCGGATAGGTTTCTAATAAAGATTCACCTAATGTGTCAAATATGTCTGAAAAAGAAAAATCTTTTTCATTATTTATTTTGTAGGCATGAGTAAGAGCTCTTCTTATGATTCTTCTTAAAACATATCCTCTTCCTTCGTTACTTGGGTTCACGCCATCAGAAATTAGAAAAACAGATGATCTAAGATGATCTGCTATAACTCTTAAAGATGGATTCAAAAGGTTTTTTTCATTTAATGTTTCGGCAGTTGATTCAATAATGTTATTGAAAATATCCGTTTTATAATTGTCACTAGTTTTTTGTAATACTGCTGTGATTCTTTCTAGGCCCATTCCAGTATCAACACATTGCTTTGGAAGATTGGAAAGTTTGCCATTGTGATCTCGGTTATATTGCATAAAAACCAAATTATAGATCTCCACAAACCTTTCTCCAGTATCTACACCTTCTTGTGGTGCTTCTCCCTGAAGACTTTCACCATGATCATAAAATATTTCTGAACAAGGACCACATGGACCTGTATCTCCCATGGACCAGAAATTATCTTCAGTAAGTCTTGAAAGCCTTTCAGCAGGAAACTTTATTCTTTTAAGCCAAATATCTTCAGATTCTTTATCATCAACATGTACAGTTACCCAAAGTTTATCTTTATCAAGTTTAAATTTTTCTGTGAGAAGTTCCCATGCTAACTCTATAGCTTTTTCTTTGAAGTAGTCCCCAAAACTAAAATTTCCTAGCATTTCAAAGAAAGTATGATGTCTAAGAGTAAAACCAACATTATCTAAGTCGTTATGTTTTCCTCCTGCTCTCACACATTTTTGAGATGAAGTTGCTTTATCAAAATTAACTTTTTCAGTTCCAAGGAATACGTCTTTAAACTGATTCATCCCAGAATTAGAAAACATTAAGGTGGGGTCATTGATCGGAACAAGGCCGGAACTTGCTACTTCTTTATGCCCTCTCTGAACAAAAAAATCTAAGAAAGTCTTTCTTACTTCAGATGACTTCACTTTATCTAACTAAAAATTTCTGATAAAAAATCTTTAAAGATTTTCCAAGATCTCTGATCTGCATCCTGTGAATAAACCGTTCCAAAACTTGGATCATTGGCATCTGGATTTGTAAATGCATGCATGGCATTTCCAAAGGAATGTAATTGCCAATCAACGCCTTTTTTATTCATTTCCTCAGAAAAAGAATCTATCTGATCTTGGCCTACCATAGGATCTAGGTGGCCATGAAGAACTAATAGTTTCGCACTAATATCT